>DATKUO010000175.1:0-20792 GCA_035530515.1 Bacteroidales bacterium
AGTAAATGGAACGATTGTATATGATAACGGAGATATAAAAGACGATTATAGGGGACAAAGATTAATGTTTGACAGGTAATATTGGGCACAAGGGTGCAAGGGCACAATGGCGCAATGGTGCGAGGGCACAAAAATGAAGGGAGTGTAAAGAATTTTGTGTAAATGAATTGGTAGCTGATTAGGGACCCCAACTGGTCTGGAGCCGGAAATCGAGCTCAAAGACCGGTTGGTTAGACAGAAAAAGTTTAATTTTAACCTAATTAGCAGCAACATGAGTGACAATGAGTTATTTAAAATCCCTGAGGAAGCACTAAATAAGATTAAATCTCAGGCAGAATTTGAAGAGTTTATCCAAAGGCTTTACAAACAAGGAGTTGAAGCTCTTTTGAAAGCCGAGATCAATGAACATCTTGGTTATCCAAAGCATGATCCATCGGGTAAAAACAGTGGTAACAGCCGAAACGGCTCTAGTAAAAAGACCCTGAAGACCAATCTCGGAGAGGTTCCCTTGGATGTTCCCCGTGACCGCAACTCCACCTTTGATCCGATCGTAGTGCCCAAGCACGAGCGTATGTCTTCTAAGATAGAACATGCGATTATAACGATGTATTCGAGAGGCATGTCCACCAGGGATATCGAGGATACCATTAAAGACATTTACGGAGTTGAAGTAAGCGAGGGTTCGGTATCCAATATTACCAGTGCAGTTATCGAAGATATAAAAGAATGGCAGCAACGGCCCCTTGATCCTGTTTACTTCGTTGTCTGGATGGATGGTATCGTCGTAAAAGTCCGTCAAAGCGGCAAGGTTATAGGCAAGACCATTTATCTGATGATCGGTCTTAAGCACACCGGATTAAAAGAGGTTCTTGGTATGTGGATCAATGAAACAGAGAGCGCCAGTTTCTGGCTTAATGTTCTTACTGATATTAAGGCCAGGGGAGTAAAGGATATCCTGATTGCCAGTACCGATAATCTCTCCGGAATAAGGCAGGCCATCAAATCTGCCTTCCCCAACACAATCACACAACTGTGTGTAGTTCACCAGATCCGTAACAGTATGAAGTATGTTGTATGGAAAGATAGAAAACACTTTTTATCCGATTTAAAGCATGTTTATGGTGCCATCAACGTGGATATGGCCTATGATGCACTTGAAGACTTTGCAAAGAAATGGGGTTCAAAATACGCATATGCAATCAAATCATGGAAAGACAACTGGGACGAGCTTACAGCTTACTTTGACTACCCACAGGAGATCCGCAGAATCATTTATACTACTAATGCCATCGAAAGCCTGAACGGCTATATCCGGAAATACACTAAAACCAAAACAATCTTTCCGGATGATCAGTCTGCTCTAAAGGCTGTATATCTTGCTATTGCAAACAAAGAAAGAAAATGGACCATGCCCATCAGGGACTGGGGACACATTATAAATCAATTTATTATTAAATTTGGTGACAGATGTGGCGTTCTTTAAACCTGGCAGTTACCAGTTTACACAAAAATTTTCACAGGCTCCAGATTATTATTCAAAGTAACCTCTCATTCTCTCAAAAAATCCCTTATCATTTATATCAGGCTTAGGTGTGAAAGAATCGGAGTCTTTAAACTTTTCAAATATTTTTGTCTCTTCCTTGGTCACAGTTTTGGGAATCCAAACATTGACATTAACAAGCAGATCGCCTCTTCCATACCCATTGACCTCCGGTAATCCTTTACCTCTGAGCCGTAAGATTTTACCTGGTTGTGTTCCGGGTTCAATTCTTATTTTTACGTTATTATCAACCGTTGGCACTTCAACATGGCTGCCTAGTACTGAATCCGGTACACTAATAAATAAATTATAGATCAGGTCGTTACCTTCTCTTATCAATTCCGGATGCTCCTCTTCATCAATAACAACCAGAAGATCTCCATTTACTCCGCCTCTTCTGGCAGCATTTCCTTTACCACTAACAGTCATTTGCATTCCCTTGCCAACACCGGCCGGGATATTAATTTTAATTATTTCTTCCTTCTTTACAATCCCTTCTCCATAACAGGCAGTACATTTTTTTGTAATAGATTTTCCTTCACCACCACATGTTGGACAAACTGAAGTTGTCTGCATCTGCCCTAGCATTGTGTTGGTGAGTCTTGTAACATGTCCCGAACCATGGCATGTTGAACATGTTGATACATTTGATGGTTTATCTGCTCCTGTTCCACTACAGCTACTGCAGATATCATATTTATTGACTTTGAGTTTCTTCTCAGTGCCAGATGCAATTTCCTGCAGAGTAAGTTTAACTTTGACTCTCAGATTACTCCCTTTATTGACTCTCCTTCCACGCCTGGAACCTCCAAAAGCACCAAATCCACCAAAAGCATCACCGAAAATATCACCGAATGATGAGAATATATCATCCATTGTCATCCCTGCACCACCAAATCCATTGCCTGTATTTCCCATCCCTGCATGACCGAAACGGTCATACCTGGCTTTTTTCTCATTATTGCTTAAAACTTCGTAAGCTTCGGCAGCTTCTTTGAAATTTTCTTCTGCTTTTTTGTCGCCTGGATTCTTATCTGGATGAAACCTTAAGGCCTGCTTCCTGTATGCCTTTTTTATCTCCTCCTTCGTGGCTTCTTTTGACACTCCAAGAACTTCATAGTAATCTCTTTTTCCCATCCCTATTAATTTATATATTTATTCAGCCACATAACTGATTCTGGTATATTAAACCTCTATTATTCTCCTACAACTACTTTTGAAAATCTTAGAACCTTATCTTGCAGATAGTATCCTTTTTGTATTACATCAACTACTTTACCTTTACTATCTTTCTCTTTAACCTCTACTTTTGCAACAGCTTCATGAAGATCAACATTAAACATGGTGTTCAGTGATTCAATTTCTTTTACCCCGTTTTGTTTAAGGAATACTTTGAATTTTCCATAAATGAGATCAATGCCGTTTTTCATTGCGGTACAGTCGGTTGTTGTATCCATATGTGACATCGCTCTGTCAAAGTCATCCATAAAAGGGATAATATCTAGCAGGATATTTTCTCCTGCATACTTTGATAGTTCAATTTTTTCACGCAGTGTTCTTTTCCTGTAGTTGTCAAATTCTGCAGAAAGACGGATATACTTATCCTGCATTTCTGCCAGCTTTTCTTCTATTTTCTTCAGATCATGTTTGCCTTTGTCAGGTTCCTGTTCGCTAATTTTCTTCTCTTGCAGATTGTTATCAGAAGATGCATCTTTTACAGTAGTTTCATTATTGCCAGAAAACTCAGTATCATTGGATAGGCTATTTTCTTTATTTTCAATCGATTCGGGTATGTTGTTGTGGGTTTCTTCTTTCTGGACAATTTTCTTTTTCATAACCATTTCTATCTATTTTCTTAAATGTTTTTCAATTAATTACAAATTACCTGCCAATAAATGATATTTGACAATTTGACAGTGTAGGGGAGGCATGGGATAGCGATATTATGATATAATAGATTTGTGGAATAATGGAATAACTTTATTGGAGTTTAATGGTACCTGCTGACTTGCATACCATTGCATCATGTTGTGCCATTGTACCGTTAAACCTCTGTACCTTTTACTGCCGTACCTTAGTACTGCCAAACCGCATTTTCAACTAGATTCTTTTAATATCTGCTCCAAGGGCATTAAGCCGTTTATCGATATCCTGATACCCTCTGTCGATTTGTTCAATATTATGAATAATACTCTTTCCTTCAGCTGAAAGAGCAGCTATCAGAAGAGCGACACCAGCTCTGATATCAGGAGTTGACATCACAGTTGCTTTAAGCCTGATAATTTTATCCTGTCCTATTACTGTCGCACGGTGGGGATCACATAGAATTATCTGAGCTCCCATATCAATCAGTTTATCAACAAAGAAGAGACGGCTTTCAAACATCTTCTGATGAATCAGAACTGCCCCTTTTGCCTGCGTTGCAGTAACAAGTAGGACACTTAACAAATCGGGAGTCAGACCGGGCCATATAGCATCAGATATTGTCATAATTGATCCATCTATGAATGTCTCAATCTCATAATGTTTTTGAAAGGGGATAAAGATATCATCACCTATTCTTTCAAGGTTGATACCTAAACGGCGAAAAGAATCCGGGATAATTCCCAGATTATCGTACGAGGTGTTTTTTATTGTAATCTCCGATTCTGTCATTGCTGCCAGTCCAATAAACGAACCTATCTCAATCATATCCGGAAGGATTGTATGAGTGCAACCTGTTAACCCTGTAACGCCATCAATATGAAGCAGGTTGGATCCTATCCCTTCTATTTTAGCGCCCATTGAGACCAGCATCCTGCAAAGTTGCTGAATATATGGTTCACAGGCAGCATTATAAATTGTAGTACGGCCCTTTGCCAGAACAGCTGCCATAATAATATTGGCTGTTCCTGTGACAGAGGCTTCATCAAGGTGCATATATGCTCCAGTTAATGCAGGGGCTTCAACTTTAAAGAATGGATCGGAAGTATCAAATTCAAATTTGGCACCAAGTTTTTGAAATCCAATAAAATGGGTATCAACTCTGCGTCGTCCAATCTTATCCCCTCCTGGTTTTGGAATATAAGCCTTACCATATCTGGCAAGAAGTGGACCTACAATCATTATCGAACCTCGTAAACTGGAGCTTTTTTTTCTGAAATCATTTGTCTGAAGGTAATCCAGATGAACATCTACAGCTTCAAAACTAGTAACGGATTCAGATTCTTTGGTTACTCTAACACCCATATTCACAAGAAGTTCTATCAACTTAGTGACATCACTTATAATGGGGATATTTCTAATAGTAACTTTTTCGGAAGTTAGCAGGACAGCACAAATAACCTGTAATGCTTCATTTTTTGCTCCCTGAGGAGTTATTTCTCCCTTAAGTGATTTTCCTCCGTTAACAATAAATGTACTCATTGATGTCTGCTGTGTCCTTTTTTCTTATTGTATGGTTTGTTCTGCTGTTTCCCATGAGGTTTTCCCTGTATTTTCCTTTTTACCGGCGGGATCAGTTCCCTGGCCTCAAGAATTTTCACCCCTTCTGTTATTTTTAATCTCCCTCGTGATAAAAGTTTCATGTCATTTATAATAACCTCATCGGCAACCTGCCCTCGGTTCCAGGTGATATATGCTTTTTTCATCTGGTTGACTATAAGGTTGGTAAGATATTCTTTCTCCTCATTATCCTCCATCTCAGATGCTGCATCAATTAATAGTTCAATAATGCGACCATAATGTAGAAACCTGATATCACCCTGTTTATATGGAACCTGTTTAGGTTTTTCAACAAATTTCGACTGTTCAGGAACGGGGTATGGTGAATCTATATCTAATTCGAATTCAGCAATAAGGGCAAGATGATCCCATAATTTATGTTTAAAATCACCAATATCACGAAGATGAGGATTGAGGTTTCCCATTATCTGGATAATTGTCTTAGCTGCACGGTTTCTTTCATCCCTGTCTTCAATAGTCTTAATATGATCGACCATTTTTTGAACATTTCTTCCATATTCAGGTAATGACATTCTCTTTCTCTGAGTATTGTAATCGTAATTCATCATGCGCTTTTTATTTTATGCAAAGCTAATAATTTAATGCAAATTCACGAAAATTAAACAGATAGCTGATTAAAAGATGATATAGCCTAACTAGCCTCCTATTACTTTAAAAAGCAATGTTGTGAGAAAACCGGCAAGAGCTGATAATCCTGTTACCGACCCTCCAATATGGAAGGCTTCGGGAAGCATTGTTTCTGCTATCATGGTGAGCATTGCACCTGCGGCCATCCCATCAACAAGGGAAAATGCTATTGGTGAAGCATTTTCAAAATATATATTTCCTACAAAAGCTCCAATACCTGTGACAATCATTATTGATGACCACATCATAAGAATTTTCAAATTTGACATACTTTGGCTTTTCATTCCTACTGTGCTTGATAATGCTTCCGGGAAATTGGATATAAAAAGGCCGGCTAACAAAGAAAGACTCATTGTTGGATGAAGAAGAAGGCTGGAACCAATGACAATTGATTCGGGAATTCCGTCAAGCATTATTCCCAGCCAGATTGCCAATGAGGGATTCCCGTGTTCTGTAACTTCTTCACTGACATCAGATTGTGTTATTATCGATTTCTTGTCTTCAAAATGTTTTAAGGCTTCATTATACCACTCATCAGCTTTTTCTGAAGGGATTTCCTGTGATATTTCCAACAGTTGTATCTTTTCAGTAACGAGAGACTTTATCTCCTGAGCAAGCATGGGATTGAGCGTGATAATACGGTCGAGTGATTCCTTGTTAATCACCCATACGTGCATATCTTCTTTTACAACAACATTGAAATTGTGGGTGATCCCGGTCATTAATTCAACTATGCCATATGTATCATTTGGCTCAAGGAGATTTACAATCGTGTTATTAGTATCGTCCATCACTAATGCAGTCCCACTTTCAATTATAAAGAACATATCTCCGGGGTCTCCCTCATGGACCATAAATTTACCCTGACGGTAAAGGTACCGGTGGAGATAGGGAATGATTAGATGTGCTTTTGATGGGGTGAGATTATTAAAAAAATTAACCTTGCTAAGTTGCTGATAAAGTTTTTTATGGTGGGTTTTATGTTTTAGAGTGATATGAGTAAGTATTGTTGCAGTCTTGCGAAGGAATCCACCCTTGTTATTTACAATTTTATTAAGTAATACAAAGAATATACCTCCGATTATCATTCCAATCGCCAGTGGATAGAAATGGCCCTTTTCCACTGCAACTGCAACAAGATCAATAGTCAGGGCCGCCAGCAGCGCTCCGGCACCAATAGCCATCATAGATGCAAGAATTTTTGGTTTTGGGGTCCATTTTAATCCAAATATTGCCCCCAGAGGCAGGGAAACAGCACTTATTAAACCAAATAAGAGAGCATCTAACTCAATAATACCTGTCATAGCTTCTATAGTCCAAGGAATTGAATGGCTAGTCCTGAAACGAATATCATTGTGCCGGCAATCAGGTGACTGTATTTTTCAACAGGTTTAAGATTAATTTTATTCAGTCCCATTTTAAAGGCTAGAACTACTGCCATCATCGTTCCTATAGTGGCAATAGAAAAAAGTAGTGATACAATTACAGTACCTGAAATATTATTTTCAGCAGCAGGATACATAAGGATTGGAATAAGTGGTTCACACGGTCCAAAAACGAAAATGAGAAAGAGTATCCATGGGGTAGTTTTAATAATATCTTCCTGATGGATATGAGTATGCTCCTTATGGTGTGTATGTTCGTGAATATGTTTCTCTCCATCAATATGAAAGTGAGAGTGACTGTGTTTTTTATTCTTAATAAGATTTCTTAAGCTTATGATTATATATACCAGCCCAAATGAAATAAACAACCAGGCTGCAATGTTCCCCCGGAATGATTCCAATCTAATAATTTTGCCTAAGGAAATTCCTACTCCGATACCAATAATTCCCAGGACAATGGAGCTTAAAACATGTCCTATCCCACAAAAAAATGTGATTAACATCGTCTTTTTGAGAGACCATTTTTTTGCCTCGCTCAAAACAATGAACGGGAGGTAATGATCTGGGCCCAAAATTGTATGAATAAACCCAATTGAGATTGCAGTTATTGAAAGAAGAGCTATTGAATCATTCATCTCAAAAGTTTATACTATATATAAATAAAAATAGTTATGCAATAATATTTATTAAAATTGATAAAATAAATTCGTTAACCAATAAAATATAATAAAAAATATTATTTGACATTTATTTCGCCACCAAGGCTTCTCTTTATCTATACACTTCACCATTAGTAAGTCGTTGACAATGAGCTTTGTGATATTACACTAACAGCAGTAGTATCTGCTCAATCCTTGTTACTGCTTAACAGCCAGCCATTATCAGTAAAGATATACTCCTTTATATTTATATTTTGATGGTGAAGTAAACTTCTTGAATTAATGACGAATCTATTCATCTGATCATAATCGTCAGTGATCTCGAAAAACTCAGGTCTGTTTTCAAATTCTGAACATGGCAGGATATAATATTTTTTTCTTTGTTTTACCATAGGAGTATATACCCAGGTGAGATAATATCCTGCTTCAGTAATATTAATTTCCTTCCCAATCAGGGTAATCTCTATCCTGACCATGGAACCACCGTCAGTTCCAGGATTTCGCTGGTTCGTAACAAAATTACCAAGTGAGTATACCACTATTTTATCTTTCCCGTCGGAGTGGTTTTTTGTCCATACCATCTTTTGAAGAACATGTGGGTGAGATCCTATTATCAGGTCAACTCCGGATGAGAATAAATACTCAGCAAGCTCAGTCTGATATTGTGTTGGAATAGTATCATATTCAGTGCCCCAGTGAAGAAAGAGTATTATAATATCTGCATTAGTGCTTTTTGCTTTCTTAATATCGTCGTTTATCAAATCTACATTAATCGTATTTACAATCACAGGTTCCGGAATTGTAATCCCATTTGTTCCGTAGGTATAATTTAGCAAGGCTATCGATATTCCGTTTCTGTTTATAAATATAGGAGAGAGGCTGTCGCGTGATGCTGAGTTAATAAATGAGCCTGTATGGTGTATGCCAATACTGTCGAGTTTATTAATTGTACTAATAATACCTTTATTACCCCTGTCAGCGACATGATTATTTGCTGTTGCCAGGTAATCAATTCCTGCATTCCGGCAGGCAACAGCCAGTTCATCAGGGGAACTGAACAGAGGATATCCTCTATAGGGTTTCCCTGCAAGAGTTACCTCAAAATTGGCGAAGGCAAAATCGGCCTCAGATATCGAGGATTTGATATATCGGAATACATCCTCATAATTATATGTATGGTTAATAGTGTCTTCTGCTGAAATTATCTGATCATCATGGCCCATAATATCACCAATAAAAAGCAGCGATATTTTGTTTTCGGATATTAACTGGGATAGATTTTTCTCAGTAAAGGAGGTGAGCAAAAGGATTGATATAAAAAGATAAAATCTGAGATTCAAATGAAAATGTTTCATACCTACTTGTTTATTCGGTTTTTACACTTCTTCATTCTTTGTTCCAATGATAAATTTAATTAAATAATTATTCATGTCTACCTAATTCTATAAAGATTAATAATTATTAACTTTGGCCGTTTTTAATAAATTTCGGGTCTGAGGAAAAAATAACAGGATAGTCATGATCGGGACGAGTAAGAAACTTGATATAAAAAAACTTTCATTTGCTGGTGTTCTAATAACCCTGGGTATAGTTTTCGGAGATCTTGGGACAAGTCCTTTGTATGTAATGAAGGCACTTGTGAAGGGTGGCGCAGAATTCAATTCATTGCTAATTTACGGATCATTATCATGTATCTTTTGGACATTGACATTGCAGACTACTACAAAGTACATTATTTTAGCACTAAGGGTAGATAATAAAGGAGAAGGAGGAATCCTTTCTCTCTATGCATTATTGAGAAATAAAACTATATGGGCTGCTCTATTAACTATGATAGGAGGGGCTGCTTTGCTGGCAGATGGAGTTATAACACCAGCTATTACTGTTACCTCTTCCATTGAGGGATTGAAGCTTTATAATCCAGATATCCCTGTCGTGCCTATTGTCCTGTTTATCTTTGCAGTAATGTTCTTCTTTCAGCAGTTTGGCACTAATCTGGTCGGAAGCTCTTTTGGCCCAATAATGGTTCTATGGTTTTTAATGCTTGGAGTATTAGGATTTTCGAAGTTAATGATACAGCCTGATATCCTGAAGGCTGTAAATCCTGTATATGCGTTTCGGTTTTTAAGTCAATACCCGGGTGGTTTTATTCTTCTTGGAGCTGTATTCCTTTGTACTACAGGGGCTGAGGCTCTTTATGCTGATCTTGGTCATTGTGGTAGAACAAATATACAGGTTTCATGGATATTTGTAAAAATAGCTCTCCTGATGAACTATTTTGGACAGGGGGCATGGCTTATTTCAAATGGTGTACAGGAGGCTGGAATTAATCCATTCTATGCAATTATGCCAAAATGGTTTTTACTTCCCGGAATATTACTTGCTACAGCAGCCTCAATTATTGCAAGCCAGGCAATTATCAGCGGCTCTTTCACTATTATTAAGGAAGCTGTTTCACTTAATTTCTGGCCTAAAGTAAGAGTCCTGAATCCTACCTTTATAAGAGGACAGGTTTATCTTCCGTTTGTTAACTGGTATCTATGGGCTGCCAGCAGCCTTGTTGTTCTCTTCTTCAAAGAATCTGCAAATATGGAGGCAGCGTATGGTTTGGCAATTAACATAACAGAAATGATGACTACATTACTGTTGACATACTATTTATTCAGGAAAGGGTTGGATCACAGGTTGATAATACTTATTCTGGTTGTTTACCTGACAATTGAAGGCAGCTTTTTGGTTGCTAATCTTCACAAATTCAATGATGGGGGATGGTTTACCTTATTGTTAGGATCAATCTTCTTTGTAATAATGTATGGATGGTATTTTGGCAGAAAATTAAAAAACAGATATGTCACCTTCACCAGTCTTAGTAAAAATATCCAATTGTTTAAGGATCTTACCAAAGATACCTCTGTTCCAAGAACTGCAACCAATCTCGTTTATGTAATTAAAGCCAACAAGGTTGATCAGGTTGAATCAAAGGTGATTTATTCAATATTTCATAAACAGCCAAAACGAGCCAAAACTTACTGGTTCCTTCATGTTAACGGTGTTGACGAACCAAACAGATTCGACTACCAGGTAAACCAGATAATTCCGGGAGTACTGATAAGGGTTGATTTTCACATTGGATTCAAAGTAGAACCCAAAATATATATGTACTTTAAAGAGGTCTTGGAAGATATGGTGGCATCTGGTGAATTAAAGATTGAGAGCAGTTATGATTCGCTAAGGAAACATGATTTGCCAGGAGATTTTAAATTTATTCTGATTGACAGAATAATGCCCCGCGACTATAAACTTTCTACTATTGAGAATTTTACTCTTGTGCTTCACAGTATCTCAAGACTATTTTGCATCTCTGATGTGAAAGCTTTACACCTTGACCCATGTATTACCAGTGAAGAAAAAGTGCCAATAACGATTAACCAACCAATTGAAAAGAGAATTAGCCGGTTAAATTCATAGACCATTATTCTTCCCGGATAATTATTGGGGTATAATTATCCGGGGCATGTTATCATCTTTTTCGAAGGATATTATAGGCACAAAGGTAACCACTATAGATTGCACCTGAAAACCCGCCTCCTGTTTTCCCCCATGCAGATGCAAAATGCAGGTTATCAGGTACACTTGAAATGTTGAATGAGGGTTTTGAAGGGATCTGGGCAAATCCATAAACTGCTCCGCCAGGATTAAGTGTATATCGTTTTATTGTTGCTGAAGTACCTACCTCAAAATATTCAATTTCAGCTCTAATACCAGGTATAAGTTTTTCAAGTCGCGTAATAAAGACTTGTGCTACATCTTCTTTCTTCGCTTTATATTTTTCAGAGGACAAATTTTCCCAGTCACTGAGATAATCAATGCAACATAATGCTCCAACACTCTTTCCTGCAGGGGCAAGACCTGAATCGATCTGACCATAGTCGATAAAGGTAAAACTCCGGTTGTGAAAATCTCCTTTATTGTTTTTGAGTATATCCGACTGGGATTTTATTGAGCTGTCGAACACAAAAGTCGAATACTGCCGGTTTCCAATATTTTTAAGAGAATTTTTGAATCCAAAGTAGATTGTCAGCAATGAAGCTCCCGGTTTCTGGTCTTTTATTGCATTAATTAAATTTACACTATATTCCCCGGGTAAAAGCGCTGCAACATTTGGCATAGCTGTATTGGCTATTATTTCATCGGCATATGTGGTTATTACTTTCGAAGATTTACCTCTGGTCTTGTTATATGTTACACCGGCAAGTTTGTTCTTTTCAATAATTAATCCTGTAACAAGATGGTTTAGTAATACATTACCTCCATGTTTTTGAATATATGCTGCAAGATGATCGGAAAGTATCTGAGAGCCACCTCTTATAAAACTTGCGCCCCCATTGTAATAGCTTCCCTGTGCAACTGAGTAATAAGTTAATGAAATTGAATATGGATCGTCATGGAAATATCCCAGATTACCCAGTAAGACTAGTTTGAGATCCTCGTTATGGATTATTGAATCTAAATATTCTCCCAGGTTTTTTTCTTTTTCATTTTCAGCAGCTTTTTTCCCGGGATTAAGTATCTGACTGAAATATGCCTCTATCCCTTTCTTCTCTTCCGGAAAAGTTTCTTTGAGCTTTATCATAGCCTCTTCGGGATTATGAGGGATCGTAATTTGTACATGATCGTTAACAAAGTGATAGAACTCCGGCACTTTTATAAATCTTACATTTTCAAAAACTTCTAGTTCATTGAAGATTCTAGTCTTCATATCACGTGTTGATGGTCCATCCATTTCATGCAATCCCACCTCTAAAGTAAAATCACCACGTTTAAAGGTAGTCGCACAACCTCCTGGTTTACAATGCTGTTCTATTATCAGGACTTTTTTACCCTCTCTCGCAAGTTTAGCCCCGGCAGTCAGACCACCTAATCCAGCTCCTATAATTATTATGTCATATTTATTCATTACCCCTGGTTATATTTATTTATTCATAAGTGCATTAATCCAATTCATGCAGGCTTTGTCCTCCGACTTCGCCAGACGGAGTCCGCTTCGTCGGACTAAGTCTGAAGTAAAGTGATGGAGAGTCTTGCGGATCGGTATATATTTTCTCAACTTCAGGCACTCCAAGTACTCCAAACTTCATTCATTTTATATCCGGAATTGGGTGTCTTTTAAACTCCTTTGTCCTGTCGAAGAGATACCTGTAGGTGATATAATTTTTTGCAGGGACACTTTCCACAGAGACAAATATTTTTCTCATCTTAGGATTGAAGTCGGCCACCCATGAGAATTCAACTTCCTGGTAATGAGGTTTTTTATCTAATACTTTTCTAATATGTAGAATGAAAGCCGATTCAATTCCCAGTCCCTGGTATTTTGGGATAACCCCCATTAAAAGGCCTTTTGCCCTGGTCATGGTCTTTCGTCTCTTAAGGTAAAGAAATTTTATCATGCTGAAAAGATTCAATTTACCGTTCAAGTGTTTAAGTATCTGATTCAGATCAGGGAACATAAGATAGATCGCTATTGGTTTTTCCTTATAGTAGGCTAGCCAGATAAATTCCTCATCAACTATTGGTTTAGCTTTCTTTAATACCCCTTTTATATACTCAGGTTCAAGAGGTTCAAAGTGTGTCTTGAAAGACGCCCAGGCTTCATTAAATACTTCAGCAAAATCATGCGTAAATTTATCCTGTTTCTTCCATGTGAAGTGGTGAAATTCATAGCCAGGTTTCCTTGATACCCATTCTGCAATTTTCTGAAATCTGTCTGAAAGTGGCCTGGTAATGTCAAGGTGAAACCCTTCCATCTTATAATAAGTCTGGAAACCATACGATTCAAATAGATCCTGATAATAAGGATGATTATAAGGTACTTCAAATGAAGGATGAGTAAATCCGCCAACAAGCAGTCCCCAGTACTTATCGGTTTCCCCGAAGTTAATGGGACCATCCATTGCTTCCATGCCCCTGTTTCCGAGCCATTCTTTGGCCGTATCAAAAAGCAGAATGGCAGAAGGTTTGTCGTTAATACATTCAAAGAATCCCATTCCTCCGGTAGGTTGATCGTAGGAGTAACAAAGGTTTTTGTCAATAAAGGCTGCAATCCTTCCAATCAATTTGTTATTATTATCTTTAAGAATCCACCGTTCTGCCTCCCCATGTTTATAATAGGGATTCTTCGCAGGATCAAAAATTGCTTCAATATCATTGTCAAAAGGACATACCCATACTTTATCATTCTTATATATTATTTTTGCAACTTTAAGGAATTGCTTTCTCGTTTTCCTATTAGTCACCCTGACAATTAGCATCTCTATTTAGGGCTTAATTAATAAATCTGATAATGAACTACTTCATATATACCTGATCAAGCAATCTACTGTATTTTTCTGAAATAAACTTGCGTTTAAGTTTTAGGGTAGGAGATAATTCCCCTGTTGCAGGGCTCCATTCATCAGGAACCAATTTGAACCTGGTGATTCTTTCAAAAGAGTTTAGGCGTTTATTGATTTTTTCAATTTCAGAGCTGAAATAGGACTGAATATCAGGATTTTGGATCATCTCATCGTAATCAGAAAATGAAATTTTATTCATGGATTTCCAAGCCTCAAAATAGTTAAAATTCGGTGAAATAAGGGCACTGGTAAATTTTTCATGTTCACCGACAACCATAATCTGATCAATGGCATTTGATTCTTTAAAAATGTTTTCAATAAGTTGAGGTGCAATAAACTTTCCATTGGAAAGTTTGAAAATCTCTTTTTTCCTATCAGTTACCTTAAGGAACTTCTTTTCTTCCAGGTAACCGATATCCCCGGTGTGGAACCATCCATCGTCATCAATTACTGATTTGGTAAGATCAGGGTCGTTATAATATCCGATCATGACATTTGGACCTTTGCAGAGAATTTCACCATCATCAGTTATCTTAACCTGTACATCCTCAATTACCATACCCACCGATCCCAGTTTTACACATCCTTTTGTTGTTCTGTTGATTGTAATTATTGGGGATGTCTCTGTTAATCCATACATATTAATTATTTTAATTCCAGCAGCCCAGAATATCCTTTCAAGCCGCTCCTGGAGGCTTGCTCCACCACATCCTACAATTCTTACATTACCTCCAAGTGCTGTTCTCCATTTGCTGAATATGAGTTTATCGGCTATTGCCAGTTTTTTCTCATATAACCAGCCGTTTTCTCCGAAGGGTTTATATTTTAAACCGAGGTTAACTGCCCAGAAGAATAATATTTTCTTGATCTCGCTTAGTTTCTTCCCTTTAGAGATAATAACATCGTAGAATTTCTCCAGTACGCGAGGTACTGCATCAAATCCATCGGGTTTTATCTCCTGCATGTTTAGAGCGATAGAGCCCATGTTTTCAGCATAATAAATACTGGCTCCACTATATTGAGTCTGGTAGTTTCCCATGCGTCCGCCTACATGGCATAACGGAAGAATACTGAGATATTTATCGGCCGGTCCTAAATTGAAGACAGCTGCCGCAGATATGAAATTGCTAACCAGATTTTTCTGAGATAACATGACTCCTTTTGGCTTCCCGGTTGTCCCTGAGGTATAGATCAGCGTTGCAAAGGTATCGGAATCGATCTTGCTTTTTTCTTCTTCAATCTCCTTCCTGACAGATTCAGAGCAAGCTTTACCTGTTTCAACAATCTCCATCCAGTTAGCGACATTATCAATCTTATCAAAAGAGTACACTTTTATAGAATCACGTTTATCATTTAAAGCTGGGCTAACACAATTAAATAATTTCTTGTCGGAGATAAAGATTAATTTAGCACGTGAATCATTAATTATATATTCATATTCAACTGGATTGAGCGAAGTAAAAACTGGTACATGAACAATACCTAGCATAGCCATGCCCATATCGATAAAATTCCATTCAGGACGATTGGATGATACAGTAATGATCTTATCACCTTTTCTTATACCCATGACATAAAGACCAAAACAGATGTTATATGAAAATTCAATATATTCCTGTGAACTGTATTTTATCCAGGAACCATCATGTTTGAAACATAATGCATCGTCTTTTGGAAATTTCTCCTTGTACCTGATTAAGAGATCGAAGGTTCTTTTTATATCCATTGAAGTACTTATTTTATTGCCGATGCTAATATGCTAATATATTAAATTATGGGATTATTTTTATGATAATCCCAATAATAATTTGATAAGACAGGCCACAAATAGTCTGATAATATTTATGAACGTGAACTACATAAGATGTAAAACGATAATTGTAATAATTTCAGTTAATACATTTATTGAATGTTGTTTGATTTTTGCAGGCTTAAAATCACTCTAAATACATGATGAATCCATAACTAATTTATTTGTTTATGGTCAAATAAACATTTATTAAATATCTTAGCTAGAAGAATTTTCTCCAATAAATTGGAGGTTATGACATAAGTGAAACCAGTTTACATATTAAACCAACAGCTTGTGAATAAATTAATTAGCATGTTAATGTTCATTTTTGTTGCACTAAATGTTTCAGGTACAGAAACTCCCTATGCAAAATGGACAGATAAAGAGTTGATCCTGAATAATGGGATTGTACAGCGAATAATTATACTTCCGACTCAGGAAGGTAATCTTATTACTGCTTCTTATAAACCATGCATGGGAGATTTTGGATATTTTAGGGCAATCAGTACTGATTTTCAGTTCGAATTGAATAATGAAGTTTATTCAGGTACAGGTAAATGGAATCTGATCGATGTTCATATAATTAGAGATGCAAATGAAGGTGATGGGGCTGCTGTGACACTGATAAGCTCAGACAGGAAGGTTGAAGTAGTACTGAAATATCTATTGTATCCTAATTCACCGGCAATCCGTAAAAGCCTTATTGTTAAGAACTTAACTGACTCAATCGTAAAACTGGAATCAGTTGATGTGGAAAAATTTGAAATTGCACGGTATTCTCCCGTCACTTTTAGCTGGATTTACACTGATTATGGAAGGAGGCGGCACATTGGTCCGTATGAAGGTAACAGTCAGGATGCTTTGATAATATTGCATGACATGAACTGGGAACAAGGTATTGTAATTGGAAATGAAACAACTGGTGTAATTAAGCATACATCACTCTTCCGTGGAGCTTCTGATATCCGTGTTGGATTGACCCATAAAGAAGCTCTTTTCCCATTTCGCAAATGGATAGAAAAAGGGGAATCGTTTGAAACACCTCAGGTATTTACAATGGTTTATAATAATCAAAAGACACCGGATGAGATGCTAAATAAATATATACCTGACTTTGTCCGGCAATATATGGGGATTCGTCTTACAAAGCTTAAGGTAAAACCGACTTTTGTTTATAATACATGGTTGCCATTTACTAAAAACATAAATGAGAAGCTGGTAATGGAATTGGCAAAAGCTTCTGCAGATGCAGGCATGAAGGAGTTTATTATAGATGATGGCTGGCAGGACAATTATGGTGATTGGGGGATTGACAGTGTGAAATTTCCGCATGGTCTGAAACCTGTATTCGATTATATTAAATCATTGGGGATGAAACCAGGATTATGGATAAGTGTTGGCAGCGCATCCCGTTCGAGCAAAGTGTTTCAGGCACATCCTGAATGGTTTGTCGTTGACAGAAATGGGGAAGCTACATCTCTGCATGTACCAGACGATAAAGAAAGATATACTGCATGTTTCAGTACTGATTGGTATAATCATATCAAAGCTATTCTGCTCAGATTATCATCTGATTACGGTCTCGAATATATGAAGCTTGATTTCGCGGTTGTTACTAGCCCTTATACCTTTGATCCATCCGAGTCAGGTTGTTATTCAACATCTCACCCCGGACACAGGGATCATAATGAATCTCTTTACACTAATTATGAACGTTTATGGCAATTATTTGATGAACTCCATGATGAAAAACCGGATCTCTTTATTGATTGTACATTTGAAACAATGGGTGGTACTCAATTGATTGATTTTGCCCTGTTGAAACATGCAGAAGGTGACTGGCTGTCAAATTTTAATGGTGCAGCCGGTGAGAAAACTGATATCAGGATCCGTAATATGGCATGGTGGCGTTCACCAGTCATGCCTGCTACGGCTCTTGTGATAGGAAATCCTCAGATGCAGGACAAAGGATGGGAAATGCACATTAAATCAATAGCCGGAGCATTACCAATTATGTTAGGCGATCCCAGGATGCTGTCCGAAACAGATCTGAAAAAATATCGTGCTTATGCCGACTGGCTTCAGCAAATGGAAAACAAATATGAGATAATGAGTTTTCGTCAGGACCTGCCAGGATTCGGAGAACCAATGGAGGGAATGTGGGACGGATTTCAGCGTGTCAATACAGATACGGGTAATGGAGGGATAATTGGTGTATTTCGGCATGGGGCAGTTGAGACAGAAAGAGTAGTAACTGTTAATTGGCTCGATCCAGTTAAAACCTATCAGGTAAAATCGATGAACGATAGAGTGATATCTACTGCGACTGGTGTGGATCTCCAGACAAAGGGATTTGTTTTAAATATCCCTGAGCTTTATTCCGGGGAGCTTTTCGAAATAGCTGAAAAATAACGTGTAAGCTGATTATCAGATGTTTATCTATTCAGAAGGCTTGACGGTTGCCGGTTTTCCAGATGATCCAAAACTGGTTTATCGCTTCCAAAAACAGTTGTTAATACCAGGTAAAAATATTAACATTGTGCTCAACCATATTTCATCGAGTGTTAATAACGATGAAATACTAAAAAATTCAGGAATGGAGTTTTTTCAGACAATCTTAGATTGGTATATGTCCAATCTTACCTACGTTACAGTAGCTTTACTTATGGTGATCGAAAGTTCTTTTATTCCTTTCCCTTCAGAGGCTATAATACCATTTGCTGCATTTAAAGCGGCACAAGGAGACCTTAATATTTTTATGGTCATCATCTCCGGTACGATAGGAGCACTTCTGGGTGCTGTAATAAACTATTATCTGGCTAAATATCTGGGACGGCCTCTTGTTTATAAATTTGCCAACTCAACATTCGGGAAAGTATTACTTCTTTCAAAAGAAAAAGTTGAAATTGCTGAAAAATATTTTGTAAAAAATGGTAAATCATCCACATTTATTGGCAGGCTTGTTCCGGCAGTACGCCAGTTGATTTCTATACCTGCAGGACTTGCCAGGATGAACATGAGAGATTTTATCCTGTTTACTCTGGCAGGAGCAGGGATATGGAATATTATCCTGGCTATAATTGGTTATTTCTTATATGAAATCAGAGACCAGATATTCCCCTATTTAGGACATATTTTACTGGTCTTTGGAGCAGGATTCGTTCTTTACCTGGTTATTAAAGCACGAAAAAAAGGAAGGATCTCATAATTACCTGTATCTATTCAGCTGGTCTGGTGGTTATAAAAAACTGAATATACTCCTATTTTCTCCTTATTACCTGCTGCATCGATGACAGATGGTGATTTTATACATTGAACCATGTTGATATGAAATTATAATGTTTAGTCTTCAAGATATCCAAATTTTCCTTTATAATAATCTTCATAAGCTTTTTTTATTTCCGATTCTGTATTCATTACAAAAGGTCCATTGGGTACAACCGGTTCATCAAGAGGTTCTCCGCTAAGAATCAGGATTACACTATCTTTAAGAGCTTCAATAACTATATCTGTTCCATCATGACCGAACAATACAAAGTAGTCTTCAGGGGCAGTTTTGGAGTTATTGATTTTAATTTCACCTTCAATTAGAAGCATGCCTGTATTAAACTTTTTATCGAAACTAAAATCAGCCTTTACACCCTTTTTAAGTTTCGCATTGAAGAGATTTAACTGAGTAAATGCAAATGCAGGGCCCTTCTTTCCGTTATAATTACCTGCAATAAGTTCTACAGTGCTTATACCGTCTTCAAGTATGAATTTTGCCATCTCTCTATTTTCAATTTCCTGGTATTTAGGAGGCGACATTTTATATTTTGCCGGCAGATTTACCCATAACTGCACCATCTGAAATACTCCGCCCATCTTACTGAATTCTTTTTCATGATATTCTTTATGTAGAATTCCTTCCCCTGCTGTCATCCATTGAACATCGCCCTCACCAATAACACCACTGTTCCCGGCACTGTCGTGATGCGCAACTTTGCCATGATATGCAATTGTTACGGTTTCAATCCCCCTGTGCGGATGAACTCCAACACCTCTTTGACTGTCAGAAGGAGGAACATTCCATTTGGAGCCATAATCCATCAGAAAGAACGGACTCATTCCTTGTAAACCAATTTCAGGTTGTGAAGGGAAAAAATTATGCACTCTGAATCCATCACCTACCATATGAAAGGGAGGTGGAGGCATTATCGATTCTATATTTTTAAAAAGTTTTTCCATTGTAATTTAATATTATGATAGAATGTCGGAGGTTTTCGCCGGTTGCAGGTAATCTCTATTTAAATTATTATTTTGTTGTTTATTTTTCAATTTTTCAACTCTTTTACCTCCATCCCGATAGCTATCGGATCCCCCAAGGGGGGCTTTTTTAAAGTGGCTTATTATATATGACTCTGAGCAGCTTTGGGTAACTCTTTTACATTTTTTAATTCCAACGCTTTCAACTTTTCAACTCTTTTATATATAATCAAATATCTTATCTATGATTTCGAGTCCAGCCCTTGCACCTAAATCATTATATATGAGATTATTATGTTTGTCATAGAGATTCAGACTGACTTCAGAATCGATACTCTCTTTAATTCGTCTTGACAAATCTCCTGATACAGGTGCTCTCAGTTCGCCAAATGTATTTTTGGAAGCTCTTACCTTTAGTTTAGCACTATTATTTTTCATTGTAATATCTATCGATTCTCCTTTATGGGACAATTCAGTTATGATTGAATTATTATATGTACTGAAAAGAAAGAACTTCTTATTGTAGTAAAGGAATGCTATGAATCCGGTAAAGTACTTTCCCAACCATGGTATTTTAGCAATCGAAAAAGAAAAGGAAGTATCACGATCATTAAAATTATTTGCCTGGATCTATATCCATGCCTCTGG
>DATKUO010000176.1:0-2749 GCA_035530515.1 Bacteroidales bacterium
AAAAGTTGAGGAACATAGTGACGAAATCCCGCATTAGCGGGAATAAAAGTTGAGGAGCGTAGCGACGAACCGGAACAGCCTGCTCCGATTTATCGGAGAAGTGGAGCTCGGCGAAGCCAAATCCCGCCGTGGCGGGAACAAGGAGATAAAGATAATTGTTGAAGGGTTGAAAGAGTTGAAACGTTGAAGTGTTGAAAAAGTTGAAATGTTGAAGAGGGTTGAATTCCAAAATATTTACTGCCTTGTAATATGTTGCTGCATTAAAATAAATGTGCTCGATTTACAGGAAAAGATACCGATATAATTCGTTACGTTATGCCGGATGAGACTATTCACGTTCTGTTCAAACATCCCTAAAAAATGCAACAATGTCATCCATTTCACCGAAATCCGGTTCATTATCGGTTGTAATACGTTCGTACAAATCAGTTATAACAAAATATGCTCATAAGGTTGACAGCGGTTTTTCCTGGCAGTCCGGTTTCTATGATACTATTATCTGTACAACCGGACAATTATCCCGTATCAGAAAATATATCTTAAATAATCCTAAGAATTGGGACAAAAAAGAATGCTATCAATAATCCAAATAAAACTCGCTTACCAATCTGTCGGCTTTGTTGTCTTTCTGTCGGTAGCTGATGAAGACATCATATTCAAATCCTGGTATGAGACTTGCCATGTTATAGATTCATAGTGATAAAGTTATGAAAGTCTTTAACACGAAACAAAAAATCCAATCAACAAAACCTTTTCTGCCCTATTGAACGATAATTGAGAAAAACTTCAACCAAGATTAAATTGATTCTTTATTTCATTGTCTTAAACGAGGAGAGAAAATTCTTAAATTTCCTGCAAATCCTATGAATCCTATTTCCTATGAAAGGAATTTACTTATTTTTGCTTTAATAAATATTTTGTCTGACTTTTGTATCTTTAGCTCGTAACTTCAGTTTATTTCACTAAGAACCCATACCTGTCATGGATAAAAATATAACAGTTGTAGTCACTGGCATTGGAGTATTTACCTCCATTGGTTGTAATCGTGCTGATTTCTGGAATTCACTGATAACAGGCAAATCGGGAATTAAAAGAATTCAGGCTTTCGATCCTCATGCCCACAAAAGTCAGATAGGTTCCGAGGTAATATCATATAAACCGGAGGATTATTTTGATCGTAAAGAATCGCGTAAAATGGCCAGGGTATCACAACTGGCTTCCAGTGCAGCAATTGAGGCAGTGAGGGATGCCGGTCTGGATCTGAATAATGAAGATAGGGACAGAATTGGATGTGTCATTGGATCGGCCGCCGGAGATACTACACACCTTGAAGATCAGCATACCCGGTTTTTGAAAATGGGACCGGGCTCGGTTAATCCTTTAACCGTGCCCAGGGTTATTCCAAATATGCCAGTATGTAATGCAGCAATTTTTCTTGGAATTCATGGGCCAAACTTGGGAGTCTCTGCTGCTTGTACAACCGGCACACATTCGATTGGCATTGCACTTGGACTGCTCAGAGGAGGCATGGCAGATGTGATCCTTGCCGGTGGAGCAGAATCCACTATGACCCCTTATGTTCTTGATTGTTATTCGAGCATGGGAGTCCTTTCAACTTTCAATGAAAATCCTGAAGTTGCCAGCCGTCCTTTCGATCTGAATCGTGATGGATTTGTGATGGGTGAAGGGGCCTGTGTTCTGGTTCTGGAAACATTAGAACATGCTGAAAAGAGGGGAGCAAAACCTCTGGTATTGTTAAGTGGATTCGGCATGACCTCAGATGCGTATGGGATTGCTGCTCCTGAACCAAATGGCATATGGGCAGCTAAAGCCATGCAGCTTGCTGTTAAAGATGCAGGTTTTGATCTGGAAGATATAGGGTATATCAATGCTCATGGTACTTCGACCAGGGTGAATGATAAAACGGAAACACTGGCGATTAAAAAGGCTTTTGGATACAGAAATATCCCTGTAAGTTCGAACAAATCAATGATTGGTCATACGTTTGGTGCAGCAGGTGCAATTGAAGCAGCTGCTACAGCGCTGGCAGTTCATCATGGGATTTTACCTCCAACCATTAATTTTGAATTAAAAGATCCGGAATGTGATCTGGACGTAATACCCAATCAAGCCCGGGTTGTGAAAATTGGGGCTGCGATTTCTAACTCTTTCGGTTTTGGTGGGCAAAATGGGGTGCTTGTTTTCTCAAAAGCCTGAAGTATCAATTTAACCTTAATTGCTAGCAATTGCTCTGATTCCCGGCTTATTCATTCTACATAGCCACATGAAAAATACATACTGCATAAAGTCCTCCTTGATTTTGTGGCTTGAGATTTACTATTTTAACAAAAAATTTAGGTCACGTAATGGAAATTCCGGAATGAAGTGCTCTCCAAGACCGGATTTTGAACTATGTAGAAATATTTATGAATTTTTACTTCTTAACTTATTAAATACCAATCAATTATTTAATACATTCAAATTAACAACCATTAAACTTGCAGGATAGTCAACAGTTGATTTTGCCCTTGAAATTGTAATGACCCGGTCTTCAAGCGGTTGGCGCATTACTTCAAGCACTGTTCGTTTGAATTCAGGCAGTACATCGAGGAACAGAACCCCGTTATGTCCGAGGGAGATCTCTCCTGGCTGTGGAAAGGTTCCGCCACCGACAAGGGCTACATCTGAAATTGTATGATGTGGTGAGCGGAATGGTCTGCGTGTCATGAGTGCTGTATGGTGGTCAATC
>DATKUO010000177.1:0-16082 GCA_035530515.1 Bacteroidales bacterium
ACATCCTGAAATTATGGAAACCATGGGAAAAAATGCACGGCAGTTTGTACTGGATAATTATTTGATTACCCGTCACCTGAGGGAATATCTTACACTGGTTGTGGCTCTATTATATGGTTCAGAAGAAAAAATAGAGCTTAAATTGCCGGCTCGTTAATTTGCATATGCCAGATTCACTAAAGATCTTATTTGTTTCAGCAGAATGTGTCCCGTTTGCAAAAACCGGGGGACTGGGTGACGTCGCAGGAGCACTGCCTGTTTACCTGAAGAAACTGGGCCATGAAGTAAGTGTTGTAATGCCATTTTATTCATTTATAGACTGCGAGAAATATAAAATTACAGGTGTAATAGACAAAATGAGCGTTCAGATGGGCCATGAACAGATAATTTGTAAGGTTTGTAAAACTTTCATTAATAACGAAGTACCTGTTTATTTTATCGATTATGTGCCATATTTCGGAAGGTCTGATATTTACCATGACAACAAATTTAATGACTACGAGGATAATCCCATACGGTTTACCTTTTTGTCAAAAGCTGCACTTCAGCTATGTAATGAGTTAAACTACAAACCTGATATTGTTCATGCAAACGACTGGCATACAGCCATATTGCCTGCTTATCTTAAAAGAATATATAAGGACGATACCTTGCTGGGAGATGCTGCAAGCGTTCTGACAATTCATAATATAGCATACCAGGGAAGGTATAACCGTTACTATTATAGCTTCACGGGAATAGGTGAAGAAGAATTCACTGCAGATAAATTTGAATGCTATAATGACGTTAATCTGCTGAAAGGAGGAATTTTTTTTGCCGATATGGTCAATACTGTAAGTCCGGGATATGCTTCCGAAACCAGAACATCAGAAGGTGGATACGGCCTGGATTCTTTTCTAAACAAAAGAGGTGAGAATTATACAGGAATCCTTAATGGTGTTGATTATTCGCAATGGGATCCGGAAAACGATTCATTAATACCGTTTAATTACTCCCCGGATAATCTGAAAGGAAAGTATGCATGCAAGAATGTACTTCAAAAACAATTGGGATTGCATCAGTCTAATGAGACCCCCATTATTGGGATTGTAAGCAGGCTTGTAGAGCAAAAAGGATTCCATATCCTGGCTGAGTGTATTGAAGATATTGTAAATAACATGGACACACAGTTTGCAATACTGGGTGCCGGCGATACCCGGCTGGAAGGATACTACGGCAACTTGCCAGAAAGGTTCCCGGGCAGGATAGGATCTTTTATCGGGTATAGCAACGAATTAGCTCACCTGATTGAGGCTGGTAGCGATTTTTTCCTGATGCCTTCAATATATGAGCCTTGTGGACTAAACCAGATATACTCCCTAAAATATGGAACACTCCCTGTTGTCCGTGCAACTGGAGGATTAAATGATACCGTGGAGAATTACAACCCGATAAATGGTGATGGGACTGGTTTTAAATTCGATGAAGCAAGTGGAAAAGCCATATATAATACGGTTAAATGGGCTTTGGAAACATACCGCGAGAGGAAATTCCACTTTAAAAAACTTATAAGAAAAGCCATGGCTCAGAATTATTCATGGGAGAAGAGTGCAGGGGAATATGTTAATCTGTATTTCAGAGCTTTGGGGAAATTGAAAAATATGTAAATACTGCCCACCCGTTATTTCCTGAAATTTTGTTGTTGTAAATTTAAGTAATCTGACTAAAGGGTAATGATAAAATTGCGTTGCCTAAAGATAATCTGTAGCGTAGTGTCAATCTAAATTAGCTAATTGTTAATAATTATTAAGATATTCATTGTTAATACCTTATGCTCTTTTAAAAGTTTGATTTTTTCTCTCCATATTCACATAATAACATCTATAAACCCTTGCAAATTAAATTATTACAAAGGTTTATTCTTATAACATATGTCCCGAGTTTAGAATACTAACACCATTTTTTCTAAGCCTGGTTTTTTTGTCTGAAAAAGTACTTATGTCCAGAGGGCTGGAGGCATCCTCAATTAGCGTTGCCTCAAATCCTTCATTTAAAGCGTCCAAAATTGTATAATAGACGCAAATGTCGGCAGCCAGACCGCAAAAAAAGATTTCGGTGATTCCTTTTTCCCTCAGGTAACCTGAAAGTCCTGTACTGATTTGATGACCATTATCATAAAATCCGCTGTAACTGTCAGTTTCAGGATCCATTCCTTTGCGGAATATGGCTGCTATTTTATTGGTCTCAAGAGCAGGATGAAACCCTGCACCTGCAGTTCCCTGTACACAGTGGTCGGGCCAAAGTATCTGTTCAATCCCGTGAAGATCAATTTTTTCAAAAGGGTTCTTTCCGGGATGGTTCGAGGCAAAACTCTTATGAGCCTGCGGATGCCAGTCCTGCGTAGCCAAAACTATATCAGAATTTTTCTGGAGTCTTTTTAACCTGTCCCTGGTATATCCTGCTATTTCCGCAAGTGAAAGAAGTTTATTTAACCTTTTTCCATCTGACATAACTTTCTGCAGCAAAGGCTCCTTGATGTAGGTTTTAGTTGAAAGCGATTTAAGCGGAAAGAGAGGGTGATGCATGATTTCAACATCCTGCTCATCAGCCAGCGACACTGCATCTGCACCTGCAAAATAGCCTGTATTATCCATCATTCGGAACACTTGTTTTCTGTGAGGCAGCGTGAATTTATTCACATTATCAGACAATTTGATCCGTGGCTTGCCATTTGACAGGGCCAGCTTATAGACTCCATCCAGTGATGCATCGGGATGGCCGGTTATAAGGCTGGTTCCAACACCAAATACGTCAATTGGAGCATGTTGTTCAAGCAGGCTTTTTATTATATTTTCATCGAGTTGATTAGAAGCAGCAATTTTAACATAATGAAGTCCGGCATTATCGAGTATTTCACGACTTCTCCTGGCAAGATAGGCAAGGTCTCCACTGTCGAGTCTTACACCACTAAGCCTGTGACCTTTCATTTCCATCTCTTTTGCGACCTTAACAGCATTGGGTAACCCACTGTTTAAAGTATCGTAAGTATCTACCAGCAAAACTGAATCAAATGGGTGCACATCAGCATAATTACGGAAAGCTGTTAACTCATCATCATAGCTTTCAATATACGAATGAGCCATTGTACCTGACACAGGAATACCGTATTCGCGACCTGCAATAACATTACTTGTACTGTTGAATCCGCCAATAAATGCTGCCCGGCTGGCATAGTACCCCCCTGGCCCCTGCGCCCTCCGCAATCCAAAATCAATCAGTGTGCATCCTGCTGCAGCATGTCGCATACGGCTTGCCTTTGTAGCGATAAGTGTCTGAAAATTTAATATATTCAATAAAATGGTTTCAATGATTTGTGCCTCAATAATTTTTGCTTCAACCTGCAAAACCGGACTGACAGGAAAAACAATATCGCCTTCGCGAGTTGAATAAATATTTCTTGTAAACCTGAATTTTTCGAGATATTTAATAAAATCAGGATGAAATCCCTGTAACTTCAAAAAGTCCAGATCATTTTTATTGAAGGTCAATGTTTCGAGAGTGCCCAGGAGATCATCCAGCCCGGCAAATATTGCATAACCCCCATCAAAGGGCAATCGTCGAAACGAATAGTCGAATACTGAATCAGTCTCTTTTTACCCTTTAAGGAAATATACCTGCGACATGGTCAGCTGGTAAAAATCAGTGTAAGTGGCAGAATAATTGAACATAATATCATAGTGATTAGATGTGATTGATAAACTTTGATATAAATTTCATAATATTTTCAATATAAATGTCAAAAATAAAACAACTTATGCCAAGATATGTTTTTTATAAACAGGATCTGGTATCGCAATAATATTTTGAATTGGTTGGATTAGGATAGCAGGCTGACAAGAGGACTTGCATGAAGATCAGCTAATATTATTTCTTGTTTTGTTTTTAATATTTATAAATTAAACTTTGGATAATGGAATCAGGTAGGTCCTGATTACAATAATTTCCTTTATTTCTTTTGTTTTGAGCTGATTTTACAGACTTTATATGGCAGTATAATTTGACAATCTGCAAAATTTTTATTATATTGGGGAATACACAGAGCAATCAAAATGAAGATTGCCATCTGCAGCATATCAAAAAGAATGGTATATGCTGATTAAAAGGATTTACTAACATTTTAAAAATAAAAGTATGAAATCAGGAAAAGTATTATTAGGTGTTCTGGCAGGAGTTGCTGTCGGTGCTTTGGTCGGGGTTTTACTGGCACCCGATAAAGGTTCTGTAACACGGAAAAAAATATCTAAAAAAGGAGATGACCTCGTTAATTCAGTTAAAGAAAAATTCGATGAATTGCTGGATAACGTAACAAAAAAAGTTGAGGAGGTAAAAGAAGAAGTTGCTGACATTACCCAGAAGCAAAAATCAAGTACAAAAGAAGCTAAGAAAGATGCACAGACTACAACTGGGTAGGATGCATTTATATTTCTTCTTATAACTTCATAGCTTTATACTTAGAATAAAACCAGAATAACAGCAGCAACAAATTATACACATAATTGCAGCCGTTAAGATCATAATTTACAAAACAGATAGTGTTCATCTAACGTCATTAGTACAGAAAGTATGGAAGACAATGCCAGGAATATCGAATCGTTGCTTGAAAGCACAACCGAATATGTAAAGACCAGCATTGAGCTGGCAAAGCTAAAGATCTTTGATAAAGTGGCGGATGTTGTTTCCACACTAATACCTCACACAGTTTTATTTGCAGTAATAATTTGCCTCCTGCTTTTCTTAAGCCTGGGATGTGCATTCTGGCTTGGAGGAATTTTAAATGAGATATATCTCGGATTTTTTGTTGTTGCCGGTTTTTATGGCCTTTTAGCTCTCGTGTTGCATTTTTTCATGAATAAACGATTCAAAAATCTTATATCTGATTATGTTGTTAAACAACTACTTAAATAAGGTATGATGCATAATATAACATCTACAGCGGAGCTGAAAAACGCAATTGAAATTCTGGAAGCTGAGCAATCATCTAAACGGCAACTCTTAAAAGAACAATTATATCATACTTCAGAGAGTTTAAAGCCCATTAACCTGCTCAGAGATACCCTTGATGATTTAACCTCTGCCTCTTATCAGATCGAGAGTATACTGACTTCAGCCACAGGCCTTATCTCAGGCTTACTCTCAAATAAAATAGTCAAAGGTTCGTCAGGCAACAAGTACAGAAAACTTGCCGGCTCAATTGTACAGATGATCGTTACTAATTTAGCTGCCCAACACTCAGAGACTATCAGGGCATACGGGCATTATTTCATACAGAAAATTTTCGGGAAAAACTAATTTCACTGAATTTAAAGTGGTGACGTTTGGGGAAATTTCAATTTCTGTAACTGGCTCTTTCTGCTTTTACAGCTTTCTGGAATATTGTAAACTGGAATGAGGTATCACTATTATACAACAAATAGCATAACGGGAACTATCTGATTTATTCAGCTATTCAGAGATAATTTCAGCATATACCAGCAACAAAATGCAGATTATAATAATGAAAAATAAGAAAATTGCAGGAATGAGAGCTGTCATTCTTGACATGGATGGTGTAATAACGCAGACTGCCAGAATACATAGAACAGCATGGAAGCAAATGTTTAACAGCTTCATGGAAAGCCTGCCTCATAAAAATGCCTGGCAATATTACCAGGCGAAAAAAGACATGGAATTTCTTGGCAACTACGGAGCAGAAATGATACTTAGCACAGCATTGTTCTGGTCGAGTATTACTGAGCATAATTCGCGGAGTGGCCGGTATGAAATAAAGGGTGTCATGGGTCCGGACGAATATCATACACAATATCCCGGTTCCGATTCTCCAGGGAGGAACAACACCTGAAGGTATTCACCTTGGAGCTATGGCCGGAACAGTGGATTTAATCCACAGATGCTATACCGGTCTGGAAATCAGAGATGACGAATTATGGCTTAACCACAGATTACCCATGGAAATAAAAGACTTAAAAATACAAATTCGCTACCGCAGTCATTGGATAAAACTAAAAATCGATCAAAAAAAATTAAGGATCGATTTCGAAAAGGGCTGGGACGAACCTGTAAAGATCAATGTGAAAGGTGAAAAAAGAGTATTTAAAGCAAATGGTTCAGCTGAATATCAATTAAAACAGATCGTATAGTCCTCATCTGACCGGACCTGTCTGCATTTATCAACCGGAACAGAGCAAAAATTACAGAAAGTAACAGGGTTTGGTTACTTTTATAAGCACTGACTCAGGTATAATGGTTGTAGCTGATCTTGAAAGTTTGTCGGCCGGAAAACAATGCTTTCACGTTCATGAGCTGGCAGATATTTCCAATCCTGACGGAACATCTGCAGGTTTTAAATCATTTTACCTGTTTTTTTACTATCTTGCAATAAGTAACAGTAAAAGCTGGGGTAATATTGTATTTTACCTTCATAAATAACTTATAATACGGCTTGCCTGCATACAGGGCTTTAGCTTATTTTTTCAGGCTGAAGGTATTGAGTAATTATTGTTCCTGAAAATGAACAATTCAGTTAATCTTTGTTTTATATTTAAAATGAGTATCCGGAATGATGCATAAGACAATTTTTGATAAGTTATTATACCCCCTTCCCAACCTTTCCCCAGGGGGAAGGAGCACAAAACAAAGCCTCCCGCTTAGGCGGGACGGGAAAGGGGGTAGTTTTGAAACAGAGTGTAAGTATTTGTATTTTAACACAATAAGAATATTATATTTATAATTATTTTATTTTACTACTCATTTCCGATAGTCATAATATTTAATATACAATCAATACAAAAAAATGGAAGAAAAATTAAGCAACTGGATCGAAGTAGTTGGTCCGTGGTTATTAACGCACGGACTTAAAATTGTTATTATTGCTATAGTAGCATTTTTAGGGGACAGAATTATCAGCAAGATAATCCGGAAAGCAGTTATAATTGCTGTGGTTCCTGATGTATCATCATCTGAAGAGGGTGAGAAAAAGAGAGAAGATACTCTTATCCGCATCTTTACAGGTGCTTTGAATATAGTTATTATCACAATGGCCCTTTTAATGATCCTTCAGGAAGTTGGGGTAGAAATAGGTCCTATCCTTGCAGGTGCAGGAATCGTAGGACTGGCATTTGGTTTTGGCGGACAATACCTTATTAGAGATTTGATATCAGGTCTTTTCATTATACTTGAGAATCAGTACAGGATAGGTGATGTTGTAAACTTTGATGGCACCGGAGGACTTGTTGAAGATATCAGCCTGAGGATGACGACATTGAGAGATCTGAATGGAACAGTTCATCATATTCCTCATGGTGAAATTAAAAGAGTATCTAATCTTTCAAAAAATTTTGCAAGAGTAAATATAGACATTGGCATAGCATACAATACTAACCTGGAGCATGTTATTCAGGTTATTGACAGGACCGGAAAGGAATTGTCTGAAGATCCTCTGTTTAAGGACTCTGTATTAAGTCCTCCTAAATTTTTACGGGTGGATGGATTTGCTGATTCTGCTATAATTGTAAAAGTTTTGGGTGACACTAAACCTCTCAAGCAGTGGGAAATAAGTGGTGAGTTCCGCAAACGTCTGAAGATTGCTTTCGATAATGAGGGTATTGAAATACCTTTTCCCCAGAGGGTTATTCATAATGCAAAGTAATAGTGATCAATATTTCTATATGAACAGATATAATTTTGGTGTTGTTGGGAATTGTTCTTTTCTGGCATTTATTGATACTAATGCCAATGTTAACTGGATGTGCATGCCCAGGTTCGACAGCAGTTTTATTTTTGGATCACTCCTTGACAAAATGAAAGGAGGCGAATTCAGTATTATGCCGGCTAATGGTCAATTTAAATCACACCAATACTATTTAAAAAACACAAATATACTGGCTACTGAATTTCAGGTACCCGAAGGTACATTCAGAGTTATTGACTTTGCACCCCGTTTCAATCAGTATGAAAGATATTTCAAGCCATTAATGCTTTTCAGAAAGATTGAACTTATTTCAGGAAATCCTATTATCAGGGTTAAATGTCACCCTGTCGATAATTATGGGAAAAAAACATCGGAGACTTCATTAGGGAGCAATCATATCCGTTATCTGAATCTGCGGAGCCAGGTAAGACTGACAACGGATATTCCCCTCAACTATATTATAGGGGAAAAAGCATTTGTCCTTAACGAAACACAATATATAGTCTTTAGTTATGGAGTGCCACTCGAAGTGCCACTCGTGGAAACTTCTGAACTGTTTCTTAATAAAACACTTAACTATTGGATCAACTGGGTAAAATCCACATCAATTCCTAATATCTACCAGGACGAAGTAATTAGATCTGCCCTGGTTCTGAAGCTTCACCAGTACGAAGACACCGGGGCCGTTATAGCTGCCGGATCAACAAGTCTGCCGGAATATGACCAGTCGCACCGTAACTGGGATTATCGTTATTGCTGGATGCGGGACACTTACTATACTCTTAACGCATTTAACAATATAGGTCATTTTGAAGAGCTTGAAAAATATTTTGCATTTATACAGAATGTGATACTGAATGAAAAACAACAGATAAAACCATTATATACAATTTCAGGTGAAAGGGTCCCGGATGAAAAAGTCCTGTTACTGGAAGGATATCTGAAAAACAAGCCTGTAAGGATTGGGAATAATGCAAATTATCAGACCCAAAATGATGTATATGGTCAGATACTCATCAGTTTACTACCACTGTTTATTGATAAAAGGTTGAATTATTCAGACATCCAAAAGTCTGAATTCATCACTAAATGGCTCCTCGACCGTATAAAAGAACATATGGATGTGCCTGATTCCGGGCCATGGGAATTTGGAACTACAAACCAATTCCATTGTTATACATACCTCTTTCACTGGGCAGGTTGCCAGGCGGCAATTAAAATAGGCAAAGTAGCCAACAGGGATGACATTACAAAAAAAGCCACATCACTTGCTAAAAAATCAATACAATACATTGAAAAATGTTATAATACTGATGTCAAAGCATATATGCAATCTGTGGGAAGCAAATACCTCGATGCCAGCAACCTTCAGATGATAACTATGAATTACCTTAATCCAAACGGTGGCAGGGCGATGCACCATCTGAAAGCCCATGAAAATATACTCTTTCAGAATCCGAAATTATTCTACAGGTATCTTCACGATGATCTTGGAGTATCCCGTAATTCATTTATAATTTCTGGTTTCTGGTACGCTGAAGCTCTTGCTACAGTCGGGATGCTTAAAAAAGCCTTCAGAGTAATTGAAGCACTTAACAAATGTTCTAACCATCTGGGTTTGTTTAGTGAAGATGCTGACAAGGAATATGGCCAGTGGGGTAATTTCCCCCAGACTTATAGCCATGTTGGTCTTGTTAACGCTGTTTACAGATTATCCAAAAGACTTGATAAACCAATCTTTCTTTAAGATGAATTCAAATAATCAAATCGGTTTTAAGCGTATAATAATAGTTGCTTACAGGTTACCTTTCAGACTTGTTAAAAAGAAGGGTCAGTTAAATGCCGTTCAGAATTCCGGAGGATTGGTATCAGCTATCTTATCACTCTCTGAGAAAATGAATATCGACAAAAGCATGACTTCGAAGATCCTTTGGATAGGTACAGGTGATCTTCAGCTGGGCAATGAAAATATAAATGAAAGCTTTGATCTTTTCCCTATCGAAATCCCCCGTAAGGTAAATGAGAAATATTATGGGGGTTTTTGTAACAATACTATCTGGCCACTGTTTCACTATTTCCCTGGAGGTACGGTTTATGATAAAAGTTATTTTGAGGCATATAAAACAGCCAATATTCTCTTTCTTGAAAGATTGCAAAGTATTATCCGCCCTGGTGATTTTGTATGGATACACGACTATCAGCTATTCTTGTTGCCTGATATGATCAGAAAATCATTCCCAAAGGCCAGTATTGGTTTTTTTCTGCATATACCTTTTCCTTCATTTGAAATATTCCGGTTGTTTCCAAGACCATGGAGGGAAGCGATTCTGATCGGAATGACAGGTGCAGATATTGTCGGGTTTCATACTAATGACTATACTCAGCACTTTATTAAATCGGTTAAACGAACCCTTGGATATAATTTTAACCAAAATTATATTTCAGTAGAAAACAGGCTGTGCAAAGCTGACGCCTTTCCGCTGGGCATTGATTTTGATAAATTCCACAACACATGTTTTTCAGCCAAGACCAATAACTATAAGAAAAAATTACATAAGTATCTGTCTGACATAAAGCTTATCTTCTCAGTTGACAGGCTCGATTATTCAAAAGGTTTTATCAGCAGACTAAAAGCATTTGACCGGTTTCTTGAAAAGTTCCCTGACTGGCATCATAAGGTTGTTTTCAATATGGTAGTAGTCCCATCAAGAGATAATATTGATGCCTATCGTGAAATTAAGAAAGAGATAGAGGCGACAGTAGGAAGAATTAACGGTAAGTACGGAAATCTAAGCTGGCTTCCCATTATTTATCAGTATAAGTCAATCCCCTTTAATGAGCTTGTTGCTCTGTACAATGTCAGTGATGTCGGATTAATTACGCCTCTTCGTGATGGTATGAACCTGGTTGCAAAGGAATATATCGCCTGTCAGACCGATAGCTTCGGTATGCTGGTATTGAGCGAAATGGCTGGCGCCGCTGTTGAGCTTAATGAAGCAATAATAATAAATCCCACTGATATTGATGAAACATCTGATGCAATAGACAAAGCACTAAATATGCCTGAAGAAGAGAAAAAACTTAAGATCCGCAGAATGCAAAAAAGGCTGAAAAGATATAATGTTTTTACCTGGTCCTCCGATTTCTTCATGCAGGTAAATGATATTAAAAAAGAACAACAACTTATGCAGGTAAAATATCTCGATGAAAATACTTTAAAATGTATTAAAGCAAAATATCAGCAAGACCGGAAGCGTCTTTTCCTGATTGATTACGATGGGACCCTTACTCCTATCGTTAAAATTCCGGAAATGGCATTACTTAATGAAAGAACAGAGAGTCTGTTGAAAAAAATAATTACTGATAAAAGGAATACAGTAGTGATTATCAGCGGCAGGGACCGTGAATTTATTGAAAAACAGTTCAAAGATCTGAGAGTAATTTTAATTGCAGAACATGGATTCTATATAAAATATCCGGATGGCGAATGGATAAATAATATGGAAATTAATTTATCATGGAAAGAAAAAATCCTGCCTATACTCAATACTTATGTTGACAGGTGCAGTGGTTCGATGATTGAAGAAAAACAAGCATCACTGGTCTGGCACTATCGTAATGCTGATGAGGGGATAGCATCATTAAGGATACATGAACTCAAAGATGATCTGATGGAAATATTGCTGACCGAATCGAAGCTCCAGATGCTGGAGGGTGATAAGGTGCTGGAAGTTAAGAGTATACTATATGACAAGGGTACTGCCGCTTCCATTTTGATAAATCAGGAAAGTTATGACTTTATACTTGCAATAGGTGATGATAAAACGGACGAAGATTTATTCAAGGTTATCCCTAAATATGGTTTTACTATTAAAGTCGGATCAAAACAATCAAAAGCAAGGTTCAACCTGAAAAATCAATCCCAGATCTACGAAATACTTTCAATGTTTACTGATTCGGAGTAAGACTATATATAAATATTATTTTAGGATACTGGGAAAAAAGTCTGCACAATTTAAACCGGTATTTAAACGGGTGTTTGCATTATTAGTACCTTTAATCATTTAACATTGCATGGCAAAAGATAACAGGTTATCTCAATGTGTCGAAATTCTAGCTGGCGCAGATTTGTAATCCGTGCCAGCAACCTGCGGTGTATTGTTTGCGAGCTCGGTGAAGCCAACCGACCGAAGGGAGCTCACCGAAGGTAAATCCGCGCCAGCTGACAAATTCAACAATCCTGTATGTCAGGTTCTGATTTTGAACCGACAGTATGTTCATACAAGTAAACTATTAAATATATTGATTGTTATACTTATTTATAATGAAGCAAAGCCATTAATAATACTAGGATTTATATTCCTCATGAATTATTCATGCGGACAAACCATTAATAAAGATAACAACCAGAATTCAATGTACGAATACACAAATGAATTGATTCATGAAAGCAGCCCCTATTTACTGCAACATGCTCATAATCCTGTAAACTGGTATCCCTGGGGAGAAAAAGCACTTAAAAAAGCAAAAGAAGAGAATAAGATGCTCATAATAAGCATCGGTTATTCTGCGTGCCACTGGTGCCATGTTATGGAACACGAAAGTTATGAAGACACTACTGTAGCACGTATTATGAATGAACATTTCGTGGGTATGAAAGTTGACAGGGAAGAACGTCCCGATGTGGATCAGGTATATATGAATGCAGCTTATCTGGTAACTGGCAGCGGGGGATGGCCATTAAATGTTCTTGCTTTACCTGATGGAAAACCCTTCTTTGCAGGCACTTATTTCCCAAAAGATAAATGGATAAAGGTTCTTGATTATTTTATCGATATACGGCAAAAAGATCCTGAATCCCTTGTCGACCAGGCTGATAACATTACTCAGGGAATTAAATCCATTGAAAATATTGATCTTATAAAGGAAGTAACAATCCTGTCAGAGAAGAATCTTGACGAAGCATTTAAAAATCTAAAACCACAAATCGATTTTATTAAAGGAGGAAGAAAACTCCCACCCAAATTTCCTATGCCTTCAAACTGGGAATACCTGATGCATTACTATTCAATGAGGAATGATCAGGATGCATTGAATGCAGTGACATCCACGTTGGATAATATGGCATATGGAGGCATTTACGATCAGATAGGCGGGGGCTTTGCACGATATTCAACAGATGAAAACTGGCATATTCCCCATTTTGAAAAGATGCTTTATGATAATGCTCAATTAGTTAGTCTCTATTCCTATGCCTGGCAAATAACAAAAAAAGATTTATATAAGGCCATTGTATATCAGACACTTGAATTTATAAGACAGGAATTAACTTCATCAGACGGGGGATTTTATTCATCTCTTGACGCTGACAGTGAAGGTGAAGAGGGTAAGTTTTATTCATGGTCCTTTGAAGAAGTTCAATCGATATTGAAGAATGAAGCACCTCTCTTTATTGCTTATTATAACATTACTGAATCAGGAAACTGGGAACATGGAAAAAATGTCCTGTTCAGAAAACAGGATGAAAAGGATATTGCAGAAAAATACAATCTCTCTCTCTCCGAACTTCGAAAAAAAATAGCTAACGATAAAGCAGCCATTCTTGAAACCCGCAATCAACGGGTAAAACCAGGACTGGATGATAAAATACTGACCTCCTGGAATGCGCTGATGTTAAAAGGCTATACTGATGCTTACAGAGTTTTTGGAGACGAAAAATTCCTGAATACAGCACTTAATAGCGCCAATTTTCTAAGTTTAAATGCAATTGGAAGGGATAATGAAATATTCCGTAATTATAAAAACGGAAAATCAACCATTCCCGGATTACTGGATGATTACTCTTTTGTTATCTCTGCATTTATTGATCTGTATCAGGCAACTTTTGATGAAAAATGGTTATACAAAGCAAATGAGCTTACTGATTATGCATTTAACCATTTTTTTGACCATGTTTCAGGGATGTTTTATTATACACATGAAAAACATTCCGAGCTGATTGCCAGGAAAATGGAGATAACCGACAACGTTATTCCATCCTCAAATTCAGAGATGGCGAAAAATCTATTTCTCCTGGGTCATTACTTCAATAATGATCTGTACATCCAACAAGCAAAACAGATGTTGATTAATGTTAAAACCGATCTGAGTAAAAACATTTCATACTATTCAAACTGGGCAATTTTAGCAATTCATTTCATACAACCATTGTATGAAGTTGCTATTATTGGAAAAGACTGGAACCGTATCAGGAAAGATCTTGATAATAATTATCTTCCAGATGCTATATTTTTGGGGGAAATGATGAGGGTAGCCTGATGCTGCTTCAGAATAAAATGGTTTTCGGTAAGACTATGATTTATGTTTGTCAGAACAAGACATGTAAATTGCCTGTAACAGAGGTAGCTGATGCGTTGGAACAAATTAAATAGTATCAGAAAAAGGATATTAAAATTCATTTTTAATCTGATCACTATCTGAAAAGAATTCAAAAAGTACCTATCTTTAAATACACATTGCCTGATCTTGAAATATTGAGTAAAAGCCTTAATATTATTACTTTAAACATCCCCTACCCTCCTGATTACGGAGGAATGATCGATACATATTACAGGATAAAAACATTACATAACCTGGGAATACGCATCCATCTGCACTCTTTTGCATATGGACGTAAAGCTTCCAAAGAGTTAGAATCATTTTGTGAATCAGTAAGTTATTATCCAAGAAAGTCAGGTTTTATTTACAATCTTTCCCATCTGCCTTATGTGGTCAATACCAGGAGATCGAAAAATTTATTGAAAAACCTATTAAGAAATGATTATCCGATATTTTTTGATGGATTGCATACCACAAAATATTTAGATCATCCTGCACTGGCGGAACGTAAAATCACAATATCAATGCAAAAGGATAATATAATTTAATTACGAACAGACTGCTCACTTTAAACAGGACAAGGGTGCTCAATATCACGGATTTTGCAATACCTGACAAAATTCATTTTAAAGCACTTTTAAGCTACTCAACTGTTGAGGCAGTATATTGCTTTAATAAATGCCTTATTAGTGATGAAATGTTTTCTTTGGCCCCTGTCTCTTTTTGAAACTTCATTGTTGCCTTCTGAATTAGTTTTTTGTCCGCTGCAGAGATCCTGATGATAATGCTTTTTGTTTTCATAATTACCCTTTTTATCTCTATTCATCGTGAAATCACTTATCAAAACTTGAATAAAAATTTAAGCCTTTTCATGATTTCAAATTTTAGTTAACTAAAGTTACTGTAACTAATCAGTACTTAAAGTGAGTTAAAGTTTAGAGTGCCTAAAGTTAAAAATAAGGTGTTATTAACAATATGGGACATGAAATAAACATTTTCAATTTTTATAAGAGTGGCATTTTTAAAAAACGAACACATATAAACAAAATTTATTTTAGTGGTTGATAAATAGGCGATTACGTTCTTTGATATATTGGATTTCAGGGTTAGTTTTGTAGCATAAGATATGAAAACATCTGATCAAATAATCATCGAAGAATTGAAACGCATCGTTTTGATGCAGGCACAGGAAATTACCCTGTTGAAAGCGAGAATCGATGTTCTTGAACGAGAATTGGCACGATATACAACAAGAAAGAACAGTAACAATAGCTCTATGCCACCGTCTAAAGATGAGAACAGGCCGCCACGCACGAGCAGTCTTCGAGAGAAAAGTAATCGTAAAGCAGGAGGACAACCCGGACATGAAGGGAAAACGTTGGAGATGACAGAAACACCCGATGAAATTATTGAACACCATTCGTGTTTTTGTCCTGAATGTGGAAAAGATGTGAGTGAACTTCCTTTCGAGTTTTCCGGGAAGCGACAGGTTATTGAAATCCCCACGATCAAACAAATAGTTACAGAACATCGGGTTTATAGGTGCACGTGTTCCTGTGGGAAGATTGTAGAGAGTGACTTTCCTGTTGGTGTTGATAGTCCTGTCAAATATGGGAAAAGCATTGAAACTATCATTGGTTATCTCAGTGTCAGGCAATATCTTCCGTTCAAAAGACTTCAGGAAATGATGAATGACGTCTTTTCGGTTCAGATTAGTGAAGGTGGTTTGCATTGGATGATGAACCGACTGGCATCTAAAGGTGCTGATGCCTACGAAATGATCAGGCAGAGAGTTCTGCATAGTCAGGTTATCGGTACAGACGAAACGGGAGTAAAAATCAATGGGAAAAATCATTGGTTCTGGACATGGCAAAACAATCGTGCTACATTTATTGCCCCTTCTACCAATAGGGGAACAACCACGATTATTGAAAATATGAGCGGCATATCCGGGGAAGCTGTACTTGTTCATGATTGC
>DATKUO010000178.1:0-13606 GCA_035530515.1 Bacteroidales bacterium
GTTATACAATTCCTTCATCAGCCATACTATAATACATTCCTTCCGGTACTACAATCAAATGATCCAATAACAGTACGTCCATTAAATTACCTGAATCCTTTATCTTCCTGGTTATTTTCATATCAGATTCACCAGGTTGTATATTACCGCTGGGGTGATTACAATGAAGCTGCAATCCCCAGAACTTTATTTGACCTGGTTAATAATATGAGCTTAAATTCTTCAATATGTTCTATTGAATCCATGTCCCAATTCTCCATAAATATGTCAAATGCGTCCTTTGAGCGTTAGAAATCAGTTTATTCCATGATTGTTCCAGTTTGATTTCGGCTTTTTCACAGTTATTTTGGGCTTTTCCCAAATAATGGACACTTGTTTTTAAAAAGTTTAGTTCGGAGGATCCGAATTTGTATTATTACACCTTCGTTTCTCATAATCAATAAAATTAATATAAGTTAAGTACAAACGTCTCTGAAAAGTGGCATGGCATCAATAATAATTACCAGAGAACAATTTGGTGTGAATTATGTAACTTTTATCATAAATTGTATAACATCGGAATCTTAACACGGTTTATCTTTACATTAATTTACAATTACCATAAAAAAAAGGAGGAATCAGCATGAAAACCGATGAAAACAACACAACTAATGCCGCAAGTGAAAACGCTGAGATCAGGAGAAAAGAAAAAGTTAAAAATGATCTTGAAAAAGACGTGGCAAGGGATGAGGGGATGAAAAAAGGGGTTGTAACAACTTCTGTTATCGCGTTTATTATATTGTTGGTTGCGGGAATTATTGTTTTTTCACTTTATAGAAGCGAACATAATAAGCTTTTAAGTCTGATGGAAACACAGAAGACGTCCCTTACTGACAAAGTAACTGCACGCGATTCTGTCATCAGCCTATGGATAACGACTTTTGATGAAATTAAAAAAAATATCATATTGATAAAAGAGAAAGAGAAATTAATTACTGTCAATTCTTCGAATGCTGAAATATCCAATGACAAAAAACTCCAGGTTCTGGAGGATATAAAAACGATAAACACCCTCCTTGAACAGAACAAAAAGAAAATTGCCTTCCTTAATGCTCAATTAAAGAAGTCTGGCGGAACAATACAGGTTCTTCAAACTAAAATTTCTGAACTGGAAGCAACGATGAAACAGAATGAAAATGAGATTTCGGAATTAAAGACCTCGCTGGTCAACAAAAAATTTGAGGTTGAACAGCTCAATACCCAGGTGATAGTTATGCAGGATACTATTGCAAAAAAGGATGAGAAAATCAGTACCCAGACTTATGAAATGAATAAGGCGTTTTATACCTGTGGTACTTATAAAGAATTGAAAGCTAAGGGTCTTTTAACTAAAGAAGGTGGATTTATAGGACTTGGTAAAACGGAATCTTTGACTGGAAATTTCCCCAATAATTCGTTTGTACAGATCGATTTAACTCAAATGAAATTGATTCCTGTCAACTCAAAAAGCGCTAAACTTATCTCTGATCATCCTGCTGGTTCGTATGAGTTTATACGTGACAAAGACAAGAAAATTGAATCTATTGAGATAAAAGATCCTGCACTTTTCTGGAAAGCTTCAAAATATGCAGTAGTAGAGATAACTAAATAAAGTTATAATACATTAAACAAAAAGCCCGTAAGATCAACGTCTTGCGGGTTTTTGTTTTTTTAGGGGGTGACGGATTCGGTGATGGATTTGCTTAACTTCAAGTAAATCATTTAAAATGAGAGATATATAAATGTAGCTTTTAGATTTCTCTTCCGAATAACCTTTTTAAAAATGACCTTTTTTTAGGTTTGGCTTTATTCGATCCATTATCAAAATTTGTTTTCTTATTTTGAAAAAGATCAAAGAATTTGTCAATAATATTATCTTCTTTAAAATCAGGGCAATCAAGCGCACTCTTCAATTCTGGAGACAATTCAGGAAAGGGCATAATTAATTGTTCCATTAACACCGGGTTCATCTGTACTTTTTTAAAAGTTAATGCTACCAGTGGTAATGCAAGAGCACTTCCGGAACCATTTGATCCATTGTTGAAATGAATTGCATTAGTTGAGGCTCCGACTCTGCTTATAATAACCAGCTTTGGATTAAATGCTGCAAACCAGGCATCTGCATAATTTTGTGAAGTTCCTGTTTTTCCGGCGAGTGGCAGATTAACACCAAAAACGCTGCTCATTGAAACTCCGGTTCCCTCTATGATCGCTTTTTGTAACATTGCACTCATCAGCAAACTTGATCTCTCAGTCAATATTCTTTCTTTAGCTTCACTGAATTCATTTTCATAAATAATTCCTCCATCAGGAGTTTTAATTGATATAATGCTTTGCGGAGTTATTTTAAAACCTCCGTTTGCAAATGTTGAATAAGCAATAGCTGCTTCCATAATGTTTGCTTCAGCTGTTCCTAATGCGAGCGACGGAGTGTTATTCAGCGTAAAGGAAAATCCCATTTTTTTCCACAGCGAATCAAGCTTTTCGAATTCAACATTTAAAAACAAACTAAAGGTCGGGACATTCATCGACTTGACTAAAGCACCTGCAAGTGAATATCTTCCGCCATAGGAGTGATCGTAATTTTCGGGACTCCAGTCCTCAAACCCCGAAAGGATAATGGAGTCATTATCAATATATTGACATGGCTCTATCCCTTCTTCAAGGGCGACAGCATATAAGACTGGTTTGAAAGTTGAGGCAAGCTGCCTGCGGGCATAAATCTGATCGTAGGGCTGGAATTTAAAATCAATACCGCCAACCCATGCTTTGACAGCACCCGATAAGGGATCTATGGCAAGCATTCCTGCATGTAAAATCAGCAAAGCCTGCTTCAGGCTGTCAACTACCGAAATTAAATCAGAATGGGAACCATCCCAGTCAAAAATCTGCCGGACAGTGATCTCTTTCTCCCTATGTGTCAGGTTTAGCCTTTTAAGTTCTCGCTCAACAATCTCTCCGATTAGTCTTTCTCCTGAAGATCCCCGATATTGATCCCACAATCTTTCTTGCATTACTGACAGATGATCATGAAAAGATTCAACTGAGTAGTTTTGAAGAGAAAGATTCAAAGTTGTTGTAATAATCAACCCGTCTTCTTCAACATCCCATTTTTTACCTGTCTCAGAATCTATTTTCTGCAGTATTTGTTCAGCATCATTTTTAACCCGGACCAGAAAATAGTCAGCCGGACTTCCAGCTTCAATGTTTGCATAATTTTGATTCAATGGCAGCGTACTAAGTGAATCTGCCTCTGATGGTTTAAGGTATTTGTACTTTTCCATTTGGCTTAAAACAACATTCCTTCTGTTTATTGCATTTTCAGGATGAAGACGTGGATTGTATAAGGTGTTTGCCTTGAGCATACCAATCAAAGTAGCCGATTCTTCAAAGTTCAGGAGTTCAACTTTTTTATTGAAGTATCTTCCTGCTGCAGCTTCAACACCAAAAATATTTTCTCCGAAGGAAACGGTGTTCAGGTAAAGTGTCAGTATTTCTTCCTTGCTGAACGATTTTTCGAGACGATGAGCCAACATTGTCTCTTTTATTTTGCTAACGGGAATAGTCAATGGGCCAAAAATTTTCCGGCCAAACATGTTTTTCGCCAACTGCTGGCTTATGGTACTTCCACCACCTGAACTTTTATTGTTAAACAGAATAGATTTAAACAGGACCCTGAAGAGGCTCCTCGAATCAATACCATTATGCTCATAAAAACGGGTATCTTCTGTTGCAATCAACACATTTACAAGATGTGGCGGAATCTGTTCGAAGGCAATATTTGTCCTGTTTTCAGAAAAGAACTTACCAATAAGCTCACCTTCGGCAGATAATACTATTGAGGCTGTTGCGTTCTTATAATCCAGTAGCTCCTTCCTGTTCTGCAGATGTCCAAATGCTCCACAGTATGTAAATATTATGAACATAACTGGCAACGCAATAAGAACCAGGAGTGCTGTAATTGTAATTTTTAGTCTCTTTTTCATTCTCTAAAGGTAGTTCAATCCTTAAAACGTGTCAAAGCTCTTAATGTTATTTAATTATCACTTTGGGGAAATTATGCAGACCGCAACTTCTGATCATTCTTAAAGAAGAGAATAATTCTCATATTAACTGCGTTATGTAATAGAGTTTTTAATGATGAAAATATATTTTGAATCAAAAGGGAAATTCCTGGTTTTATTAATTGCTGGATGTCAGTTACTTACTACTTACTGCTCCAAACAACTTTATCGTGAACCATCGTTTCAGAACATCGAAAGCAAGGATGAAAAGGAAAAGCTGAAAGATTTTATGGTCGCAGGCACTGAAAAACGGATAAATACTAACAATACCAGTGCTAATGAAATCATTAAAACCGCTCAACAATACCTTGGTGTGCCCCATTGCATGGGTGGAACTACTATGAAATGCATAGATTGTTCCGGATTATTGGTAGCGGTTTTTGCCAAATACGGCATTCACCTGCCCCATAACTCAGAAGAACAGGCCAGGTATGGAAAAAAAATAACCGGAATGAATGAACTCCTAAGAGGGGATCTGGTCTTTTTTATCAGATCATATAAAACACATCGTTTCATCACCCATTCAGGCATTTATGTTGGGAATAATAAATTTATCCACACTTCCTCCAAAAAGGGCGTAACCATCACTTCATTAGACGATCCCTGGTGGAGTGAAAAATTTATTTTCGGAACAAGGGTGTTTGATTAATTTACATAAATCAAACAAGCAAGAGGCTGAACGCAAAAACGTCTGCAAGCTCTTCTTTGAGTTTATTTTTATCAACTTTCTCAGAGTCTTCCGTAGTTTTCCAAAGAAAGAGTTCATTCAACTCTGCTGCCTCTATTGAGATAGCCAATGCAAGATCTTTGGAATTGTGGAACTGGTCCCAGTTACGGGCATCTCTGAATTTAATAAGTTCGTTTATAAGTAATTGAATGTCATTCATGGATTTTATTTTAAGCCCTCTAAAGTAATTCATATTCAAATTTTACTTGTATTTCACCCTTAGCAAGCCCCCTAAAATAAGTACTGATCACTCTGGGTTTATAACAATTTAGAAGCGTTTTTCTGTATTTTAACAATAGCAGTAACGATATCTTCCATATTTTTCTTTGTTCCAAGAAAAACGTTTTGTCTTAATGATAATCCTGTTTCCCTGCCGATTCTCTCATTTACCGGACAGATATTTTCATTTTGATACCTGTCAAGCCGCTCTTTTGAGTATATCTTTTGAAATGCACGCATATTAATATAGGTTTCAATAAACGGATCGCGATGAAGTGATGAATCGATTCCATTTCCAAAATCAATTCCTTCAGCCCTCATTGCTGCTCTGAATCTCAATTACACGCTGTGCGGTTTCCAGTGCATCAGTACCTGAATTGGTTACCGCACACCAGGCAGCACCAAGATCAGTTCCCTGAGGGCGAACCGGAATTCCTCCCAGTATGGCAGGTTTATCAACATCCTGAATTACATTCGAATAAATTGAACTCATACCGGCTGAAGTCATTGCAATACCTGCTGCTCCTATTGATGTCTTCTTTACAAACATCCTGCGGCTTAATTGTCTTTTCTTCATAGTATTATCTGTTAGTATAATGAGAATCTACTGCTATGTAAATAACTATTAATGAGTTGTTTTTCTATCGCTTAGCATTAATAGCCACAGTAATTGAATATTATTAATAAAGATAAAACAAAAGGAGAATATACGTAAATTAATAAGGTGTGTTTTTAGGTTATTATCTCACGAAACCATAAATTAGGTGCTTTAAAGCTGAATGTTATTTACCTAAACATTTTAAGATTATGAACGCCAGTACTAAACCTAATAGTTCTCCACTTCCGGGAAGAGTTACCTCAGTAGATTTCTTTCGGGGATTTACCATGTTTCTATTAGCAGGAGAAGCAACCCACCTTTTTAATCATTTTAATGAATTCGATAGCAGCATAATGCAATTCTTTGGTACCCAGTTCAGTCACCATACATGGCATGGATTACATTTCTGGGATCTGATACAACCTTTCTTTATGTTTATTGTGGGTGTTGCTATCCCCTTTGCAATTGCCAACAGGATAAAAAAGGGGGATAGCGAAAAAAAAATTCTGCTTCATGCCATCAAAAGGTCTGCTATTTTATTGTTTTTAGGATGGGCTCTCTATTTTACCGATGCCGGAAAATTAGTCTTCCGTTTTCAGAACGTTCTTGCACAACTGTCAGTCACCTATCTGGTAGCATTCCTTTTAGTGAATAAAAGCTTCCGGTTTCAATTGATCTTTACATTAATTATTCTGTTACTTATAGATCTTGCGTACCGGTTTTTCCCGGTAGATGGCTTTAATCATCCATGGGTGAATTATGAGAATCTTGGTGCATGGTTCAATAATAAAATAGAAGGAGTAAATAAAGCCAGTGAATGGGCGACATTAAATTTTGTCTCAACAACAGCTCATACTGTTTGGGGAGTTCTCTGCGGTAAGCTTCTGATGAGTGATAGATCGCCGGCAAAGAAAATTCAGATATTGATTATTGCAGGTGTATCAGCCTTAGTCATTGGATACTCTCTCGATTTATTAAATATTACTCCCATTATCAAGAAAATCGCCACATCATCATTTGTTTTTGCCAGCGGAGGATGGACCATTCTGGTCCTTTGCTTCAGTTACTGGCTGATCGATATGAAAATACTATTCCAAAAAGGGTCAAGGTTTTTTATTATTGTCGGCATGAACAGTATATTCATTTATATGTTTTTCAGCATTGGAGGCGCCGGTCTTGTCAGGAGAATAATGGCTCCGTTCAGCGATCTGTTATTCTCATGGGGAGGTGAACTGACAACAGGTATTATTACCAGTTTATTAGTCTGGGCAGCATTATGGTATCTATGTTACTGGCTTTATAAAAATAAGTTATTCATTAAAGTCTAATAGCCAGTAATCTATCCGGCTAATAATAAAAGCCAATTATTCTATTGTTTCAATCTAAGTGTATATTGCTTACTGGCTTCAGTTGGAAGATCATACATAACTGTTGCCTTAATTTCAGGTTTTTTCAATTTTGCTTCGCCTGATATAACAGGAACTGCAACTTTTTCTGTTTGATAAAACAAGCTTGTATAAGGTACCATCTTCCCATTCCATGCTCTCAATTTCAAACCCTCCCCTGGCCCTTAAGCCACTAACACTTCCCTTTTCCCAGGCATCGGGTAAAGCTGCTTCCTAAATATCTTTTGCAGGTTTCTCATACCAATCATTTCCGGTAAGCTCATAAGCATTAAGATAGACAACAACAGTCTCTGCCTCAGCCCACCAGCTCCTGTCTGAACTTAAATGCCCGGTTGAAAGATCCTTTTCATATATAAGGCTGCCATCCGATTGAAGGCCTTCTGCTGCTGAATAGGTCCATAATATCCTGGCATTCAATATTCCACCCTTGTCCTCATCAGGAAATACCTGCTCGTTGCCATTTATGCGACCATAAAAACCTTCATTTACATTATCAACCATTCTTGTTGACCAGTAGGGTAGTAAATTTTGAGTAAGATTGATTGACACTTCTGATTTTAGCTGAATCATTCTGCGCTCAGGATCAGACATCTGACTATTTATAGCACTTAAACCGTAAAGATTTATTTTAATAATCAGAGCAATAATTACTAAGAAGATTTTTTTCATCATCCGGATATATTGTAGATAAGTTTCAAGATGCACTGGATTTACCAAATGCAATTTACAAACAAATAATTGAAATAAAAATGAAAATATTATAAGAATCTCTCCATGACATCCGGAGTTGGGGCCATACATGTTTCTCTTCGACCAAATATCTTATATCTGCTCTGAGCGATAAGCTTATAAAAAAAGTCGCGAATAAATCCGGGGAAAATAATCAAGCCATAACAACCCTACCTCCTCCAGGTACTCTGATTCTTGCTTCTCATCTGATTAGGTCCGGGCCTGTTATGAGCACCCCTTTGTTGTCTGGGAACTTTAACCGGATTAAGGTCGATTAAAGGATAAGGATGGTCATCAATAACCTCTAATTTTTTTGAGATCAGTTTTTCAATATCCCTGAGATATCCCTTTTCCTCTGCATCGCAGAAAGATATTGCTGTACCATTTGCCCCTGCCCTGCCTGTTCTGCCTATACGATGGACATATGTTTCGGATATATTAGGAATCTCATAATTTATAACATACTCAAGATCATCAACATCAATTCCACGGGCTGCTATATCCGTTGCCACAAGCACCCGTGTTATTTGTGATTTGAAATTTGATAATGCACGTTGCCTGGCGTTTTGTGCCTTGTTACCATGAATTGACTCTGCACTGATATTTTTCTTCTTAAGGACCTTAACAACTTTATCTGCACCAAATTTAGTCCTGGTAAAAACAAGTGCTGTTTTAATCATTTCATCCTGCAACAACTCAACCAACATTGCATTTTTATTTCCTTTATCAATAAAATAGACAAACTGGTTAACGATATCAACTGTCGAAGCAGAAGGAGTAACTTCTACTTTTACAGGTTTATAAACTATGGAGCCTGCCAGTTTGACGATCTCGGGAGGCATAGTAGCCGAGAAAAAGAGTGACTGCCTCTTTTGTGGCAGAGCTGCAAGTATTCTGCGTACATCATGTATAAAACCCATATCAAGCATCCTGTCGGCCTCATCGAGGACAAAAATTTCAATATCCTTTAATGAGATAAATCCCTGGTTCATAAGGTCAAGCAACCTGCCCGGTGTTGCCACAAGAATATCAACACCATTCCGTAAAGCGGCAGTCTGCGGATTCTGGTTCACTCCTCCGAAGACAACTGTGCATGTTAATCCTGTATGCCTTCCATATGCTTTGAAACTCTCTTCTATCTGTATTGCCAATTCCCTGGTAGGAGTAACAACCAGACTCCTGATTCTTTTCTTTTTACAGAATGTTTTGTTTTTGCTTAACAACTGAAGAATAGGCACTGCAAAAGCGGCAGTTTTCCCGGTTCCTGTCTGTGCACAACCTATTAGATCGGTTCCCTGAAGGACAATAGGAATTGCCTGTAACTGGATTGGTGTTGGTATAGTATAACCCTCCTCTTTCAATGATTTAAGGATAGGTTCAATAATGTTCAATGATTCAAACTGCATAATAATATATTAATAACTAATGTGAAATAAAAACTGCCAGGAAATGGCGGGGATTATTCCGAAAATAAAAATGCAAAGGTACTAATAATTGGTCGATATTCCGACATTAAGTTTCTATGCACTTCTATCTCTCAACAAAGCAAATTTTAATGCTTCTCCAATATATTTGAACAGGATTATCTGGTATTTTTTCTCCTGAACCTTTCTTGCGGCTTTCACAACAAGAGATAGAGGGAAAAATCTTACTGAATTCTTCTAACTGTTCTGCTGTTTGGGTCACAAGTCTCTGAACAGCTAATCTATGTTTAATATCAGGGACAAAAGGTTCACCAGGTTTCCCCGACTTCCAAAATATTATTGACTAATCTTTGAGGATTTTCTGTTACTTTTGCGAAACAATATAACTCAAATGAACTGGCTACACGACTTACTCTGGCAAGAAACTGTTGCTCACACCATATTAGTTTACAGTATGATAATTGTTGTGGGGGTTTTTCTGGGGAAATTTAAACTATTCGGGATATCGCTTGGCATCACTTTTGTGCTTTTTGCAGGATTAGCTGCAGGTCATTTTGGCCTGTCAGCAAACCATCTTGTTATTGATTTTGTGAAAGACTTTGGTTTGATTTTGTTCGTATTTTCAATCGGGCTACAGGTAGGACCAGGTTTCTTCTCTTCATTCAGGAAAGGTGGACTATCACTTAATCTTTTGGCACTGATAATAGTTTTGCTTGGAGGCATAACCACATTAATATTACATTTAGTAACCGGGATGTCCCTGCCAATGCTTGTAGGCGTAATGTCGGGAGCTGTGACAAATACTCCCGGGCTGGGAGCTGCCCAACAGGCCCTTAACCAGGTTTCAGGAAATACACCCGGGTCTATTATACCTGAAATAGGTCTCGGATATGCAGTTGCCTATCCTTTTGGAATTCTGGGAATTATCCTTACTATGTTCGCGATCAGGAAGTTTTCAAGGATAGACGTTCAGAATGAATTGGCACTTTTCAACCAGTATCAGCATCCAACAGAAACTCTACCTGAAAAAATAAGTATTTTTGTAACCAATCCCAGGGTTTTCAATAAAACTATACTTGAAATTTCGAAGATAACTAAACTTGAAATTGTCATCTCACGTGTACTTCACCATGGCGAATTGATGCTTGCTTCATCAGATACTGTCATTTATGAAAACGATATTATTCTGGTAGTCACACAAAAAGGATTTATCCCGGAAATTATCAAAATATTTGGGGCACAGAGCGAAATGGACTTTACCTCCAAAGCTGGAAAGCTTATTTCTCGACGAGTGATGGTTACCAACAAAGAGGTTTTCGGGAAAGATCTCGGATCACTTAAATTGCGGACCAGGTACCATATTAATATCACCAGAGTCTACAGATCAGGTATTGAACTGGTTGCCACACAACACTTAAAATTACAGATGGGTGATAAATTAACAGTTGTCGGCGATGAAAAATCGATGGAAAAGGTGATTGATCAACTGGGGAATTCAGTAAACCGATTGAATGAACCAAATATCGTTCCTATTTTCATAGGGATATTACTTGGAGTAATACTTGGCAGTGTCCCGATTCATATTCCCGGTATTGTCAATCCAATAAAACTCGGCTTAGCAGGTGGACCACTAATAGTGGCTATATTACTTAGTAAATATGGGTATAAGTTTTCACTGGTATCATATACAACCCAAAGTGCAAATTTGATGCTCCGTGAGATAGGAATTGTTTTATTTCTTGCAAGTGTGGGGATGGCCGCAGGAGAAAAGTTCATTCCTACCCTTCTCTCAGGTGATGGCTTTATCTGGATGGGTTATGGCGCTATTATCACATTTTTCCCATTACTATCTGTCGGATTTTTTTCACGGATAATTCTCAAAAAGAACTATCTTGAGATATGCGGTTTGATCTCAGGCAGTATGACGGACCCTCCTGCCCTTGCTTATGCAAACAGTATTGCCCGGTCAGAAGCTCCTGCAGTAGCTTACGCTACAGTCTATCCATTGGTTATGTTCATGCGGATCTTTATAGCTCAGTTGTTAATATTGCTGTTTGTTTAGTAATGTAATTTTCTGAATGCTTTTAAATGTTCTGCTGTTTGAGTCACCAGTCGCTGGACTGACAGCCCATGCTCAATATCAGGTATAAAAGCTTTTGGATCGTTATTAGTAAGGAAAATATAGTGGGCATGTATCATTGACCGTAGCCATCCCGGGGGAACGTGTCCTGAAGGGAAGCTACTGAAAGGTTTGTAGTTACTTCCTACCGGCTGCCTGCTCCATACTCCAGACTTTTCTGTAAAATACTCAAAATAGTCAGATGTGCCTGAAGAGTATCGCAATGCACCTTTCTCTGCGTAAAGTTCGAAAGTAACATGGTCACCTGTGCCGGAACTGATACGGCTCGCCGAAAGTGTACCAACTGCTTTTGATACATTATCATATAGAGTAATCAGGCTGAAGAGATCAGAATCATGTGTGACATCCGTAAAATGGCCAGCTTGTAATGCATTTGTTATCTGTAACTTATTCCCTAAAAATGCTATCAGCAGACTGATGGCGTGAGAACCAAGATCTGCCATGGCTCCACCATCAGGGGCCGGCGTTAGACGCGAAGCCCTCTGATCACGATAATCTTTCTTCAGATAATCGCTGTGATAATATTTCAAGTCGAAATGGAGCGGCTTACCAAGTTTCCCCGATTGCCAAAACATAAGCGCTTCCCTTACAGATGGGGTAAAGAGATACTGAAAACCAACCTGAATTTTTATTCCGGGATGCTTTCGTATTAACCTGTCAATAGCTATCTCTTCTTCAAGGTTAGAACATACAGGCTTTTCAATATATATCCTCTTTATTGCAGCCATTTCAATAACTGCCTCCAAATGTTCATAATGCACTTTATTCGGACTCAGGATAAAAACTGTGTTTATCTTTTTGTCGGTAATAAACTCCTCTATATCAGATGATTTAAGAAACCCATATCGTTCAGCAAATGCCCTTCTCCTCTCTCTGGTAGCTGAACAGACAGATTCCAATTCAATATGAGGAGAGTCGTTATAAAAATAACGCAATGAATTGAGTGAATAAGCATGGGAGCGAGCTATACCTCCTGCCCCGATAAATCCAATAACTGCTTTTTCGTGAACCATTTGTTTGATTTTTTTAATTATAGTTCAAAAATAGACGAATTTATGGGAAAGAAAAGAATAAAAAGGCTGTTGAGTTATCAGTGAGAAATCTGTGGGCGAATGTGGAGCTGAATTAAGGCTTCACAGGCCTCACTGTCATCCTGAAATTATACATCTGCGGCATTACCTGGTATCCCGTGAAAACTGAAAGAGCTGTGCATCCCACTCCGCTTGTAGCGTAATCGAGATTGAAAGTTATTCCATCAAACGGGTGTAGCTGGTATGTGTACAATGCTTTTGTCAGGTTCTCTGTTGTATAAGGATGTGCACTGAAATTAAAGAGTTTATCTCCTTTAAATTCCAATCCTGTTCCTGTTTCATCTGTCATTTTTACCCACCTGTTATCGCACCTGAGACCATAATCCTGGGGAATAAGATAAGGTTCGTACATTTCAGTTACAATTGATTTATACACACCCGTCTTATATCCTGATTTCCTGTCGGGATAGTTCTCCTGTGGCCCGCGACCATACCATTGAACATTGGAAAGACTTTTATCGAGGATCCATTCCACTCCCACTCTTGGTAACCACGATGGCATATCGCCATCAGGAATTACAGTATGGTCAATTATAATCTCACCCGTACTGTTGATCAGGTATTTATAATGATTTAAAAATGCACCTCTTTGTGTTCCAAGTAATGTTACATTCTTAACTTCTATTGTAATATCCTGATCATCAATCACCTGAACTGTAAATGACTCATTGATTAACTGCATATTATTAAGTCCTGCAGAGTACCACTCGGTGGCTGCCATGTGGCCATTCCCATTGGTAAAGTGTTTATTGTTCGCTCTCCAGAATCCCCATTCATCAGTTTCATTGGCAAGGGGAGCACGCCATACATTCAATTCAGCCCCTTTCTTAATAAGCTCTTTGCCTTTGAACTGCATCGATGTAAGAGTACCTGTTTTCTTATCAAAAATATAAGAAAACTCATTACCTGACACCACCACTTTTTCCTTATCTTCTTTCATTGTTAATGCTGATGTTGAAGCTCTATCTATCTCCTTAACAGGCTTTAACCATGGCAATTCCATCTGATCCCATGCTATTTCAAATCCGGGTTCCGCCCATAAGGTTTTTCCTTTCTGATGGAAGCTAACCAACAAACAATACTCAACACCATCCTTAACTTCCGGCTTTTTAACCGGGATTTTTACAATGGTTTTTTCCTGTGGTGCAAGGTTAACCTGAATGATTCCTTTGTTTATGACTTCACCATCG
>DATKUO010000179.1:0-41349 GCA_035530515.1 Bacteroidales bacterium
CATAGCCATTACCGACTTAGGAGCAGTAACATCCATCCCGAACAATGCAAAATCGAGAAGATGAACTCCCCAGTCGGTCATCAGCCCTCCTGCATAATCCCAGAACCAGCGGAAAGTAAAGTGGTAACGATTCCTGTTGAAAGGTCGGCTTGGAGCAGGACCGAGCCACATATTATAATCTACTCCTGCAGGAACCGGCTCATCAGGGCGCACAGGTATCGAAGTATTCCATCCCTGGTATGAATAAACTCTTACAAGTCGTATTTTACCAAGTTTACCTGACCTTATAAAATCAACAGCATCGAGCCAGTGCGGATCACTCCTTTGCCACTGACCAACCTGTACAACTCGCTTATTTTTCTTGGCAGCCTTTACCATCAGGTCGCATTCTTCTATGGTCCTTCCAATCGGTTTTTCACAGTAAACATCTTTCCCGGCTTCACAGGCGGCTACCATCTGCAGACAATGCCAGTGATCAGGTGTGCCGACTATTACAAGGTTAATATCTTTATTGTCAATAACATTACGCCAGTCTTTATAAAGATTTGCAGGCTTTTTCCCTCTTATTTTCTCAACATCTGCAGCTCTTTTATTCAGCACGCTTTCGTCAATGTCACACAAAGCAAGGCATTCTACCTGAGGATGTTTAAGAAATTCGCTCAAATCTGCAAAGCCCATACCATTGCAGCCAATTAGTCCCACATTAATTTTGTCGGAAGGAGAGCATCCGGTTAACGCACTTGATATTGTAGGAAGCAGTCCCAATCCCGCAGTCGTAATTGCGGTGTTTTTTACAAATACACGTCTTGTTGTCATAATTAAAATATCTATTTAATTGAAAATCTATAAATGGTTGTTGACTTAAATATCTCGCCAGGATTAAGGATCGTTGTCGGAAAATCAAGATGGTTAGGACTATCGGGATAATGACCCGATTCGAGACACATTCCTGACCTGAAGTTGAATTGTTTACCGCCATGACCGAATTGAGTTCCGTCCAGGAAGTTTCCTGTATAAAATTGCATCCCGGGCTGATCTGTAATTACCTCAAGCATCCTACCGCTAACGGGTTCATATACTGTAACATCCACCTCATCTTTATTGTCAAGCACAAAATTATGATCGTATCCACGACCCAGAATAAGCTGTTCATAATCATCTCCGATTCTTTCACCTATTGTGTGAGGTGTTGTGAAATCAAAAGGTGTTCCTTCAACCTGGCGGATCTCACCTGTCGGGATCATTACTGAATCAACCGGAGTGAAAGCTGAAGCATTTAATGTAACAATATGATCGAGAATTTCTCCGTTTCCTGCTCCATGAAGATTGAAGTAAGCATGGTTAGTAACATTTACAATAGTTTTCTTGTCAGTAGACCAGATATAGTCCATAACAATCTCATTGTTGTCAGTCCAGGTATAGACGACCGAAACTGTCACGGTACCAGGGAAGCCTTCTTCCATATCAGGACTTATATAAGTAAATTTAACTGCAGGAAATTCACTATCCTTCATAACCTCGGTGCTCCATACTACACTATGCCATCCGGCAGGTCCACCATGAAGGGTATTGGGCCCATTGTTTAAAGGAGTATTATATTCAACACCATCGAGTTTAAATTTCCCTTTTGCGATTCTGTTGGCATATCTTCCGACTATTGAGCCGAAAGACATATCGCCTTTAAGCGTCTCATCGAAAGTGTCATACCCGAAAGTAATATTATCCTTTTTCCCGTTTTTATCCGGAATTTCAATCCAGTTGATCTTTGCTCCGAAATTGGTAAGCCGGATAACATTACCTGATTTGTTTGTAAGGGTTAACAAGTAAACCTCTTTACCCTGGTGTGTGCCAAATACTTCTTTTCTAACCATCTCCTTATTTTTTGCTGACTGGCTGCAAGATGTGAGAATAACTGTAACCAGAATTACTGTTAATAATTGAATTTTTTTCATCATGAACTTTTGATTTGTTTTTACAAAATTAATAAAGTTTCATTACCTCTCAGCTTGGTCTGACTAATTAAAATATATTTCATCATGCGACCAAGCTGATAAAATTATTTGGTTCTGAACTGCCATGCAGGTAATCCAGCTTTATTAAATAGTGATGCCTCTGCTCCATTCCTCCAACAATATCTCACAGAAACAGGGTCAGCAACAGCAGAAGAAGAGACTAAAACTTCATCGTTCACAATTTTTGCTTTCGCTTTCATATATCTGCCATCTTTCCCAGCGATTTCAAATTCACTTAGATTGTTCTTAGCAACCAGCCCTTCTCCTACATTTTCAAATTGCAGTTTTATGGAGTTTCCTTCAACTGACATTGATTTATAAACCGGACCATTACATTGTTTAACTATCCCATAGTCATTATTCAGAGCTAAAAGCGCAAGTCTTTCCCCCACCTCCTTTTTATATGGAGGATGAATATTCATTACAGTAGCAATATCAAATGTGGCTACCATTCCAGTTTTGGGCAAAGCAAGTGCCTTTTCCTGAGCTTCTCTCAGAAATGCTGATTCTGTGGAATCAACTCCGGAATATATATAAGGAGCAATCTGAACAAAATAGAAAGGAAAATCTTTTATCTCCCAGGCTTCTCTCCAATTTTGGATCATAACCGGGAATATCCTGGCATATTGATCAGCTCTTCCAACATTGGACTCACCCTGATACCATATCGCACCCCTCATCTTGTACGGCAATACAGGGCTAACCATTCCATTGAATAAAACTGACGGAGTATTGGGCCCAAGGATTATCGGCCTTTTTCTTGTCATAAATTCATTTTTGGAATCGTCGAAAACATAAAATTTATTGTCTGAAAACTCTGCTACAGGTTGATATTTCCAATTACCATTAACCAGGACAAAGATTTTTTTATCCGTTTTTAACGATAGTTTCATTTTATCGGGGGTTCCGTAGATACCACCACCACCCTGAGTGTCAAGTACACGAACAGATATAGTGTTAACTCCATTCTTAACAAGCGATGCAGGTATATTATAATTTCTGTCAATCTGCCAATTACCACTCACTTCTGTTGATCCGACAAGTTCTCCATTAAAATATGTACGATCCATATCATCTATAGGTCCCAGAGATAAAACAAGATCCTTTCCTGCCATGTCCTGGTTTATTTCGACATTTTTTCGGAACCAGACAGCTCCGTCAAATTCACCAATATTTTTCTCAAACTGTGCTGGAAGATCCATCGCGGGCCACTCATTGTCATTATATTCAGGAGATGGAATATTATTATCATTAAAACCCAGATCCTTCCATTGGTCATTTCCGCCAGGATTAAATTCAACCTGTTGCAGACTATTAAGCCATGATTGATATTCTATCTGAAGTGGGGCTGACTCCTTAATGGCTTTAAGGTCTGAAATAAAATCTCCTGATTTTTCAAGAGCAGCAGATGATATCCACGATTCAGCCGGTGTTCCTCCCCATGCAGATTCAATTAATCCGATCGGAACGTGCAATTCATTGTAAAGTTTTTTCCCAAAGAAATAAGCTGTTGCACTAAATGGTTTGGCAGATGCAGGTGAACTTTCTTCCCACCTTCCAGTACAATCCTCCTGTGGTTCACCTGATATTTTTTTCAGAACATTAAATATTCTGATCTCTGGTATTGATGCTGAAGAAATTGTTTCTGCTGAATACATTATTGTGTCGTTAGGTTCACCTGGTATATGAATTAATCAGGTTAAATTGTTTTAAATTCAATTCATTTACTAAATAATGCATCCAGAGCACCTGCAAGATATGCAGCCGGAGCATTCCAGTTTATAGCTATTTCATTTGAAGCATATGAACAAACAGAGTCGGTATATGATTCATCCGGAATATCAGAAGTGTACGTCGCACACTTATCCTGTTTGCCAGGGTTTGGACCTCCAACTATTAATCCGGGGATTGGATCAGCTATTCCATCTGCTTCTGATGGCCTGTGGTGAGGGAACATTGGTGTTTTATAACCAAAACCTGTCACATAAGAATAACCAGTGGCATTACGCCCCATAATATAATCGAGGTTGGCCAGTGCATAGTTCATATATCTCTTTTCACCTGTAAGCCTATAAGCCTGAATAAGCATAATCCCCTGATTTGCAGCTACTGAATTGCTACCCCATTCAAAATCCCTTGCAGATTTTCCCATCACAGTCTGGTATGAGCGATCACTAATACCCTCTATCAAGCTGTTGGCCATTTTGACCATGCGCTCCCTAATAATTGGAAAATCCTTTTTTGCTTTATCTGTCAGTTTCATTTCAAATCTTGCCAGAGTATAGTATCCCAACAATCTCACATTTCCCCATGATGGCAATGGCATTAGTGTGTCGGGGAACATAGAAACTGCATTATAAAAATTATTTTCTTTAGTAGTAATATATAATTCAGCTGCTGCCCAGATAAACTCATCGCTGAAATCAGAGTCCCCATATCCTCCTGTATTTATTACCGGAGAGTATAACTTATTCATCTGGTTTTGGTTATAGGCAACATCCGGATTTTTAACAGCCCAGTTCCATGCTCTGATAGCAGATTTCAGGCAAGAGTCGGCCAACCCGGGATATTCTTTTTTAAATTTATAAAAAATTCGTCCTGATTGTGCCATAACAGCAGCAAAATCGAGAGTCGCAGCAGTTCCTTTTGGTACTATATAACGTGGTTCAGTAGCAGCTGAGGGCATCACCATTCCAGCGAAATTTGCGGTAGTTACCTTGTTATATACTCCACCATCATAAGGATCCTGCATTGTTAACATCCATCTAAGATTCCAGACAATTTCATTGAGCAGATCAGGCACATTATCCCTGCTCTCAGGGATATTTGTAATAAGCGTGTCAAAATAGTCAGGATAATCTTCATATAGGGAGAGTAAAGTTCCCATTGTAATACCGCTATTCACAATATATTTGTTATAATCTCCGGCATCATACCAGCCTCGTGGACATGATATCAGAGTTCCTTCCGGACGACCGTTGGAAGCGGCTGCAGGATGAATTATTACTCCGGTATCAGGATGACCCGCTGCATGACTCCATTGGCCTGCATATTCAGGTAATAAAGTGGCAGACATTCTTTGATAATAAAATCCTTTTATAAGTCCTTTTGTCAAGTCGCAGAATACCCCGGGGCTGATTTTAAAATTAAATGAATCGCCATGACCAGGAATAGTCAATTTATAGGTGCCCGGAATTTTCACTTCAGAGAAATCTGCAACACGGGTTTCTTGTGGAGAGAAAGCAGATTTAAGAGGAGAGCTCAGTTTTGATTTATAAACAACCTCTCCTGAGGATGCTGATGTTATAAGAAAATCACCTTCAATATTATCTGTAATAACAGCAATTTTAGGTGACTCCGGATAGAATCCAATCTGGTTAAGTCTTATCCTGTCATTTAATCCCTGGGCATGATTGACGGGAGCAAAAAAGGCAGAAATAAAAATTGTTATCATTAATTTTTTCAGGATGAAGACAAATCCCTTAATTGATTTACTGAGAATTTTCATGGTAAAAAGTTATTAGATCCTGTAAAATAGTAACTACTTATTCAATTTATCCTGTTTAAAAACGCGATAGCTATGAGGCTTTAAAGTAATATCGAAGTAGTTTTTCTCCTCTGTCTCCCTACCCCATAACCTGCTTGATGTTTTGCCCTTACTGTTTATCTGCTCTCCGGTTATGAGATCGGTGAGTTTCCCTGCGCCGGCACTGTCAATAATGCGTACTGAAATCTCCTCAGGTAAAAATGATTCAACAATAAAAGTATTATTATCATATACAAAAAGGCTGACTTTTGAAGGAGCTTCAATATATGGATTGAGATCTGATGAAAGGACATCCCTTATCCTGTTCAGCACTCCTACAGGTAAATTATACAGATCATCAAAATTATCAGGTATGGTAAGCACAAAAAGAGAACCATTTCCATATCTTGCCTGATGAAGTACAGGCCAGCCAGTTGCACCACCAAGACTTGATATATCTTCCCATGAATCATTTGTCAAATATTGTATTTGTGGTATTAATATCTGTTTTTCGGAATGATATCTGCCTATCCATCCTGTTGAAAAATCCTGAACGAGAGCTTTCCTTGATGTGAATTCAATTTCAACTATATCTTCAATACCTTTTCCCTGCATTGCCATAAGGAATCCTGATGTAATAGTCACATCTTTCCCGTCAATCAGCCTTTTTTCAATCTTACTTATTATACCCGGATCGAATTTAGCCGACTCTGTCAGAAGTATCATCTTCCCCTCATAAGGAAATTCAGGAACAATGTCCATTGGTATTCCTATCATTCCCAGATAATTTTGAAGGTAATCTTCTCCAGTCGAGTGATATGGCTTATAGCTTTTAATACCAATGGGTTGACCAAGCTTATCAAGAAATTTGTCGACATTTTCAAATGTATAACCGGCTGCACGAGCTATCGTAGTGGGTTTAATCTCCTTACCTTCTTTAGAAATAACTGGCTTCATCATCTCATCGAAGTTAAAGCTGGGTTTTTCATCCTGCCAGTCAGCCCTGTCGGTGGCACGCATGGTTCGTTGTAACTGTCTGAAATCAAAAAGAGTAATTTCGGGTGCTTTAGCGAAAAGAGTTAACCAAAGCTGCTCTGTATACCGATCCATATATATCATACCTCCTGTATCAACCCAACCACCACCATTGCCTCCCGGTTTCAGATTCTCGAAATAACGGAAAACGAGGTAACTCTCATACTGCTGCAGGTGCTGACCCGGTGCATCAGGATCGCGTGTCTCAGTTCCTGTATAAATACCATCAAACATGCCCGGCTCCGTTTCAAGATTAAAACCAAGACCCTGAAAATGCTCATACCAGTTAGGATATTTAATTACTACTTTCACTTTAGGATTAATTGCTTTCGCAGGACCAATAACAAGGCTTTGAGCAGCTTCTGTCATTTGCGCCAGTCTGAATTGAGTCCAGCTGTTTTAATGCCCCGGCTGTTGAAATACTCCTTTGCCATTTCGATTGTCTTGTCATCTACCAGTATCAGATCCCGATGTGTTTCAAGATAAATTTTATCCACTTTAACCTGCCCGGAGATCTCTGACCAGATAGAATCAAGCCAATTCAGATTATTCATCTTCTGAACTTCATAGGCACGAGCATATACTGCTACTTTGAAGTTATTATAACTTTTATTCTCTTGAGGTTTAGCTGACAGAGTAAAAATCATCAGTATAAATGAGGCAATAAGTAGAAGGTTCTTATTCATTATTCTAAATTTTAAATATTCGACAACTATTTTAACATCCTGTTAAATAATACTCAACCGGCAGGTTTTTCATTGGTGTACTGTATTTCAGGTCCAATAGGCAGAATAGCGCCTTCCCTGATATATAACGGTAATCTTTCATAAGGGGCCTCTGCAATAATTCTCTGCCCGCCAGTAAAATGCTTTCCCGAATAGAAGTCGTACCATCCACAAGCTTCCGGAAAATAGATCTCCCTGGTGCGAGCCTTATATTTATAAACAGAAACCACCAATGTCCATTGTCCAATATGGAATACCTGAAATTGCAAAATTCAAACCTGCAGATATCTGGGCTTTCATATCCTCCCATCTGGTTCCGATGAACAGGAAATAATGAAAGTCATTACCAGAATAATAAGCAGCAATCTTTTCATATCTAGTGTTTTAAATAATAATATTGTTATTCAACTACCCATTCATATATACCGCTGGAATAATCCTTATTTAATTTAACCTTTATCTTGATAGCCGAGGCTTTTACTGGTATAAATGACAAGGAATCCCAGCTATCCTTTGTCACCTTATAAGGTGATTTACCTTTAACAGGTTCCCAAATATTACCATTTAGATATAAAATCTCCCACTCATCCGGAATTTTACATCCACCCTCAGGACCATCATCAAACCAATATACCATAACTTTTGAAATAGGTTCAGGCTTCACGAAATCATACTCTATCCACTCCCACTTGTCTTTATCGGGCCACCAGTGGTAATATGATACTGAATGGTCGTTTGAACTCTCCGGTTCAAACTGATCGTTCACAGCCTTAATGGCATTTGTCATTTTACTTGCACGTATTTTGCTACGCCGTGCAATAGTTGGTGCAGGCAACGGACGCGCTGAAAGTGGGGAAACAGGAAGCCATACCATCATCTGACCGGCACCCCGGTTATTCCATAGAGCGTAGGGGATTAGTGTTAAAGCCTCTTCATTTAGTTTCTCAATTTCTCCATTCAAAGCCTTTTTGGTCTGAAAACCGGATGTTCTTATAACCTGAGCTCCTCCAAGCAGGGATGGTACATATTCAGTAGTAAATCCGGCATCACTCTTAACAACCAGGTTAAGGATGTTTCCACTGTTATTATCAGGCCATTCGGCACAATAAATTACCGGACCTCTCTGAATAGCAATCTTATCTATATCTTCCTTAACTCTTTCGTCGGCAACAACTGTACGTACAGGCATTGGGAAATCAATTTCAACTCTGTCACCTGATTTCCAGTTACGTGAAATAATAGCATATCCATCCACCGAAGTAGTATTTTCAAGTACTTTACCATTTATGAGAATCTTTATAGGTTCATTATTCTGATCCTTAAATTTATAGAGCCCTCCTGGTAATGCTTCATTCATAGCCCAACCCGGGATCCTGATCTTAAGATCAAATTTTTCGTTTTTTTCAGGATTAACTGATATTTCAACCTTCCCATCCCAGGGGAAATCAGCTTTTTGAGAGATATTGATCATATTCGATCCTACTTCAATATTTGCATCATTTGAAATGAACAGATTTACATACAGCTCCTTACCGGTAACAGCATATATATACCCAGGAATTGCCGGTACAAATCTGGCAATATTCGAAGGACAACAGGCACAACCAAACCATGCACTACGTTCGTGCTGACCTTCCGATTCAAGTGGATTTGGGTAAAAAAATCTGTCAGCCGATAATGATACACCTGAAAGCATCGCATTATAAAGCGTTTTTTCCAGGATGTCTATATACTTTGCCTGACCATGCAACAGGAATAACCTTTCATTGGTAAAGATATCCCCTATTGATGCACATGTCTCGCAATATGCTGACATATTGGGCAATACAAATGGATCAGCAAAACCTTCATTACCTCCGGTGGCCCCTATCCCGCCTGTGATATACATTTTGCTATAGACAATATCTTCCCATATTTTCGTAATAGCATTCAGATAGCCATCATCATTTTCAATTGCAGCAATATCTGCCATGCCCGAATACATATAGGTCGCCCTCACAGCATGTCCAACAGCTTCAGTCTGATCAACCGGTTTTATCTGAGCCTGATTGTAAGGCTGACCTTTTGGTCCCCTGACATCAAGGAAGAACCTGGCCAGATCGAGATATTTTCTCTCTCCGGTGGTCCTGTAAAGCTTAACAAGTCCCATTTCAATAACCTGATGACCCGGATAAACTTTCTCCCTGTCCCAGCCAAAATCCCTGTTGACCAGGTCTGCCGATTTAATAGCAATATCGAGCAATGTGCGTTTACCAGTAGCCTGGTAATGGGCAACTGCAGCTTCGTAAAGATGCCCCAGATTATAAAGTTCATGACTAAGTATTGAATCGAGTTCCCACCGGTTTATACTTGCCCAGTTATGTAATCCTAAACCTCCATGCATCTCTGCAATAGTACGGTTAGTATAAAGATACCCGTCATCTTCCTGCGCAAGACCGATCTTCCAGATAAGAGTATCGAGGTATGCTTCCAGTTTGGGATCAGGATAAGTCTGAAGTGAAAAACTGGCACCTTCAATTATCTTATAGACATCGGAATCATCGAATGGGTAAATAGTCTGGAATTTACCTGTATCAAGACCTCCGGCAATTTCGAAGTTTTTAACTCGTCCTGTAGATTCACAATATCCAAAAGCGATAGGAATTGTAACAGTGGCATTCTTCTTTATCCGTGGGGCCCAGAAGTTGTCGGTAAGTTTAACTGCTGTAAATGGCACCGGGTGAATTGGATAATCTGCAGAAGATGAATTCTTTGAACATCCATAAATTAAAAGAAAACCCGCTGCAATTACTACTAAATGATTGTTTGATATTCTCATAAAATTCATATTTTAAAAAAAAGTGCCTTTCTGTCTTAACCCCGCCCCCAAAATCACTGTTTTCAAGTCCCTCTCTCCGGGGAGAGGGATTTAGGGTGAGGTTATTTTGTAAGTTCTAAAACAACAACTGATTTTGATGGCATATTAACAGTCAGTATTCCATCTTTAAGCGTAAATCCTTTGAAACTGGCAGGCTTCACCAAATCCGGTTTTTCAAAACTGTTATACGAATTCATTTCACTTGCAGAAAGTACCTCACCAGCAACATATTTGAATGTCTCACCTATTACAGGGCATATTACAGTAACTGGTTTATTAGGATTGAGGTTTGCAAGAGATATATGCACTTTGCCATCTTTATCAACAGATGCAGAAGCAGAGACAGAAGGTATTTTTTTTGTACCATAAGTGTAATCTTCACATCTGAGATCGATATTCAGCAATTTAGCTTCCTGGTGAACACGGAACATTCTGAAGACATGATATGTGGGAGTCAAAACCATCTTGTCATCTTTTGTAAGTATCACTGATTGAAGCACATTAACTACCTGTGCAAGGTTTGCTACCTTAACTCTGTCAGCGTGCTGATTAAAGATATTAAGATGAATTGCAGCTGTTATAGCATCGCGCATTGTATTCTGCTGATAAAGGAATCCGGGGTTAGTGCCCGGTTCAACATCGAACCAGTTACCCCATTCATCAACCACAAGTCCTTTTGTTTTCCTGGGATCGTAGCGATCCATAATATCAGAATGACCTTTTATTATCTGGTCCATCTGATTATTAGCCTGCATGGTCTGAAACCATTGTCCTTCATCAAAATCAGTAGCTGATCCTTTATTATTCCAGCCGTCGACCAGGGAATAATAATGAATTGATAAGCCCTGAAATCTGTTACGGGTTGCGCCATCTTTCATCAGTGTCTCTGTCCAGGCAAAATTGTAGTCTGAGGGTCCACAGGCAACACGGTAGAGCCTGTTTTTCCCATAGTTATTCAGGTAGGTGGAAAATTGTCTCATTACATTGGAATAATACTCATCGGTCATATTTCCTCCGCATCCCCAGTTTTCATTACCAATTGCAAAATATTTTACATTCCATGGCTTTTCCTGTCCGTTTTCTTTTCGTAGCCTGGTCATCGGACTTTCTGAATCAGATGTAAGGTATTCGACCCACTCTGCCATCTCTTTAACAGTTCCGGATCCGACATTACCATTAATATATGCATCACAACCAATCAATTCGGTTAATTTCATAAACTCATGTGTCCCAAAGGAATTATCCTCAGTAACACCGCCCCAATGTGTATTAACAATTGATGCTCTTTTCTCCTGTGGTCCGATGCCGTCCTTCCAATGATATGTATCTGCAAAGCAACCTCCAGGCCAGCGCAGGTTGGGTACTTTTATCTCCCGAAGTGCAAACAGAACATCGTTTCTGATACCATATGTATTTGGAATTTTCGAATCGGTTCCAACCCAGATACCTCCGTAAATGCAAGCTCCCAGGTGTTCAGAGAAATGTCCGTAAATATCTTTGCTGATAACCGGACCAGGATTATTAGCAATAACTACTAACTGGTTAACAGAAATAAGGTTTTCCTTTTGGGCTCCGGCTTTTGTACCTGCTAATAAAAGTAGAATAAAAAGAACAGTAACTAATTTTTTCATGGTAAATCATTCATTAATATTATAATTTTAAGTTTTCCCTGGTGGCCTTAGTGGCGCCCTTCTCAATAAAATTTCCAAGGTCTTTATACTTCAAGTACAAAGTTTCGTATTTCTTTGCTCTTAACGGGTCGGGTCGGTATTCTTTTCCAAATCCTCTTCCCATTGCTTTCTGTGCAGATGGAATATCTTTATGAACTCCGGCAACAACCGAAGCAGCCATAGCTGAGCCCAGGGCACATGTCTGATCTGAGTTAGCAACTTTGATCGGCATATTGAGTACATCTGCAACTATCTGCATTACAAAATGGTTCTTTTTAGCAACTCCGCCAATAGATATTACCCCATCAATACGAATGCCCTCAGAAATAAACCGATCATTAATCATTTTTGAACCAAATGCTGTTGCTTCAACCAGCGCCCTAAAAATCCTTGGAGCATCAGACCCCAGTGACAATCCGGTTATTGCTCCTTTTAGTTCCTGATTTGCATCCGGGGTACGTCTGCCATTCATCCAGTCGAGAGCAATTATTGCTGTTTCCTCAATAGGAAGCAATTCAGCCTGTTTGCTTAGTTCCTCAATCATTTTATCCGCAGTTTCGGTAATAATTTTGCTTTTTGTTGCTTCATCCAACCATGCCATTTTCAAAATTATCTCATTAGCAGGCCACATCAATAACTTACTGAACCATGCATAGATATCTCCGAATGCCGACTGACCAGCTTCAAGACCAAGCATTCCTGGTACAATAGAACCGTCAACCTGACCACAAATACCAGCTACCAGATTCTCTCCAACCTCTGCAATAGGTGCTACAATCATATCGCAGGTGGAAGTGCCCATTACCTTTACAAGTTGATAAGGTTTAATCTCACCGCCAATGGCACCAATGTGTGCATCAAAGGCACCAACACCAACCTTTACATCCGTTGAAAGTCCAAGCTTTGTTGCCCATTCCTCCGACAGACTGCCAACTTCAATATCACAAGTGAATGTTTCGTCAAAGAGTCTTTCTCTGAGGCCGGATAACAGAGGATCAAGTTTTATAAGGAATTTCTCGTCTGGCAGACCATTGAAGTCATCATGCCACATTGCCTTATGTCCTGCTGCACAACGACTTCTCTTGAGCTTAAGAGGGTTGGTGTCTCCTATAAGAAGGGCGGGTATCCAGTCACAATGTTCAACCCATGACCATGCATTTTTCCGCACCTTTTCACTATTACGGAGAACATGAAGTATCTTTGCCCAGAACCATTCGGAGGAATATATTCCTCCTTCAAATTTTGTAAAGTCCACTCCTCCCCATTTCCTGGATAACTCATTTATCTCAGCTGCCTCCTGAACAGCAGTATGATCTTTCCATAATACAAACATGGCATCGGGATTGCTTGCAAATTCAGGTTTAAGTGAAAGAGGAATTCCATCTTTATCAACAGCAACAGGAGTTGAACCGGTCGTATCAACCGTAATACCAACAATATTATTTGCCACTTCTGAATCAAGCCCTTTAAGAGCACCTACAACAGATTGCTCCAAACCTTCTATATAATCGAGGGGATGTTGACGAAACTGATTGGCAGATGGATCACAAAAGAGGCCATTTTTCCACCTTGGATACTCAAATACCGATGTACCTGCAATTTCTCCATTACTTGTGTCAACTATAACTGAGCGAACTGAGTCAGTCCCGTAATCTATCCCAATTACAAATTTCTTTGCCATATCTTAACTTGTTAATTTCATTTTGAGTTGCCCTGTCCATAGTAGGCATCAAGTCCATGTTTTCTCCTAAAATGTTTATCAAGAAGAGATTTGTTTATGGGTTCATTTTTCCCGAGCAGAATAGTATAAAATGCCATCCTTGCAATTTCCTCAAGAGCCACAGCATTGTAAACAGCGTTATCTGCATTGGTTCCCCAGCAGAAAGGGCCATGACCATTAACAAGGACCGAAGGCACTGTTAAAGGATCAACCGATCCCAGACTTTCAAGAATTATCTTTCCAGTATTGATCTCATAATCACGGTCTATTTCCTTATCTGTTAATAATCGTGTACATGGTACTTCACCATAGAAATGATCGGCATGTGTGGTACCAAATGGAGGAATAGCCTTGCCTGCCTGTGCCCATGAAGTTGCATAGGATGAATGAGTATGAACAACCCCTCCTATGGAAGGATAGGTGCTATAAAGAATCAGATGGGTAGGAGCATCGGTGGATGGCTTATAATTACCCTCGACAACCTTCCCTTCGCTATCAATCACAACCATATCATTCGGTTTCATTGATCCATAGCTTACTCCTGATGGTTTAATAACTATAAGTCCGCTTTTTACATCTCTTCCGCTGGCGTTTCCCCATGTATGAATCACCAACCCTTGACTAACAATGTCGAGATTGGCTTTAAATACACTGTTTTTTAATTTTTCAAGCATAATTTTAAACTCCAGGCACTTTTAAATCAATTAACATCCAGATTAAAATAAAACCCATTTTGCTTAAACCGTTCATATCTTTTTTTAATAAACCGATAATAGTAAGCACCCTTTTTTGAGGTTACTTTCTCTTTCTCATCAAGTTTTTCAAGTATGTCCATAGACAATATCTTTTTCCTGAAATTCCTTTTATCTATTTCTCTCTGGTAAAGAGCTTCATAAAGAGCCTGAAGTTGCACAAGAGTAAATTTATCTGGTAACAGCTCAAAACCTACCGGTTTAATTTTGATTTGATTCTTCAGTTCGTACAGGGCTCTTGCAACCATTTCAGGATGGTCAAATATCAGATCAGGTAATTTTTTAATGGATCTCCAGTGTACTCCATTTTTAGTCGCCAGTTCCTTGTCTATATCCCTATGCGCAATTAAAGCAAAATATGCTACAGATATCACTCTTCCTCCCGGATCCCTGTTTACATCTCCATAAGAATAGGATTGCTTCATATAAACAGACTCCAATCCGGTGAGATTACGGAGTATTCTGCTGGCTGCATCATCAAGACTCTCATTCTTTTTTACGAAACCTCCAGTCAGTGACCATCGGCCTTTTGCGGGTTCAACAATCCGTTTAAAAAGAAGAAGTTTAATCTCCTTATCAAGTAAATCGTAACCGAAAATAATTGTATCAACTGCAACCAGGTGTTTGGTTGCATGGGAATAGATTTTCATTTTCTTTAAATCAGGTTTCATCTTGTGGGGAATAAGCAATTTGCTTTAAAGTTAAATTATCCCGGAGGATATATGATAATAGATCTCATTCCATCTGAGTTCTTTCTTAAACTCACTAATATCGCATTTATCGCCGATTAGAACATATTCAACTCCCATCATCCCGGCAAAATCTTCAAGATATTCAGCATTAATTGAATTACTGAACCCTGTGTGATGAGCTCCTCCAGCTATTATCCATGCTGCTGCACCTCTCTTCAGATCAGGCATCGGGTTCCATAATACACTTGCAACCGGGAGATTTGGCATGTCAGGGCATTTAACTACTTCAACTTCATTCACAATCATTCTGAATCTGTTACCCAGGTCAATGACAGAGACATTAATAGCATTACCCGGATTAGTCTTGAAAACAAGTCTTGCAGGATCTTCTTTACCCCCGATGGAAAGTTGATGTACCTCAACGGCAGGCTTCTCAATAGCAATTGACGGACACACTTCAAGCATGTGAGCCCCAAGCACTCTCATACCATTAGGATCGAAATGATAAGTATAATCTTCCATAAATGAAGTACCGCCTTTCAACCCATTTGCCATCACCTTCATTGAGCGTACCAGGGCTGCTGTTTTCCAGTCACCCTCAGCTCCGAAACCGTAACCTTTCGACATTAGTCGTTGTACTGCGAGACCAGGTAATTGCTTAAGTCCATGAAGGTCTTCAAAGGTTGTTGTAAAGGCTTTGAAATTCCCGGCTTTCAAAAATCCCTCCATACCAAGCTCAATCCTGGCAGCCTCTTTCAATGTTTCGGAAGCAGCAACAGCCTTTGTTAACTTATACTCCGATCCATATTCCGCAAGAAGATTTTTTATATCAGCAGGAGATACTTCATTGACTTTTTTTACCAAGTCGCCGATACCGTATCCGTATACTGAATATCCCATTTTCATCTGTGCACTCACCTTGTTTCCTTCTGTAACAGCCACATCCCGCATATTATCTCCAAATCTGGCAATCTTCATATTCAAGGCATCGTTATATGCGGAGGCAACCCTTACCCATACAGCAATCCTGTCGATAGCTTCAGTATCCTGATAATGACCCACTACTACTTTCCTGTTCAACCTCATCCGTGTCCCAATAAAACCGAATTCACGATCTCCATGAGCTGACTGATTAAGATTCATAAAATTCATATCGATCGAATCCCATGGAATATCTCTGTTAACCTGGGTATGAAAGTGGAGAAACGGCTTATTCAGGACAGATAATCCCCTTATCCACATTTTAGCAGGCGAAAAGGTATGCATCCATGTTATAAGCCCAATACAGTTTGTTGAGTTATTCGCTTCTGAACAAAGCTGATAAATTGATTCCGGTGAAGTAAGAACAGGTTTAAAAACAACCTTCTGAGATATTTTTGTTGATTTATCAAGAGCAGAAGCAATTTTAACTGAGTCAGCAGCTACCTGCCTAAGAGTCTCATGACCATATAGATGCTGGCTTCCTGTAACAAACCAGATTTCCTGTTTTTTTATTTTGTCCATGTCAGTTTATAAAGTTTGTAGAATTATTTTTTTTATCAATTGATCTACCAGAAATAAGCATAAAAGACCACAATAACAGCTATGATTAATCCAGAAAATAAAAGGTCCCAGTTATTATAGCTGGCCCTTGTAAATGCTTTCTCCTCAGCAGTGGCAGATCCAAAATACAACCCCCTGATTGCAACCTGATCAGGTGCTTTAGTAACAAAGCTTGTAACAACCATTATAGCTATAACTAAAAAGAACAGAGCTATCTCATAATGAAGCCAGTTAGGTGCAAGAAAAACCTTATAAATCAGGCCTTCAGGATTAATTCCTGTACCAATTACTTTAAGGCCCAGACGGGTCATACCCAGAGTAAAACCTGAGATCAGTCCTATTAAACCAGCCATGGGAGTCGTCTTTCTTGATGCAACACCCAGCAGGAATACGGCAGCAATACCCGGGGCAAGCAGAGATTGGACATCCTGCAGGTAAGCATATAAAACTTTCCCGAGTCCTCTCATAACCGGGATCCAAAGTATCCCAAGAACAACAACTACAACTGTGGCAATTCGTCCTACTTTTACAAGCTCTTTTTCAGGAGCTGCCGGTTTGAATTTCTGGTAAAAATCAACAGTAAACAGTGTAGCTGAAGAGTTGAATAATGAAGCTAGTGAACTCATAAGTGCAGCAAGAATACCACCAACAACAAGCCCTTTAAATCCTAATGGAAGCAACTCTTTTACAAGTATTGAGAAAGCTGCATCGGAATCTGTCAGAGTAATCATCCCTTTTGCATTGAGAGAATATGCTATCATACCGGGGATAAGGAAAATAAAGACAGGCGAAAGTTTTAAAGCTGCACCAAAAATAGCTCCCCTGCGTGACTCTGTCTGGTTACGCCCAGAGAGTACCCTCTGAACGATAAACTGATCAGTACACCAGTACCAGAAACCAATTATTGCAGATCCAAGAATTACACCGGTCCATGGATATTCAGGGTCATTAGCAGATCTCATCAATTCGGTCATAGTATTCCCATCTGCATTAACTGGAACAGCACGGCATATCTCCATCATCTCGGACCATCCCCCAAGTTTGATAAGCCCAATTACAAGTACGGCAAGAGAACCAACAAGCAGTATGGGTGTTTGTAACACTGAGGTCCATAAAACAGCTCTCATCCCTCCTAGTGTAGTATATATACCTGTAAGAATAACCAATCCAATTGCACTGATCCAGAAAAAATCTATTCCAAACATTGATTCAATTCCAAAAACCTCCTTGAAAACAATACCCCCGGCATATACTGTAACAGCCACTTTTGTAAACACATAACTGACAAGAGAGATTATTGACAATACACTTCTGGATCCCTTATTGTAACGTTTTTCAAGAAATTCAGGCATTGTAAATACTCCACTCCGCGCATAAAAAGGAACAAAAAACCAACCAAGGATAAGGATAAGCCAACCATGCATCTCCCAGTGTGCCATTGCCATACCACTAGAAGCTCCGGCACCGGCCAGCCCAACAAGATGTTCCGATCCGATGTTGGAAGCAAATATTGAAGCTCCTATCGCCAGCCATGTAGCATCTCGTCCGGCAAGAAAGTAATCAGTTGAAGTCTGAGATTTTTGTCTGACTACCCAGATAATAATACCTATCAGGGCAAGACAAAAAAGCCCTAAAACGATCCAGTCAAGTGTTCTCATAATAATAACTTTTTAATACTATTAAAAATTAATATCTATAACTGCTGTAAAAAGTAAATGCCAAAAGAAAAAAATTCAATTTAAATAAATAAATTTTTATTAGTCTATTCAGTTCTCAACAAATTTATAAAAAACATTTTAAATGTACGAAATACACTTTAAAAAAGGAATAATTGAATTAATTTTTAATCAATCTTAGTCACCGCCCACCTCATTTCGATAAATTCACTACTTCCACTCCTCGAGTGAGGACTTAATAAAATCAACAACTTTCTGGTTTTCCTCCTTGCCGTTTCCGGTAATACGGAATGGTTCACCAAATTTCATATGAATAGGTTTATTCGAGTCGAGAGGTCCAAGTTCTTTTATCCACTTCCCATTGCCCCAGAAATCAGTTTTTATGGCCACCGGAACTACTACAACTCCGGCCTTTTTTGCGAGCTTGATACCAAGCGAATTGAATTCCTTGGGTTCAAAATCAAGGCTTCTCGTACTTTGCGGAAAAATAACAATAGAAATCCCCTTTGATAACAAATCTACACCACCGTTCATAACAGCTTCAAAGTCTTTTCTTGGATCGATCCGTCCTACTACAATCGGATTCCTCGACCTCATGACATCACCAAAAAGCGGGTGTTTGACAAGGCTCTCCTTAACAACAAAAGTTAGCTCTTTGTGTGGTGCAATTATAGATGGGAAAATCATGCTTTCAAGAGTACTCATATGGTTACTGATGAAAAGTACAGGCCCTTCGGGACTTGCAATATTCTCCATGCCCGTTATATGAAATTTTCCACCAACCATTTCAATAAACCGGAAAATCTCGAACGAAGAATAGGCCCATTCTTTGGTACCGTATACTTTTCTTATAGCCTCCTTCCTTGTACGCAAAACAACCGAAGCATATTTTAATATGAAGAATAGACGATTGTTTAAAAGAAATTTTTCTTTTAATGAGAAATGCTCTTTTACCCGGGTATGGTAAGAATATGAATCAAAGTATCCGTAGTCCATCAATATCTAAAATTTAAACTATTTTCATAAATTGAAATTTTAGTAACCTAATATGCAAATCTAATATTTAAATTTGAAAATTATCAAATTGGGAAACGATGAAAAGACTATTCTTCTCAGCATTCTTTCTTATCACATGCGGTATAGTTATCAGTTCAAATCCTTTTAAAGGAGAGAAATGCATTGTCAGATCAGAATTTATCTATCAGCCTGGAGATGTTGTATTTCCAAGCTGTCACGCTTCAACTATTATAGAGAATCGCAATGGATTACTGGCAGCATGGTTTGGAAGTACAGCGTTTTCATACCCTGCTGTAATTCAGACAACTGATGGATTAATACATATAACCTATACATGGAACAGGAAGCAGATTAAGCATGTGATTCTCGACCCGGCAAAGATTAATCCCAGATCATTTTTGAACGGGGAGTGGCCCTCTGAATAATTTTTTCCACTACCTGTTTATCATAGGCATAATGAGAAGCATAAGTGATAAGACGGTCAAAATAATTACAGCTCCCCAGCTAATAATATTCTGCATGGGTTTGTTGACAAATGTTCCCATAATCTTTTTATTGTTTATTAGCAAAACCATAGCCACAAGAACAACAGGAAGAAGAATCCCATTTAAAACCTGTGTCCATATTGAAATCTGAATTAGCGGAGCATTAGGAATTAAAATAATAATTACGGAAATGATCAGTATCCCGGTATAGAGAGTATAAAACTCTTTTGCTTCATCCCATTTTTTATCAATCCCTGCCTCGAACCCAAAGGCTTCAGAAACATAGAAAGCTGTTGCCAGGGGCAAAATGGTTGCTGAAAAGACTGATGCTACAAATAGACCAAAAGCAAAAACACCTGACGCCAGCCTCCCTGCAAAAGGTTTCAGAGCAAGTGCAGCATCTTTAGCCTCATATATCTGAATACCATTTGGGTGTAATGTTGCGCCACAAGCTACCATAATAAAGAAAGCAACAACAATTGTCGCAACACAGCCAACAGTTATATCAATAAGCGTATACTTAAAATTCTTCATTTTTAATCCTTTCTCAATCACTGACGATTGCATATAAAACTGCATCCATGGCGCAATAGTGGTACCTACCAGTGCAATAACCATCGCAATACTCTGGGTATTCATTTCAAGCTGAGGGTGAATTATTGCAGATCCGATCTCCCCCCATTCCGGTTTACTCATTAATGCTGATACAACATACGAAAGCAATGACACACTGAATATCAGAAATATACGCTCCGCTATCTTATAAGTTCCCTTCACAACCAGAAACCATATCATTATTGCGACAACAGGAACAGAAATGTATTTGCTAATACCAAAAATCTCCATACTTCCGGCAACACCCGCAAATTCAGTTGTTGTGTTGCCTATATTTGAGAAAAGTAATCCAATAAATATGAAAAAAGTGGTCTTCATCCCGGCATTTTCGCGTATCAGATCAGATAGCCCTTTACCTGTAACAATACCCATACGTGCATTCATCTCCTGAACAACCAGCAAAACAATGAATGATGGAATCAGTGTCCAGATCAATCCATATCCATACATTGCTCCAGCAACAGAATATGTAGCAATACCACCTGCATCATTGTCGACACTTCCTGTAATTATACCAGGACCAAGGATGGCGAAAAATATTGCCATCCTTTTAAAAAACCGGGATCCCTTATGTTTTATCCTGATCATGATTATACCAGATTATCTTTTGTTTTTTTACTTTAGCGAAGTCTCGACTTCGTCAAACTTTTAACTTTTGAATTTTACCTTCTATTGGTCCTCCTTTTATGAATCAAATCTTCAACAACATCGTCAACAACAACCATTCCCTGAAGCTGGTTATCCAAATCAACAACCGGGACAGCGAGAAGATTATATTTTGAAATTAATTCTGCTATATCATCTATCTTCTGATTATCATAAAGAAATAACGGTTCAGACTTCATTATCTGGCTAACCATTGTTTTGGGCGGGGCAATGACAAGATCACGCAAATTAAAAGTCCCAATTAATTTGTCATTAGTCTCAGTTACAAACAGGTTGTATAATTCAGAAGGTTCAGGCTTGGTATTGCGAAGTTCATTTATCACCGCTTCAACTGTTATTTCTGGATTAAAAGATATTATATCGGTTGTCATCAGGCTCCCTACAAAGTTATCAGGGTATTCAAGCAGCTCTCTGACCTCTTGCGATGATTCGATATCCATTTCCTGAAGTAGTAATTCAACTTTCTCATCTTCAAGCTCATCCATGATATCAGCCACCTCGTCAGCCGGCATTTTTTCAAGAACATCTGCAGCTTTATCAATTGGAAGGTTTTCAACAATATGAATCTGGGCCCGAGTCTCAAGTTCTTCAAGAACATCAGCTGCTTTTTCTTCATCAAGAGCAGAGAAAACCGACATACTGGACTTCTTACCCATATCCTCAAGTATATCAGCCAGATCAGAAGGGTGAAGAGTGTGCAGTTTAGCATAACTTTTAGAAAGTCTGATATTAAGGTTTGAGTAATCTATTGCCTGAACATCGTCCCAGAGGATAAATTTTGCTGGTATATTTACTTTAAAGAGAGAGAGAAATCTTTTTATCGGTATGGAGATCCCTATCCTGCGCAAAAGTCCCTCAATACCTATATCAACAGCTATAGTGAATGTTCCTGTTGGCAGCGTTACAAGCCTCACATCATTAACCCTTACAAGTTTGCGTCCATTCATATCCACTATTTGCCTATCGAGAATATTTTCCTTGAGTAACATTCCACTATCAACATCCGCTTTCCGGAGCTCAACAAGATTTGTACATGTTACGTTAAGCATTTCTCTTGCTTTTGTAACCATGAAGCTCTTAAAGGAATAGGATTTAATCTCCTTTCGAATCTTAAGACTGACTCCAATTACAAGTTGCTGGTTCGGATCATTTTGTCCTGAAGGCACGGCATTAATAAGTAAATCTTTTATTATTCCAATAGCATCGCCATCGGCACCAAAAGCTTCTTTACCAATTATTCCGCTTAAATAAAAAGTTGTGAGTGAAGTCATAGCCACCTCCTTACTGTTAATGATACAGGAGGAAGTGACCGGAGAACGGGCTATCCCTCTACATCAGGGTTAAGATTAATATTTCCGCCGGGTCCTCGTCCATTCAATTAATAAATTTGATTTCGGGCATAAAAGTAACCCTCATCTTAATATTTTCCAAATATTATTAGAAAAATTTTGGAGTGAGCCAGAGTTTGCTTTGCCCACCTAATCCCATTCATAAAAATCAATAATATTTATCATATGGGTATATGTGCGTAATTGTAAAATATATTATATCAAAAATGAGGCAACTATACTACATGATCTAAATTTTTCTAAATTTGAGCTCAATTTTCTTACCTAATAAGATATACGAGTGGGAATTTTAAAAGATAAATTTTCAGGCTACGATGCCCCGCAGAAAGCAATGCAGGCTGGTATCTATCCCTATTTCAGGGCAATAGAATCAGAACAGGATACGGAAGTAATTATTAACGGGAAAAAGGTTTTGATGTTCGGATCGAACAGCTACCTTGGTCTTACTAATCATCCTAAAGTAAAAGAGGCTGCAAAAGCAGCTATTGACAAATATGGTACCGGTTGCGCCGGATCAAGGTTCCTGAACGGAACACTTGATATCCATATCAAGCTTGAAGAAAAACTTGCCCAACTGGTTAAGAAAGATGCAGCACTCTGCTATAGCACAGGCTTTCAGGTAAACCTTGGAGTAGTATCACTGCTTGCCGGACGCAGCGATTATCTTCTGCTTGACGAGCTCGACCATGCTTCAATTATTGAAGGTAGCAGACTATCGTTTTCGAAAGTGCTAAAATTCGACCATAATAATATGGATGCCCTTGAAAGCAAGTTAAAATTATGCGAAAAAGATCGTATAAAACTAATTGTGGTTGATGGCATTTTTTCAATGGAAGGTGATATTATTAAATTACCTGAACTGGTAAGCCTGGCTGAAAAATATAATGCATCAGTTATGGTCGATGACGCTCACTCAATTGGCGTTCTGGGGAAAAACGGATCAGGAACTGCTTCACATTTCGAACTGACTGATAAAGTCGATCTTATAATGGGTACTTTTTCAAAATCATTTGCTTCTCTGGGTGGTTTTATTGCTGCTGATAAAGAGGTGATCAATTTCATTAAACATAACTCAAGATCACTGATTTTCAGCGCGAGTATGACTCCTGCGTCAGCTGCTGCCGTACTTGCTTCAATTGAAATAATGGAAAATGAACCGGAAAGGATCCAACATCTCTGGGATATCACTGCCTATGCCCTTGATAGCTTCAAATCAGCCGGATTCGACACCGGGAAATCCGAAACACCGATAATACCTCTCTTTATCAGGGATGATATTAAGGCCCTTTATCTAACAAAGATGTTGCTTGAAGATGGGGTTTTCGTAAATCCTGTTGTTTCACCTGCTGTATCAAAAGAAGATTGCCTCATCAGGTATTCCCTAATGGCTACACATACAAAGGAACAGGTAGAGATTTCAATTGAAAAGATTACAAAAGTTGCAAAATCGCTGGATATTCTGCACTAAGAATTTCTTCAAAGACAATTATTTTTGTGACACGGAGTGACACAGAGAAGCAGAGAGTTTCACAGAGATATATTCTCCGTGATTCTGTGTAACTAATAAATTTTTAAAAATGAAAAAAGTTATTCTAATAACAGGAATCTCTTCTGGCTTCGGAAAACAAACAGCAGAACTTCTTGCAGCTAAGGGACATACTGTTTATGGTACAGTTCGAAAAGATTCTCAGATAAACCCGGCTGTCACTGCTCTCAAAATGGATCTGATCAATATTGAATCTATAAAGCAAGCTATTCAGACTGTTCTTCAAAAAGAAGGTAAGATTGATGTTCTGATAAATAATGCCGGAATGCATACAGGTGGTCCGATTGAGACCTCTCCTATTGAAAACATAAAACTTCAGTTGGATACAAATTTCATGGGGATGGTTCATCTTACCAGAGAAGTATTGCCTGTTATGCGAAAACAGGGTAGCGGCACAATCATTAATTTTAGTTCTATTGGCGGACTAATGGGTTTACCCTTCCAGGCTTTCTACTCAGCAGGTAAATTTGCCATTGAAGGTTTCAGTGAAGCTCTCAGGATGGAGGTCAGACAGTTCAATATTAAAGTAATATTAATTAATCCGGGTGATTTTCATACGAATAACTCAGCAAATCGCCGTAATTTCCTGGCCCCAACAGCTACAACAGATCCATATTATGAACAATTTACAAAGACTCTGACGATTATTGAGGAAGATGAAACCAACGGTTGGGAACCGGTAATTATGGCCAGAAAAGTTGTTAATATCGTAGAGTGTAAAAATCCACATCAGAGATATATAATCGCCTCATTTGAACAAAAAATCGCAGTGTTATTAAAATATATTTTACCCGGAAAACTATTCCGTAGGATTTTAGAAGATCATTATAAGATCAAATAGTTTGTCTTGTTGTCTTGTACGATTGTGGCGTTGCGCCGCTATACCACTGTACCTCAACAATATAATTTTAAATAAGATCATCCCTCCCATTGACATACTTCAGATGCTTAGGGAAAACAATAAAACCGGTTCAAAGCCCGGCTAAGTCTGTTACTTCGTCGTAAGTAAAATATAGTCTGAGACTACATGGTATTAAAAGCTAAGTTTAAAACTTCGCTTAGCGGCAACATAAAATGCACAACAGACGGAAAAATAACTTACTACGATGTAATCAATTACTGTAATTATTGCCAAATTATTGATAATTTTGATCTGTAAAATTTTATTATGACAGAGCTTGAAAAGTATTTTGATCAATACCGTAAGAAAATTATTGGTATTGATAAAGAGATAGAAACACCCTACGGAACAAAAAAGTTGGTTTATGCCGATTGGATAGCCAGCGGAAGACTTTACTCTCCAATTGAAGAACGTATTTCTGACGATATCGGCCCTATGGTGGGTAATACTCATTCCGAATCGACAGCTACCGGAAAGGCTATGACAGATGCTTATCATCTCGCTCAGAAGAGAGTTAAACAACATGTCAATGCCAATGATGATGATGTTCTGATATTTACAGGTTCCGGGATGACCTCGGCAATTGCTAAACTACAAAGAATTATTGGTTTAAAGGTTCCGGAACAAGCAGCTAATTTTTGTGCTTTTACCCATGGAGATTACAAAAAGTGTAAAGACATTCCTAATGAAAAACGTCCGGTTGTTTTTCTGACTCATACAGAGCACCACTCAAACCATATGTCGTGGTTTGAAACTCTTGCTGATGTTGTTGTTTTAGAGCCTACACCCGAACTTACAGTAAATCCGGAAATATTGAGAAAAGAGATAGTAAAATACAAAGACCGCCTATTGCTTATAGGTTCTTTTTCAGCATGTTCCAATGTTACAGGCTATTTCCCGCCTTATTATGAACTTGCGCGGATTATGCACGAACATAATGGATATTGCTTTATTGACTATGCTGCTTCAGCACCTTATGTCGATATCAATATGCACCCTTCTGATAACATGGAACAACTTGATGCCATCTTTTTCTCACCGCATAAGTTTCTTGGGGGACCCGGTAGTGCAGGTGTTTTGGTATTCAATAAAGTTCTTTATAAAAACAATATTCCCGATAGCCCCGGAGGAGGTACAGTTAAATGGACAAACAGATGGGGCGGATACAGTTACATTAGCGATATTGAGGTTAAGGAGGATGGTGGAACACCAGGATTTCTTCAGGGAATTAAGGCAGCATTGGCGGTCTCTCTAAAAGAGAAAATGGGCACTTCAAGGATCCATCAGCGTGAAAAAGAACTTATTGAGATAACATTCAATAAATTATCCGAAATAGACGGACTACATCTTCTTGCCCCCGATATTCAACGGAGACTGGGTGTATTTTCATTTTATATTGACAATGTGCATCACAACCTTGTTACCAGCCTGCTAAACGACAGATTTGGGATACAGGTTAGAGGAGGCTGTTCCTGCGCAGGAACTTATGGTCATTTTCTTCTGGATGTTGACATTAGTCTGTCGAAAGAGATAACCGATAAAATTGATGCAGGAGATCTCTCCATGAAACCAGGATGGATCAGACTATCCCTTCATCCTACCATGACAAACGATGAGTTATTCTTCATTACAGATGCTATAAGACAAACTACAATTAATGCAGTAAATTGGGGGAAAGATTATAATTACGACCGACATACAAATGAATTTCACTATTCAGCAACTCCCGTAAAGAATATTTCAACTATTTCACAATGGTTTGAAGTCTGAAGTCTGAAATCCAAGAAGTCAGAAGTCAGAAGTTTATCTCCATACTTTTTCTTCTGACTTCTGACTTCGGGCTTCCGTCTTACTCTTTATATCTCCAAAAATAATCTTGAAAATAATTTGTATATTGAACATATGTTCATTATCTTTGTAGTGAAATATTGATATTATTTATGTCGCCGAGACCAATAAGACTCCGAAAAGTAAGCAGTCCCCCAATAATATCAGGATTTAAGCCTTATGGCAACAAAAGTAATACGGTAAATACAGAAAATGTGTTTCTGCACCTTGAAGAATACGAAGCAATACGTCTATGTGATTTCACAATGCTAAATCACCACAAAGCTTCCATTATAATGGACGTATCCAGGCCAACACTGACTCGCATTTATGCAAGAGCCCGACAAAAGATTGCAGAAGCGCTTGTACTCGGAAAACAGATAATTATTGAGGGAGGAAAGATTTATTTTGATAGTGGATGGTTCTCATGCAGTAATTGTGGTTGTCTTTTTAATAATCCGTATATAGAGGAAGCCATCATAGAGTGTCCGTTGTGTAAAAGCACCAAAATATCTGATTATCAACATGATGAATTTGAAGAATCGACACGGGTCAATAATTTATGCATTTGTCCACATTGCAACTACGAACAACCTCATCAGTTTGGACGTCGATGCAATGAAGAAATTTGCCCCAGATGCAGCAAAAGCATGGTAAGAAAAGGAAGCCCTTACAATAGAAACACCAAAAGTTATTAATAAATATTAAATATGAAAGTAGCTATAACAAGTACAGGAAACAATCTGGAAAGCAAATTGGATCAACGTTTTGGCCGTTGTGCATTTTTTGTAATTTATGATACTGAAAAAGAAGAGATGGAATTTATTCCCAATCCTAACAAAGATGCTCAGAATGGTGCCGGTCCTGCATCAATACAAATGGTTGCATCACATAATGTTCAAAAGATAATATCAGGGGAATTTGGAATTAAAGTTAAATCCTTGCTCGATAGTCTTAAAATTCAAATGATTGTACTGAAAGAACCGGAAAAAAGTGTAAGTGAAATTATCACTATGTTAAATAAATAATACAAAAAGTTATGCCACAACTAAATGGGAAAGGACCTGAATCTAAGGGTCCGAAAACAGGTCGCGGACTGGGTCTCTGTAAAAAGGAACTGAAAGAAGAAGATTTAGCAAAACTTGGAAAAGGACAGGGAAAACGCCGTAAATCAGGCGGTGGAACAGGAAAAGGTAAACGCTTACAAAGCGGATCTATAAAATAATATTATTAATCATTATAATTTAAATATGAAAAAACGTATTGCCATCCCGCTTGAAAACGGGATATTATGCTCGCATTTTGGTCATTGTCAGCAATTTGCAATTGTAGATACTGAAAACAACTCAATATCAAAAGAAACTTTAGTTACACCACCTCCCCATGCGCCGGATTTACTTCCAGCATGGTTAGCTGAAAAAAAAGTAACTGATGTTATTGCCGGAGGCATGGGTCAAAGAGCTATAAATCTGTTTAATCAGCAAAAAATAAATGTCTTTGTAGGAGCACAGATTAAAAGTCATAAAGAGTTAGCCAATGACCTGTTGAATAATTCACTGGCAGCCGGGGCAAATTATTGCGATCATTAATCTTATGGGTAGATGATTTCAGATTACCGCTGCTTTTATTGTTTCGTCAGGGCATTTGAAAAATTACTTGAAAAGGAAAATATTTCCAAAGAAGCAAAAAATTGCTTTACGAATGATATGGTCAGTTTATATCAGAATAGACCGGATAGCTTTATCTCTCCTGAATTTGCCAGGCAACTTCATGTTTTATTAAGAAGTTATACTCTTAATCCTGATCCTTACAGACAAGAGAAAAAGAAGTATAATGACTTGGCTATGAATATGTTTCCTGGATTACAAGAGCTAATAGGGCAATCATCTGATTCTTTTGGAACTGCTTTGCGGCTGGGAATTGCAGGAAATATTATCGATTTTGCTGCGAATGACAATTTTAATTTGCAGGCAACTATCCATAAAGCTCTTAATTGTGAATTTGCCATCGATCATTCAAAACAATTAAAAAATGCAATAAAGAAAGCAGATACTATTCTATATCTGGGAGATAATGCAGGGGAAATTGTATTTGATAAACTTTTTATTCAGACAATTAACCACCATAATCTCACTTACGTAGTCAGAGGAGCGCCGGTCATAAATGATTCTACAATGGAAGATGCAGAATATGTTGGCATGAAAGATATTATCAATGTTATTTCGAACGGTTACGATGCTCCTTCTACTATTCCAGACAAATCGAACAAGCAGTTTCAAGAATATTTCAGGAAAGCTGATCTTATTATCTCTAAAGGCCAGGGCAACCTTGAAGGACTGATCCCCCTAAATGATGATCGCATTTTTTTCCTGTTAATGGTTAAATGTGATGTTATGGCCGAATTTATGAAAGTTAAAAAAGACAGCTTTGTTGTGTATAATACCTCCTGCTAAATTAAAAAGTATACTTGAACTCTTATATTATAAATAATTATGATAAGTTTTGGTCCTGTACCATCAAGAAGGCTTGGAAAAAGCCTTGGAATAAATAATATAGTCTCTCCAAAGGTCTGCTCCTATGGTTGTATTTATTGCCAGGTCGGAAACACGATGAAAAAAAGCATTAAAAGAGAACCATTTTTTAAACCTGAGAATATTTTAAAAAAAATCGAACAGCACATTCAGAAACTCAACAAGGACAATGTGCCCGATTACCTGACTTTTGTTTCAAACGGAGAGCCTACTCTTGATATAAATCTGGGGAAATCTATAAAATTGTTGAAAAAAATTGGTATCCCAATAGCAGTTATTACAAATGCTTCTTTGATAGATAATAAATCGGTAAGAGAGGACCTTAATCTTGCAGACTGGGTATCTTTAAAAATGGACGCCGGCGATAAAGAAACATGGCAGAATATTAACCAACCCTCTCCTGACCTGGATTTTGAAAACATTTTGAACGGTATCGGGATTTTTTCAAAGGAATTCTCCGGGATCCTTTGCACAGAGACAATGTTGGTTGAAGGCATAAACGATTCCGTTGAAAATGTTTCCTCTATCTCTGATTTTATTATGAAATTAAATCCCCTGAAAGCTTATCTGTCAATTCCTATAAGACCCCCTGCACATAAATCAGTAAAACCACCCCTCCCTGAGATTATAACCAGAGCATGGCAGATTTTTATTAATAATAATATCAATACAGAATTACTGACAGGTTTTGAAGGCACCGATGCAGGTTATACCGGCAATATATATGAAGATATACTTAATATTACAGCAGTTCATCCTTTAAGAGAGGATTCACTGATGGAACTATTACAAAGCAATAATGCTGATTTCCAGATAGTTGACTCTCTTGTCAAACAACGATTAATTAAAAAGGTTCTTTATAACGATAACAAATATTATCTGCGGGAATATCATTTTCAAATTTAAAAAATGGTTACACCAATTATTTTATATGGTTCCTCAGTTCTCAGAAAACATTCAATAGATATTACTGAAGAAGATAAAATATTGGAAATTACTGAAATGCTGTTTGATACTCTTAAAAAAGCTAAAGGTATAGGATTGGCAGGACCACAGATTAATTTTTTAAAAAGAGCATTTGTTATTGATACTTCACCACTTGTCGAAGATGACATAACAATTGAAAGATTTGAAGGAGTTTTTATTAATCCTGTAATAATTGACAGGAGTGCTGAACCTGAAATTTATAAAGAGGGATGTCTTAGTTTGCCAGGTATTTACGAAGAAGTTGCACGCCCGGAAAAAGTGTTGGTCAGATACCAGGATATATCCTTTAACATTATAGAAGAAGAACTTGATGGTATAAAAGCACGAATTTTTCAGCATGAATTCGATCATCTTGAAGGTATCCTGTTTATTGATAAAATAAGCAATCTAAAGCGCAAGTTGATATACCGGAAATTAAATAATATCAGAAAGTTATCAGCATCATGAAAATGTTTATTACAAAATGTCAGAATACTATTTTCAGAAAATATTTTCATAGACAAGTAGTATAAACAATGAAAGAATTATACAAGGAATTAGAAAAAGATGTCCGTTATATTGAAGGTTTGAAAGCTTGTTTCAATTGTGGCATTTGTACTGCCATTTGTCCTGCAGCCCAGATATATGATTACGATCCCCGGATGGTAGTTAATATCGTTCAGCAAAAAGATGAAGATGAATTAGAGAAGCTGTTAAAAAGCGATACTATATGGTATTGCGGCGAATGTCTTTCATGTAAGACACGATGCCCCCGTGGTAATACTCCCGGATACATAATCCAGGCATTAAGAGCTTTGTCTATTGAAACAGGCTTTTTTATTGAAAGCCAACAGGGGAGAAAACAACTTGCAATCAAACGAACTGTGGGAGACCATATTCTTAAATATGGGTACTGTGTATATATTGATGAAGTTGACAATGAAATGTATCCCGAACAGGGACCTATATGGGAATGGTTAAGAAAAAACAGAGAGTCAATGCTGGAACGGCTTGGAACAAGCTACAATAAAGAACAATCAGGTACACTTCGTAAAACATCACAAAATTCACTTAGTGATCTCAAAAAAATATTTGATGAAACAGGAGGCACTCAACGATTTAAAAAGATTGAAAAGTATTCTGCTACCAAGGCAAAAGAACTTAACATAGATTTTAAAGAAGACAAAGATGATTATTTCAAATTTCTATATAACGAATAGTACCCGAATTTGCCACATAACTAAATATATCTCATAATGAAGGCAAGAAAAAATGAGAACTGGTCAGCCTACCAGAAAGAAATAGCGGATGATCACTATTATTTTGCCCGCAGTTGCATCAGACAAAATTTCTTCCCGGCAGCTGAAAATCTTTATCTGAACATTTTGAAAAATGAACTGGGAAAAGATATTTTTGATGATGCACGACAAACTACATGCACGGGGATTGCCTACCATTCAGGATTGATTCCTTTGGAAACAACAATGACTGTAATTGCACGCCAGTTTGCCTTGATGAACGAAGCCGGATATGAAAATTTTGTCGTTTCATGTGTCACCTCATTTGGCCTCTATGTAGAAGTGATGGAAACATGGAAACATTTCCCGGAAACAGAGAAAGAGACACGGAAAGCACTAAAACGGGCCACAGGCAAAACCTTCGAAATACCAAAAAATCTGGTCCATGCCAGTGATGTTATATACAAGTTTCGTAAAAAGATTGCAGCCAAGTCGAAATATAGTCTGACAAATCATAATAGCAATGAGCCACTTAAGGTTGTGGATCATATAGGATGTCATTATGCCAAGATATTTCCACAAGAAGGGATAGGCGGTGCTGAATATCCATATGTCCTGGCAGGTTTAATTGACGATTGGGGAGGTAATCAGGTTGACTATCCTGAACGACGGCATTGTTGCGGTTTCGGATTCAGACAATACCTGCTTAAATCAAACAGATCATATTCTGTCACTAATTCAAAGAAGAAATTCGATTCGATGCTGCCCTTTAAACCGGACCTTATTATAGCCAACTGCCCTGGGTGTACTTTCTTCCTCGACAGATGGCAATATGTAATTGCTGAAATGGAAGGAAAAACTTATGGTGAAAATGGTTACGGAATTCCCGTGTTAACCTATGAGGAACTTGCCGGGCTTTTGTTAGGCTACGATCCATGGGATATCGGTTTGCAAACTCACCAGGTAACAGTTGAGCCTTTGCTCGATAAATTGGGAATAATCTACGACCCTGCCAAAAAATATCTTGGTCGAAACGGGGAGAACATAGGAATACCAGAGAAGCCTCAGGTACTCAGATGTTGCTGATCAGGATATTACAATACAACGACTAACTTTAATACGATATATAATTATTAAAATCTTATAACGCAACTTAAATTTAACAAACAATGAAAACAACAGATGTATTAATTATCGGAGGAAGTGCTGCTGGAATGGTTGCTGCATTAACAGGTAAATCTTCATGGCCAGATAAAAATTTCATACTCGTCAAGATGCAAAAAGAGATGATGGTTCCTTGTGGAATCCCATATATATTCGGCACACTTGACAGTAGTACACAGAATATCATGCCTGTTGATAATATGCTGGGAAAAGCCGGTATCGAGTCTCTTGTTGACGAAGTGGTCAAAATAAACAAAGAAGCTAAAACAGCTGAGCTGGCAAGTGGAGAAGTAATCCAATATGAAAAGCTTGTAATAGCAACCGGCTCTAGCCCTGTTAAACCAAAATGGTTGAAGGGTGGCGAAAAAGAGAATGTTTTTGTAATACCTAAAAACAAAACCTATCTCGATGAGATGAAGACCAAACTGGCATCCCTTAAGAAAGTAGTTGTAATAGGTGCCGGATTTATTGGGGTTGAATTTTCTGATGAATTAATAAAACATGGGCATGAAGTTGTGCTTGTAGAAAAACAACCCGACATTCTAAGTTTGGCTTTTGATGTTGAGCTATCTAAAAGAATAGAGGATATACTTGTCCAAAGAGGAGTGAAAATTATAACTGGAAACGGTATCCAGGAGATACTTGGAGATAAAAAAGTAGAAGCTGTAAAACTTGAAAATGGAGAAATTGCTGATGTTGATGCTGTCATTCTTTCGGTAGGTTATAAACCCAATACTAAACTTGCAAAAGAATCTGACATTTATGTTGACGAAAGCGGGTTTATTGCAGTAGATGAATATATGCGCACCCATGTTAAAAATGTTTTTGCTGTTGGCGATTGTGCACAGAAACGTGACTTTATAACCCGCAGCCGCGTTGCCACTATGCTTGCCTCTACAGCTTGTGCTGAGGCCCGGATTGCAGGAATGAATCTTTTTAACCTCAATGTTGTAAAAACATTCAGTGGAACAATTGCAATCTATTCAACTGCGTTAGGAAACACAGGATTCGGAACCGCAGGTGTAACTGAAGCCAGAGCAAAAGAAGAAGGTATTGATGTGATTACCGGAACATTTGAAGGAATAGATCGTCACCCGGGAAATCTGCCGGATACCCATAAACAACTTGTGAAACTTATTGCAGCACATAATTCAGGTGTTATTATTGGTGGTGAGGTTATTGCCGGATTAAGCACAGGTGAACTCACAAACGTAATAGGACTTGCGATCCAAAACCGGATGTCAATTAATTCATTGCTAACATCCCAAATAGGTACACATCCTTGCTTAACTGCTTCTCCAGCTGGTTATCCATTAATTAAAGCAGCTGAGATTATCGCATCAAAAATGAGAAACCATTAATGGATGCATTCAAGACAGGTTACCAATAAATGTCATAATTAATGAAAAAAGTGAAAATCGGGATTATTATCTGTGACAGGTATCGCACCTGTGCCGGAGGCAAATGCTTCAGAGCTGCTGCTGCCCGTGAGGGTGCTTTTTCAATCTATAAAGATATGGAACTTGAAGTTGCGGCATTTACTACCTGCGGAGGTTGTCCGGGCGGAAATATCGAATATGCTCCTGAAGAGATGAAGAAAAACGGAGTTACACGTATACACTTTGCCACCGGATTTCTTGTCGGATATCCTCCATGTCCATATATAGAACACTTTAAGAAGTTTATCACAGAAAAGTATGATATGGAGGTAGTTTTTGGGACACACCCCATCCCTCAAAAATATTTTATCACTCATACTAATTTGGATACATGGAACAATAAATTTCTGCAGGAGGCGATTAAACCTTCTCTTTCAGATGAATCAACCCGCCTCAATTATGACTAACAAAATATGATTAAAATTGCGATTGCCAGCGGAAAAGGTGGTACAGGGAAGACATTCATTTCAACCAATATTTTTTATACGCTTCTACAAAATAATTACAGAGCAATACTGGTAGATTGTGATGCTGAAGCTCCAAATTCACTTGAATTCTTCGAAAGAAATTTTATTAGTGAATCAGAAGTTACTCAACAAGTTCCGGTTATTAATAGCGATATCTGCACTTTTTGTGGCAAATGTTATGAATACTGTAATTACAATGCAATATTTATACTGCCACAAAAAAAAATAATAAATGTTATAGAAGATCTTTGTCATGGTTGCGGTGCATGCAGTGTTGCATGTAAGTTTGAAGCAATTTCTGAGAAACCAGTATCGTTGGGACATGTGAGCTTATATTCAACCAACAAACTGCCCAATCTCATCGAAGCCCGGATGAATATTGGAGTAATGTCACCTGTTCCTGTTATAAAATCTGCAATAAAACAAATTGATGATCAGACCGATATTGTAATACTTGATTCACCACCCGGAACATCATGCCCTTTTATACAAACAGTCTCATCTGCCGATTATGTTTTATTGGTTACAGAGCCCACACCCTTTGGACTTTCCGATCTTAAGCAGAGTGTTGAGACACTAAGAACTATGGATAAACCACTAGGAGTAATTATCAACCGGGCGGGATTAGGAGATAATAAGGTACAGGATTACCTTGGGCAGGAGAATATTCCCCTTTTATTGGAGATTCCTTTCGATAAGAAGATCGCAGGATTATACTCAACAGGGAAAATAGTATCAAAGACTGATTCTGTTTTGGCTAATCAACTTCTTACAATAATCAAAAAAATACTTGAAAAACATGGAAATAGCAATAATCAGCGGTAAAGGCGGAACAGGCAAATCAAGTATTAGCGCCGCATTCGCTACAATGAACGGGGAAGTAGTTCTTGCTGACTGCGATGTTGATGCAGCAAACCTTTTTCTGCTGTTTAATCCATCCCATGAAGAAGAAGAGGTTTACATTGGTGCACAAACTGCTGTTATTGACTATAACCAATGTACCAACTGCCAATTATGCATAAATTACTGCCGCTTTGATGCAATTTCTCTTAAAAACGATATAGTTACAATATCAGAAGTATCATGCGATGGCTGTTTCCTTTGTTCACATATCTGTCCTGAGAATGCCATCAATATGATTCCCAGTGATAAAAGCCGTATGTATTCTGGTAGTTTCCGTAAAGGGAAAATGGTTTATGGCCGTCTTGCGCCCGGAGAAGAGAACTCAGGAAAACTTGTAACTATGGTACGTGATAAGGCTAAAAAGTTATCTGTAGAAAATGAAATTGATATGGTTATACTTGACGGACCTCCCGGCATAGGCTGTGCTGTAATTTCTACTATAACCGGGGTAGAAAAAGTTGTAATCGTCACCGAACCAACTATTTCCGGACTGCATGATATGCAAAGAACCATGGGGATTGTTCAAAAATTTAAATTACAGGCTTATGTTATCATCAACAAATGCGATCTTAATCCTTCAATGTCCAAACAAATTGAAGAATGGTGCAATGAAAATGGAATTACCACAACATGGCAATTGGCCTTTGACAAACAAATGGTGGAGGCGATGGTACACGGAAAAAGCATTTTAGAATATAACTCTAATCTGGATATTAGTAAAAAATTAGGTGAAATCTGGAAAATAATCTCAAAGAAAAACTAATTATGAATAAATTATTCGAAAAGATCCCCATGGAGGGAGTTAAAAACATTATAGTTGTAGCATCTGGAAAAGGAGGCGTAGGGAAGTCAACAGTTGCTGCCAACATGGCTATAGCCATGGCAAGAGAAGGTTATAAAACAGCGCTTGTTGATGCCGATATTTATGGCCCGTCAATTCCCAGGATGTTCGGTATAGAAGATTCTAAACCTGATGTAACAGCTTTTGGTGATAAAGAGATGATTTTCCCTGTCGAAAAGTTCGGTGTTAAGATAATGTCAATAGGTTTTTTTATCGATAAAAAACAGTCGCTGATATGGCGAGGACCTATGGTTTCAAACGCTGTTACACAACTTTATGAAAATACTGCATGGGAAGATATAGACTATATGATCGTGGACTTTCCTCCGGGAACAGGTGATATTCAGCTAACTACTATTCAAAAGCTTAACCTGACAGGAGCAATCATTGTTACTACACCTCAGGAGATTGCTTTAAACGATGCACGTAAAGCCACTTCAATGTTTACCAATCCAGACTTGAAAGTTCCGGTACTGGGAATAATTGAAAACATGTCGTGGTTTACTCCAGAACAACATCCCGATGAAAAATATTACATTTTCGGAAAAGGTGGAGGTCATAAAATGGCGATAGAATTTGACACATGGCTCCTGGGTCAGATACCTTTTGTAATGGAGGTAGGTGAAGCAGCCGAACAGGGCAAAAGTGTTTTCAGTCAAAATAACAAACAAGTTGCAGAGGCATTTGAAAGAATTACAGAACTACTCATCTCTAAAACTAAATAATTTTTATTATCAAGAGGGCTTTTTATAAAAAAGTATTACTTTTATAAAAATTCGTATTACGATGCCGGTTACCCGTTTTAGTATTAGTCTCGAAGAAGAACTGCTTAAAGAGCTCGATCTGTTTGCTAGAGACAACAGATTTGTAAACCGTTCTCAGGCATTAAGACACCTGATCGAAAAAAACATTGTAGAAAAGAAATGGCAATGTAATAATATGGTAGCCGGAGCAATTGTAATGACTTATGATCATCATAAGAAAGATATTATTACCAAATCAAATGATATTCAGCACAATTACTTTGATGTGATTTTGTCTTTACAACATTTTCATCTTAGTCACGAAATTTGCCTGGAAATTATTGCAGTTAAAGGAGTCGCAAAAAAGCTTACTGAACTCTCCGATAAATTAATAAGTATCAAGGGTATTAAACATGGTAAACTTATTATGAGCAAGACCGATTAATTTTTTTATAATATTGGTAACACGTTTTATGAGATTCGTAATATTTAAATAAGTCAAAATTATGAAAATACAACTTTTTTCCCTGGCAGTTTCAATAATATTAGCTCCACCGGCATTTTCGCAGGAGGAGACCCGATCAGTTCTTCAGGACACAGTAAATCTTGATGAAGTGATAATTACCGGGACAACAATAAAAGTGAATAAAAGAAATGTACCTATGGCCATTTCAGTGGTTAATAACCTTCAGATAACGGAGAGTAATGAATCGGCCCTTTTACCAATATTAAACGGACGTGTACCTGGTCTTTTTGTGACCGAACGAGGTGTAATGGGTTTTGGAGTGGCAGCCAATGCAGCAGGACAAATCTCAATAAGAGGGATTGGTGGCAGCCCGACAACAGGCGTTTTAATGCTGATTGATGGTCATCCTCAGTTTATGGGAATTTTCGGACATCCCCTCCCCGATTCATATGTTGCATCTGATGTTGAACGTGTTGAAGTTATACGTGGACCTGCTTCTATTCTATATGGCTCCAATGCCATGGGAGGAGTTATTAATATTATTACAAAAAAGCAGACCAAAGAAGGATTCAATGGAAGCGCCAATTTAATGTACGGTTCATATAATACTCAGAAATATATGGCATCTGCCGGCTACAAAAAGAATAAATTAAGCCTGTTCGCATCCATTAATCATGATCAGACTGACGGCCATCGTCCTAATTCAGATTTCAGTATCACAAACGGATATCTGAAAATGACCTATGAATTAAATGATAATATACAGGCAATTACAGATCTCAGCCTGGCACATTTTAAAGCAACTGATCCCGGACCAGATACCATTAATGCAGTCCCGGGCAGTTCCCTCGATATCACAAGAGGCTATTGGGCTTTTACTATTGATAATAATTATGAAAAATATTCCGGCACTGCAAAAATATTTTACAACTTTGGCGAACATAAAATATCAGATGGATTTCATTCAACAGATGCCAATTATGGTCTGAATATTTATGAATCAATAAAACTATTCAAAGGTAATAATATAACCCTCGGGGCAGATTATCTCACTTATGGAGGAAGAGCCGAAAATGAACTTGCAATGAATGGTCAGGGTATATTATTTAAAGACACAACTCTATATGATGCAGGAGTTTACAGTTTTGTGCAGCAGACAATATTTAACAAGCTAACACTTAATGCAGGCTTGCGCTTGCAAGACCATCAGATTTATGGAAAAGAGTGGATCCCTGCCGGTGGTTTCACATTCAAAATTACAGGACATTCTACATTAAAAGCATCAATATCAAAGGGTTTCCGAAGTCCGACAATACGGGAACTGTATATCTGGAATCATAATGAAAACCTAAGCCCAGAGACAATAATGAGTTATGAAACAGGTTTTTTGCAATCGTTCTTTAATCAGAAACTTAAATTTGAATTAACAGGTTATATTATTAAAGGCGATAACCTGATTATTACTGTTCCATTAGTTGGATTACAAAACGCTGGAGAAGTTTTTAACAAAGGGATTGAGTTTGCAGCAGATGCGCATCCTGTAAATAATTTAGTCCTTAATCTGACATACTCCTATATCAATATGAAAAATCCTGTTTATGCCACGCCAAAACATCACCTCTTCTTAAGTGGAAACTACAATCTGCGTAAATGGCAGGTTTCATCAAGTGTGCAGTATGTAAATCATCTCGACACCGATCCCTCTGCAAATATCAGCTTCCAGAATTATACATTATTCAATTCTAAAATTTCATATAAGATTTGGAAGTATGCTGAGTTTTTTATCAGTGCTGAGAATATCTTAAATCAGAAATACGAAAACAACCTCTATTATTCAATGCCCGGCATAACAGCTTTTGGAGGTATTAAGATGAGATTCTGATGAATTATATACACATTAATCTATTAATTAATTATCCTTATCTAACGTACCTGAAATGAAGAAATATACTTTTCTCCTTTGCATATTATTGTTAAGTAGCAATCTTTGGACAAGTCCCTTACATTCAAAATTGAAACACAGTATTATCATTGATACTGACTGTACTGACAATGATTTAATAGCTATCAGTTTACTATTATCGCACCCCGGAATAACTGTAAAAGCCATCATAACTTCTGATGGTAAACTACACTCGGATGAAGGGATAAAAAAAATTGCGACTCTTTTGCACGAATTCCAAGCTGATACAATTCCTGTTGGTTCAGGAACCGGAATGGCAGCTAAAGTTTCTATATCTGAATTACTTCAGACTTCAAAAGAAGAGATGACGATAGTCTGCCTTGGTCCTTTGACAAATATGGTCAAGGTATTACAGGATAATCAGGCAGTATACAAAAAAATTGAAGAAATAATCTGGTACAGTGAATCGGTTAACCCATTACAGGGCTACAATTATGAATACGACAGTATAGCAGTTGATCGTCTGTTTAAATCAGGAATCGATATTAATATTATTTCCAACCTGAATTATGAATCATCAATTGTTGATGCCGGTTTTATTAATCAATGCAGAGAGACAAAAACAACTCTGGGAAAAGTGATATGCAATATCCACAAGCAGTCAGCTAATCCTGGAAAATCAGGGCAAAGTGAGGAACTGGCAGCAATTTATCTGGCTAACCCTGAATTATTTGAAATGACCCCATCTGAAGATAAAACAACTGTACATTTTAATAAGAAACACAGCATTCAGGCAATAAAAGAAGTTTTAACCGACATGATAACAGGGCGTTATAAATCAGATCACTTTGTTGCATTCTACGGCTTCCCTGTCAATCGTGAACTATACGTGTATGATGTAAGACAAATTATGGATTCAGCAATAGCTTACTATGGCATTGATGAATGGAAAGCCTGTGTAATGACTGATGAATTCCATGGGCACCTGGGGGTATTCTCAATTGTTGGTGCAAAGATGGGTATCTATGCAAGAGAATATTTCGGTATAGGAACTGATCTTCTTGAAATTAACACCTATGCAGGGTCGAAAGAACCTCTCAGTTGCATGAACGACGGTCTGCAAGTGAGTACGGGAGCAACTTTAGGACAGGGAGCAATTCATTTAATAAACGACACTCTTGCCAAACCGCAGGCTGTTTTTACATATCAAAACCACTCCATCCTTATAAAACTAAAATCCAGATACCTGAAAAAACTAAAGTCAGTCATCGATGAAGGAGTTAAAAATTATGGGCTTGAGGATGAAAGTTATTGGAACCTTATCCGTCAAACATCCATAAAATACTGGCTTGAATGGGACAGAAACAAAATATTTGATCTGACTATTTTATAAATTAATCCAAACAATTTCAAATACTATTTCTCTTTCTCCAATTCCCCGAGTCGTTTTTCAATATCTTTCTGCGAGCGGCTGAGTGCATCTGCCTCAGATTTAAGTAGCTTAACTTCATCCTCTTTAGTCATTGAGGGCATCCAGGGATAGCCTGGAAAGGATTCAGTATAAGCTCCGCCAAAGTTCCGACCCCTGCCGAAACCCCTGCCTCTGCCCATACCTCCTCTATAGCCAAAACCTCTACCCATTCCACCTCCAACTCCTTTTGTAAATCCCGGGGAATCAAATCCCTGGCAATAACCTAATGCTCTTCCGGTTACGGGACCTTGTCCCATTGGTCCGGTACGATCTCCTCTTGGCATAATACTTAATTTTTTAAGTTTAATATTTAATTTGTTTAATATTAACCGTTTAACCAGATTAAAGTGCCTGAGTACACAGTAATATATAATACAAAGATACAAATTAATATGAACATATGTTCACTTTACTTAAAATATTTTAGAATTTTATATCCCAAATTATAAAAGAACTCTTATTAATTGAGCGTTACAGATAAGATTAAATTTAACAGTCCCCCGGTGAGAAGTGCTGATAAAAGCATTATAGCTGTTGATTTCAATAAATCAATTACACCCAGTTCTTTTAAAAGTACTGCAAAAGTTGCTACACAAGGAAAATA
>DATKUO010000180.1:0-10367 GCA_035530515.1 Bacteroidales bacterium
TAACACTTCAGTTTCGAGCTTATCATTACTCTCATTTATAACCACCACACTGTCTCTCAGTTCCCATGTTTTATCTGCATCAGTAAACTTTGCGTATTTGGAAGTAACTGACCCAACAGGCTCTTTTTTGCCATCATAAAATATTACATGGATGCCAGATTTGAATTCAGAATATGGGAAAGCTGTATTATCATACTGTTCTAAAAGCGGAGCAGTCATTACAAGTTGCAACAGTCCGGAATCGAGGTAAACTGTTTCAATGTCCTTACCAGTAACTGCAGGAAGCTTCTTTAGATCTGATTTTGGGATATTATTAACCTTATTTTCACATGAGGAAAACACCACTGCTACTATTACAAGTAATGTTATCAGGGAAATAGTGAGTAATTTGTTTGATGAATGTGTCATATATGACAGCTGAATTTAATAACTATAAAGCAATAATAGCTACCTGCATTAAAGCTAATCATATTTACGTTTTATAAACCAGAAGTCATACAGGTTAAGACTCAACCCAAATGTGTAATAGTTTTCAGAATGAAGACCATTAGTAATTGACCCGCTCTTCCTGGTTAAATCAAAATACATATTGATTTTAGACAATCTTCTCATTGGAATACCTAAACCAATACTTCCGCCAAATTCTTTTATCTGTTCGCCGTTAATTATTAAATAATTATCCGCAACATGACCGCCAATGCGATATTCGAGTCTTTTAAAGTAGCTGTAATTTGAAAATTTCTCAGGTATGTATTCAGCCCCAAAAAGAATTGATTTTGTGTCAGCAGCATAGCCATCTGAGCCAGGAATTTTTGAGTTTGACCATTTAGTATAGGTGAAATCTATACCAGTTGTAAATTTATCTTTCTTTCCAAATGAAATGCCTAGTTTTAAAGTTCCCGGAATGTATGCCCTGGAAGAGTCATTCGCAACATATGAAATAGTATCTTGTGTATTGTAAGCAGTATACCTGAATGCTATATGTTCATACTTTGTTTTGTAGTATTTACCGGAATTAACGGAAACGCCTGCATTAAAGAAATAATCATTTTTCAACGATGCAGTATACTGTAAGCCATAGTCAAAATTAATACCACCTAATTGTATCTTCTCGGTACTGTTATTATTAAAGGTATAATAGTAATCGGTAAAATCAAACTGATTAGTCCTTATAACCTGCCCCAAAAGCAGTCTCATATTAACTCCAGCTGATAAATACTTGTTAATCCTGATCCCTGATCCAAGAAAAAAATTGGAAAAGCCTCCCTCTCCGCCATGATAAGAGGAGTATTCCCCTGTAATCGGATCATAATCGGGATCTCCCTCCAAAACTGTTTCAGCCAACTTATAATAACCGTTTGTAAGAGGTACGATACCCGCAGCAAATCCCCATCCTTTCGATATAGGAAAACCAACCATAAGATGGTCAAAATTTACATCATCCGAAGAATAATTCGATACTCCATCAGAAAGGTAATTCTGGCCATAATCAATTCCAAAATCAAAAAGAAAAGAATTTGTGTCAAGACTGCTGTACGATGCCGGATTTGAGAGATATATGGAGTTATTGTCTCTCATTGCTACTCCAATTCCTCCCATCCCAAGGCTCTTGAAAGATCCCGCAGGTTCATAAGTACCAAGGTTGAACCTTGAATAAGGGGAGTTGACAAGCTTTTGACCTGTAACAGTAGAAATTATTGAAAAAAGAGAGATGAAAATGATTGGTATCAGTTTATGTTGCATTGTATTCCAGAATATAATTTAAGCCATCAATCACAATATCAGGCATACATGTGAGTTGATGATTAATTTTTTCTTTAAGGTATTCGCTGTCTCCGCCTGTGAGTATAATTTTAAAATCTGTGTGCTTCTTTTCAAACGTGCGAATATACTCATTTATTTCATATGTCACCCCTGTAATAACCCCGGCAGTTATTGCATCAATTGTATTTTGGCCGGGTGAAATAAAATTATCAGTCGGAGAAATCAATGGTAATTTTCCTGTAAATTTATTCAATGCTTTGAATCTCATTGATATTCCGGGAGATATATTTCCACCCTTATAAGTATCGGCCGATAGGAAATCAAATGTTATGGCAGTACCTGCATCAATAATCAGGATTTCAAGTCCGTGAAAAAGGTTGAATGCTCCGGCTACTGCCGCTATCCTGTCAGTGCCAAGAGTTTCAGGGGTCTTATACTCAAGCTTAAATGGAAGATTAGACTTATGCGAAAGGATATGAACGGAAGGAATGTTGGTTAATAAAAGATCAGATATAAAAGGGGGTAATTTTTTTACAGATGAAACTATAGCTCTACTAATGTTATAGCCTGACAACTTTTTTTCTAACTCTTCACAACTTAATTCATTGATCCGGTATATGGAAATTTTTTCCCTGCCTTTGTAAATTGCCAGTTTTGTGACAGTATTTCCGATGTCTACTATTAGATTCATATTTATAACAAAAATGCAAAGGTAGTAAAAAGAGTACAAATAATATAGAGCCACTAAATCGCTCCAGAGAGCGAGTTATCTCGTTTGTTTAGGAGGCTCCATCTCTTTCCCCGCACTGGGGGGAATTAAAAGGGGGGCAAGAAAGCAAGGCGTAATCTATTGATATTCAAGTATGTCATTGAGAATTCTGATTGCCACCTTAACAGATCTCACATCAGAAACAGTCAGGCTTAGCTTTGATCCTTTCTGTTTCATACTCATCTGTTTTTGTTTTTTGTTAACATAATTCATTATTGAAACAAAAAGCGAGCTGCGATAAAATTGTGAGTTATGATCAGAAACGAAATTGGCAATGAGCAGGTTATTTTTTAGAAAGATCTTTTCGATCCCAATCTTACTGGCGATCCATTTAATTCTAACAATATCGAGTAGCGCTTCTGCCGGTGGGGGGACAGTTCCGAATCTGTCAATGAGCTTTTCTTCAAACATTTTTAGCGACTCTTCTGAAGCAATCTCATTTAGCTCTTTATATAATCTGATCCTTTCGGCAATATTAGAGATATATTCATCAGGAAACATAATTTCAAGATCAGTGTCGATCTGAAAATCAGATACATATTCTCTTCCGTTTTTTGTTTTTTCAGATATTGTACTTGTTTCAATTTCCTTTGAAAGTTCCCGGGACTCAGCCTCTTTTAATTCAAACAGTGCTTCATTTAATATCCGCTGATAAGTCTCAAATCCAACATCGGCAATAAACCCGCTCTGCTCACCTCCCAGAAGATTACCAGAACCTCTTATATCCAAATCCTGCATTGCAATGTTAAAACCGCTTCCCAGTTCTGAAAACTCTTCAATGGCTTTAAGCCTCCGCCTTGCCTCATGTGTGAGAGTACTTAGCGGAGGAGCCATGAGATAACAAAATGCTTTTTTATTCGAGCGTCCTACCCGCCCTCTCAATTGATGTAGTTCTGACAATCCAAAATGGTGAGCATCATTTATAAAAATTGTATTAGCATTTGGGATATCCAGTCCGGATTCAATGATCGTGGTGGCCAGGAGCACATCATAATCGCCCTGAATGAAATCGTACATCACATTCTCTATATGTATTCCATTCATCTGACCATGTACAATTGCTGTTTTAACATTTGGACAGATACGATTTATGTGAGCCTCGACCTGTTTTATATTTTCAACCCTGTTATGAATAAAAAAAACCTGGCCGTTTCTAGATACTTCATATTCGATACCCTCTTTTATAATATCCTCATTGAAACCATGCAATTCAGTTACAATAGGCATTCTGTTGGGTGGTGGGGTATTGATTATGGAAAGGTCGCGAGCTCCCATCAGTGAGAACTGTAATGTACGGGGTATAGGAGTAGCTGTAAGAGTTAGAGTATCAACATTAGACTTAATCTTCTTAAGTTTATCCTTAACTGAAACACCAAACCTCTGTTCTTCATCAATTATTAAAAGCCCTAGATCTTTGAACTTAACATCCTGTCCGACAAGCTTATGGGTGCCAATTATTATATCAATTTTCCCTTCGGAGAGTTTTGATAAAATCTTTTTCTGGTCAGCAGCTTTTTTATGGCGGCTGATATATTCTATGTTACATGGAAATTCTTTAAGTCGTGATGAGAATGTCTTATAATGCTGAAGAGCAAGGATAGTTGTTGGCACAAGGACAGCAGTCTGTTTGCTGTCGGAAGCTGATTTAAAAGCAGCTCGTATTGCTACCTCCGTTTTACCGAAACCTACATCTCCACATATTAGCCGATCCATTGGATGGGAAGCTTCCATATCTTCCTTAACAGATACAGTTGTAGTAATCTGATCCGGTGTGTCCTCATAAATAAATGAAGCCTCAAGTTCGCGTTGGAGGTATGAATCTGGAGAAAAAGAGAATCCCGGAGAGGCCATTCTTTTTGCATATAGATGGATCAGATCTTTTGCTATATCCTTGACTTTTGTTTTTGTATTTTGTTTAAGCTTTTGCCAGGCTCCTGAACCAAGTTTATAGATTTTTGGCTCGGAATTATCTTTCCCTTTATATTTTGAGATTCGATGAAGCGAGTGAATCCCAACATAAAGAATATCGTTGTCCCTGTAAACCAGCTTTATAGCTTCCTGTATCTTGCCATTAACCTCAATCTTCTCCAGTCCACCAAACTTGCCGATACCATGATCGATATGGACAACATAGTCGCCTGGATTAAGTCCGGTAAGTTCCTTTACTGAAATACTCTCTTTTCTTGTAAAGAATCCCCTTATCCTGAATTTGTGATACCTGTCAAATATTTGATGGTCAGTGTAAATAGCAATTTTAAGATCATGATCAGAGAATCCGCTATGAAGATTTACCAATAAAGCAGAGAAATGTACCTCAGGGTTTATCTCTGCAAAGATATCCCTCAGTCTCTCGATTTGTGATTCACTCTCAGAAATTATGTATGTAATATAACCATCAGTGTCATTTGATAAGAGCTTCCCGGAAAGTAATTCGAAATTTTTATTGAAAACAGGTTGCGGTTCAGTATGAAATTCAAATATTGCTACAGGATTAAACATGCTTTTTTTCCCGAACTCAACTATCCTGAAATTTTTGCAATGCTCAAAGAATTTATTACCGGTCATCACAATCTTTTTCTTGTCGGATATCTGACCCGATTCTTCCCTTTGTGTCGTTTGTAAGAAAATATTATTGATCTTCTCCTTGATATAATCAGCATCCTCAGTCCAAATAAGTGATGAGGGAGGTAAAAAATCGGTGAATGATTCATTCACCTCTTCAATAGATATATCCTGAATGTTTGGAATGATAGATATCTGTTTATGAATACTAACAGATAATTGATCATCAGTATTAAAAGATCTTATTGTTTCGACTTCTTCGCCAAAAAAGTCGATACGGTATGGAAGATCTGCCGAATAAGAAAAAACGTCTGCAATACTTCCTCTAATTGAATATTGTCCGGGTTCGTATACAAAATCGGTTCTTACAAAATTATATTCATGAAGTATCTCCTCCAGAAACTCTAATGATATTTTGTCTCCCTTGCTTATATTGAAAGTGTTTTTTTTCAGATTTTTTTTGCTTACCACTTTTTCCATAACAGACTCAGGGTAGGAAACAACAATCCCTTTTCTTTTACCTGAAGCAAGATGATTGAGAACTTCAGTACGAAGAACAATATTCGCGGGTTCAGTCTGCTCATACTGAACCGAACGTTTGTATGTTGATGGGAAAAAGAAAACGGATTCTTCACCTAGCAGAGAAACAAGATCGTTATAAAAATAGGCAGCATCTTCTTTTTCCTGAAGTACTGCCAGATGAGTAGTTTGCATTTTAGTAAATGCTAAAGACAGGACCATTGCTCTTGATGAGCCAGAGAGCCCTTCTATCCGGAAACTCCCTGAGTTATTTGAATTTATTGTTTCAATCAGACGAGAGACAACAGGATGGTTGTTATAGGATTCAGTAATTTGGTTTTCTTTCATTTGTCAGAACGTGCCGGCAAATTTAATAAAATGAATTCTAAAAGAGATGTTTCACAATGGAATTGCAATAAGACGAGGAATTGTTATTTTTAAACCAAATTTAAGTTCATGAAGGTATATAAATTTGGAGGTGCATCAGTAACAGATGCAACGGGGATAATAAACCTGACTAGAATTGTATCGGAAGAGCCGGATAATCTTGCAGTTGTAGTTTCTGCTTTTGGTAAAACAACAAATTCTCTGGAGCAAGTTCTGAAATACTGGTTGGCCGGCGACGATACCTATAACAGATCCCTCGAGGAGATATTTAACAGCCACCAAAAAGTGATTAGGGAGCTATTTACTGATATTGCTATTATGGAAGGTAAATTAAATATCTCTTTTGCCAGTCTTAAAGAATATCTGTTATCTGAAAAGAGAAGAGATTATGATTTTGTTTATGACCAGGTAGTATCGTATGGGGAGATATGGTCCACTATGATTGTTGCAGAATATCTGAAATTGAAATTTCCTGATGTTGAGTGGCTTGATATAAGGGAGAATCTGTTAACCGACGACAGGTTCAGGGATGCAAACATTCTATGGAGTGAAAGCACTAAAAGAATAGAGACTAATTTTGACTTTAAAAAGAACAGGATTTATGTCACTCAGGGTTTTATTGGTGGAACAATTACCGGACAAACAACAACACTGGGAAGGGAAGGATCAGATTACACAGCTGCTATAATTGCAAATATACTTGACGCTGAGTGTGTTGTGTTTTGGAAGGATGTTCCGGGGATATTAAATGCCGATCCAAAATGGTTCCCCGATGCAGAGCCTCTTGATGAAATATCATATAAAGAGGCAGTTGAAATGACCTTTTCAGGAGCAAAAGTTATCCACCCTAAAACAATAAAGCCCCTTCATAATAAGAATATCTCACTCTATGTACGGTCGTTCATTGAACCTGCTGTAAAAGGTACTGTAATAAAAGCCGATGCAACTTTAAAAAAGGTTATTCCGGTATTTATTAAAAAAGAAGATCAGATACTTATCTCAATTCTTCCGAAGGATTTTTCATTTGCTATGGGAGACAATCTGAGTATGGTATTCCATTCTTTTATGATAAATGGTATAAAGGTGAACCTTGTTCAGGCAAGTGCAGTAAGCATTAATGTTTGTGTCGATGATGAAAGAAATAAGGTGGATAAACTTATTGATAACCTGAAAGAAGAATACGCAACAGTATATAATGACAAAGTTGAGATGCTTTCAATTAGACATTATACACCAAAAGCAATCGAAAATATAACACGAGGCAGAGAAATTTTACTTGAGCAACGAACAAGGAGTACAGTGAGGTTTGTGGTAAGAACGGCTTAATGGCGTAATGGCTCAACGGCTCAACGGCCTGGACTTATAAAACCTTTGCGCCCTTGCGCCCTTGCGCCCTTGCGCCTTTGTGCCATTATTTCCTGTCAAACATCAATCTCTGACCCCTGTAATCCTCATTTATTACACCTTCATCAAATACAACCGTTCCATTTACAATTGTCTTAACCACTTTTGAACTGAATGTAGTCCCCTCAAACGGAGACCATCCGCATTTATAGAGAATATTTTCTTTTGTAACTTTCCATTGACTTGCCGGATTAATAAGACATAAATCAGCTTTGTACCCTTCCCTAATAAACCCTCTGTCTTTGATATTGAAAAGTATTGCAGGATTATGGCACATCATTTCGACGATTTTTTCGAGACTGAAAACTTTTTTGTGCCAGAACTCGAGCATGATTACCAGTGAGTGTTGAATTAGCGGTCCACCGGAGGGGGATTTAAAATAGCTGTTTTCCTTTTCAGCTAAAGTATGCGGAGCATGGTCTGTAGCGATAATATCTATAAGATTATTATTCACTCCATTGATGAGGGCATCTCTGTCGAATCTGGTTTTTATTGCCGGGTTCCATTTTATCAGAGTACCAAGGTCATTATATGAAGAATCATCAAACCATAGATGATGAACGCAAACCTCCCCTGTTATTCTTTTCTGATTTAATGGCAAATCATTGCTGAAAAGCTTCAACTCGTCGGCTGTTGAGAGATGAAGGATATGAAGTCTTGTATTATATTCTTTTGCTAGATTGACAGCATGAGATGAGGAGAGAAAGCAAGCTTCACGACTACGGATATGAGAATGAATTCTAATGGGAACATTCTCACCATATTTTCCCCTGTAAATCGCACTGTTTTTGCGTATTGTAGGCTCATCTTCACAGTGAGCTGTCACAGGTAATATAGCTTTTGCAAATAACTCCTTAAGAGCATTTTCATTATCAACCAGCATATTGCCGGTTGATGCTCCCATAAACAACTTTATACCACATACTACTGCCGGATCAACCTTCATCACCTCATTTAGATTTGTGGTTGTGGCACCGATATAAAAAGAGTAATTAGTAAATGAGTTTTCCGAACCTAATTGGTACTTTTCATTAAGTGCTTCGACTGTTACAGTCTGTGGTTTTGTGTTGGGCATCTCCATGAATGAAGTAATACCACCGGCAACAGCAGCCCTCGATTCGCTGAAAATATCTCCTTTATGAGTAAGTCCGGGTTCTCTGAAATGAACATGATCGTCAATTACTCCCGGTATAAGGAATAACCCTGTTGCATCAATTATCTTTGTTCCGGCCGGGAAATTGATCTGGTCAATTGATCCTATGGAAGATATGAGTTCATCTTTAATAAGAAGGTCTCCTCTGAAGCTCTTTCCTTCATTGATTATTGTGGTGTTTTTTATTAGGATATTGCTCATAATAATACAGATAACCAATTTTCAACGTATTAAAATACAGTTTTTAATACGTTGATTCAACCGGCATTAAATATCCTTACACCCGTTGTCGACCGTTACACCCGTTGTCGACCGTTACGCCTTTGCGCCCTTACGCCGTTACGCCGTTACGCCGTTACGCCGTTACGCCTATATATTAAGGTGTAGTTATCTCCTTGGATATTTGGTAAAAATGCTTCTAAGTTTCATTCTAAGCACTCCCCATAATGCCTCATTAAAGATACCGCCAGACATTTTTGAGGCCCCTAGTTTTCTATCGGTGAAAATAATGGGTACTTCAACGATCTTGTAACCTAGTTTCCATGCCATGAACTTCATCTCAATCTGAAAACTGTAACCAACTGATCTTATATGCTCCGGTTTTATATTTTCCAGGACCTCTCTTTTATAACACTTGAATCCAGCGGTTGTATCCATTATTCTCATTCCTGTTACGAGTCTGACATATATTGAGGCAATATAAGACATAAGGACTCTTGTCAGGGGCCAGTTTACAACGTTTACACCACTTATATATCTTGAGCCGATTGCCAGATCGGCTCCACCATTTTGGCATGTATTATAAAGTTTTACAAGATCGTGAGGGTCATGTGAGAAATCTGCATCCATTTCATAAATATAGTCATAACCCTTTTCGAGAGACCATTTAAAACCAGTGATATATGCTGTTCCCAATCCCATTTTTCCGGTTCTTTCAATAATGTGAAGATTTGGGAATGATGGTTTTAGATTTTTAACAATACCAGCAGTGCCATCGGGGGAATTATCGTCGATAATTAGTATGTCGAATGCAATAGAGAGTGAGGATATAACTCTGATAATTGCCTCGATATTCTCTTTCTCTTTATATGTTGGAATAATTACAATATTTGACATGTCAAATAAATATTTACGAAAATACTGTTTTTCATTTTACATAAAATTATTTCTGTATGTTTATTTCCATAAAGGGGTGTAAAAAAGGTATCAAATTCTTTGGCAGAAATATTTGAAACGTTAACTTTGTCGTCCCAAAAGTAAAAAGGGCTCCATCTAAACGAGAGCAAAGAAGGGTGAATGTTCTTTGAAATTTTGAAGTAAACAACCAGGCGAGATATGGAAAATCTCGTCTGGTTTACTTCATTATTATATGATTGCGGAATTCGGATTTTCGATTTCGGATTTGAATTTAATCAATCCGCAATCCCCGATCCGCAATCCGCAATCGAGAGAGTCCCGTAGCTCAGTTGGTTAGAGCACTACACTGATAATGTAGGGGTCCGCGGTTCAACTCCGCGCGGGACTACAGCGGGGGAATTAGCTCAGTTGGTCAGAGCACCTGCCTTGCACGCAGGGGGTCAAGGGTTCGACTCCCTTATTCTCCACCAATTGATTTCGGAGTTCGGATTTTCGATTTCGGATTTGAATTTATTCAATCCGCAATCCCCGATCCGCAATCATTAAGTTCTTTGACATATTGGTAAGAAAGTTAGTAAAATTGATTAACTCAAGAAAGTAAATAAGAGCGCATGGTGAATGCCTTGGCTCTCAGAGGCGATGAAGGACGTGACAAGCTGCGATAAGCAACGG
>DATKUO010000181.1:0-22961 GCA_035530515.1 Bacteroidales bacterium
TGGTTTTGACTAAGATACTGTTGCTTCGATGCACGGTTTTTATGAGCTTTTGCCATTTTTATATGCATTTAATCATATACAAATATGCTTAAAATTATTGATATTCTGTACATTATCTATTAATCAGCAGACCCTAATTAATATCATTAAATAATCCTAATTTTACTACTTTTGCAGTTCAATTTCATGCATCATATAAGATGCATTTTTTTTATTCATAATATTAAACTCAACGATGAAGGTACTGAAGTTTGGCGGCACATCAACAGGTTCACCTGAAAGGATCAGGGGAGTAAAAAAAATAATTGAATCCCAAAACTCATCTTGTGTGATTGTTGTATCGGCCTTCCAGGGGATTACTGATGAGCTGAAGCAGGTTGGAGAACTTGCATCTATCCATAACAGTAAATACAAAATTCATCTTGAAAAGATAGTTGAGAAGCATTCAGAATACATTGATCAACTAATAAGTATAAACAAAAAGAATAATGTACATGAATCCCTTAAAAGCATCTTCGACAAGCTTCGTGAGAACCTTAATGAGATTTATCTGAAAAGAAAATTAAGCAAGCAGGCTAATGATGAGGTATTGAGTAATGGAGAAATTCTAGCTTCTTTGATAATGAGTGCCTTTATTGATAACAACCTTTATATTGACTCCCGTAATTTCATAAAAACTGATAGCAATTTCGGATTTGCAAACGTTGATTTCACCCTCTCTGAAAGTCTTATCAAAATGAATGTTTATGATTCGGGAAGACATATAATTGTCCCAGGTTTCATCGCCAGTAACCTTAATAATGAAACAACAACACTTGGAAGAGGCGGGTCAGATTATACTGCAGCAATATTTGCATCAGCTCTTGATTCTGAGGCTCTTGAGATATGGACTGATGTTGATGGGTTTATGACTGCTGATCCAAAAAAAGTTGAGAAAGCGTATGCTATTGATACACTTACCTATTCAGAAGCTATTGAATTATCTCATTTTGGTGCAAAAGTTATCTATACTCCTACTCTAAGACCTGTATATAAGAAAAATATTCCTATTAAAGTTCTTAACACATTCAATCCTGAGTTAAAAGGAACAATCATAAGCAATAAATCATCTGATGATAATAAGAGTCCTATAAAAGGTATTTCATCGATTGATCATATCGACCTTATTACATTGCAGGGTACCGGCATGGTTGGTGTAACCGGTATTTCAATGCGACTGTTTGGAGCACTGGCCCGACAGAATATTAATATTATTCTAATAACACAGGCATCTTCAGAATATTCAATAACTTTTGCAATAAGCCCTGAAGATTCATCCCAGGCTTCGGCAGCGATGGTTGAGGAATTCAAAATTGAAATAAATCAAAACAAAGAATTAAAAATTCTGATTGAAAAGAATCTGTCTATTATTGCAATTGTGGGTGAACGAATGAAAAACACCCCGGGGATATCTGCAACACTTTTCAAATCACTTGGCAGAAATGGAATAAATGTAATTGCCACAGCACAGGGATCCTCTGAATTAAATATATCAGTAGTAATAAAAAAGGAGAGTTTGAAAAAAGCCCTCAATGTAATCCATGATGGTTTTTTCTTATCACGAATTAAAGAGATGTACCTCTTCGTTGCAGGCACTGGCTTAGTGGGTTCAAACCTTTTAAGACAAATCCAACAACAATACTCGACACTTCTTACCGAACATAGCCTGAAAGTAAATCTTATCGGGGTAACCAATACCAGGAAAATGGTTATCGATAAAAAAAGTATCTCTTTGGAAAATTACACGGATGCACTTAAAACATCCAGTGACAAAGGAGATATGTCCGATTTCATTCAACAGATGACAAGGCTCAATCTACGTAATTCAGTCTTTATTGATTGCACTGCTGATGAAGATGTTGCATCCAGATATTTTGAGATTCTATCTAAATATGTGTCAATAGTTACAGCAAACAAAATTGCCTGTTCCTCTAAATACGATTATTATCAGCAACTTAGAACTATTGCACATGAGAAGGGTGTCAGATTCATGTACGAAACTACTGTAGGAGCCGGATTGCCAATCATTAAAACTATTAACGACCTGATTTTAAGCGGCGATAAGATTTTAAAAATTGAGGCTGTACTTTCAGGAACAATGAATTTCATTTTTAATGAAATTGGCCCGGAGATGCCCTTGAGCAGTGCCATCAGGAAAGCAAGGGAAAAAGGCTATTCTGAACCGGATCCGAGGGTTGATCTCAGCGGAACAGATGTTGTCAGAAAAATTCTTATACTGGCCCGTGAAGCAGGCTATATAATTGAAAAGGATGATGTTATAGTTAATAAATTTTTGCCAGATGAGTGCTTTGAAGGTGATATTAATGATTTTTTTGAAAAAGTAAAAGATCATGATGCTATATTCGAAGAAAAAAGGAAAGAACTTGCAAAAAAGAATAAAAAATGGAGATTTTTTGCATCCCTCGATCAGGGTAAGGCAAAGGTAGAACTATTGACTATTGGAGAGGATCATCCATCATTTAACCTTGAAGGCAGCAATAATATCATTCTGATTACTACAAACAGGTACAATGAACTACCTATGGTGATCAAAGGCTATGGTGCCGGGGCAGAAGTTACTGCTGCAGGAGTATTTGCTGATTTAATGAGAGTTGTAAATGTATAAGTAAAGGCACAAAGGCGTAAAGGCACAAAGGCGTAAAGGCGTAAAGGCGCAACGGCAAATCAGGATGAGTCATTGAAAATTTAGAAATGAAGCTTTGAAAAATCAAAATATATCATACTATTCAACTAATCTTAAGTCGCCTGAAGTAACCTTCAGAGAGGCTCTTCTGAATGGATTGGCTCCGGATGGAGGATTATACCTGCCTATAAAGTTCCCATTGTTGTCTAAATCACAGTTAGAGAGTTTTTCCAGTAAAAAGTATCATGAAATTGCTCATTTAATACTTAGCAAAATCATTGGAAATGAGATAAACAATGAAGACCTTATGAATCTATGTCTCACTTCCTATGACTTTGATATTCCCATTGAAAAGGTACGCGAACGCAAATACATATTACGACTCGATCAGGGACCTACAGCTTCATTCAAGGATTTTGCTGCAAGAATGATGAGCAGGCTTATGCAATACTTTCTATCACTTAATGATCAGCACCTCACAATTCTGACAGCAACCTCAGGTGATACTGGTAGCGCAGTTGCCAGTGCATTTTATGGACTTAAAAATATTAGTGTAATAATTTTATTCCCTGATGCTGAGGTAACCTCTATGCAAAGAAGGCAAATGACAACCCTCCAAAATAATATCAAGGTTATTGCAATCAATGGGAAGTTCGACGACTGCCAGAGACTTGTCAAAAAAGCTTTTTTAGATCAGTCACTTTCTCATCTATCACTCTCTTCAGCAAATTCAATTAATATTGGAAGGTTACTACCTCAATGTGTTTACTATTTCTATGCATGGTCGCGATTGTCAGCCGGATACAATGACAAAGTAATATTCAGTGTACCTTCAGGCAATTTTGGGAACCTGATGGGCGGACTTATAGCTCGTAAAATGGGACTTCCTGTAAAGCAATTTATCATCTCAACAAATGAGAATAACGAGGTACCTGAATTTTTAAGGACCGGGATCTATAAATCAATAAAACCCTCCAAGAATTGTATTTCAAGTGCAATGAATGTTGGGCACCCCAGCAATCTGGCCAGAATAATAGCCATCTACGGAGGTATGATGGATGAAACAGGTATCATTAAGAAAGCACCTGACATGAAAAGGATGAAGGAAGATCTCTTTGGAGTCAGCGTAACCGATGAAGAGACAAAAAAGACAATTGAATCTATTCACAGGAAATATGGTATTCTGCTCGAACCTCACGGAGCTGTAGCCTGGTATGGAATGGATGAATATCTCAGGTTTAATAAGAACTTAAATTCAAAAAAGCAATTGTGCATATCTCTTGAAACGGCTCATCCCGCAAAATTCCCTGAGGAATTACAACAAATTATTAATACCTCCATACCTCTTCCAGCCTCACTTACCGGCTTAGAGGACAAACCCGAATCATTTTTATCATTTGATAATAATTACCAGATGCTAAAAGACTTTATCATAGACAATCATTAATATAATTAAGTTTCAAAAAATGTATATAGTATGTTCCGATCTTGAAGGTGTGTTTGTCCCGGAAATATGGATAAATGTAGCAAAGAAGACGGGTATTGATGAGCTTAAGCTAACCACCCGCGATATTAATGATTATAATATTCTGATGACAGGAAGATTAAAAATTCTGCGACAACATGGTCTGACATTACAAGATATTCAGCGAGTGATTTCGAATCTTAAACCACTGCCTGGGGCAATAGAATTCCTCGACTGGCTTCGTTCACGTTTACAGCTTATAATTGTTTCAGATACATTTATTGAATTTGCAGATCCACTGCTTAAACAGATGAGAAGACCTACTCTATTCTGCCATCACCTGACAACAGATGATTCAGGCAACATTACTGATTATAACCTGAGGCAGAAAGATGCGAAGCATAAAGTTGTTAGCGCACTGCAAAGTCTTAATTACAAGGTGATTGCTATAGGTGATTCTTACAATGATATTTCAATGATCCGAAAAGCTGACCTTGGAATATTATTTAACCCTCCAAAGAATGTAATTGAGGAAAATACTGATTTAATGGTTGTCAAATCTTTTATTGACCTCCGTAAAGTCATTTCATCTCATATTGAAAAAGAACAGTAATCATGGTAAATATTACAGGAGCTATACTGTTAATTAATTAACAATAAGCCTGTTTACCTAAAAATAATTGTATTGGAAAGTTTACCTGAAATACTATTTAAGAATTTCAGAAGTATATCTATCTGCGATTTCGGTCTGATCTTTCGCAAGACCTGAAATAATAACAACAAGTTTATCTTTCCATGCAAGGAAAATAGTCCCGTTATACACATCTGTCAGAACATACTTTCCACTCCCGGACTCCATTGAATCTATTCCTGCAGATGTAAGATAAGCTTCGGCCGACTTCCATGCATCTTCATTGGAACTATTTTCAAGAATATAGATTGAAAAGTTATCCGGACCAACCTCATAAATAGCTTTAAAGGCCTTATTTAAAAATTTATGACCAAGAACACTTTCATTAATATAAGTCTCCTCATTAAGCTTTTTGCCCATTTCCGGAAACTGACAAAGTGTAGAAGGCATTTTTGAATCTCCTTCAAGCATAGTAGAAACTATATGAGCCAGTGATTCAGTTGACTGTAATGTTTTCTCCTTTTTTGAATAAGTCCTTATCTTGACATAGTAATTACCCTTAAAGAAATTAATTGACCCATCAGCTATATAACCCTGCGCCCCAAGATTCGTAAAGCGAAAAAAAGGTGAACGTTCAGTTGAATAAATACCAAAAGCCATTGTATTATCCTTGTGATGGTATATTTCGAGTTTAATAACATTCTTCCCTTTTTTATATTCAGCAACATGCAGATCAACAAACCCATAAGCCAGGTATGTATCAGCAGCACCGTCAATAAAATCCCAAAGATTTTCAGGAGAAAAAACAGGGTAATTGGTAACCAATTTATAACCTGTAAGTTCTGGAAAAGAAAACTCCTGAGCAATAACTGATCCGGATAACAAAATCAGGACAAATCCAACTAGAAATTTATTTCTCATAGTAAAATATTGAATTGATAAAATTAAAAATCACATTGGTCACCGGAGGGTATCATGCCAGGAAGTCAGCAGGAACATTCACCAGCCGGGAGATATCGGTAATTTTTTCTTTTATGTTAAAATTTTTGGTACATTCAACTTTACAGGAGTCACACTCTTTACATGGATTATCTGTTGTACCCAATTCCCTGAGTAATGTATGAGCCATAGCCGGGTTTGAATAGCCATATGCATACATATATGCTCTCATCAGGTCAGGAACAGGCAGGTTGTTCGGACATGCAGGAATACATTTAGCACAGGCTGTACAATAAAGCCCTGTTTCAGAGCTTGCGATCATAAGATCTTTCTGTTCATCGTCTGTAATTGAGGTATCAGCCAGAATTTTAACATTAAGATCAAGTTGATCAAAATCAGTCATTCCTGGTATTGTAGTAGTGATATCAGGATTTGACAATGCCCATTTCAGTGCAGCTGTAGAATTAATCGGTTTGGTTTTCTCCTTATCAAGAAACCCTCCTCCAGCCATTGTTTTCATTGCTACAATACCTATTCCTGCCTTACTTGCTTTACTTATGGCACTATGCAATTCGTTTAAATAGCTCTGCTTAAAATTATAAGATGTAAGGATAACATCCCATAAGTCACTTTCAGCTGCTGCATCAATTACTATTGGCTCATTTGCATGAGTTGAGAATCCAATAAACTTTACCTTACCCTCCTTTTTTAGTTTTTTTACAGTAATTATAATAGGTTTATATTCGAGCATTTCAGGATTTCGGATATCATGAACATACAGTATGTCAACATAATCCATTTGAAGCCTTGAGAGACTTGTGTTAAATTTTTCAAGAAAGTCTTCAGCTGTAGTCTCGCTGCCAGGCTTGCCTTCCCTATCTACACCAGCCGGCTTAACTTTAGTAGCGAGATAGAATGAGTTTCTTGGATAATTCTTAAGAAGATTACCCAACATAATCTCATTATTCCCATTCTGGTATCCATTTGCAGTATCAAAAAGTTTAATTCCCTTTTCATACGCAGCTTTGCACAGGTTAGGGTTATCAGCTCTCATTACCCCAAAGCTTATCACAGGAATCTTCATTCCGGTTTTCCCAAGAGTTCTATAAATAATAGTCTCATGCTGCTCTGAGACTTCAGCTGCGGCGGCCAAAACTGGCGATAAAGCTACTATCCCGGCTGCGCCTGTAATTCCTTTTCGCAGGAAACCTCTTCTGTTTATATTCTTCATAATGATATTTTATTTCAGGTTTCTGATTCGTACAGTAATACCTGAATTGGTTAATAGCCTGACCAATTCATCTGTATTAGTCTCGCCAAAATGGTACGGGTATAAGATCTTTGGTTTAAATGCTAGAGCAGCATCTGCAACCATTTCAGGGGTCATTGTATAAGGAAGATTCATAGGAAGAAAAGCTACATCAATATTTCTGAGTGCTTTCATTTCCGATGTGTTTTCAGTATCTCCTGCAATATAAAATCTTTTTTTTCCTATCGTAAGGAGATAACCAATCCCTACTCCTTTAGGATGAAAAGGTTGGCCAGGTGCTCGTTCATTAACAATATTATAAGCAGGAATTGCTTCAATTATTATATCATTTATTTCCTGTCTGTCGCCGGCTTTCATAGCCATCCCCCATGTAACCTGAGTAGTAGAGTTCTCGTTACAAAACAACAGGGTCTCCGGCTTTTTTAGATCAGCTATTAACGCTGTATCAAGGTGATCACCATGCTCATGCGTAACCAGGATAATGTCAGCCTTCGGGAGTATATCATAATCGCCCATACTCCGGACAGGATCAATATGAATAACAAACCCATTCACTTTAAACATAAGAGATCCATGCCCAATGAAGTGCATTTCAACAATTCCTGCAGATGTACTGATTTTGTCATAAGAAGGAACGTCCTGAGAATAAGCCGGAATGGTCATAGTAATAACAATTAGGGTTAAAAACATCCTTAAAGCTCTGGTTGAGTAATAGTTGATCATAACTTTAAAATTTGAACTCACAATATACAAATATTTAAATAATTCCATTAGTGGATTAACTTTCTTTATGATTTTTTAAAATATATTTAGAGCATATTCATTATATATTGAAGTTTTTAATAACTTGCAATCAGAATTTAGGTTATTGTGTTAATTAATTAACGCTGATGCGTTTAGGGAAAGACAAACAGGCTATTTTATTAATAGCTTTTCTGCTTTTATCAGCATCATTATGGGGACAAGCTGGCAAAAGTTACAAATACCAACTAGATGGTAATTTGCAGAAGATTGATGTCCTTACCTCAAATCACTTGATTGAAATTAATTATTCAATATCAGAACTTAACATTGAAAGTATTCTCAATGAGAATGGGTCCTTCTATAAAGTCTCGATACCAGATCATACTCCTGGCTCCATCCCTGGAAAACCAGAATTGCCTGTATTTAGCCGTTTAATCTCCATTCCTGAAGGATCTGAATATAAAGTTAAAATTTCTGAGGTCAGATCATCCAGGATTATTCCCTCGCGAAAAAAAATTAAAGGAATTCTGTTTCCGGTTCAAGAGAGTGAGACTAAGGAATTTCAACAAAAAAAGCCTGAGTTTGTAATTGATAAATCTCTATATTCAGCCACCGGTATAATATCATCTGACACTGTCAGGATTGAGTCACTTGGCACTGTTAGAAATAAAAAACTGGCTGTCCTGTATGTTTCGCCTGTAAGGTATAACCCACATTCTAACTTACTGGAAGTTATTACCTCAATGAAGATTGAGATACTTTTTTCATACCCGGAAAGTATCGATTCAAAATCACTTATCTCCAAATCAACACTTTTTAATAAATCACTTGAAAAAGGAGTACTTAACTACGATCCTGGAGATGTAATTCCCGGGTACTCCGATCAGCCTGTGAAGATGGTAATTATTACCGACACTGCATTCAGGCAGCATCTTGAGCCATTTATCAAATGGAAAACACAAAAAGGTTACAAACTTCAAGTCCTTTACAAGGGAGCTGAACTGGCCGGGGACACATATACACAATTAAAGGATACTCTGACAAAAATTTATAATGCTTCATCCGATACCAACCCTGCTCCTGAATACCTTCTTATCATTGGTGATGTCAGCAGGATTCCTTATTATGGCACAGGAAATGTAACGGACATGTACTACGGGGAATTTGATGGTGATGGTGATTATATTCCTGAAATGTTTATTGGAAGGCTGCCTGTTGCTGATACAACTGAATTAAAATCTGTAGTTAAAAAGTTAATCCAGTATGAGAAATTTGAATTTGCCGATACTAATAAATTCTATTCTCAGGCAATAGTGTCTGCGGGTTGTGATGCCTCATATGCCAATACCATGAACGGACAGATTAAATATGCAATTTCAAATTACCTGACACCTGAAAACAAAATTGAGGAACATCATTTTTATTATTTTTCAGATTTAAGTGGAAACGACCCGGAAGCAGGAGTGGCCTTGCTTGCAAGAAAGGATTCAATAATTAATTATATAAATGAAGGTGTTTCATTTATAAACTATACCGGACATGGAGTTACAGATGGATGGTCGCGCATCGACATTAAAGTGGCAGATACTGCAAAGTTTACCAACAAAAACATGTACCCTTTTATTATCAGTAACGCCTGCCAGACCTCTCAGTTTGAAGATCCTTATTCATTCGGGAACAGACTGGTTGTAAGTGATAACAAAGGAGCAATTGGCTTTATCGGATGCTCTAACGACTCTTACTGGAATGAGGATTTTTACTGGTCAGTAGGGCTGGGTACAGTTTCTGCCAACCCAACTTACCTGGAAACTGGAATGGGGTCCTATGACCGGCTCTTTCACACACATGACGAATCACCATCGGACTGGTATTTCACAATGGGACAAATTAATTATGCAGGAAATCTTTCTGTAAGTACAAGTACATCCCGCTGGAAGAAATATTATTGGGAGACCTATAACCTTGTAGGAGATCCGAGTGTGATCCCAATAATAGGAATACCAGATTCATTTAACATCATACTACCTGATACTCTTCCAAATGGTATAACATCATTTTCAACTGACATTCCTCCATTCGCCTATATCGCTGTATCACATTTTGATACTCTATGGGATGCATCATATGCCAGCCCATCAGGATCTGTTGTGCTTGATATGCCAGGGCTCTCAAATGATTCATGTATGGTTGTAATAACAGGGCAAAACAAAGTTCCCATAATCAAAACAATCTATTTTTCAGATGTTACAGATGAGTTTATTAATCTTACATTGACAAGTATAAACGATAGCCTTGAAAATAATGATGGACTGGCTGATTTTGGCGAGACATTTTACCTGAACCTCCTGGTGAGCAATCTGGGATTAACTGATGCACATGAGCTCTATGCTAAAATATCTTCAACCTCCGATTGGATAACCATTATCAGCGATTCAGCTTATATTGGTACCCTCGCTGCCAGATCAGATATGGTTCTTGACAATGATATTGAAATAACTATTTCCGATGATGTTCCTGATAAAGAAGTAATAACGATCAATCTGGTTCTGAAAGATCTGAACTCAGAGAACCATTATACAATTGATATATGTGCTCATGCACCAGTGCTTGAGATAATCAGTTGTACAATGGACGATTCAATGTTTGGTAACGGCGACTATATTGCCGATCCCGGAGAAAACTATAATCTTGTTTTTAAAGTGCGCAACTATGGAAGCAGCGATATTTCCGGAGATTTTTATGTTATCAGTCAAAACTCAGATTTAAATATAATTGATACAGAAGTCAAATCAGGGATACTAAAATTTGGAGAGATCACCAACATTCCAATATCTGTAAAGTTATCAGAAACAGTCTCTTCCGGCAGTTTCATTGCTGTTTCATCAACACTTGATTGTACCCCGTACAATGTTACGAAGGACTTTACCTTTAGAGTCGGTAAAATACGGGAAAGCTTTGAAGAAGAATCATTTAGTATTTTTCCATGGATCAATATCAGCTCTAAACCCTGGATTATTACTGAGACAGATTCTTATGATGGTAGTATATCTGCAAGATCAGGCGCCATTACGCATAACGGATCTTCATCATTAGTAATAAGAACGGAATATGTTCAAGCAGACTCAATTAAGTTCTTGTATAAAGTATCATCTGAATATAATTATGATTTTCTTATTTTTAAGCTGAACGATGTAGAGATTTTCAGAAAATCGGGTGAGATATCGTGGGAAAAGAAAGCAGTCTCTGTTCCTGAAGGTTATAATAAGATGGAATGGATTTTTTCAATGGATGGGGCAATAGTAAGTGGAAGTAATTGTGCCTGGATAGACCTGATTGATTTTGCAGAGTCTGGCTCTGTAAATTATATTCAAAAAGATCTGCAGGTTTTAAAAATCAGTACTCCTGTTCAGAAGGATATCTATAGAGTGGAACCCGTTACAGCCAGTATACTGAACTTAGGTTCTGATACAATTAATGGTTTCTGGCTGGCTTACGAAATCAACGATAATTACCCTATTAAAGAATTTTTCGGAAATTCGATAATTCCTTATGGAGATACAGTTAAAGTATCCTTTAAGACAAAAGCTGATCTGTCAAAATACGGTATATATAAGATCAATGCTTATGGAGTTGATAATAATGATGATTATATTATTAACGATACAGCAAGTATTACAATTGAAAATACAGAAATTATTGATGCATTACGTATATTCCCAAATCCATTTATAAACCAGTTTACCATAATTATCAACTCCAGGGTTTCAGATAAACTAAAGATATCAATTACCAATGCTGCAGGAGTTAATTTGTATAACGATGAAGAAGAGATCTTCATTGGAAAAAACGAAATAATCATCTCTGATATCAGGTTAATACCATCTCTCTATTACCTTAATCTCAGGGGTGAAAGTATTAATAAAACAGTACCTCTTTTAAAAATCACTAAATAGTGTTTCTCTTTTGCATTTTAAATAATTCCTGAAAACATGATTCCTGTTAAAATTCCAAATCGTAATATTGCTCTAGATTTATTTAAGCAATACAACAAATCGGAAAGTCTCCTAAGACATGCACTTGCTGTTGAGGGCGTTATGAGGTATATGGCCAAAAAATCAGGTGAAGATGAAGAGAAATGGGGAATTATAGGCTTAATTCACGATCTTGATTATGAGATGTATCCTGATCAACATTGCACCATGGCTGAAACGATATTAAGAGAAAACATGTGGCCTGAAGAATATATTCGGGCAGTTCTGAGTCATGGATGGGGTTTGGTCACAGATATTCAACCTGTTTCGTTGCTTGAAAAAACAATCTACGCAATTGATGAGTTGACAGGTCTGGTTGCAACAAGCGCTTTGGTCCGACCTTCAAAAAGTGTTCTGGATATGGAAGCAAGGTCAGTAAAAAAGAAGTGGAATGATAAAAAATTTGCTGCCGGAGTAGATCGTTCTGTAATTGAGAAAGGTGCGGAGATGCTTGGTGTAGGTCTGGATGAACTTATAACTGACTGCATTATGGGGATGCGGGAGGTAGCTGCTGAGATTGGCCTGGCAGGGGACTTTATGAATTAAAATCATTAGAACAAACGAACATTGATTTAAGAACTTAAAATTACTTCTGATTTTTGATTTCGTTTATGGTTAGTTATTTCTTCAGGGGAAAGTATTAGCCCCCCTTTATGGGGGGTGGGGGGCAAAAAAAAGCCGGATCAAACGACCCGGCCTCGAAAATTATCATTCTGCTGGTATTACAATTCTTTGACTTTAATATTTCTGTACCAAACATCATTACCATGATCCTGGAGCCCTATATAACCCTCTTTAGCAGTGTTAAGGAACCATTCCCAATCTTTAAATTTGGAATTTGTTACCATTTTTTTCCACTCATCGGTCCATAAATGAAACTCAATAACATTTACACCATTCTGTGTAAAAACGACTGTGCCCTGGTAAACCATGATCTGAACCTTGTTCCACTGGCCAACAGGTTTTGCATTCTGTGGTTTAGCAGGAATTAGGTCGTAAAGTGAACCTGCTTGTCGATTTCCATCGGTACCCAGTTTGGCATCAGGATGTTTATCGTTATCCAATACCTGCATTTCCGGAGATGATTTATAAATTGGCTCACCAGGTATTTCCCGGGCCAGGATAAAAATCCCGCTGTTACCACCTTCAGATATTTTCCATTCAAGCGAAAGCTCAAAATTTGAGAATTTTTTATCATAAATGATATCGCCACCTGCTCCTCCGGCTTCCCCGGCACCTGAACCAATGCAATGCAAAGTTTCATCAACTACCTCCCACCCTTTTTCAGGGAATGCTGGTTTATCATATCCTCTCCAGCCTGCTGTGGTTTTTCCGTCAAAAATGACTGTTACTCCCTCCTCCTTATCTGTTTTTGCAACTTTTTTTGCAGATCCGCAGGATACGGATATTACAGCTACAATAACAAATGATAAAATAATGTTTACTAGTTTCATCATAATATATTAATAAATAATTAAAAAACAGGTCATAGGCAAAATTTACCTATGACCTAATAAACTATACAGGCATATCAGGTAATGTGAAACTTTTGCGATATGTGTGTTTAACCATCTCAGCAGCAAATTGCTTTGCATTCATCGGTTCAGTCCATTTTTTGTCAAATTTCGGATCGCCGTCAGTTATTGTGAAATTATCTGATATGACAATTCTTACCTTATCATCATCACCGATATTTGTGAATTCCATTTTTTCGCCATTCCATTCGAGTTCTTTGTTAAGACCCTGCAGTCTGACAGCCAGAACTCCCATAACAACCATTTCATTGAACGGACCTGCCTCTGAGAAATCGGATTTAGACATCACTCTCGATTCCGGGCTCTCTTTACAAGCACGTACCCAGTCCATTTCATGACCACCTCGCATTGCATTTTCAACTCTTCTTTCAGTCTTAGGAACATCAGGCTTTCGTCCTGACATCAGCCATGGATTGACTCCATAACAACCGCATACAAGAGTATCTTTTGAACCGTGGAAGATTACTCCACCACCGGCGTCATTCATATTTTCCCCGGCAGGCCATCCGGCTGGTTTCGGAGGCTCTAATCCACCATCATACCATGTAACAGTTACCTCAGGATATTTTATTTTTGAACCTTTTGGCGCTACTCTTTCAGGATAAACCAGATTAACCATTTGAGCAGTAGGTGCACAGTCGCTAAGCAGTAGTGTTGAGCTACCCTGAGCCTTAATAGGATACTCGAGCTTCAGACCTTTAAATACAGGATGCATAATATGGCAAGCCATGTCACCAAGAGCACCTGTTCCAAAATCCCACCAGCCTCTCCAGTTCCATGGGGTATAAATGCTATTATATGGACGCATCTTAGTAGGGCCAATAAAGAGATCCCAATTTAAAGTATCAGGAACCCATTCACCTTTTGGAACGTTTAGACCCTGAGGCCAGATAGGACGGTCGGTAAATGCTTCAACTTTTCTTACTTCACCAATCTCACCATTCTGTATCCATTCAGTAGTAAGGTTCACACCCTCACCTGATGAACCCTGGTTTCCCATCTGAGTTGCAACTTTATATTTTGCAGCTAGTTTGGTCAGCAATCTTGATTCGTAAACTGAGTGTGTAAGCGGCTTTTGTACGTAAGCATGTTTGCCCATAACAATTGCATTAGAGGCAGCAACTGCATGTGAATGGTCGGCTGTTGCAACAATAACTGCATCAATTGACTTGCCCATTTCATCATACATCTTTCGCCAATCCCAGTAAGCTTTAGCATCAGGATTTGCTGCAAATACCTTTTTAGAATAACCCCAGTCAACATCGCACAGAGCGACAATATTTTCAGTAGGGGAAACTGCCCTCAGGTTTGAATTACCCATACCGCCAATACCAACTACGGCAATATTCAGTTTGTCACTTGGAGCTTTATGCCCCAAGCCACTAACAACTGAACTTGGAAGTATAGTCAGACCTGCAGCTACAACACCGGTTCTTTCAATAAATGACCGGCGTGTGAATTTTTTTGAATTTTCTTTCATGTCAGGTAGATTAAAATTTATTATTGATCGATAAAAATAATAATTATTAATTTAAATCAGCTATTGAAGCTGCATATTTAAAAACATATATGAACTCTACAGCTCTCTGATCCATATATTTCTGTATGCTACCGGATTACCATGGTCCTGAAGAACAAGGCTACCCGGGCCATGCACTTTAATGAAATATTCAGGAATTCCGATATACTCAGTTGGTCCTCTCAGACTTACATTATTCTGCACCAATATTCCGTTATGAAGAACAGTTACCCTTGGAGGAGTAAAATAAGTAGTAGTATCACTATTAAAGGTAGGTGCAGTAAGTATAATATCATACGTTTGCCATTCTCCCGGTTTCCTGCAGACATTAACAAGAGGAGCATATTGCTTGTAAATACTTGCTGCCTGCCCATGACGATATGTACGATTATCATAGCTGTCGAGCACCTGTACTTCATAAAGTTCCTGTAAAAATACACCACTATTACCTCTCCCCTGACTTTCACCGGTCACTTCAGAAGGTGTCTTCCATTCAATATGTAATTGAAAATTGGAGAATTTACGTTTTGTTTTAATTATGCCTGAACCCCTTACACATACTAATGCCCCATCCTGAACAATCCATTGTGACGGATTTCCCCGGCTATCTTCCCAGGTTGAATCAATATCAGTTCCATTAAATAACACGATTGCATCTGAAGGAGCATCACTATTGTTTATACCAGGCTGAATAATTTTTACTTCAGGATCCCATTTTTCCGTCATCCCCGGAGTCATCTTCTCCTGATCTACAGGCTTTGGGTTCGCAGGTCTGGTGGTCTGTTGTGCCTGACCTGTACTAAATAATAAATGTGAACATCAGGCTGAGGATAAATAATTTTTTCATTTTCTGAAATTTATAATTTAGTTTATTAATAGATCTGGCACCTCTGAAATCATTTTTTGGGCCGTTGTTTGACACAAATATAATATAGGATCTTTAATAAACCTAATTGAGTCACCTCCCGTTACCAGCAGTTCTTTGAACACAATTAAATTGTCATTAGGAGTCCCCACACAAATATGCACATCAAGTTTTATGACAACTGCAATACTAAGATATTTCTATTGCATAAAGAGGCGAAGTGGAGCTCGGCGAAGCCAGAATCAATTAATTTTTATGCATGATTCGTGATACTCATAAAAGATATTTTCGTGTTGATAAAAATCTCTTAGAAGATACGTTTTTCAATTTTGTTCCAATGAAAATCAGATTATTTAATATACTTTAGCGAGAAGGAATAAAACGAGTGACAGAGAAAATGCATAAAGGACAGATAACAATAAAGGATATTGCCAAAGAGCTTGGAATTTCGCCCTCAACTGTATCAAAAGCTCTGAAAGGGCATCGTGATATCAGTACTTCAACAAAACAGTCAGTGAGGGAGCTTGCTAAGAAATGGAATTATAAACCTGACCAGATTGCCTTAAGTCTGAGAAGCGGTTTGAGCAAAACAATTGGAGTTATTGTTCCTGAAATTGTTCATTATTTTTTTTCAACTGTGATTAGTGGGATTGAAGATCTCGCGTATGATTCAGGATATCATGTAATGTTTTGTCAGTCAAGCGAATCATATGCCAGAGAAGTAAAAGCTGTTGAGACACTCCTCTCCAATCGGGTTGATGGAATTCTTGTATCAGTTTCCAAGGATACTGATAACTTTGACCATTTCAGGAAAATACAGGATAATGGTATCGCCCTGGTTTTCTTTGACAGAATCTGTGATGAAATTATTACCGACAGGGTTATTGTTGATGATGAAACAGGGGCTTATGAAGCTGTTAGCCATCTGATATCAATCGGTTGTAAAAATATTATTCATCTTTCCGGTCCGCCAAACCTTTTAATAGGAAAAAACCGCAAAGATGGTTATCTGAGAGCTTTGAGAGACCACAATATGCCTTTAGATGAAAACAATATTATAAGGTGCGATTCCAGAGAGGAGGCAACTTTGATTGTACCTGGTTTACTTAATAGAGATGACAACCCTGACGGATTTTTTGCTGTAAATGATCTTACAGCTGCTGCGACAATGAAAATTATATTAGATATGGGATATAGTATACCTGACAACATCGCAGTAGTAGGATTTACAAGTGGATTGATTTCCGATATAACAAATCCAACTCTTACCTCTGTTAAACAGAATGGATATTTGATCGGTAAAGAAGCGGTCAGATTACTAATCGATCGTCTCGAAAAGAAGCATGACTTTCCGTTACAAACAAAAGTCATTAAAACGGAACTTGTTATAAAAGGGTCTACTCTAAGGAAACAAACCTGAATTTATAGCCCTGTAAATTATTTTATTTGTAACTAATCAGTGCTAAAGGTATTTGAGTCGGTAGTCCGAAGTGTAATATGACAAGTACTTTTTCTTCCGACTTCTGACTTCGGGCTTCGGGCTTCCGACTGATTAGGTACAAAGGACAAAATCAATCCTCAAATTCTTGTTAATCAAAGCAGAAAATTCAATTTATTGACATATTTTTTCTGTATTTTCATGCAAATTACATTTTAATCCAAAATATTTCAACAATCACTGGTAATTTTCTGCCTTAGGAAAACTATTTTACTTAATTTTTCAGAAAACGTTTGAAACAAAGTCAAGCAACCATTTTTGTTTGAAATTTATTCAGGTTTATTGTTCATTATCACTATGTTATGTTAATAATTTTTTATTTTAATTGTAAAATAAATTTCTTTAATTATTTTTTAATCTCATTTTAATATTTATATTTGCTTAAGCTAAATTATTAAGACATTAAATATCCATGAAATGTTTGATAACCAGCAATTACAACACATAATATTATTTACTAACATACTATAATATATATACACTTAGATTTATTAATCATTATTATACACCTTACATTAACTAACCTAAAGAATTTAACTATGGGAACTTTGCGAAATTCTGTTTTCTTATGGAGGAGAAGTATTCTATCTCTTCTTATTTTTGGCTTTGCGATAAGCATGGCCTTCGCTCAGGAAAGAACGGTTACTGGTAAAGTAACCTCTGAAGCTGAAGGAGCACTCCCCGGAGTGAATATTGTGGTACAGGGGACCGTTGTAGGAACCATGAGCGGCGCTGATGGTAGCTACACTATTGTAGTTCCTGGTCCTGATGCAGTCCTAGTATTCTCATTTATCAGTTACACTACCCAAACAATAACAGTAGGTACCCAGTCCAAAATCAATGTGGTTTTGGAACCTTCATTAAGTGCACTGGGAGAAATTGTTGTTGTAGGGTATGGCACACAAAAGAAAAGGGAGGTAACCAGCTCTATTACAAGTGTGAATTCCGATGAATTTAATAAGGGTAATGTAGGAAATCCTGTTCAGTTGATTCAGGGTAAAGTCTCCGGATTATCTATAAGTAAACCAGGTGGCGACCCTAACGGATCATACGATATTCGACTAAGGGGCATGAGCACTATTGGCGCCAATCTTGGACCGCTTGTAGTAATTGATGGTGTAATCGGTGGCGATCTTGGTAACGTTGACCCTAACGATATTGCCTCTATAAGTGTATTAAAAGATGGGTCAGCTTCGGCTATATATGGAACAAGAGGTCCCAGTGGTGTTATTCTTGTAACTACTAAAAAAGGCAAAAGGGGATCAGCTGTAGTTGATTATAATGCTTATGTTACTGCTGAAATGGTTGCCCAGAATCCAGATGTTATGAATGCTACAGAATGGAGAGCATAAAAGGCAGAAATTAACCAGACACAAGGGAACACTGTTGGAACAGACTTTGGACAAAATACCGACTGGTTTAAGGAAATTCAAAGAACAGGAATTTCCCAGGTACATAATTTGTCGATGTCAGGTGGAACAGATGTGAGCAGTTACCGTGCCTCAGTCAACTATCGTAATGCTGAAGGTGTTCAGATAGGAAGCGGATTTACACAAATCAATGGGAGGCTAAATCTTTCCCAAAAAGCCTTAAATGACAAATTTACTCTGGATTTGAATCTTGGTGCTACAGAGAAGGATTATAAACCTGGTTTTACTGAAGCATACAGATATGCTACTATATACAATCCGACTGCTCCTGTGACTGTACCTAGCACAGATCCGAGTTATTCTCAATATGACGGATATTTTCAGCAGGTTTTATTCGATTATTGTAATCCGGTTTCAATAATAAAAGAGAATTCAAGAGACGGAAAAAGCAGAATATTAAACCTTTCATTAAAAGGAACTTACGAAATTGTCAAAGGATTAACATTAGATGCTTTTTATTCTACTCAAACAACCAGTTCTTTGGAAGGGCAGTATTTAAATAGTCACGATTACTGGGGCGGGGCAAACAGCAATGGACTGGCTTCAAGAAAGGCTGATAATACGTCCAGTCAGCTTTTTGAATCAACCGTACATTATCTGGGTGATTTATCGTCCTCAGTCACTATCAGCGCTTTAGGCGGTTATTCTTACCAGGATTTTACCTATGAGGGTTTTAGGGCAGAGGGTGGTAACTTTATTACTGATGATTTTGCATTCAACAATCTGGAGGCTGCACTCGATTTTAAAAACGGGAAAGGCACAATAACCAGCTATAAGAACTCAGACAAACTTATTGCATTTTTCGGACGTATGAATCTGAATATAAACAGTACGTGGTTTTTGTCTGCAAGCGCAAGGTATGAGGGTTCTTCAAGGTTTGGAACAAACAATAAGTGGGGTTTGTTTCCAGCTGTTAGCGCTGGAGTTGATCTGTCTAAATTTATAAATGTAAGCACTATTGACAACATGAAATTAAGAGTCAATTATGGAATAACAGGTAACCGGCCCAGTGATAGTTACCTCTCCCTGCTTCGTCTAGGACCAAAGGGTAATTTCTTTTACAACGGCACTTTTGTACCGGGGTATTCTCCTGTCAGTAATGCAAATACAGATCTCCGCTGGGAAAAAACAGGTCAATTTGATGTAGGAGTAGATTTCTCTCTGTTTTCTTCCAAATTATCCGGTTCATTTGATTATTATAGAAAAACAACAACTGATCTTTTATTAGAATATACAGTTCCCATCCCTCCGAACCTTTATGATAAGGCTTGGGTGAATCTTGGGGAATTAAGAGCCAGTGGTCTTGAAATGACACTTAACTATGATGTGATAAAGAAAGGCAACTTCACATACAGTCTGTCGCTGACACCTTCCTATAATCTGGAAAATACTCTCGTATCCCTGTCTGGCACATTCAACGGATCAGAATTGAAGTATGGATCACAGGAACTTGGAGATATGGGTTCACCAGGTCAAAATCAGACTCCGCTGGTCAAAGTAGAAGAAGGAGAACCAATTGGTCAGTTACTTACATATGTATATGAGGGAATTGATGCTGATGGTAACTTTATCTTTAAGGATACAAACGATGATGGCACAATTGATGCTGCTGACCGGGTGATTACCGGTAACGGTTTGCCGAAGTTTCTGATTGGATTTGGGAATTCGGTTAATTATAAGAACTGGGATCTGAATGTTTTCTTCCGTGGTGTATTTGGTCATGACCTGATCAATTCGTTCCGTGCATTCTATGAGGTACCGAATTATATCACATCATACAACCTTCCAAAAGCAGCTGCAGACATGAGAAATGCTGAAGGAGACCTTTTGAATGTCACTTCAGGTACATTATCAAGTCTGTATGTGGAAAAAGCTTCTTTTGTTTCTCTCGATAACATGAGTTTGGGTTATACCTTCAATTTGCCAGAAAGTTCTGACTTCAGCAAGATCAGGGTATATCTTGCAGGTAATAACTTAGCTTATATTACAAAATATAAAGGTGTTGATCCGAACGTCAGATATAAAGATAATGAGGATCTGGGAACTCTTAATAGTCCGCTGGTGCCGGGTGTCGACAGAAGGAATACCTGGTTTAGGACCAGATCGATAACTTTTGGTGCAAACATTGTTTTTTAATCCTGAAAATAAAAAAGATATGAAAACAAAAGATAGAAATAAAATGAAAAAAACGCTATTTCAATTAAGGTTTATATTGATTATGTTTCTCGTAACCGCTTTTGGTATGTCGTGTACCAAACTGGATGAAACACTATACAGCGAAGTAACGCCTGCCAATTTCTTCAAAACTGATGCACAATTTGTATCTGCATTAGGTGCCGCATATACCTCATTTGGTGGTTATGCATCCGGTGATGTAAATAACTTACAGGAGACCACTACAGATGAGATGGTTGTTCCTACAAGAGGCTCCGACTGGGATGATGGTGGTAACTGGAGAAGACTTCATTTGCACTCATGGAAGTATGAAGATAATGCTGTTAGTAGCGCATGGGGGTTTTGTTTTACCGGGGTAAATACAGCCAACAGGTTAATCTATCAGTTTCAGACTTTATCCGATGAAGGTCAGGTTGCATCAGAAGTTGCTAGTGCGTATATTTCAGAACTTAAGGCAGTTCGTGGTTTCTTTTACTGGCAACTGATTGATTTATATGGTAATGTACCATGGAATACCGATTTCGCCAATACTGACCCTACTCCTCCTACAGTTGCCAGAGCTTCTGTTTTTGCAAATCTTCTGGTCGATCTGGAAGCAGCTGTTCCCCTTTTGTCAGACGCAGTGGATGGTACCACATATGGCAGAATGAATTACTATGCCGGACAGACATTGCTGGCTAAGCTTTACCTTAATGCTGGTGTTTATACAGGGACAAATGGTACAGGTGGCACACCACAATGGGAAAAAGTGATTGCTGCATGCGATGAGGTAATCAACTCTGGTAAATATTCGTTGGAAGGTAATTATTTTGCAAATTTCAATGTAGATAATTCCGCATCAAAGGAATTTATTTTTGCTATACCTTATGATAAGGTATTCTTTCAGGGATTCAATCTTCCTATGCAGACCTTGCACTATGGGAGCCAGTTTACCTATAACCTTACTCAGCAGCCATGGAATGGTTTCTGTACTCTGGAGGAATTCTATAACTCATATGAAACAACCGACATACGAAGAGGTGATATAGGGTCACCTACTGTTCCTGCTACAAAACGAGGCAATTTTCTTGCCGGTTATCAATACAAAAATGGTGGTGGTTTAGTTATGGATGATGGAGCTGATGGCGCAGATCCAGACCAAAAACCACTCAATTTCGGAAATATGTTGCATAATCCTGCTGTACCCCAAATAAATGAACTAGGTCCCCAGGCATGGCGTCAGTCAGGTGTTAGAATCGGTAAATGGGAATTCGAAATTGGAGGTACTGATAACATGAGTAACGATTTTTCAGTATTCCGTTATGCCGATGTACTGTTGATGAAAGCAGAAGCTCTTTTCCATCTGGACAGAGTAACAGAAGCATTACCATTGGTTAACATGATCAGAGGACGTGCAGGTTTGAACAACCTGACTTCTTTGGATGGGAAACTTAGTTTTGACATGACTGGTCCGGTTGTTCAGGGAGGAGAATTGTTCAATGAGATGGGACGTGAAATGGTCTTTGAACACAACAGAAGGCAGGATTTGATCCGTTGGGAGTTTTTTGGCAGCAATGCTGAATGGACGCTTCCTTTCAATAATGTTGGTGATTCTCGTCTTTCAGATCCATACCTTGTTTTGTTTCCAGTTCCAAAAGCTCAATTGGATGCTAACCAAAATCTTGATCAAAACTCTGGTTATTAGTAATTATTTTTAAATAAAATATTCTTAAAGAGCAAGCAATTATTATATTTGCTTGCTCTTTTTTTTACCTCATCCCCCGTCCCCTTCTCCCAGTAATGGTGCTAACTTAATAATTATATTATCTTTGTGGTAAATTAATATCAAAGATAATGAAACAGAATAGATCTCTTGCAATAAGTAGTAAAATCCAGGAATGTAAAATGGGTAATATTATAGGACTGTTAGAAAAAGAATTCCCTGCATCTGTTTTGAACATTAAAAATGATGAGGTGAAAAACGAAAAAGCAAAAACAAGGGACAGGGTCTTTACCATTAATAATACTTTACTGACAATGGTTTTAACATCAGTACAACAAGATAAAACATTGAAAAACTCAGTAGACTTGTATTATATGATTCATCAAAAACATAAGAATCAGACTCTTTCAGAACTAGAACAAAGTATCCAGTCACAGAAAGATGAGGATAGTAAATCTTCGATAAAAACGGCGG
>DATKUO010000182.1:0-41083 GCA_035530515.1 Bacteroidales bacterium
ATTGACCATCTTGGTATCCTCAAGAAATATTGGAAGAAACTGTTGCATATCTGATTTTTTCCGGCTAATTTACGACATTTTGTGTTTGCGACATGAAAAACGCAACTAACTGATATCCAGAAATGGGATCAGGAGGTCTGACCTTACTCCAAAGCTAACGCGATTGCAAATTGTTATTTTCTTTTTTTATAGTCTCTATATGTTAATAGCTCAATTATTTCCGATGATTCATCTTTATTAAATTCTATCCTAATTATTGCTCCAAAATCATTCTGTTTCGCTCTTTTAAGTAAAAGTTCCCATTTATTAGCTATAAACCAAGAGGCCCCACTTGTTCCTGATTCTCCCAAACCAGCCACACAGATTTGTGTTCGTTTTGGGAAACTTCTATTTTTCAATTTGATAATTACAGCATAATCATACTTTTTATCAATCTGAAAAGATTTTTTTGGATTAAGTTTTGAAACAATTTTGCCGCCGACTAAATCGTAATCAATATAGAAATTATTCTCAGCGTGCATAATATCTATAGTTTTGTGATTATTATAGCCACCTATCGAACAATATGAAATATCCAATTTATTCTTAATTTCTTCATCAGATATTATGGTTGGTGTACTTTTAGCATTTTTTGCAATAGATTCAGAAATAAATTTTGCAGATTTTGTTTCAGTAAACGAGACCGGTTCTGAAATCCTAAAAATTGCCCCATTTGCTTTTTCGTAGGGCCATTGTTCAACTTGTCCATCCTTATCATATAATGTTTTTAAAAGCATTTTTCCATAGACTATATAAAAATCATCAGCTATATCTTTCCCAAAAATCTTTTTGTACCGATAATACCTCAATTTTTTTCTAAGATAGAGATAGGTTCTATCTAATAGAATCACCAATGCTCCTCCAAGTAAATTTATACCTAAGGATTTCAAATCTTCGTTTTGTAATAAATTAATGCACATGGCTCTATCATTATTAATGGGAAATTTTATAAATTAATATTTATTCTAATTCGTCCAAGAGGTAATAAATCAATCTCAATAAATTCTTTTAACAAACAGTTTTGAATACTTCATTGAATATACAATTTACATCTTATTTAAACATAACACAATTTTTTCTCCAATGGATGTTAATCCTAAGTTATTGTAATATTGATGGTATCTGTTAGTTATCTGTTTATAACATAGGAGATGCCTGATTGATTTACCTTTATTCGCTGACCTCCTCTATGAAGAATTTTAGAATGGATGATAATAAAATTGTTCTCTCTATCTTCATAATATGATCTCTTCTCCCTGGTAAATATTTTGACTAATTTTTCATATGCTATAATCCTCATATCGGCGTATTTATAGATAAACTAGGTTTAGATATTGACACGACTTAGAACATACATGTATTGCTTCAATCGTGTATTTGTGTGCGGACAATCATACCCCCCACCGTCCGGAAATCGGTTTTCGGTTTTCAGAAGAATGCCCCCTAGTTTACTGGTAAAGGTACAGATGTCAGTATGTGTGCGATAATATATCTTTAGAGTATATTGTAAAATACTAATAAAAAATTACAAGAAGAAATAATCATTAACTCAGGGTCTGGTATATTGTATTCAAATTTAGATAGTTCAGAATGAATTGGTCTAATATTTTGTTTGCGGATAATGTCAATGGCTGTATTTAAAGCAACTCTATATAGCCATGTTGAAAAGGATGATTGATTTTTAAAACTTGGATATGATTTCCAAAGCCTAATCAGTATTTCTTGATAATAATCCTCTTTGTGCAGACCAATACTGGGCACGGTATGATTTCTCCGGTATGCACATCGATATAGTGTAAATTTTTCCCTGCAAAATCAACCTGAAGGTATTCCCCTGCACGATGGAAAAGGTGCATGGTGGCCTTGGTAGTTTTAATGTATCTGGCAAAATGCAAACAGAACTGAGCGTAACGGTAACCCTCCGGATTTGCTGCCTGATATTCTTCCCAAAGGGTTCTGCGGGTAACTCCCACACGGGAAAGTTCGGCCTTAAAGTAATCCATGTGTTTCTTCAGGTCATTGATGCGACTATCGGCCTTAGGGCCTATCGGATCATTATAAACTAAAGCGGTTAATTGCTCATCGCTGTATTGCAGGAGTTCGGGATAGCTTTTCCCCGTAGCCTCAAATTTGGAAAGGTAATTATCAAGGGTTGCACACTTTACTCCAGAATCAGTTGTACACTATATGCCAGAATGTCCTCGTAGTTGGTGCTGCGCACCCCGGCAAAAAAATCTTCTTATTTTAAAGACCTCTTAAAAAGTTGTACACTTTGCTCCAGAATAAGTTGTACACTTTAGTCCAGAATAAGTTGTACAGTATAGTCCAGAATATTCACAAAAAGGCAAGAAGGGAAACATCTATCTGGTTTTTGGAAGTTTCCAGGAGGTAAAGTAGAAGAAGGAGAGAGTGCAGAAGATTGCTTGAAGCGTGAAATGAAAGAGGAATTTACGATTAATGTTGACTGATAACATTTGGTACAACTAATTTTCCTATGAAAGTTCTTGAGGAAAGGTGTAATGATAGGGTTATTAGCAGGATGTACTCCTTATTTAATTTCATTGAATTAAAAGGGCCAGATTTTAGAAAACAGATAAAAGGATAGTTGCCATAACTCGACAAAAGCACGGGAAATTTTTAGTGCAAATCTCTTATGAAAGGGAAATTAGTTTTTTTGAGAAACTTAAGCTGGATGAAGTTTTTATTGCATAGAAAGATATGTCAGTTCTATATTTAATGTTGTATCATTTTAGTTGCTTTTTTAACTTTCATCCATGGAATAATATACCTTGTCATTAAAAAAACATTCCAGGCAAAAAATAATATCCCGATCACAAATAAACATTCTCGAAGATAATAAGGATAGAATACTGAAAGAACACCTAATGACGCAGAAAAAATTCCATAAATAATTGCAATTATTTTTATATGCTCAATATTAAGGTCAATTTCCAAATAATATCTTTCAATCTTGTTATTATATTCGCTGATACCATACAGAATAAACGATAATGAGAGCAATGTTGTTAAGAGTATTTTATATTTTGGCAATAATATTTCCCCTTGTGAATCAAAGAAAAATACAATGAAAAAAAGTGTACCAATAGCGAGTAAAATAAAAGCAGAAGGAATATTTCTCATATTTCCAAAGTAAGAGAACTTACTCCAAGGAAATCTCTTCGTATTTAATGTGAGATTTACTGAAAATATAAGTGCGGCCAGTCCTAAAGAACAAAAGAAGGTTTTCTCATAATTAATGATAGATATTAATATTAAACCTGCTGAAATCCAAGAGAAAATTGAATGTTTCTTTATTGACCATATTAAGCTATTTTTCAGATGATTATAAATTTTATCTGGTTCAGTAATTTGAAAATCAGTCTTTAGTATTAGCGCTGTTGGAATTGGCCCATCTACTCTTTGATAATTTTCTTCATCAAAATATTGCTTAATGTAATTCTCTTTACTTTTAATGTATGGTACACACTGACATATAATTTTTAAAGAATCTTCAGATAATTCAATTCTTCTTCTTTTATAATCACGTGTCCCATATTTTAAAAGCAGTTTTGCTAAATGGTCTGCTCTACCAGAAGTAAGGTTAGGTAATATACTAACTAATTGATTAAGTTTTTCTTCTGATAATCTTAGACTAATCAAATTTGCAGCATATAAACTTTGCTCCTCATTGCCTTCCTCTATCCATTTTAATAATAAATTTTCAAAATTGGGGCTAAGATAGCTCGCTTCTTTTAAGCACTTTGACCAAATTTTTGGATTTTCAGCTAGTATCTTCGTAGCTTCAGCTGTATCAGCACTTGCCAAAATTATTCCAACTTTGGAAGCAATTTTGTTGTTACTTAACCTTTCCCCAAGTTCTTTACAAAATAATAATTCTTGCTCTCCTGAAAGCTTCCTTAATAATTGGATTGATGAAAAATCAACAGACTCCTTATTATTATCCAGACTCCTTAAACATTCTTTAATAGCTAACTTCTGGAAAGATATTGATGATGTTGGACATTCTGCTACTGCTGCAGCTGCTAATATTGGATTTATCACAAAAAGACTATTGAGTACAGTCTCAGGTTCTTCTTGTTGTGCAATTGCAAGAAGTTTTGATTCCCTCCACCAAGATTCTGGTTGAAGTTTAACAAATTTTTCAATGCCATAGTATTGTATTATATCCCTTGATGCAAAATACTCTTGAATTGAAAATTGAGAAAACACAACCTTACCAGGTGTGTCTCTAACTAGAAGTCCAGTTTTAGTATATAGGTTGTCAAGTACTTCATCAGCTTGTTTTGAATCAAAGCCATAATTTGGTAACCATTTTGCAATTAAAGTTAGAACATCTTGTGTATTTGCATCAGTTTTCCCAGATTGGTGAATATAAACGGCTATTTTAATCAATATTTTGGTATATACTGCTTTGAATTTGTCTGGGGGATGGCCTTGAGCTCTAGCCCATTCAACTGTTAACCATTCTGCAATTCTGTTGAGATATTCTACCCTATTCTCAGGTATCCCCATATTGGACTCAGTATATTGCATTAAACCTCCAACAAGTAAAAGAGGCGATCTTGCTAGTTCAAGTATCTTTGATGTTGATGCTAGATCAGCCCAAAATTTATTAGCATCTTTTTCAATAGGATATTTCAAGGGCCATTTTTTTGCAAATTCAAGAATTTTGGAATTTGACAAAGGCCTTATTTCCATAATAGTAGAAATAGATAATGGTATATTTCTATAGGCTTCTTTTCTACATGTTACTATAAGTTGACGACCAACTTTTTTTTCAAAGTATTTGCGAAAGAAGACATTAATATGCTTATAAACTTTATCTCTTGCCTGAGGAGCAACTTCATCTAATCCATCTAATATGCATAGACATTGATTTTTTCTCAATGAATTAGTTATGAACTCTTTTGGGTCTGGGATATCGCACTGTTCTGCTTTTGTTATAAAAAAATCTTCAATGCTGCTATAATTATCATATTCTTTTAAACGGATGAATAAAGGTGAATTACTAAAGTTAGAAATTAGCCTAGTATACATAAGATTTTTGACATAAGTTGACTTCCCAGCACCAGGACCCCCAACAAGAACAAACGATGAAAATAGATCCATTTCTTCAGACCTATTGTGGGAAAGATCTGAAACCATAATTTCTAATTCAACAAACACATCTTTAAGTGAGAATCCCTTTTTTCTGCCGACAACAATCAAATTTGAACATTCTTCTAATACTTCCTCCTTTAATTTTTTGATACCTTTTCTCCTCTTAAGATTTCTCTTTAATTTAATAAAAAGTCTAAATCTCCTGTTAGCTAGGATTAAAATAATTCCTGCAATGAGGCTATATACTATCGCCATATAATCACATGTTAAAAACCAGTTTAACAGATCATTTGAAAGCTTTTTCATAAACACTAGATAGTTTTAAAAATTACATATACATGTCAACCTGAAATTAGCAACGAGATTATGAAAAGTATTTAAATTATTCATTTGGATATTTCAATTTGACAGACATGTGTATCAAAATTAGAGATTATTTCATTCAAAAACAATTAAGCTTATTCTGACCAAAGAAATTGGTTAATCAAAAATAAAAAACCTCAGGGCCAAAAAAATGCTTTTACAGAAATTTTTTCACTATCCCTATTTCCGTGTAACAGATAGGATAGGGATGACCGTAAAGATATTATTACATAAAAAATGTTGTAGAATTGTTGTAGGTAGATTGCAAAGAATAAACCGCAACTCATTGAAAATATATGAATTGCGGTTTTGTTATTTCATTTTCGGCGATGCGGACGAGACTTGAATACTTCCATAAGCAGCGAGGAACCACGATCCTAAAAAATTCGGGGACTTTTCTTTAAAATGCATGTCCTATTTCTATTCAGGTGTGTGTTATTATGTGTGTATGCTATAAATTAAAAGCCTGTAATTTTTTATATTACAGGCCATTAGTATTAATTCATTGTGGAGCTGGCGGGGGTACCTCACTTCGTTCGGTGATCCCTAAGCTCCCGTTCTGCAAATAGAAAACAACCACCATGCTGCGCATGGTTATTTTGTTTTTCAATATCCCTTATGAATGCAAGCATTCAACGGTCTCCTGAAAAACAACCACCCCTTTCGGGGTGGTTGTTTTCTGCTTGTTTGTGGAGCTGGCGGGAGTCGAACCCGCGTCCAAACACGGAAGTCATATGCTTTCTACATGCTTATCTCTGCTTGATTTTCGTGATCTGTCAGCTGCAGAACAACCTAACTGATCCTTATTTCCTGTTTATTTCGCCATCGGGTCGGAACAACCTTCAGACTAGCCCCGGATTGCGTGCGTCTCCGTATCGGGTTGGATCAGGGCATGACCGCCCGGGAAACGTCTCGTCCGGACACATGTGCCCGGAGATTCTGCCTTTCGGCGGAAGTGCTTAAGCTACTTTATTCGCTTATGCCGCGAGAGCGTAATTGTTTTCGCCTTTTGTTGTTTTGTGACTCTGTAAAAGTGACGCGTCACCACACACTGCATGCTTACATAACACCACTCATGCTGTCAAAACCAGGTCAGCCCCGATGTTATGAATTGCAAAGATACGAATTAGTCTGTAATGTCGTAAGTAAAAAGACAAAAGACAAAAGACAAAAGTAAAAAGTTGAGGAACGTAGTGACGAAATCCCGCAACGCGGGAACAAAAGACAAAAGTAAATAGACTTTACGGACTAAGTTAGTATCTTCACCTCTCCATCAGAAATGGGTTTACAGACATGGGGAAAATACTAAAAGTTGGAATACTTCGCGAAACAAAGAACCCTCCCGACAGGAGAGTGCCTCTTACACCACCCCAGGTAACAGCTCTGGAAGAGCTCTATCCTGATATTGAATTCTTTGTGCAACCAAGCGATAATCGGTGCTATTCAAATGAAGAATATGAATATCTCAACATCCCGCTTAAGGAAGATCTCCGTGATTGTGACATTCTGATGGGAGTTAAAGAGGTCGATAAAAGAACCCTGATTACAGGAAAAACTTATCTCTTCTTTGCACATGTGGCAAAAAAACAATCATATAACAATGATATGATAAGAGAGATGGTTGAAAAAAAGATCACTCTTATCGATTATGAATATCTTACAACTGACCTACGACAAAGAGTGGTGGCATTTGGTCGTTATGCTGGTATCGTAGGAGCATATAATGGATTAAGAGCCAGGGGAATAAGAACAAATAGATTTAAGCTTAAACCTGCTAACCAGTGCCACGATCTGGATGAGATGTGGGCGGGTCTACGGCTTATTGAATTTAAACCCGGACTTAAAATACTTATAACCGGCGACGGGCGTGTAGCAAAAGGAGCCATGGAAACATTAGGTGTTGGAAATATTGTCCGGATAAACTCTGAAGAATTTCTTTCCAGAGATTTTGATGTCCCTGTCTTTTGCCAGATAGGACCAGAGCATTATACAAAGAATAAGATGGGAAATAAGTTTAATCTTAACCATTTTATTGAATTTCCACAGGAGTATGAATCAACATTCCTTCCTTATACCGGAGTAACCGATATTCTAATCACAGGTCATTACTGGGACCCGCGGTCACCTTTCTTCTTTAGTAAAGAGGATATGAAAAAATCTGACTTCAGAATTTCAGTGATAGCTGATATAAGTTGTGATATTAATGGTCCAATACCTTCAACCGTGAGGGCAACAACAATTTCCGATCCATTCTATGGTTATAACCCACAGCTCGAAATTGAAGAGCCTGCATTCCTGAGGTCAACAAATATCACAGTAATGTCAATAGATAACCTGCCGGGAGAGCTTCCTCGCGATGCTTCCTTGGATTTTGGCAAACAGCTGATGGGTAATGTATTACATGATTTATTATCAGGTATCGACAGTCCAATGCTCAAAGGAGCAACAATCCTGAAAGATGGAAAACTTACCTCCGATTATAATTACCTTGACGATTATCTTAATGGATGAGAAATTGTCAATTCACGGAATCAAACCGGGAGTAATAATTAGGGTGGATCCATTTAGTGATTAAATCGAATAAAGCAAAATATCACTTTTGTGGTTATCGAATTAATCATATTAAATTCTGAATATTTGTTATATTGCAATTGAGCGTATCAAACTGAAACTATGACTACTTTCCTGAGTATATCTTTAGACTTTGAATACCTTCCTTTATTGGTCGTTGTGGCTTTGGCATGGATCGTACCAATGGCATTGTCAGTACTCAGGATTAAAAAAGTGCCTACTGTTATTGTTGAGATTATACTTGGATATTTTGCTGGCAGGTTCATTCTTGTAAGTATGAGCCCCGAAAGCATTAATATACTTGAATTTCTTGGTCTTACAGGATTTATTTTTCTGATGTTCCTCACTGGTCTTGAAATTGATATGGACCAGGTAGCTGGTTCTTTTCCCCGTAAGCGAATAAATTATTCCAGATTAATTCGGAATCCTCTGGTTATAGCAATAGGCTTTTTCTTTTTTACAATAATTCTGTCATATGCAGGAGCAAGCGCTTTGTCGTATATGGTTGATATTAAAAACAGTTGGTATTTTTCTTTGATTATGGTAACCACTTCAGTTGGGATAATCCTCCCTGTAATTAAAACCAGAGGAGAAGTTACAAGTGCTTACGGTCAGATGTTGATCATTATTGCTGCAGTGGCTGATATACTCAGCATCATCCTTTTTACCTTCACAGCTTTTATTTTAAAGAATGGATTCAGGATAGAAATCACTTATATTATTTTTCTGTTTGCATTCTTCTATTTGTTCTATCGAATGGGTATCTATTTCAGAAATTCCGTACTGAAAAAGATATCATTCCAGCTGTCTCATGCTGCCTCTCAGCTGAGTATTCGGGGAACCATGCTATTATTATTGATATTTGTAGTAATAAGTCAGTATATAAGTCCTGAAGTGATATTGCTTGGTGCCTTTCTCAGCGGTATACTTCTATCTCTTTTTCTTCACAAGGAAAGATCGCTATTACTTGTTAAGCTCGATGGTATGGGCTACGGGTTTTTTATCCCCATTTTCTTTATAATGGTTGGAGTAAAATTTGATCCTTCTGCTCTGAAGGAGTTTGAATTTACACTTATACCATTCCTGATAATTCTGCTACTTCTGTTTATTCTCATTAAAGTAATCCCATCTATGCTTTTAGTTAAGCAGTTTGGCAGCAGGAAGGCATTGTCAGCTGGGTTTTTGCTCTCCTCCAGGTTAAGTCTTATCATAGCTGCTTCTGCAATCGGACTTGAACTGGGAGTAATTTCTCCCGGACTAAATGCCAGTTTTATTATTATGGCAGTTGCCACCTGTTTTCTCGGCCCTGTATTGTACAATTTCATCAACCATCAAGCCAGGCAACCAGCTGACAGGACAATTATTGTTGGGGGTAGTAGTAAGGGTATTCTGCTTGCCCGCAGATTGAATATCCATGGTAAAGCTTCAATAATAGTTGAAGTCGATGTTCAAAGGTATAATGATATCCGTTCTAAAGGAATAGAGGCCTGTCTTTTGGATGGCCGTGAACCGGAGACTTATGAGAGCCTGAAGATGACAAGATCGAATTATGTAGTCGTTGATACCGGTTCAGGCGAGCTAAATATACTAATCTGCAATATGTTAAGAAAAGTGCTCAACCACGAGAAGATCATTTCAATGGCTAATGAGCGGGTTATTGAGCAACAACTTAAGAGACTGGGTTGTGAGACTATAGATGTTAGAAGAGTAATGGCAACCACCATTGAAACTATGATTGTTAGGCCCACTACCTACCATGCCCTTATCGAAACATATGAGAATTTTAGTGTGGAAGAGATTCCCGTTATTAATTCAGATATAGATGGACATAAAGTCCGGGAAATTGCTTTCCATAAGGATGCTATACTTATTATGGTTAAACGAGGTACTAACTTGTTTATCCCTCACGGAGAAACTTATCTTAAAACTGGTGATGTCCTGAATATCTTTGGAACAGATTCGGCTTTAGAGAATACCAGGGAAATTCTGGGCTGACTATAATTTTTTATATTTGTTTTTTTATCCGGATGAAGATAATTATTACAGGACCTGCACATCCTTACAGAGGAGGACCCGCTTCGTTTAATGACCGCCTTGCACAACAGCTTTCTGCAGAGGGTCATGATGTTGAAATTATCACTTTCAGTTTGCAATATCCAAAAGTATTATTTCCGGGAAAAACACAACTTAACGATGGTCCGGCACCAAAGGGTATTAAGATCGAACGAAAACTGAATTCCATATATCCAATTAATTGGATGTCAGTCGGATACGAAATTAAAAAAGCAAAACCCGACCTTCTTCTGCTAAGGTTCTGGCTGCCTTTTATGGGACCATGCTTTGGAACAGTGGCACGTATTGCAAAATCAAATAAGCATACCGTAGTAATATCTGTTTTTGACAATGTAATACCTCATGAGAAGCGACCTGGCGATAGAATTCTTACAAGATATTTTACCTCTGGTATTGATGGGGCTATTGTTATGTCCCATACAGTGCTTGATGACCTAAAGACTTTCCGGGAAAATATTCCTGTGAAACTTTCTCCTCACCCTTTATTCGATAATTATGGTAAAGGGGTTAGCAGAGTGGAGGCATTGTCAAAACTTAAGCTGGATGCTGATAATTCATATCTCTTGTTCTTCGGATTTATCAGGGCTTATAAAGGACTTGATCTGCTGATTGAGGCTTTTGCTGATAAAAGAATGAGGGAGAGGAGCCTGAAGCTTATTATTGCAGGCGAATTTTATGAGAATGATGCCCCATATCGGGCTCAGATAAAAAAGTATAAACTTGAGAATGATGTTATCTTTTTTAACCATTTTATAAAAGATGATGAAGTATCTCTTTTTTTTAGTGCGTCAGATCTTATTGTTCAACCCTATAAAACCGCAACCCAAAGTGGAGTGACACAGATTGCTTTTCATTTTGAAAAGCCTATGTTGGTAACTGATGTCGGAGGTTTAAGAGAGATTGTGCCTGACGGTAAATGTGGTTATGTGGTAAAACCTGAGCCTGAGAAGATCACAGAAGCAATTATGGATTATTTTGATAACAACCGTAAAGCTCTATTTATAGAAGGAGTGAAGCAGGAAAAAGAAAAATTCTCGTGGGATAAAATGACAGCTTCAATTGTTGAGGTTTATGATGAGTGTAGGTAACCCCAATCACTCTCCGTGAAGTGCAAGGGGGACTCTTACATATTCACCTTATCCTTAATAAGATAGCTATTTCTTTCTGATGAATTTCTGTTTATCAGTTCTCCAAGGAATCCGGTAAGAAAGAGAAAGGATCCTATTATCATGACGGTTAGCGCAATAAAGAAATATGGGCTGTCGGTGACAAGAGGAGCTTTCAGGTGTTGATTAAGAAAAATAAGTTTTTTAACACCAAGATAACCAGCCATAACAAAACCTATAAAAAACATTATGGTTCCCATAGATCCAAAGAGGTGCATAGGACTTTTACCAAAACGGGTAATGAAACCTATTGTTAAAAGATCGAGATACCCTTTTATAAATCGGTCAAGTCCATATTTTGTGACCCCGTATTTTCTTGATTTATGTTCAACAATCTTCTCGCCAATATTTCTGAATCCTGCTTCTTTAGCCAGCATTGGAATATACCGGTGCATCTCTCCAAATACCTCGATGCTCTTTACAACCTCAAGGCGGTATGCTTTAAGACCGCAGTTAAAGTCATGAAGCTTTATTCCTGACGACCATCTGGCTGTTCTATTATAAAACCTGCTGGTAATTCGTTTAAAAAAAGGGTCATATCTCTTCTTCTTCCATCCTGAAACAAGATCGTACCCATCTTCCCTGATCATCCTGATAAGTTCCGGTATCTCATCCGGACTATCCTGCAGATCAGAATCCATCGTAATAACAATATCACCTGATGCTTTATGGAAGCCTGTATGAAGGGCAGCAGCTTTGCCATAGTTCCGCCTGAATCGGAAGCCTTTAATAAACTGATTATCCCGCGATACTAACTTAATCTTATCCCATGATGCGTCAGTACTACCATCATCGATAAAGATGATGTCAAATGAGAGACTGGCCTTGGTGCAGACCTTTTCAATCCATTCAGCCAGTTCCTGAATCGATTCCACTTCATTATAAACAGGGATAACAACCGACAGATCCATTATAATTATTAACGGGTTAGTTTTCAGTTGATTCTATTAACGGATTGCCCTCTTTCCTGGTAAATATGCTTACAATAAGAGAAATTACTGTTCCAAATATCATATTGTTTATTATACTGACAAGTGCCATTATCTCAGGTATGAGGATTTTTTTCTGAAATGCCATTACAGTATCTACAGTTCCTTCTGGTACTTTGCCACCCTTAACCATCTGTTCTTCAACAAATGCCAGCATTTTGGCTGTAAGCTCTGTATCTATCACAGTATAAAGAATATACGTGAAGATTGCAGAAATTATTGAGTAATAAAGGAATATTATTACTCCGGCACCTACAGACTGACCATAGGTGATAAAGCCATGTTTAAAATTATCCCTGTATGATTTTATAAAATAATACAGAAGAAAGATGGCCAGTAATAGAAATATATAACCTGCAGTTTTATTGAAGGTTAGATCAAGAAAGTAAACAATAAGAGTATAGACAATTCCTGCAAGGCCTAAAATCAGACCATTAGTAAAGTTAGCTTTCCAAGCATTGACTTTTTCTTCCATGATGTTAATTATTTGATTCTTTAAATAGGTTAATTGATTTACAACAAATATAATGTAAATAAATATGACTTACAGAAATCTTAAATATTGATTTATTGATTTTCGAGCGATTTAGGAATTTATTTAAATCACTACCGATAATTAAGGTATTAGTAGAAATTAGAGTCGCTGTAAAAAGTGATTAATTATTTTGCCGGCTTCATAAAATACTGTATTTTTGTAACGGGTAAGTCTTATACGACCAGCTCCTGCTGAACTCCCCCAGGATCGGAAGGTAGCAAGGGTAGGCAGTTGTAGCGGTGCGATATAAGTAGCTTACCCTTTTTTTATTTCGGAAAACCAATGCTGATACGCATATATAACGAGAATCCAGACGAAAAGCTTATAAGGCAGATTGTTGAATTGCTTGAAGACGGAGGCATAATCATTTATCCTACCGATACAGTATATGCAATGGGATGCGATATCCGTTCAATAAGATCAATTGAAAAGATTGCCCGTTTTAAAGGATTAAATCCAAAAAATCCGGACATGTCTCTTATCTTTCATGATATGAGCCAGCTCTCGGAATACACCATAATCAGGGATAATATAATCTTCAAATTATTAAAAAGGAATCTGCCCGGACCCTTCACATTTATTGTTCAGGCCAATAATCAGATCCCAAAATTGTTTAAGAATAAGAAAAAGACTGTGGGAATCAGAATTCCCGACAATAGAATTGTACGGGAACTGGTACGGGAACTTGGACGACCAATAATTACAACGTCAATACATGACCAGGACGAGGTTATTGAATATACTACAGATCCTGAGCTTATTTATGAGAAATTTGGTGATTTTACTGATGCAGTTATAGATGGTGGCTTTGGAAAAAATGAAGCTTCAACAATTGTAGATTGTACCAGTGAAGAGATATTTATTGTCAGACAGGGATTAGGGGTCCTTGAGCTATAAAATTTTTACTATTCTCCTGAGATAACCTTTAACTTTAATTCTTGTAAAAACTTCTTGTAAATAATAACATTACAGTAAGTAATTCAAGTCGGCCTATAAGCATGAGACCAGATAAAAACCATTTGCCTGCCATTGGAAAAGAAGAATAGTTTGTAAATGGGCCAAAAGTGCCTATTCCAGGTCCAATATTTCCGAGCATTGATGCAGAAGTACTGAAAGAGGTTACAAGGTCATAACCCATAAATGATATAAAGAATGTTCCAATGCATACAAGTATAAAATACAAGATAATGAATATGAGTAGGTTATAGATAGTGGTCTGAGAAATTATCCGTTTATCCAGGCGCACGGGAATAAAAGCATTTGGATGAATTAACCTTTTTAATTCCTGCCGGTTGTTTTTTATTATTAGAAGAAGCCTTACAATTTTAATATTGCTACTGGTTGAACCTGCTGTCCCTCCTGTAAACATCAGTATAAAAAGGATGATTATCATTAAATTACCCCAAAGGTTATAGTTTTGTGTATAAAATCCAGTAGTGGTTATAATTGAGACGATATGGAAAGCTCCATTAAGAATTGCCTGCCCGTATGAATATCCATCTTTAAAATGAAGTATAAAGGAACCTGTTAAAATAAATCCAAGGCAGATCAGTGAATAAAAAGCAAATTCATTATTACCAATAACCTTCTTAAAATTCCCTTTCAGACCAAAATAAATCAATGTCATGTTAGTTCCTGCAACAAACATGAATAATGTTGTTATTATCATTAAGTAGGGTGAGGCAAAATGCGCAAATCCGTCATTTTGCGTTGAAAAACCACCAGTTGACAGGGTCGATAAAGAATGGCATACTGCATCGAAAACAGGCATTTTCCCGATAATCAATAATAATATTTCTGCAAGAGTAATTATGAAATATATAAAAACAAGCCGTTTGACTGCATCTTTTGTTCTGGGATGTATTTTATCAGTTGATTGGCCTGAAAATTCAGTAGCAGCAAGATGTATATTAATCGATTTAACAACCGGAAATACTGAAAAAGAGATAAAAATTATTCCAATACCTCCAATCCATTGAGTTAGGCTTCTCCAGAAAAGGATTCCATGCGGTAATGACTGAATATCATTAAATATGGTAGCTCCAGTGGTTGTGAAACCAGACATTGATTCGAAGAATGCATCACTAAAACTATCAATGGAACCGCTTAAGAGAAATGGAAAGGTGCCAAAAAGGCTGAAAATAAGCCATGTACCTGTAACAATGATGTATCCTTCCTTATTGCCATATATTCTCTCCTCATTTCGGAGCGGAGTGAATATGATAACTCCTGTAACTATAGTTATTATTGCAGAATAGAGGAAGGAAGTTGCAGCTTGCTCATGGTATATCTGGGATACAACTGCAGAAACCAGCATGAACAATCCTTCAAAAATGAGCAGCAGGCTGAATACCCGGGCTATAATCCTGGAGTTGATCATAAAGGGTCAGGTAAAGTATTTAGAAAGTTTGTCGTAGGCTGAAGGTAATGTAAAAACAACAACTTTATCATTTGCATTTATTATTGTGTCGCCGGTAGCAATAAATGCTACTCCATCTCTGGTTCCACCTCCCACAATTGCGTCTTTGGGGAAATCAATGCTTCTGAGTGTGCCCTTTGTGATTTTTGAGTTTGCAGGAACGTTGAATTCGAGAACTTCGGCATCAGTTCCTGTCATACATTTTACCATGGTTACATTAGGATTAGTTGTATGCCGGAATATCCTGCTTGCTGCAGCTAACTTTTTATTAATGATAGTATCAATACCTGTGTTCTCAGCAAGGTTAATATATTCCATATTCTCGACCTCAGCGATTGTCTTCTTTACACCCATTTTTTTTGCCAGAAGGCACGACAGGATATTTGTCTCAGAATTGCCGGTAACTGCTACAAAAGCATCCATTTTGGTAATGCCTTCCTGTTCAAGTAAATCAACATTTCGGCCATCGCCATTAATGATGAGAGTATTATCAAGAATCTCAGCTAGATCTTCACATTTATTTATGTCTGAGTCTATTAACTTCACCTCATATGCTTTCTGCATATATAATGCTATATGCTTGCCTATCCTGCTGCCCCCCAATACCATGATGCTTTTAGCTTCAAAATTCTCTTTTCCTGATGTCTTCATCATCTCATCAATGCCTTCATGGGTAGCAATAACATATACCACGTCACCAACCAAAAATCTTTCGTTCCCCCTGGGAACTATCGTTGTGCCCTCACGCTTAATAGCCACAGCCCTGAACTGTTCAGTTTTATGACTTACCGAAATTTCCTGCAGACTCTTATTTAGTATTGGCGCTTTCTCATCAAGGGCCAGAACATAAATTGCCAGTTTACCACCTGAGAATTCCATAAAATCAGTTGTTCCGGTTTCATGAAGCAGGCCAAGCACCTCCCTTGCTGCAATCAGTTCAGGATAAATCAGGGAATCGATACCAATCGACTTGAAGAATTCTAACGTGGAATGTTCAAGATAGTCAATGTTGTCAATTCGGGCTATAGTTTTTAGCGCTCCAAACCTTTTCGCAAGAATTGATGAAGTTATATTGGTATCTTCGGAATGTGTTACTGCAATAAAAAGATCTGTTTTTTTGATCAGGGAATCCTGCAAAATCTTGACAGAAGTGGCAGAACCCTCAAATGTAAGGACATCGAGTGAGCTAAGAATGGGTTTTAACCGATCCTCTTCCGGATCGATAAGAATAATTTCATGATTTTCATTCGATAACATCTTGGCAAGATGCGTCCCAACTTCACCTGCTCCGGCAATTATTATTCTCATTTAAAATTGATTGAAAAAACATAACAAAATAAGAGATAAATAGCAATATACTCAATTTTTTATTCACTTTAATTCGATAAGCGGTCATATCCTTTTAATGAATGCACCGGACTTCCGTACTATATGGACTGTATCAGCATTGATGAAAATACTTTGTCGCAAAAATTGAAAACCTGATGATACTCCGGATGCGACTATTAATGCAGAAGGAGATTGTTCTGGAGAGATATTTTTTTCAATCTCCGGCCATAAACCGATGATAACAATAATATCAGGTCTTAATAACCGCAAAGTGGTTTCGTCCAGCGATTTAGATATTAATATATTTTTTTCACCAGCTCTGATGAAACAGAACTTATTTTTTATTGTATTTGTCTTAAGTTTAAGTCTAAGTGTAGCGCATACTTTCTTTACCTCTAATCCTTCTGAAGTAGTTTCTGAATACAGATTAAGAATCTTTCCTGTTCTGATACCGATAGTTGATGAGCCGGGTGTATTAAAGACTATTAATTCATTGGTAGTTCGGGTTGATATTTCTGAAATTGTGCCTGCTATAACAAATAGAAACATAAAAAGAAGAGGGTAAATAATTGAAAATGATTTTTTCTTCAGTATGAAGTAGCTGAAAATGAAAATAGTTAAGGTTAACAGAAGGCACTCAACAGGTGTCATACCGATATTTTCAATAGTTGAATATGGCAATGAAGAGACCTCTTTTGTAAGTAACTCAGTAGTACCAGTCAAATAATTAAGGATAGTTGCCAGAATTTGGGAAAGAAAGTGTACAGGGAATGTCATCACGACAAGACATCCGGTTACTATCAGCAACGATGAAAATGGTATTATTATAATATTAGTAAAGATGAAATATGTCGGGAACCTGTTAAAAAGCATTATTGTCAGAGGAAGTGTGCCTGCCTGGGCTACAATAGTTATAACTGCTGATTGCCATATTTTATCTGTGAATCTGTTTTTGAAGTGAAGTTTATGGTATAGATCCTGATAGAAACTGATAATATAAATCACTGCAGAATATGATAGGAGGAATCCGGCATTAAAAATTGCCGATGGTTTTATGAGGATCAGAATAAATGCCGATGCCAGTACTGAGTTAATTCCGTTAACTCGTCGGTTCATCAGTTTTCCTGCCTGAAGGAAAGAGAACATCAGGGTTGCCCTTAACACTGATGGAGTGAGCCCTGTAACAAATGCAAACGCCCAGAGGATAAGAATTGCTATTAATATTCTGAGCAGGTTGAATCTTCGTTTCAGGAAAAACAAAAGATTGAAGATAAACAAACTCAATATTACAGCATGAAGGCCCGAAACTGCCATTATGTGTATTACACCGGCTTTTATGAAATTCTGTTTCTGCTCCGGATCGAGCATATTCTTCTGTCCAAGGGTGATAGCTGCTACTACTGCCAGGTTTTCGCCGGTGATTCCCCTTGCTCTATACATCTCAATAATCTTATTTCTAATTATTAAGGCCCTGTAAACTAGTCGTGTGTGAGCTGGGGAGTCATGGCTGATGATATCGTGGCTGTTAGTAAAAGAATAATACCTTATTCCATGGTTTTCCATATAGAACCTGTAATCGAATTCATATGGGTTGCCTCTGCTAACAATTGCAAGAGGAGTACATTTAATAACAAGTAAATCACCAGGAAGCAATTTATTATCCAGGGAATCTTTCTTATTATACAGTATAATTGAACCTTTTACCTTTTCAATTCCATCATGGGTGATCTTACCGTTTAATTTTACTATTAATTGGTAACTATTTTCTTTCTCCTCTGGAAAGTCTGTAAGAGTACAAGAGTATATTGACTGTTCATTTTTTAATGTTGAGATGCTGTTTTTTTCATTTGTGTAAAGAAGCAACCCACACATAAAAAGCGATATTGTAAGAGTGTAGCCAAAGAGCAGGTTGAGTCGGTATTTATTGAAAAGAAGACTTATACTAAAGCCAGAAATAATAATAACAGCAACCAATACCAGGAAAATCAAACCTGGTTTGATGTAAAGGCCTGAAATAATTCCGGCACATAATGGCAGGCCAATACGAAGAAATGGAATTTCTTTATATAGCACAGTCCGCAGCTAATGAGACTGTATAAAGATAAGAAATTTATAATAATCTGACCTTCTGACCGGGAAGTATTGTCTTATAGTCTGCATCAAACTTACCTTTACTTATAGCAGTAAGCTTACTTTTAATAAGTCTTTTCCTGAGAGGACTCACTCTATCTGTGAAAAGAATTCCATCAAGATGATCATATTCGTGCTGAATTATTCTGGCTACATAACCGTCGTAAACCTCGTCGCAATAGTTCCAGTTTTCATCATAGTATGTAATATGAATATGTGACTCGCGGTTAACTTCTTCCTTTAAGTTGGGAATGCTTAAACAACCCTCTGTCATCAGTTCAAAATCACCTGATTTTTCTATGATATGGGCATTAATGAATACTTTCTTGAAATCAGCAAGTTCCGGTTCTTCTTCAGCTATGGGTTTGCCATCAATAACAAATATTCTGATTGGTTTGCCAATTTGTGGAGCTGCAAGACCAAGACCTTCAGAGCTATACATAGTCTCAAACAGGTCATTTATTTTCTGATCCAATCCCGGATAATCTTCATCAATTTTCTCTGATACTTTTCTTAAAACCGGATGTCCGTAAACAACAATGGGGTAAGTCATATCGATCTATTATTTTCTTTTTTATTCGATCTGTTATCAAGGAAAGACTGAAGAATGATTGAGGCGCTAATTTTATCAATCAGTGATTTGTCCTGTCGGTCTCTCTTCTTAACACCACCGTCTATTACTGTTCTTAAAGCAATTTGGGAAGTAAATCTCTCATCAACAAGGTGGATATCTTTCTCTGGGAATATTTTCTTGAGTTTCTTGATAAACGGATTAATATAATTAACAGTTTCACTTGGTTGGTTGTTCATTTGAACAGGGTATCCAATAACAAAAGCATCTATCTTTTCTGTTTTGAGATATTTTTGAATAAAGTTGTCAAACTCTTTTGGGCTTACTGTATTTAAGGGTGAAGCGAATATCCCCAAAGGATCTGTAACTGCCAGTCCAATCCTTTTGGTACCATAGTCTATTCCAATTATCCTGCCCATTTTATTTATTATGAGTACAAAAGTAAGAATATTTTAATAAATGATGTAGTATGTTGCACAACGAATACCTGAAAATATGCACAGAGCATAGAGCATGGAGCACGGAGCCCTGAGCCAAAAAAGCCACCCCGCAGGATGGCTTTTTTTATCATAATATATTTCTTATTCTGTTTTTGAATATACCATCGCAGCAAGTCGCTGGTATGATTTGTACCTCCACTTGGCATTTTCTTCTGCAGCTTTGAAAAGTTTTTCAGCTTCAGCAGGAAAAGCTTTAACCAGTGAAGTGTAACGTACTTCAGACTGCAGGAAGTCCTGGAACTTGGTCCAATCCGGTTCTTTTGAATCTAGGGTGAAAGGATTCTTACCTTCATTTTCAAGAAGGGGATTAAACCTGTAGGTATGCCAGTAACCGCATGCAACTGCATCTTTTGTCTGAGCCTGAGTTTTGCCCATGCCATGCCTTAAGCCATGATTAATACATGGTGAATAAGCGATTATGAGTGAAGGACCCGGATAGGCTTCTGCTTCTTTTATAGCCTTGAAGTATTGCGAATTACTCGAACCCATAGCTACCTGGGCTACATAGACATATCCATAACTCATCGCCATCTGACCAAGATCTTTTTTACGGATTTTTTTGCCCGAAGCTGCAAATTTTGCAACAGCCCCTGCCGGGGTTGATTTGGATGCCTGACCTCCGGTATTGGAATAAACCTCAGTATCGAGCACCAGGATATTTACATCTTCCCCTGATGCGATAACATGATCCAGACCACCATAACCGATGTCATAAGCCCATCCATCGCCTCCAAAGATCCAATTTGATTTTTTGATAAGGTATTGCTTAAGGCTAAGAATCTCTTTAGCTACTTCCGATTTCTCTTTAGAACAAGCTTCAATGACTTTTGCAGATGCAATCTTAGATGCTTCAGCAATATCTTTACCTGCAAGCCATTCTTCGAATACAGCTTTAGTCTCTGCACTAACAGATCCGTTTGTCAGAGCACCATTCATTCGCAGGGCAATGCGATCTCTCAGTTTATTGGCACCAAGTGAAAGTCCAAGGCCATATTCAGCGTTGTCTTCAAACAATGAGCTTGCCCACGCAGGACCTTTTCCGTTTATATTTGAAGTGTATGGAGTTGAAGGAGCTGAGCCTCCGTAAATAGAAGAACAACCTGTTGCATTGGCAACAATCATTCTGTCACCAAAGAGCTGTGTAATGGATTTAATATAGGGTGTTTCACCGCAACCGGCACAAGCGCCTGAAAATTCGAATAATGGTTGAGCAAACTGACTGTTCTTAACATTAACAAATTTGTCAACTACTGTATCTTTATAACCCACTTTTTCATGCATGTAAGTCCATCGAGGAGCTTCTTCAAGTTGTGATTCAAGTGGTTTCATGATTAAAGCCTTGTTCTTAGAAGGACAGACATCGGCGCAGTTGCTACAGCCGGTACAGTCAAGAACGCTTACTTGTATTTTAAACTTGTATGCTTTAAGTACACCAGGTATACCCTGAATAGTTTTGGTTCCTTCAGGGGCATTTGCTGCCTCTTCGTCGGTTAAAAGGAAAGGCCGTATAGCTGCATGAGGACAAACATATGAACACTGATTACACTGAATACAATTATCAGGTTGCCATTCCGGTACGTTTACAGCTACACCACGTTTTTCGTAAGCTGATGTACCTGATGGAAATGTTCCATCTTCCCTGCCTAAGAAAGCGCTTACGGGAAGATCATCTCCTTTCATCCTGTCAATGGGTTCCATAACCTCACGGATGAATTCAGGTATATTACGGGTATCTTTTTCTTTTTCAATCTTAATATTTGCCCATTCTGCAGGAATTTCAACCTTAATAACTTCGCTCCCTTTATCAACAGCAGCATAATTCATCTTAACAACATCTTCACCCTTTCTGCCATAACTCTTATTAATGGCTTTTTTCATTTCAGTTTCAGCCTTCTCATAAGGTATAACATTGGCAACCTTGAAAAAAGCAGCCTGCATTATAGTATTGGTGCGGGTTCCAAGTCCAAGTTCTTCTGCAATGGCAGTAGCATTAATCATGTATAAGCCAATATGGTTTGCTGCCATATATTTTTTCATATGGCCGGGAAGTCTTGATTTTGTCTCATCAGCATCCCATATTGAGTTGAGAAGAAATGTTCCGCCTTCCTTCAATCCTTTAAGCATATCATACTTATAGAGGTACGATGGCACATGACATGCAACAAAATCAGGTGTATTGACAAGGTAAGGTGAACGGATCGGTTTATCTCCAAAACGGAGGTGAGAAGTGGTGATACCACCTGATTTTTTCGAATCATATGCAAAATATGCCTGGCAATATTTATCAGTTGAATCGCCGATAATTTTAATTGAGTTTTTATTTGCGCCAACGGTACCATCTGATCCAAGTCCATAGAATTTTGCAGAATAGGTACCTGGAAGGGCAACATTTATATCAGGAAGAATTGGTAGCGAGGTGAAAGTAACATCGTCAACAATACCCACAGTAAATTGATTCTTAGGTTGATCGAGTTTCATATTCTCGAAAACTGAGAGAACCATGCTTGGTGTTGTGTCTTTTGAGCTGAGTCCGAAGCGGCCACCTACAATAACTGGTCTTTCCTTCCTGTCGTAGAACATCTCTTTTAAATCGAGGTAAAGAGGTTCTCCGTTAGCGCCTGGCTCTTTTGTTCTGTCGAGGACAGTTATCTTCTTTACAGATTCAGGGAAAATATTAAAAAAGTATTTAGAAGAAAATGGACGATAAAGATGAACACTTATTAATCCAACTTTTTCTCCTTTAGCTGTCAGATAATCGATTGTCTCTTTGGTGGTTTCGGTAATTGATCCCATGGCAATAATGATATGTTCTGCATCAGGAGCACCATAATAGGCGAATGGCTTATATTCTCTTCCTGTAAGTTTTGTTATTTCAGCCATGTAGGAGTTTACAATATCAGGAATAGGTTCGTAAAACTTATTAATTGATTCTTTTGCCTGAAAGAAGATATCAGGGTTCTGTGCAGTACCTCTGGTAACAGGATGTTCAGGGTTCAAAGCATTTTCACGAAATGTATTGAGTGCATCCAGATCAAGTAGCTTACTCAGGTCGTCCATTTGCAGGTATTCGATCTTCTGAACCTCCGCTGATGAGCGAAAACCATCGAAGAAATGTACAAAAGGAATTCTTGATTTTATTGCTGAAAGGTGTGCTACTCCTGCCAGATCCATTATCTCCTGGACACTTCCGCTGGCCAGCATAGCAAAGCCAGTCTGACGGGTTGCATAAATATCACTGTGATCACCAAATATTGAAAGCGCATGAGCAGCTATTGAACGGGCACTCACATGAAAAACACCAGGAAGAAGTTCTGCTGCAATCTTGTACATATTAGGTATCATAAGAAGTAATCCCTGTGAACAAGTGAAAGTTGAACATAACGCACCGGTCTGTAACGCCCCGTGTAATGCACCTGCAGCTCCAGCTTCCGATTGCATCTCAACAACTTTAACCTGATCGCCGAAAATATTTTTTAATCCGTTGGCAGCCCATTCATCAATAAATTCTGCCATCGTGGATGAAGGTGTGATAGGATATATACAAGCAACTTCGCTAAACATATATGCAACATGAGCAGCGGCCTGGTTGCCGTCGCATGTTATAAATTTTTTTGTTCCCATTGTGATTTATATTTGATTTAAAGAATATTTTTGAATAATAATGCTAAGGTATAAAATTTTCCTTTTTGTTAACCTCCATTCATCGAAACCAGGAACTCTTCATTCGATTTAGCCTGAAGTAACCTGTCGCGAAGGAATTCCATTGCTTCAACTGAATTCATATCTGTAAGGAAGTTGCGCAAAACCCAAATCTTTTGAAGGACATTTTTATTAAGCAGCAGGTCTTCTCTGCGGGTACTTGAAGCAGGGATATCAATTGACGGAAATATTCTTCTGTTTGAAAGTTTCCTGTCGAGTTGTAATTCCATATTACCTGTACCTTTAAATTCTTCGAAAATGACATCATCCATTTTTGATCCGGTATCAGTAAGTGCTGTTGCAAGGATAGTAAGTGATCCTCCATTTTCAATGTTACGGGCTGCTCCGAAAAATCTCTTTGGTTTATGAAGTGCATTTGAATCAACTCCTCCTGATAATACTTTTCCTGAAGCGGGAGCTGTTGTGTTATACGCTCTGGCAAGCCTGGTTATTGAGTCAAGGAGAATAACAACATCATGACCGCATTCGACAAGACGTTTGGCTTTCTCAAGTACTATATTGGCAACACGACAATGGCGCTCAGCTGGTTCATCAAATGTTGAAGCAATAACTTCAGCTTTCACATTCCTTGCCATATCTGTAACCTCTTCAGGTCGTTCATCAATAAGCAGGATCATCAGGTAAGCCTCCGGGTGATATTTAGCAATTGCATTTGCTATCTCCTGAAGAAGTATTGTCTTTCCTGTTTTTGGTTGAGCAACAATTAATCCACGTTGCCCTTTTCCTATAGGAGTAAACATGTCAATTACCCTTACCGATAAAGTTCCTTCTCCTGGCTGGACAAGTGTGAATTTCTCATCTGGGAAAAGAGGTGTCAGGAAATCGAAGGGAACCCGGTCTCTAATAAAATCGGGACTTCTGCCATTTATCTCGTCAACCTTAATGAGAGGAAAATATTTTTCACCCTCTTTCGGCGGGCGAATAGATCCTTTGATTGTATCTCCGGTTTTCAGGCCAAAAAGCTTTATCTGTGATTGTGAAACATATATATCATCAGGAGAGTTAAGATAGTTATAGTCTGGAGATCTTAAAAATCCATAGCCATCAGGCATGATTTCAAGAACCCCGGTGTTATAAATAATACCTTCAAAGTCATATGATCTTTCCTTCTTTTCTTCTTTAGCCGGAAGAAAATCTTTCGGGATATTTTTTACAGCTGGCTCAACTATTTTATCACCGAAATTAATGTTATCAGTCGGTTTAATATCATCAAATAAAGTTTCTTCAGTACTTAACGGAAGTGTATCATCAATAAAAGGTTCAGTAACAGATTCTGATTTGTTCTTTACAGGTATGTCTTCCTGTACTTTACTGTATCTCTCTTTCTTATCGCTCCTTTCAATATGCACAGGTTGTGCATTTTTAAAGAGATCAGGTTTCTCATCAGTATTTTCCGATTTTTCAACCTTTTCTTGTTGTTTTTCTGGAATAGTTTCTGGTTTCTTAAGATCGTCGGGCGAAACAGAAATAACCGATTCCACTGTGTGGTTGACCACAGGCTTTATTGTGCGGGGACGCTTCCCTCTTCTCCTGACAGAATCATACTCATGTTTATTTGTCTTTTTGGAAAGATGTATATCCCCCTTTTCAGGTTTGACGGAAGTTTTGACTTCCGTTGCTTCCAATGCCTGTTGGTCAAGGATTTTATAAATCAAATCCTGTTTTTTCAAAGACTCTGCTTTTTTGATTTTAAGCTCCTTTGCTATATCTTTTAGTTCGGGAAGCAGCTTCTTACTTAACTCAAGAATGTCGTACATATTTTAATGATAAATGGAATATAAGAGATCTTAATGATTTTTTTTGGAAACACGGAGCAAGATATGAATATTACCTTGTCGGATTATGAACATATAAATCAGATGTCCGAAAACCGATGCAATATTAAATAAAATTGCTAATATAATTTCAACCAAATGTTATTAAAAATGCAAAGGGATTTTATCAAATTAATTAATAATTTGATAATCAATATGTAAAATACTTCTGCAAGTTAAGAATAAACTATTATTTAACAAAAAAAAACAATAAAATGTGTTGCATAAATGCATTTTTTCATTAAAATTGTACTTAATGCCTGAAATTCCTTTGAAAAACTAATACCTGACCTTCCGATGCGTCAGTTAAAGATAACAAAGCAGGTTACTAACCGTGAGACCCCTTCGCTTGATAAATATCTTCAAGAGATAGGCCGGGTTGATCTCATTTCACCAGAAGAGGAGGTTACCCTGGCCAGGAAGATACGATCGGGCGATAACGAAGCTTTAAGGAAGCTTGTTAATGCTAACCTTCGGTTTGTTGTATCAGTTGCAAAGCAGTATCAGAACCAGGGTATGAGCTTGCCTGACCTGATAAATGAGGGAAACCTGGGACTGATGAAAGCTGCAATGCGTTTTGATGAAACACGGGGATTTAAATTCATCTCCTATGCAGTATGGTGGATACGCCAGGCAATACTTCAGGCTCTTGCCGAACAGGCAAGAATAGTACGTTTGCCGGTAAATAAAATTGGATCAATAAACAGGATAAACCGGGCTTTTGCACGACTTGAACAGGAGTTTGAAAGGGAACCTTCCTCTCAGGAGATTGCGGAAGTACTTGAAATGATCCCTGAAGAGGTGAAAGAAGTGCTGAAAACCAATGGCCGGACTGTTAGCATGGATGCACCAATAAGTGCAGAGGAAGATAATAATATGTACGATGTTCTGCAGAGCGCAGATACGCCTAGTCCTGATAAAAATCTGATTAATGAATCACTTGCGTATGAAATTGAAAGAGCACTATGTACTCTTTCTCCACGCGAAGCAAAAGTGTTGAAATTGTATTTCGGATTAGGAATGAAACATCCCTTCACTCTCGAAGAGATCGGAGAGGAGTTAAGTCTTACACGTGAACGGGTAAGGCAGATAAAGGAAAAAGCAATAAAACGTATTCAGTTTACAACACGTTGCAGAATATTGAAAACATATCTGGGTTGATAATTTGTTTCTATATTTGTCCAAAATATTCTTAAATGGAACATCTTGTCTCTCCATCTCTATTAGCCGCTGATTTTGGCAATCTTGAAAAGGATATATTGCTGATTAACAGAAGTCAGGCCGACTGGCTACACCTCGATATTATGGATGGTGTTTTTGTCCCTAATATATCTTTTGGGTTTCCTGTTATTGAATATGTTAAAAAATTATCAGAAAAGCCCCTTGATGTGCATCTGATGATAGTCGACCCCGACCGTTATATTACCCGATTCCGCGACACTGGAGCAAATATTCTGACAGTTCAGTACGAAGCCTGCATCCATTTACAACGTACAGTAACAGAGATACGTAGGTTGGGTATGAAAGCAGGCGTGGCATTAAACCCTCATACTCCTGTTTCGCTTCTTAAGAATATTCTTCCCTTTATCGACCTGGTTCTTATAATGACAGTTAATCCAGGATTCGGAGGACAATCATTTATTATTGAGAGTTATAACAAGATTGAAGAGCTTCGTATGATAATTGATGCAGGTGGTTATGATGTGTTGATTGAAGTTGATGGTGGTATTGATACAAAGAATTCCGCAAAACTCATTAAGTCAGGGGTTAATGTCCTCGTTGCCGGTAATTCGGTTTTTCGCTCTGATAATCCGGAAGAGGCAATCAGGAAGCTTAAAGAGCAGACTTAAGTACTCCTCTGCAGCTTTATTTGGCTTTATTAACTGATTCTCCTATATATTCAATTATCTCCGGCGCAGAATCCGGATGAAACCACTTGATTTCCTTGTCCTTACCCCACCACGTAATTTGTCGTTTAGCGTACCTTCGACTGTTTCGTTTTATGAGCTCAATAGCTTTATCCTTTGAGATTTTACCATCAAAGAACTCAAAAAACTCTCTGTACCCAACACTATTAAGCGCATTCATATTCCTAAAATTCAGGAGATTTCTTGCCTCTTCCTCCAGACCCATTTCAACCATCATATCAACTCTGGAATTAATTCTGTAATAAAGTTCACTCCTCGTTCTTTCAAGGCCTATTTTAATTATTGTAAAATCTCTTTCCCTTTTCTTCTTTATGAGGAAGGATGAATATGGCCGGCCGGCTGTATCACAAATCTCAAGAGCCCTCATTATACGTTTAGGATTATTCAGATCAACTTTCGTATAATGCTCCGGATCAAGTATTTTAAGAGCTTCTCTTAAACCTGAAATTCCCTCCTCCCTATATCTGGTAATGTATCTCTCCCTCGCAGCAGGATCAACATCAGGAATGTCATCAATACCGTTGCATACAGCATCGATATACATTCCCGAACCACCTGTCATCAGAACAATACTTTTTTTGCTGAAGAGTCGTGGAAGAAGTTCAATTACATCTCTTTCGAACAGACTGGCACTGTAATAATCTTCTACCGATAAAAACCGAATGAAATGATGCTTTATTTTAGTAAGTTGATCAATTGAGGGGACTGCTGTTCCGATTCTCATTTCAATGAAAAACTGTCTTGAATCAGCTGAAATGATTTCAGAGTTGAAGCGGATAGCTAAATCAATAGAAATATCAGTTTTGCCGACCCCGGTCGGACCAAGCAGAACAATAAGAATCTTATTCATTGGAACTTATTCCTGAGGAGATCTATTCTTCGTCCTCGTTCAGGTTATCTATATTTTCGAAATCAGGAAGAGAATCTTCGTTATTCCCATTAAGGAACAGATCATCCTCTTCTGGATCAACATCATCATCATCATCGTCGGAGACAACAATATTATTATAAAGTTTATGCGTAGCACCACCGAAGATTACCTGTTTCGGGGGGATCCCCTTTGAATTTGTGCATGAAGGATATTCACGGCCGTCGATCTCTTCTCCCTCTCCTGTATATTCAACAAAGAGTGATCTCTCGTTGAAAAAGTCGAAAACGTAAAGTAATTTCTGACTTTTTCGAAATATTATATCTTCTAATACAGCAACGTCCATAGTTGAAGTACCTGTCCCCATTTCAAAAAGAGTAAATTCTTCTTCCTTTTCCCAATTATCTGTTGTCATAAAAAATGAAGCTAACTGGGATTTATCATATTCCAATTCATCCTGAATGAGTTTGTGAAAATCCAACAATGTGTGTGTCTCAAGAAATTCAAATTCCCTGACAAATGACTCATCTTCATCTGATAACACTACAAATTTGTAAACCATAATGTTTATTAATTCAAGGGGTGCAATATAATATTTTTTAGTTTACAATATTCCGGCAAAATTATTTTTTAAAAGAAATTCTATTGTATCAATCCCGTCGGCATAATCCCATAGATGGGGTGACTGGGCTTTGCCAAACGGAAGGTGATGTCTGCTAACAACACACTGAATGGTTTCTTTTAGCAGTTCTGTATGCTGTTTTACAGTAGATTGAGATTCGTATTGCTCATAATGGAGCACTGAAACAGGAGATGATATTCTGCTTTCTTCCCTCATTAAAAGATAACCGGTATCATAAAAATCCTCTTTATTTACCAGGTAAACAGCTTTGTTAAAATCGTAGTTGTTGGCATATTTATTATGAGTGATCATATCTGAATATGTATTCCAGTTACTGACCATTAATGAAATATCATATCCTTTTGGGATATAAATTTTAGAGACATTTCTGCAACCAAGTCCAAAATATGAAAAAATATCTGTTCCAAGGCTTTCTAATTCGTTATCAGTCTCATCTCCCTCAATGATCGCAATACTGTTTCTATTTTTCCTTATTATATTAGGATATTTACTGAAATAGAATTCAAAGTATCTTGAACTGTTATTACTTCCGGTTGCAATTACAACATCAAAATTTGCCAGGGTGCCTCTGGTAAATTCAATACTATCCATGAAACCATTATTAATTGTACATAGGATGTTGCCGATAAGTTCGATTAGTTCAGAATCTTTAGAACTTGTTTTTGCTATTAATTTATTCCCGCTGATAAGTACAGATAGAAAGTCGTGAAAGCCTACTAAAGGTATGTTACCAGCCATTATTACTCCTGCTTTTAAAGAATCAGTTTTCTCTTTAAGTAGTGGGTAAGCGTCGGTCCAGGTAGTGAGGTTTTCTTCAGTCAGTTCATTAGCGATAGCTGTTATAGCGCTTTGCACGTTTTCAGGAGTAAACCATGGGTTGCTCTTATGCTGGCTCTCAATTAGGTAATGAAGCTGTTTGTCAAAGCTCCCTGGCTTGCCTGATAAAACGTCACGGAGGATTTTTCCAAGGATAGTAAATGATTCTATTCTTTCTTCAAGTTTCATAATTTCCAAATTGCAGCAGACAAATTTACTGAATTTGGATTACAATAGAATATAAAAAAAGTGACCCTGATGTGGGTCACTTATGTAGATAAAGTAAATGAATGTGTAGAACGATACCTTTACATGCATTTATTATCTTATACATGATTGCCGATACTCATATAATTTAATTTAATGCAAATGTAATTGGTACCATATACCATACATCAACCGGTTTTCCTCCTTGTTTGCCCGGCATGAATCTTGGAAGTGTATTTACCACCCTTATAGATTCGGCATCGAGTTCAGGATCGACGCCCTTTAATACTGTAACCCTGTCAACACCACCTGCTTTTGTTACACAGAATCTTATAATAACTCTTCCCTCAACTTTATTGGTTTTAGCCAATGCCGGATACTTTGTATTCTGGCCGATGTATGCCAGTAATGCACTATCGCCACCAGGAAAGACCGGCATCTCTTCAACGACAGTAAATGGTTCTGAATCAACTCCTTGCCTTGTTCTCATAAATTGGTCTGAAGCGGGATGGGGCGGTAGAGGGGGGGGGAGGTGGTGGTGGTGGGGGTGCAATTTCACTTTGAACCGCCACAACTTTCTTTCTGGCAGCACATGATGAAATTGTAACCATAAGAAGAATAATTACTGGCAGAGTAATTAATAATTTCAGATTTACTGAAGTTATGGAATAGATTTTTGTTTTCATGATCACTCGTTTATTATTGTTTATTTGACATAGAAAATGTTTTTTAAATTGATAATATCAAATTTACAACGAATAAATTAGTTATGCAACTAATAAGTTAATTATATTCAAAATAATTTAGTTAGGATCGAAATAGTTGCAATAAAGCTGAGAGGAGAGGCATAACCTTTATTTTTTGCTGTATTTATTTCAGGGTAAATGTGATAGGTACCATATACCATACAGGTACCGCTTTACCTTCCTGTTTGCCTGGTTTAAAGTCAGGCAAAGATTTTACAACCCTCATTGCCTCTTTGTCAAGTTCAGGGTCAACGCCTTTAAGAACACTTATTTGGTTAACACCACCAAGAGCTGTTACACAGAACCGTATGATAACTCTTCCCTGTATATTTTTTTCTTTTGCAGCAGCAGGATAATTTGTGTTATCGAAAATATACTTTAAAAGTTCAGCGTCACCACCAGGGAACATAGGCATCTCCTCAACAACAACAAACGGCTCCGGCTCAGTTACTTCACTTGTGTTTTCAGATTGTTCTGATTGAGGTGGGGGTGGGGGTGGGGGTGAAGGTGACGGTGAAGGTGAAGGTGAAGGTGAAGGTGAAGGGGTAGGAGTAGACGTAAGTTTTAAATCAGATGTTGATTCCGATGTTGATAATGGTGAGGAAGTTGGAGATAATTGAGGGGCCGATGAGGCAATTAGCTGTTGCTCAACCGTATTCGGAATCTCTTTGTATGCTGAGATTGCTAAAAAGATTAATCCGGTAACAGGTATTAATATTAGTAATTTAATATTAGCAATATCTGAAGTTGGTTTCTTTGTCATCATGATCATCCGCTTTTTAATTAGCGAAGGATTTGAAAAACTGTTTGATAGATTAAATGCACTTGACTTAAAGACCTGGCTTAATAACAGATTTTGATAACTAACAACCGGTACGCCTGAACAGAGGCAGTCGTGGTCAGCCTGGTATTCATGTATTTCTCTCAATGATCTGTTAAACAGATGAATGGCTGGATTAAACCATTGAAATGCTTTAATCAATTCAATGAAAATGACATCTAAAAAATGATTCTGTCGAAGATGGTTTTGTTCATGCTTTATTATCACTATGGCCTCCTTTTCGCTTAGCCTGGTATTAATAAAGATATGTCCCATTGCCGAAAATCCTGAGGTATTGAAACCATGAAATCTTATAATCCGGCTTCCTTTGGTTTTTTGCCTTGCAATTAAAAACAGAAGGTTAAGTATGTCTACTAAAAGTTTGAATATGAAAACAATAACACCAAATATATAGATCGAATATATAATCTGTAATGGATCTGAAAGTGAAAATCCGGAATATAAGGTTTCTGCACCAGCAGAAGTTCCGCTAATAAAGACCTCAGATAGAAATTTCCCAAAAAACTGTATGTCCATGGGTTTTATTGTCTGAAATGTTAATAAGGGAAAGATAAGAGCTGAGACTATTGAAAGAAGGATGAAAATTCTGTTACGGCCATAGGTAGTATCCCTGCTTAACATCAATAAATATATCAGGTAAAAAGCTATCAGATAGACAGCAACTTTGACCATATATATTAATAATATACTCATCTCTTTATTTTTTGTTTTTTAACTTCGCTCTCCATTATTTTCATTATCTCCTCCATCTCCTTTACTGAGATTCTTTTTTCCTTAGCAAAGAAGCTCACCATTTTCTCGAAAGAGTTTGAAAAATAGTCATTCACAAAAGTGTTGAGGTGGGTTTTCGAATATTCATCTTTCGAAACAATCGGATAGTATTCATGTGTTCTTCCATATGCTTTGTGAGCGACAAATCCTTTATCCTGTAAGATACGTACTATAGTACTAACTGTATTATAGGCAGGTTTTGGTTCATCAAAGAGTTCAAGTATGTCTTTGACAAATCCCTTCTTTATCTTCCACAATACCTGCATTATTTGCTCTTCTGCTCTGGTTAATTCTCTCATATTCTTCTTTTTAAATATTAATTATCAGATTTTTATGGAAACTTTATATATAATCTCTCCTCGGCTCCAGGTCACCTTAAACAATATTATCAAAGATACAACGAAGATATTAGTTATGCAACTAAACTCCTGTTATTTTCAGAAAATGTCAAAAATGGCATCTTTCTCTGGTTGTCAAAGGAGGCACTGTGTGATAGGTTAATTGAATTTATTTAGATGATTCTTGATGCTCGTTATAATAATTGTGGAGTGATTCGTTATTCCAAATTTCTCAAATGCATTTATTACTATTACAATTTACGCTAAAAAGGAAAAAAAGTGTACTTTTATTTTTTTAAAGTTGAACCGGAGGATCAGATATCAGGAAATGAAGCGAAGCAAAATAAAAATAGGTGTTTTCAAGGAAAATTTGAGAATTTCATTCAGATCGATTAGATCCAACAAGGTTAGGGCAATACTTACTATATGTATTATAGCGTTTGGTATAATGGCTCTTGTAGGGATTTTGACAGCAATTGATGCAATTAAGTCTTCGCTGACAAATCAGTTTACAATGATGGGGGCCAACTCATTTACTATTACATCAAGGGGGATGAATATTCAAATAGGCAACGATAGGTACAGGGCAAAGAATTTTTCGCGAATCTCATTCAGGGAAGCCGAGGAGTTTAAGAACCGGTTTGATGAAGGCGTAAAAGTTGCTATTTCTTTTAATGCATCTGGCCTGGCAACTGTTAAATACGGGTCGGAGGAGACAAATCCTAATGTAAGCCTGACAGGTGTTGATGAGAACCATCTTACAGTTTCAGGTTATGAAATCGAATCAGGAAGAAATTTCAGTGCTGATGAGGTTCAATTGAACCGGCATATTGTACTTATTGGTGCAGATATAGTGAAGGATCTTTTTCCTTCGGGGCTGGATCCTATTGGAAAAAATATTACAGTAGCTGGACTGAAGCTAAAGGTTGCCGGGGTACTTAAGAGTAAGGGAGTCAGTGCTATAAACGGGGATAATGTATGTTTTATGCCTGTTACAACGGCCAGACAATACTTTTCCCGACCCAACATGACATTTAATATTACTGTTATGCCAGTAAACCCTGTAAACCTTGATATGATGACAGGGGAGGCGGAGGCTACCTTCAGAATTGTTCGCAATCTTGATCCCAGGGATGAATCGGATTTTAACATCTCAAAAAGCGACAACATTGTTAACATGCTTCTTGAGAACCTCCGATATGTTACTCTTGCAGCTACGATAATCGGTATTGTAACATTATTCGGTGCCGCAGTTGGACTTATGAATATTATGCTGGTATCTGTAACAGAAAGAACACGGGAAATAGGTGTACGAAAGGCTATTGGAGCAAAAACGCAGACTATCAAATATCAATTTCTATTTGAATCGATAATGATTGGTCAGATGGGTGGAGTTTTTGGTATTATTCTTGGCATACTTATCGGAAATGCAGTTTCTTCTATGTTGAGGTCAAATTTTGTAATTCCATGGGTCTGGGTAATGACCGGCATAGTAGTTTGTTTTATTGTAGGTGTCGTTTCTGGTTATGCCCCAGCAATAAAAGCAGCAAACATTGATCCTATTGAAGCTTTAAGATACGAATAAATTATTTGAATATGGAAAAACATGTGATTCAGGAAGAGTTAAAGAATTGTCCGAGTATCGTATATTATCCAGGTGACAATAAACTTGAACTTATCGGCCGGTCAATCCCTGAAAATCCTGAGCTTATTTTCAGGCGTCTTGATGAATGGATTACTATCCATTTTGAAAAGAATAGTGGGCTCGATGTAAATATTCAACTTGAATATATCAATAGCGGCTCCTCAAAGTATTTGTATGAGATATTGAAAAGGCTTACTGGCTATGGACGGTCAGGAAAGCTTGTGAATCTGAAATGGCTTTATGAGGAAGATGATGAAGCAATGCTGGAACTTGGTGAACATTACCGCGACACAGCTGGTATTCCTCTAGTAATTGATATGATTGTATAAAAAAAGAGAGGATAACCCTCTCTTTTTGTATTCTATATATATTATTTCATCAATAATGGTATAAGGTCTACAACTCTGCAGGAGTAACCCCATTCATTATCATACCATGAAAGAACTTTAACCATTTTCCCGTTAACCATTGTGCTCAATGAATCGAAGATCGAAGATGCAGTGGTGTGAATTACATCAGCTGAGACGATAGGATCTTCTGTATACTCAAGAATGCCTTTCATCGGACCTTCTGCAGCTTTTTTCATTGCAGCATTGATCTCCTCTTTTGTAGCTTCTTTCTTTAGTACAGCTACCAAGTCAACGAGTGAACCTGTCGGAGTTGGAACTCTTACTGAAATACCATCTAGTTTACCTTTAAGTTCAGGAATTACTTTTCCAACCGCTTTTGCTGCACCAGTAGTTGTAGGAATTTGCGATAATGCTGCTGATCTTGCACGTCTGAGGTCGGAGTGTGGCAGATCAAGAATCCTTTGGTCGTTGGTATATGAGTGTATTGTTGTCATAAAACCAAGCTCAATGCCAAAATTGTCATTCAGGACTTTAGCTACCGGAGCAAGGCAGTTTGTGGTACATGATGCATTTGAGACACATTGATGCTCCGGTTTGAGGTCATTATCATTTACACCCAGTACTATCATTGCATCTATAGCGTCTTTAGATGGAACTGTAAGAATTACTTTTTTTGCTCCATTCTTCAGATGATCGCCATAACCTCCTTTTGGATTTTCTTTATCTCTAAAAATACCTGTTGATTCAATAACAACATCCGGTTTTTCACTCCAGGGAATGTTTGCAGGATTCTTCTCTGAGGTAACTTTTACCTTAAAACCGTTTACAATAATATTTTCACTATCAAAAGTGACTCCTGCAAATCTTCCCTGTGTTGAATCATATTTAAGAAGATGAGCAAGTGTTTTTGTATCAGTTAGATCGTTAATACCTATAATCTCAATATCTGGCTTCTCAAGAGCAATTTTAAAAACGTTGCGGCCTATTCTGCCAAAACCGTTAATAGCAACTTTAATCTTTGACATATCTGTAACATTAATTAATTAATTAATAATATTTGGTTTCACAAAAATAGTACTTTCCTTAGTAAAAGCCAAAAGGTAAAAAAGATCAATAATTCTTTTTTCTCTTGAAGATATTTGAAAGCTTATTAGATTCCGGATTAAGCGGATCAAGAATCATTCCGAATCTGTAACTGGCAAATAATGAAAAATATATAGTTTTATTATCAGAGCTGGCCATAATAGGTATCTTCTTTGGAAAAGCATTTATCTGAGCCCCGATCTCTATTGCATGTATTACTTTATCCTCTTTACTGTATTCGAAATTGAATCCTCCTTTGGCAAATAAACCTGGCAATACCTTGGTTTCATTCAGTCCTTTTGTAAAGGAGGCCTTGCTGTAAATATCCTGTGGCAATGCAATAGATACATTGAATTTTTCTTCTTTTATATCGACTTCACTAAGGGAAACAGGATATAATACTTTGTAATAGATAGGTTTATATATTGCCATTACAGGTCCGGCTGAATAAAAATACCTTATTGCTATTCCACCCAGATCAGCTTTTTTGAAAAGTTCATGCTGATGGCCAAGGCCTCCTCTCAGATAGATAACAGTGTTTAGCTTCCCAAAAACAAATGACCCGGCAGACTGGATATATGGATTAGATAATTTATACTCTCGGGGATGTTTTAATGTACCTGCTTCTATCTCAATGAGACTCTTGTTGAGATAATCAATTCTTTTGGCTGCCCGGTAACTGACTCCAATACCATCGCTGTTAAGAAGAATTGCATAAGATCTCTCATTACGGAAAAATACCTTCTGTTGCTCATTTAATTCACCCTGGGCATTTAGTGAAACAACACCAGATATTGATATTACCGCTATTATAAGCAGCTTTTTTATCATAATACTAACTTATACGAATGGAATACTTAAAAGAGCAATACGGAATTCAGACATTCAGTTCTGTCTGTTCTGTATCAGCTTTGGAATAAGCCGGACATGCCTCCTTGTTACAAGAACTGACGACCAGGGCTATTACAAAAGAAACTATAAGTAAGATAGACAATTTTTTCATACCTTATACAATATTTATTTACTTACAAAAATAAGCTTTTCATTCAAAAAACAATCTTTGTGCCAAAAATAAAATTTTATCAAATTTATTATTTATTTTATTTTGAATTATCCATAAGTTATAAATAAGAACAGATATTTACCCAAAAATGTTTAAAGCTGATTAATTCAGAAATTTTAATGAGTCTTTGTGAATCTTTTAAATCAACTTCGTGGTTAAACTTTTTTGTTTTGGATTTGTTATTCATTATAAGGATAAAAATCTGTTGCTATGAACAAGAGGGTAATGATAATTTTATTAATAATATATTTTGCTGGTATGAGTGAGAAATCTTTTTCACAGGAAAAACTTCAATATTTTGATCTCACGAAAGTGGAGTCAAATGTTATAAACAATAAAGGTACTGAATCTCCATTTACAGGGAAATTTACCAATTATAAAGAAAAAGGCACATATATCTGTAAGAAGTGTGGAGCTGCTCTGTATCTTTCCTCTGATAAATTTGTTTCTGACTGCGGATGGCCCAGTTTTGATGATGAAATAGAAGGAGCTGTAACCAGATTTCCTGATGCCGATGGGATGAGAACTGAGATTGTATGTGCAAATTGTGGTGCGCATCTGGGGCATGTTTTTAAAGGGGAGCGCCTCACTGCAAAAAACGTCCGGAATTGTGTTAATTCAGTGTCGCTCGATTTTGTGCCTGCGCCACTGGAATCAGGGAGATATGGCACTGCAATATTTGCAGGTGGATGTTTCTGGGGTGTTGAATATTTTCTTCAGAAAGCTCCTGGTGTAATATCAGTAACTTCCGGGTATACAGGAGGAGAGGTTAATAATCCAACTTACAAAGAGGTTTGCACAGGAAATACAGGCCATGCTGAAGCTGTTAAGATAGTATATGATCCACAACAAACATCATATGATAAGCTTCTTAAATTGTTTTTAGAGATACACGACCCAACAGAGGTTGGCAGACAGGGTCCTGATATTGGTGACCAGTACAGATCAGAAATTTTCTATTTGAATGATGATCAGAAGAAAACAGCTGAAGAAAATCTGATTATTCTTAAAGCCAAAGGAATAAAAATAGCAACTAAGATTGCAAAAGCTTCTGAGTTCTATCCGGCTGAGGCCTACCATCAGGATTATTATTTCAATAATGGTAAACTACCTTACTGCCATACATATACCAGGAGGTTCTGAGGATTGTGTAAGCATCTGAAAATTCGTTAAATTTCATCCCTCCAAAAGATGCTATTTATGCATTCATTATGCTATAAAATATATAATATCTAAAAATTCATAGGGTAATAGCTTTTTATTATTAAACATTTTAAACAGAAAATTATCCCCTTTCCTTTGCCGGAGTCAGACAATCAATTAACTTTAACACGTTATATTGAATATTTTCCGGAATATTATGAATTTAGGTACTTCTAAAAGGCGGACTTTTATAAAGAACAAGATAAAGGTCTTGTTAATTATTGCAGGCTTCATCATAGCTATAATTTTTCTGAAATCAGGTAAAGCAGTTATAAAATATACCTCTACTGATAAATATTGTGTATCATGTCATATACATCCACAGGCGGACCAGAGCTGGAAGTTGTCAACGCATTATAATAATCCTTCAGGAAACATTGTGCATTGTATTGATTGCCATCTGCCTCCGGAAGGTCATGGGTATCTGTTGGCAAAAGCAAAGCATGGACTCAAAGATGCGTACGGGTATTACTTGAAGGACAGTGCTAAAATAAACTGGGAAGCTAAAAAATTGCTGGAAAATGCTAAAGGGTTTGTTTATGAGGAATCATGCCTCGTATGCCACCAGAACCTTTTTCCGGTTACATTATCGGTTAATGGCGGTAATGCACACCTTTTCTACACAACTAGCAAGGAACCTTTGAGTTGTATAAACTGTCATCTTAATGTCGGACATTACGACAAGAATGCCATACATGCTCCTGATACAAGTTTTGGTGTTACAGTTACAGCAGATCAGGCCATTTTTACCGAACCTGCAAAAATTGAAAATTTTGAAAATTTCAAAGAGATGATACCTGGTACCAGTATATCATTTGAGGTGGTGGCAATTGAGGGAGGGACATTTAATATGGGAAGTCCGGAAGATGAGCAATTGCGCAAACCCAACGAGGGGCCCGTTAGAAAAGTGGTTGTATCAAATTTCTGGATAGCCAAAACTGAAGTTACATGGGATGAATATCTGGCCTTTTTCAGGGCAACTGGATCCCAGGGAAGGACAGAGGATCAGGCTGTTAGCAAGAAGAATATTGATGCTATCAGCGGAGCAACTCCACCATGGGGCGCCCCTGATCAGGGATGGGGTAAAGGGGTACGTCCTGCTATAACAATGACGTGGCATGCAGCAAATGTTTATTGTCAGTGGCTTACGAAAGTTACCGGTAAAAAATACAGATTACCCACAGAAGCTGAATGGGAATATGCCTGCCGGGGAGGAACCGAGACTCCTTATTTCTTTAAGGGTAATCCAAAAGAATTTTCATCATCAGGATTCCTGAAGAAAATATTTGGTCCTGATACTGCTAATATTGCTTCAAGGGTTGTATATAATTTAAATAGCTCTTCAAAAACCAAAGAGCCTGGTTCAGTAAAAGAGAATCCTTTTGGATTGCAGAATATGTCGGGTAATGTTGCGGAATTTTGCAGCGATTTTTATTCCACCGATTCATATAAGGCTGATTCAACAGAAGTTATTAATCCAAAAGGACCGCTAAGAGGACAGGAGCATGTAATTCGGGGTGGCTCATTTAAAAGTGATGCAAAGGATGTAAGAAGTGCTGCACGTGACTTCACAAAAACAAAAGCATGGCTGGTCACTGACCCCCAGATGCCGAAAAGTATATGGTGGTATTCCGATTGTATTGATGTGGGATTCAGGGTAGTATGCGAGGCAGACAGTGTAGATATACAATAAACAGATCATTTTAACAGTGAACATATGCATAATATAGACAGAAGAAAATTCATTGGAAAAACAGCGCTTGCAGGTATCGGGATAGCTGGTGCTGGTGCTTTAATTTCAGCATGTAAAAGAAAACCGGATATTGAAGCTTTAGGACTTCCTCCGATATTAAAAGGGGCCCCAAAGGGTAAGAAACTCAGAGCCGGTCTGGTGGGTGCTGGAGCCAGAGGAACCGGAGCAGCAATCAACTTTATTAGTTCAGGACCCGATCTTGAGATTGTGGGTCTTGCAGATGTTTTCCAGGATAAAATTGATGCATGCCGTGAAAGATTTGCTACATTCAATCTCCCTATCCCAGCCGAAAACTGCTTCGCTGGTTTTGACGGTTATAAAAAGCTAATGGCCTTACCTGACCTTGATGTTGTTATTCTTGCAACTCCGCCTCAGTTTCGTCCTGAACATTTTCTTGAGGCAGTATCGAATAATTTACATGCATTTCTGGAAAAGCCGGTAGCTGTTGACCCAGTTGGTATCCGGTCCATTATTACTTCTGCAAAGAAAGCCGAAGCTATTGGACTATGTGTTGTTACAGGAACACAAAGACGTCATCAGGAAGATTATATCGAAACATATAAGCAGGTGATGGGTGGTGCAATTGGTACAATAACTTCTGCCAAAGCATACTGGAATCAGGATCATGTCTGGTTTCGAGAACGGGAAAAGGAATGGAACGATATGGAATACATGATCCGCAACTGGAACAATTTCTGCTGGTTATGTGGCGATCATATACTTGATACTCATGTACATAATATAGATGTCATCAACTGGTTTATAGGGAAGCACCCTGTAAAAGCAATTGGTTATGGTGGTCGTGCCCGAAGGGTTACAGGTGATCAGTATGATTTCTTCAGCATTGACTTTGATTATGGAAAAGGTGTTAGTTCACATAGCATGTGCCGGCAGATAGATAGTTGTGCTAACGGAACTGGTGAAGTTATTATGGGAACTGAAGGTTATACAAATTGTGTTAATACAATATGGGATCTGGAGGGAAATGTAAAATGGCAGTTTGAATATCCTAATGATGAAAATGGCAACTCTATGAATGCGGTTAAAATACCTCCTTATGTCCAGGAGCATATGCATCTTGTTCATGCCATCAGAACAGGCAACTATGTGAATGAAGCAGAAACGACAGCCCTTTCAACACTGACCGCAATAATGGGTAGGACAGCTGCCTATACCGGGCGTTTAATAACCTGGGATGAGATTTTAAAATCTGATATGGATCTTGGACCAGCTAAAATTGAGTTAGGTCTTGTTAATATGGTTTTCGAAACACCCATTCCGGGTACTCCGATAGCTTTATGATTTAAATTATATTATTATTTTAATTAAATTAAACAGTATGTTACACAACTCATCAAGAAGAGATTTTGTTAAAAGGTCAGCAGCTGTTGTTGCAGGAGTTATTGTTTTGCCCCATATCATACCTTCAACGGCACTTGGTATGGGTGGTAAACTGCCTCCTAGTGATCGCATTGTTTTTGGTTTTAT
>DATKUO010000183.1:0-4058 GCA_035530515.1 Bacteroidales bacterium
ATTACTTTAATAATTTGTTTATCTGGCAATATTGCCCTTTTCGAGATAAAAAATAATGTAAAGTAAAATTGGAAGAATTGTATTATTTGTAAGGGTTTTGTGTCCCTAGTTTACATTATCATATAGTTTACATTACCCACACCTGTGGATCCGGTGATTATTATGTTCTGGTTTTTGGCTATCCAGTCACAAGATGATAATCTCAATAACTGGTTCTTATCGAGATTTCTACTGGCAGTATAATCGATTTCCTCGATACTGGCCCGGTACCGGAACCGTGCTCTTGTCAACAGTCTCTGTAGCCTTCTGTTATATCTTTCATCCCATTCAGCCTGTATCAGGTGGGAGATTAATTCATCTGAGGTAAACTCCTTTTTAACACCCGTTTCCATAATTTCGCGATAGGCACGGGAAAACCCATTTAATCGCATTTCGTCGAGTTTTTGCATAGTTGCCGTTTGATTCATAATATTCTCATCTTTAGTATTAATTATAGTTATCTGATTATTTGTAATTCTCCTTCCCCCGTATGTTTTCATGGAAGGGAAGCTTCGCCTCATAAGGATCTTGTTCCTCCATTTTATGGATATTATTCTTCAGTGAGTTGTCAATAAACCGATATGATATACTGTTGATCTCTATTGCCTTCTTACATACTTTCTGTAAGGATTCCGCATCGTATTTCTTTCCCAGTCTTAGCAACCCCCATGCAGGACTTAAAAGCCTGTTGGGGATGTTCCTTGCTATCCAATAAGAGTTGTATAAAGGTTTCAACGGATCCGCCCATGACAGATGCCCACTTTATAAACCTGTCAGGATTCCATCCATTAACAAACCGGTGCTGTCGAGGCATATGTTCTTTGTTGGTTGTATATCCATAGGGTTTTCGGTTCCTTCGATGTAAGGCGATACGTATATTGTCTTTGTAGATTTCCACCATCCTGTCCGTATAGATGATCTTTACCCTTTTACTGGTATATTGATGCGGAACACTATAGTAGTGCTTATCTTCTTTCAGATAAACATGATGATTGAACTGGGTCCTGGTCACCTGATAATGCTTTAGCTCATATCTCTCTACAGGTAACGGCTGAAGCTCACTTTTTTCTATTTCGTTAAATAATTGTCTGCGACTTATATCTCTTTTCTGGAACAAAGCATCATTATGTCTTTCAAGCTCTTCCCAAATAGCAACATTCAACTCCTGAAGTGAAAAGAAGGTTTGATTCCTTAACTTGGCAAATATCCTTTGATACACCAAACCAACAGCATTTTCAACCAGCGACTTGTCTTTTGGCTTGGCCGGACGTGTTGGAAGGATTACAGTACTGTAATGTCGGGCAAGATCATTATAAGTCTCGTTTATTAAAGGCTCATAATTACAGGCTTTGGTAACAGCAGACTTTAAATTGTCCGGGCATATGCCCCTTGGCGCACCACCATAATATACAAGGGAATTTTCATTTACCCTTATCCATTCTTCCAACCTCTGACTGTAAGTAGCTTCCACATAGGTTAACTGGCTTGCTCCTAATATTGCCACGAAGATCTCAGCTTCACGGATTTCTCCGCTCCCTGGGTCCACAACAGACATCTTCTTGCCGGTAAAATCCGCATACAACATGTCTCCCGCTTTATGTTCAATATGCATTCCCGGCTTCTGCTTGCTCTCCCACATCCTGTAATGATGGCAGAACCTGGAGTAACTAAACCCTTCTGACTGCCGCTGCTTATATTCTTCCCATAACAGATATAAGGTAACTCCGGTACGGGCCAATTCCTTTTCATAATAATGGAAGTTCTTTGAGAGGTCTTCATACATTGGATTGGCTGATTTATTGCTCTTTTCAAAAAGCTCAATGGCCTCTGTATCATTCATCCGGGTAATGTCCTGATATGTCAGCCCGGTGCGTTTGAACTCTGCAATGTATTCTCCCACACATGTTTTGCTTATTTGTAACGCCTCGGCCGTTTTTCGGATGCTTAACTTCAGTTCCAGACTAAGCCGGAGTATTTCTCTTATTTTTTCCACTTCAGTTCTATTTCTTGACATTTAGTGATCCTCCTGTTGGTTTTTTGATTATTACGAAATCAACAGAAGTACAAATATTCCGTGGAAAATGAGTGATGATTTATGAACTGTTCTTTCTTCCTGAAAGGGTGTCCGGATTATACAAGAATCAGTGTCCGTTTTCAGCAGGAATCAGTGTCCCCTTTGCGCAAGAATCACTGTCCGAAATGGTCAGGAATCAGTGTCCCCTTTGGTCAAGAATATGCAATTTGGACGATGTGAAAATGTTAAGTGGACTTGATTCCAACGATTTTTTAAACATTTGTTGCTCTTTTTATAATGCAAACAAGATACATAAAACAATAGAAATACACAATTAAATACCTGATTATTAATTAATTAAAAACACGAATCACTTCTCGGAGTGGAATCAATTAATATAAATAAAAATCAAATCATGTTTAAAAAGAGTATTACACAATTAATTGCATTAGTGGTCTTGATATCATTAAATATTAGATGTACTACTAAACAAGCTGAGGAAATAGGAAGCCCCAATTTTGTTTTTATATTGGTCGATGATTTAGGCTGGAGTGATTTAACGTACAATGGAAGTAAAACTTACGAGACACCGAATGTTGATAAACTTTCTGGGCAGGGCATGACATTCACAAACTATTATTCGGCGGGACCGGTTTGTTCACCTACAAGAGCCTCGATACTCACAGGAAAATATCCGGGCAGGACAGGCATAACTACCTATTTATTGTCACCTGAGCGTGATCCCGATTATATTGCGCACTACTTGCCTTTGAGTGAGATAACATTTGCTGAAGCTTTAAAAGAGGAATCCTATAAAACAGGATTTTTCGGAAAGTGGCATTTGGGTTATTCAAAGGTACACTGGGCTGCCAAACAGGGCTTTGATGTGGCAATCGGTGGAATGGATCTCCCATGGGCTTGGGAAATTGCTCATCCAGAACAGGAGATCCCAAACCTGGATATTGAGAAGGGACATCGCAGATACTTTAGCCCCCACCATCTTACATTTATGGAAGACGGAACAGAAGGTGAATACCTGACTGACCGACTTACAAATGAAACCATTAAATTTATTAAAGAAAATAAGGACAAACCTTTTCTTGCCTATCTCTCTTTCCATACCGTCCATACACCACTTCAAGCAAAGGAAGATGTTGTCAGGAAATACACTGAAAAGATTCATATGATGGGATTAGATTCACTTAAAGAGGAAGATAAAAATGAGAAAAAATATCAAAACAATCCAAATTATGCAGCAATGGTTCAACACATGGATGAGAATGTAGGTAGAATAATGGATTGTTTAAAAGAACTAAATCTGGAAGAAAACACTATTCTTATTTTTACTTCTGATAATGGCGGAAAAGGAAGCGCAACATCTAACCTTCCCCTAAAAGGAATGAAGCATAACCTCGATGAGGGTGGAATACGTGATCCGCTTATTGTTCAGTGGAAGGGAAAAATCAAAGCAGGAACATCCAGTGATATCCCTCTTATATCCAACGACTTTTATCCAACGATACTTGACTTGACCAATTTAAATCCGAAAATAGATCAACATCTGGATGGAATTAGTTTTAAAGATATTTTGTTTGGTAAAAAAACTAAAATTGACAGGGAAGCTTTGTACTGGCACTTTCCGCACGAACGTTTTGAAGGTGCGATTCGAAAAGGGGACTACAAATTACATTATTATTACAAATCAGGAAAAATAACACTGTATAATCTAAAAAACGATATAGGTGAATTAAACGATTTAAGTGAAATTAAAACAGGGAAAAGAGATGAACTCTTGAAAATGCTGAAATCATGGCTTATTGATGTAAATGCCAATTTTCCGGATGACCTGAATAAGAATTTTTTAATTAATTCTACTTTACGACTTTAGTTTTTGTTTCCCACAAATCTTCATACCTGTAATACCTATCAATATCTTTTTGTCTATTATAATGCCTTATTTTCATCTGTTCCAGCCTTTTATCGTATTGTTCCTTAGTGCCAAACA
>DATKUO010000184.1:0-12934 GCA_035530515.1 Bacteroidales bacterium
ACTCACGAGAATTCCTATTCCCGGTCTTTGTCAAATTTGTAAGAAACTCCCGGTCTTTTAATTTTAATGTCATTTTACTCATGGCTTTGTGGTTTTTGCCACAAAGATAATGTTTCTATATTAATTTGTCAAGACACTAGTTTGTGTGACCTGTACCCCAGCTAGTTTTCCTTGCAACACTTGACCAATACCAGATACAGCATTATCCTTAAGCTTTTTAGCAGAAACTGTTCCTACACTTCCAGTCATATCGCGTTTTCTTTGAGTACCATAGCCTACAACAACAACTTCATCTAAAGCAAGAACATCTTCAAGTAAGGTTACATTCAGAAATTCTTGATTAGAAATGATGATTTCATTGTCCAAATATCCGATAAAAGAAAATAATAATGCAGCGCCTTGACCTGACACATTAATACTAAATTTTCCATCAATATCGGTAATACTTCCCGTTAATGTACCTTTAACAATTACATTAACGCCAGTAAGTGGATTCCCACTTACGTCAGATACCTTGCCTTGAACAGTTTGAGTCTGTTGAGTTTTTTCATTGTTTTCAGCTGATACAACTTTAGTAAAAGAAAACAATATGAAAAACATCAGACTTACTGTCCAGATACTTTTCTTGATTCTACATTTTAACATAAGTTTAGATTTTTAGTTTATTAATTTGTTCGGCTTATTAAAATATTTATCAACATAATTCAATAAATAAATAGATGAAGTAGAATAACATTAGTTATATCTATTTCATAGCTTAGTTCTTATTCGTACTGTTTCTCCCCATAGGCATTATTATATGTTTATTATATTTTAGTTTCAAGTAACTTCTTTTAAATACTTCTTATATCCGATTAATCCAAAATAGGAAATAAATGCAAAGCAGAACATTGGAATTAAAAAGCCAATTGCCATTTTTAAATGATCAGCAATTGCTCCCATAATTGGAGGGCAAAACGCTCCCCCTGCTACAGCCATCACTAAAAATGAGGATCCTTTTTTTGTCAAAGCACCCAAATCGCGAATACCCAAGGCAAAAATTGTTGGAAACATTATAGACATAAAAAAATATGTGGAAAATAGTGCGATTACAGAAATAATTCCAAACCCTAAGACTACCAAAACCATTAATAATGTATTTATTAAACCATATACTATGAGCATCTTGTTAGGATTCATAAATTTCAAGAAATAAGATCCGGAGATTCTGCCAATCCAAAAAAGTCCCATTCCACCAAAAGCAAGAATAAGAGACGCCGCCTGTTCAGGATTTTTAGGCATAAATACTTCACCAAAATAGCCCAGGTGCCCCATTATATTTTGAACCGGAGCAAGAACACCCGGTAATTCCTCGTTAACATAATTAATAAAAAATGAATTGGCACCAGTTTGAGCAGCTACATATAAAAATTGAGCAACTACTGCAAGAATAAAGAAGGGATGTTTCAATAACATTCGCATAGGTGGATTTTCTTCAGCTCCTTCGATTACTTCCTCTTTTATGTCCGGAAGTGTCGTGAACATAAAAACAACCGCCACCACCAAAACAATTGACCCAATTATCATGTAAGGGGTAAGAAGCGAATTAAATTTATCTGCCCCATCTGTCTCTGCTGCTCCAAAAATAAGTAATCCCCCGATAAGAGGTCCCAAAATCCAACCTAATCCATTAAATGATTGTGAAAAATTGATTCGTCGGGGAGCCGATTCTTTTGGACCCAGAACCGTTGAATATGGATTTGCTGCTGTCTCCAAGGTAGCTAAACCACACGCCATAACAAACAAAGCAATTAGAAAAGGTATGAATGTTCCAAAAGAAGCCGCGGGATAAAACAAAAATGCTCCAAGTGCAAAAAGTCCAAGTCCAAGAATAATTCCAAACTTGTAACCAAACCGTTTCATGATAAGGCCAGATGGAATTGCCATCACAAGGTACCCAATGTAAAGAGAGAATTGAACAAATCCTGATTGGGCTTTTGAAACATGTAATATATTCTGAAAATGTTTGTTTAGTACGTCTAAAAGTCCATGAGCAAATCCCCACAAGAGGAATAAACTGGTAACGAGAATGAAAGGAATAAGATAACTTGTCCCATCCGGGCTTTTAATAAGTGAAATAGATTTCTTATTCTTATTCATAAAAAAATATTATTAATTTTTCCCAAAAGCTTCCTTGATTTCTGTGATAGATAAATTGAATATCTTTTCTGTAATTAAGCTCAGTTTCTTTTCATCACCGGTTATGTGAAAAATTCGCTGAGTATGAATGGTTTTTTGCCCGGGAGAAAGATAGGCCGCAGGAGAGGAGCTTTCAATTTCATAGAATGGGCCCATAATAGATCCATCCTCAACCGGACCGTCGTTATACAAGTTAACTACATCTCCCTTAAACGGATCCTGGTTCCCCCATTTTGAGTTTACATATTCGGATGGTTCCTCCGGTATAGAAAACCATAGCAAAGTAAGTACTTGTTTTTGGCTGTCATAGCTACCACAATAAGGCAGAGCAAATTTAGGAGTGACCCCTATTTTACTTCTATATTTTCCATCAGTTTTAAAATAAATAATTCCATCCTTAATTAATAGCCTATCACCAGGTACTTTTCCAAAATAATCATCGGTAACTATTCCACTTAAATTACTTTCTTCACTTTGTTTCTTAAATGGGATAAAAACTACTCCCACAGTTGATGGACTAAACATGGACAACATCCATAAAGACAGGACCCCTGTTTGCTTATTCCACTCTGTTACTCCGTTATTAATCAGAATATTTTCAGATTCATAAGCTACATACTTCAGCGATTTATCAATGGGGCAATTCAATGCATTTTCAACCTCTTTGGGTTCAAGTAATTTTACATTTCTTTCAATTCCGATATTTAGAATAGTCCCGGTGTAGTTTTTTAAAGTAAATTCTTTTTGAAAACTAACACTTTGAGGGGTTTTTCTGACAACATCGAATGCTAATACATCAAGTTCTTTCGGGACCACCCAGTTTTCAAATATTTGTTCTTTCCCTTTTTCAAAATATATTGAAAAAGGACCTCCCTCCGGGCCTAACCAAAAACGTTCTTCACCTCCATATGGGTTGAATTGTGTGCTTACTTTTCCTGATTTAAAAAGGTTATAATTTATCCAACCAAAGCTTAATCCATTGTCCCCTGTGGCGGTGCTGGTAAAAACCTTACCCTGGTAATCTTTTGAAAGTAAAATTTTAGCATCCCCATAATTCAGTTCAATCAGGTCACAATATTTTTTGAGAAACGATTTGTCTTCACTATATGTGTTTTCTTCAGATTGTTTCATGTGTTTCTTTAATTTTCTATCCGTATTGACTTGTGTTGAACAAGCAAAAACAGGTAGCAGGATTATTAATATTAAAAAGATATTTGTTCTCATTTAATTCATTTTTAATAAACCGGGCTTTCGCCCGGTTTAAACCCATAACCAACTAACGAACAAACCTATTTATATAATGGACCAAAAGCTTTACATGAAAGATAATCAGAGCTTTCTTTATTACTTCCAAATGAATTCCAGGCACTTGGACGGAAAATATTTTCCTCACCAACATTATGCATGCAAACCGGAATTCTTAGAATCGATGCAAGAGTGATCAAATCCGCTCCTATATGACCATATGATATTGCACCATGATTTGCGCCCCAGTTGGCCATTACAGAATAAACATCTTTAAAAGGACCTGTTCCGTTAATCCTGGGTACAAACCATGTTGTTGGCCAGGTTGGATCAGTACGCTTGTCCAGTACCGTATGTATATCATCAGGTAACTCAACAGTCCAGCCTTCGGCCAGTTGAAGAACAGGTCCTTGTCCCTTAACGAGGTTAAGTCTACACATTGTTACCGGCATCTCACCTGCTGTTTTAAACTGAGAAGAGAAACCTCCACCCCTGAAATATTCTATGTTACCTGGACACCACTTCGTGTTTTCAAGACATTTGTCTGTTTCTTCCTTGGATATATCCCACCATGGTTTCATCACAGGTTTGCCATCTTTATCCCTTTGTTGAGCAGTAGCATCAAGTGTTGTTGAACCTGAGTTTATTAAGTGTATTATTCCGTTGGCTGCCAAGCCGGTTAATTCATGACCGGTTACACGTTTAACCGAATCAGGGCTCCAATATGTTCGAACATCAGAAAATATCTGAGCAGTATTAGTCAGCAGGTGCCCAAAAAGCATGGATGCCCCGTTCAGACTATCATTTTCAGTAGCAAAAATAAATGCCTCTCTTATACCATTCCAATCAAATGATGAATTTAATATAGCCTCTGTGAAATCACCATTAGGATAAAAGTCGGTCCACTGACGTTGGCCCTGGAATCCACCCGCAATCGCATTCCTTCCCCTTGCTTCTTCGCCAAAACCCATTTCTGCAAGCTTCGGGTTTCCGACCATCAAATCCTTCATAATAAGGGTCATTTTCACCACAATCTCCCATTCCCAGTCCTTCCTTTTACGGTCTGAAGGCTTTTTGTTTACATCAGCTCCTTCTATACATTTTTCTTTAACCCATGCCATTGCCATTTCAAATTCTTCTTTAACATAGATTCCTTGTTCAATCCTACGGAGGATTTCTGTCATGTCCACAAATTCAGTCCTCATTCCGAGATAATCCTGAAAGAAATCCGGATTTACAGTTGAACCGACAATTCCCATTGAAGTATATCCTATTGACAGATATGTTTTTCCTTTCATAATAGCGGCAGCCAATCCTGCTTTCACAAACCGTAATATTTTAATCGATACATCTTCAGGAATCGACTGATCATCTGAATCCTGTACATCTCTCCCATAAATGCCAAATGCAGGCAAACCTTTTTGTGTATAACCTGCCAATGCTGATGCCAGATAAACAGCTCCCGGGCGTTCTGTCCCGTTGAAACCCCATATTGCTTTGGGAATCATAAAATTCATGTCCATTACTTCTGCCCCGTAGCACCAGCAAGGGGTTACAGTCAGAGAAACAACTACTCCGTCCCTTTCGAATTGATCGGCACAAAGTGCTGCATCAGCAATACCGCCTATTGTAGTTTCCGAAATGACACATTCAACTCTTTCGCCGGAAGGGAACCGAAGATTCGCCTCGATGAGCTGGGCTGCGGCTCTTGCCATATTCATGGTTTGTTCTTCCAGGGATTCCCGGATCCCTCTCTCCCGACCATCAATTACCGGACGAATACCAACTTTGGGTAAGCGTCCTATTAATCTATTTGCCATATAAATAAAATTATTTAAAGAATATTGTTTTATGTTTATATTTTAATTAACTTCAAGTGTTTGCCAATCAGGAAGTTTAAGGAAGCTGGCATGAGGTTCTGTCTGATACCAGAAACATGTAGAGGCAATATCCGACTGTTGTTTGAGGTATCTACCGCCCAGATGCCATCCCAGATCCTGAATTGTTATTTTTAAATCTGTTTCAAAACGAACCGGATCCATTATGTGCCATCTATAAAGGCCAAAGCGTTGCATTACATTGTAGTGCCCATCGCCTCGGATAACCTGGGGCAGTCCTGAATAGGGTGTACAAAACTCAGTATAAGCAACCTCTTCAACGCCTGCTACATTCTTCTTTCTTGTATCAAAATCATATGAACCGCAGAAATAATCCTCAGTACCTGTTCCACAGATAGTCGGGAACTTGCTATCGCCATCAATAAAAAACTTTATTTCGCCTTCACCCCACCAGCCGTTATTATTCACTCCCCAAGCCATATACACTCCAACAAATTGTCCTTTCCCTTTAATACCATCTGCAATAGTGTATATGGAAGTCCCATTCGGATTTGAACGGTGGAATTGTGCATGAAAATAGGCGGCATCAGTTGGTACATCAGTCAAAGTATAATCTATCTGATAATATAGAGTCATTGGATCATCAGGGTTCACATTTTCCATCGTAATTCTACACTTTTTCCGGAAAGGCATTACCCAATAAGAATTAAAAGCGCTACCCGGATTTACGGTTATGGCTAACGAATTAAGTGGTGCGTACTGATTCCATCCCATTCCAAAAAAATCTCCAACAGGACATTCAATTGATGGTTCCTCTTCATCGTCCCAGTAGACTCTCAGTATTGAGAATCTCCATTTACCTGTTGGAGTCATCCAGATGTGCTGTATAGCACCGGGGCCTTCAATCTCAGCCATTGTGAATATCTCACTTGGCTTTATTCTGACATAAGGGTTAACTTTCCATCCTTGCCCCAAATCTCTTGCTGCATTGAATGCATTGGCAGTGTTGGGGTTGTCTTTGTTGGCTGGATCTGCCATGCCGGCCTTCCCTTTTTCACCTGTGAAGTTTTCAGGACTTATTGAACGGGTTTTAGCATCGGATAAACGGTAAAGATTACCCATATTCATTTCAAGACCATTAAACTTGGTCTGTGAGGAAACAATAAAGGGCAAGAAACATAGTAATAAACAAATCGTGCATTGCTTTTTCATAATCGGCTAAACTTTTATATTAGGTTTATAATTATAGTTACCATATAAATATTATAATCAATTAATCGTTTTACAATATATTTCTTAAATTATTTGATTTTAACGCAATATTTTAGTTAATCGCATAACTATTTTTATAAATTTTTTAACAAGAATTCCGAATTATCAAATTAGATTTCAATATTACATGTAAAGTCTTTGATAATGATTCACCATTATCAAAATAATCCATTAACCTCTTAACTGATTCTTTAGCAATCTCTTCAATAGGTTGCTCAATATAGGATATTGGTGAATAAAACAGATTGAAACAATCCCCTCCATCATAGCCAATAAAGCCAATATCATCAGGAATTTTGATATTATTCTTATGTAGACAATATAATCCTTCTATTGAAAGCATATTTGTTGCAAAAATAAATGCATCAATTTTTTTTTCAGGAATTAATAAATCCAAGCATGCATTGTCAATGTCAGTTTTTGAATCGAGAAAGTTTACCTCTACTAAACGCGTATTCTTAACTAAATTGTTTTTTTGCATTGCCTCAGCATAACCTCGTTTTCGTTCTTTCATATGAATTAAGGATGATTTGTATGCAACAAAGGCGATTCTTTTGAATCCTTTTTTTATAAGATAAGAAGTAGCATCATAAGTTGATTGATAATTATCTATAACAATATAATTGGCATTAATTTCAGGAAAAAATCTATCAATTAGAATTAGCGGAATATTTTTCTCCAGAATATTATTAATCTGATTTTCTGTTCCTTCCGCCGGTGCGATTATAAATCCATCAACTTGCCTATTCATTAAAGTTTTTATCAATATTCCCGACTTTTCCACAATTTCATCCGAGCTTCCAATAATAACAGTGTAGCCAAATTTTATAGCCTCATCTTCAATACATCTTGCCATATAACTAAAAAAAGGGTTAGCTATATCTGCTACTACTAAACCAATTGTTTTTGTTGATCCATTCCTCAGACTACGTGCAATCTCATTGGGTTGATAATTTAAATCTATAGCAGTCTGCCGTATCTTTTTTACTAAATCTTCACCTATTCGTTTCCCCTTTTCTTTTCCATTCAAAACATAGGAAACGAGAGCAGTTGAAACACCAACTTTTTTTGCTATATCTTTCTGCGATACCCTCTTCATCTTTATTTATTATGCTCTATATTTTGTATTCAATAAAATATCCTGGTTAATTTCCTGATTCAAAGTATTACTCTTTCAAAATTTTAAAACTATTATAAAACGTTAAGAAATCTTATTTGGTATAAAGATATGCTTAAACGTTTAAATATACAAATATTTTTTAAATTATTTTCCAAAATTTTATTATGATCAATAATATATTCCTTATTTTTAATAACTTATAAGGACAAAATAGATTTCAATGATTAATAGTACAGTGTAAGTTAAGCACAATTGATTTTCGAATTTTCCTGAGATTCTTCATCTTATTCAACAAATTTGGTTAATCGATTTACGAAAAACACCTTTTAAAATAGTTTAATATCTTATTTTGATTTAATTTCATTAGTGGAAACTTAAAGCCCACTGATTATTAATTGTATATTTTCTAGTTCTTTGACATTATTGTAATCGCACTCCGTAAGCACCTCTTTTATAGGCGTTTTGTCAAGTAAAGATATACTCAAAATCTGTAGGATTTCGTAGATCCTCCGGTCAACTTTCAATTTGTTACCAATCAAGGCTACAAGACAATATGAGATAACTACACAATACATTTGGATCTTTACAGCATTAATAGTCGTACCCCAAAAGGATTTTATCCTAAGATGTTGTTTCATCCATTTGAAAACTGTCTCGTCCTAGAAAAACCTTACACATTTGGCTAGTAATCCTGGTCTCACTTTACAGATTAATTTAGTTAATCCTAAATTTCCTTTACAATACAAAACAATGATAGTTTATTATTATCAAATTAGTATTTGTTCTTTCGTTTTTTCTCTTTTATAATATTGTTCCCAGCGCTTATTTATTATTCCTTCATGGTTATGGGCCTTTTCAGGTGTAAGAAAATCAATACTCGAATGAGGTCGTTTTTCATTATAAGTCAATATAATCCTGGCTATTGTTTTCTTTGCCTCCTTGTGGTTCTGGTATAATTTCTTTGGGAAAAATTCATTCTTTATGATACCATTTACTCTTTCGGCTAATGCATTTTCGTAAGGGCTCCCACTCTGTGTCATGCTTATAGCAATATTTGCTTTCATAAGGATATTTATATATTCAAAGGAGCAATATTGTATACCACGATCGGAATGGTGAATCAGGATAAAAGGAGTAACATTTCTCCTTCCATTCACAGCCATTTCTAAAGCTTCTATACAGCCTGTGGCTTCAAGGGTTGGATAAAGTGCATCCTACAATCTTTCTCGAATAAGCGTCTGTAATCAAGCTTAAATAGCTAAATCCTTCCAACGTTCTGATATACGTGATATCGCTCACCCAGTCCTATTATGTTTAAAAAATGGTTTGATAAACATAAAGCAAAGCTATGCATCTCATTAGAATTCAGCAATAAGAGCGGGGGGACAACATTTTGAATTGCAAAGTTTCTAATTTGTAACTAATTGATTATGTGTAGTGATAATTTTGAGCCACTACAAATTGTTAATAAATACAGGGTTATTAACAGCTTTTTATTATTTTTATTGCCTGGATCTGCAATGTGGGTTAAGATTATTTAAATACAACTCCAATCCGGGAATACCCGATGATTTGAGTCTGCTGTACCATTCTTTAGCTCTAGAGTCATTCCCTTCTTTGCTGGCAAGTTTATAATATTAAAATAAATAAGAGATTCTGTTCCCGGTATATTTGCCTCACCCCCTCTAATCCCCCTCTCCCGGGAGAGCTACCCTTTATACACATCTTGTTATTATTAAGAGATGCAGCTTATTAACATGCTGCAACATCATGAGACATGACAACTGAATATTACAGAACATTGTTTATTCAGGCTCTGAAAGAGCCGTCTATGAATAACCCCCGGTGAAGCCGGGGGTTAAGTAAACACAAACTATTAACAGCTCTGAAGGTGCTGAATATCAATGTTAAGGAAAAAACCTATCATCCAACTTTATCCCAGGCTCAAGTAACAGTATCCTGTACTCTTCTTCAAAAGATAGAGAAACTCCTGGTTAAAACCAACAATATTAAGCCCCTTCAGGGCTTTAGATCAGAGCGTTAGTCTTCTACCCCCGGTTGCACCGGGGGTTATTCATATTTTGCCACATTCGTGGCAATAGAAAATTTAAAGAAAGCTTAACATATATCTTGAGCTTATTAACCGGTCCCATATAGCTTAAGAGTTAAAAGAGGACAAATACTACTATAAAGCTGAAAATGTGTATAAAGGGTAGCCCGGGAGAGAGGGGGAGGTTAGTTCAACTATATAATTCTTTATTTGTTTGACAACAATATCTTGATTATTAAGAACTTGTTCATTCGTGAATCGAATAACTCTGATTCCAATTTTTTCAAGCTCAGCAGAACGTCCCTCATCATGCTCATGAGCTTCTTTATTGGTATGTATTTCCCCATCAACTTCAATAGATCTGCCTTTGCCCCGGCATGCATCGCTTTTTCAACTGATTTTCCCAAATATGTCATTATGTTAGCTAATCATTATCAGTTTATTAAGCCCCTCTCCCCTGGGAGAGGGGCTTGGGGTGAGGCTTTTGTCGATCAGTATTTAATGCCCTGTGTATTAAGATTTTTAAAATACAACTCCAAGCCGGGAATACCCGATGATTTGAGTCTGCTGTACCATTCAGTAGCTTTTAAAGTATTTCCTGTCTCCTGAGCAAGCTTAATAATATTAAGATAGACAAGCCCTCCTACATCTTGATTATTTCTATCTGCTTCTTCTGCAATTATAATGAAACTAACTAATGCATTCACAGGCTGATCGTTTTCAACAAGAATAAAAGCATCATCAATCTTCCTGTTAAGGTTGCTGTCAAGAGTAACTTCATAAAATGAAAAGCAGTTCTCTGAACAATCTTCAATCAGGTCAACACATTCTGTACCCTCTTTTAATGGCGGAAATGTCAGAATGAATCCGAGCTTCTCTCCTATTGCTTTAAATTTATAAGTATCCGGACAAACAGGTATTCCGGATGAATTTATCAATTTCAGTTTTGCTCCATCCGGCTCAATTAAATAAATATTCCTGTCGGCACAAAACTTGCCGCCTTCTATGCGATTTTCTATTGTGAGGTAAACTATTGTCTCATCTGAGTTGATCTCAACCTTAGTGATCTCAAGGGTTTCGTGACTTTTAAGAGCATAATTTGGATAACTCAAACTTTGAGAAAATGATGTTTCAATTATCAGTAACAGAATGAAAATGGACGTGATACTATGTTTCAGATACATACAGGTTAACTTTTGATATTTTAAACCAGATTTCAAATTTAAGAGTGCAAGGTACTAATTTTTAAGCCGATGTAATAATCCTGTTTCCATCCGTAACACATAAAGAGATTGAGGTTTTCAATTGTTACCAGATTTACTTAACATGTATATACTAATTTTTTAGTAACATTTTCGTAACCAACTGGGAAACTGGGAATGTTTACATTCTTGAAGGTCGCATAACTGTTTTATCAGGTTCAACTCTTACGATTGAGCCGGGAGTGATAATCAAAGGTCGCGAGGGTTCTGCATCAAATGCAACAGCTCTGATGATTGCCCGAGGAGGTAAACTGATGGCTGAAGGTACAGCAACATCTCCTATTATCTTTACTTCGGTGGCTGACCAGATTTTACCAGGCGAAATTGCAAGTCCAAACCTTGAGCCTACATTGAATGGTCTTTGGGGTGGTTTATTAATACTTGGTAATGCACCTATCTCAGCTTCAACAAGTCCGAAGCAGATTGAAGGTATTCCTCCATCAGATCAGAATGGTTTGTATGGTGGTAATATTCCAACTGATAATTCTGGAACAATTCGTTACATTTCTATTCGCCACGGGGGTGCTAATATTGGTGAAGGAAACGAAATCAATGGTCTTACTCTGGGTGGTGTTGGTTCAGGTACCACTATTGAAAACATAGAGATTGTTGCTAACCAGGATGATGGAATTGAATGGTTTGGTGGATTAGTTAATCTGAAAAATGTTATCCTTTGGAATGTAGGCGACGATGCAGTGGATACTGACCAGTCATGGGGTGGAACCATCGATAACTTTGTTGTTATCAATCCTTTCGATGAGTGTTTTGAACTTGATGGTCCGGAAGGAGTAATGATAGCAACTCATACAATTAAAAATGGTACTGTAAAGGCTCACGATGCTGAAGGTCTTGCTGACCTTGACGACAACACTCCTGTTAATATGAGTAACATCTACTTCTTCGATATTAAAGCAGGTCAGGACTTCGATGATATGCCGGTACCTGCTTCAGGTGGATTACTGACTGCTTCAGGATTTCAGGTTACACTTCCAGAAGGTACTGTGATTACAGATTTCTTCAAAGAGGGTACCGATGCATTTGTAACTGCAGTAGCTGTAGGTGCTAACACAGTTGGTGCAGATGTTTCAGTATTCCAGACATGGTCATGGGCTGCAGTTGCAGGAGAATTAGATGGAATGTAATAAGAAAATTAAAATAATAAAAACTTACAAAACTCGCAGGTTTGAAGACCTGCGAGTTTTCCTATTAAAAAAAATTAAATCCAAAAATTAAGATGCAAACATTAAAATTAATTATCACTCTGTTTTTTATTTTTCTATTTTCCCAATTGGAGGCGCAGAACGGAATTATCAGGGGAACTATTTTCGATGAATCTCCTGGTGAACCTATGATGAGTGTGACAGTTGTAATTGAAGGAACAATAAATGGTACAGTCTCGGACTTAGATGGTAAATTTAACCTCAGCGTAGCTCCTGGAACTTATAATTTAAAATTTTCATTTGTCTCCTATGAGACATTACAGATTAATGATGTAAAAGTTGAAGCCGGGGAAGTTACTCTTCTCGATAATCTGAAATTAGAATCAGCAACATTTGGCCTTTCCGAAGTGGTGGTCTCAGCAAATGTAGTTCGTAATACTGAAGGAGCTATGCTCTCTATTAAGATGAAATCACCCAACGTTGTTGATGGTATCTCTTCCGTCAATTTCAGAAAGATGGGAGACTCTGATGCTGCTTCATCAATGAAAAGAGTGCCAGGTGTATCAGTTGAAGGAGGCAAATATGTTTATGTTAGAGGACTGGGTGACAGATACACCAAAACTATCTTGAATGGTGTTGATATTCCTGGCCTTGATCCCGATCGTAATACCTTCAGACCTCCTGATCCCATTTCTGGATATCAGTTAGTTGCGTTTTTCATGTCGCAAACACAAAATGTCGTAAATTAGCCGGAAAAAATCAGATATGCAACAGTTTCTTCCAATATTTCTTGAGGATACCAAGATGGT
>DATKUO010000185.1:0-2673 GCA_035530515.1 Bacteroidales bacterium
GAAGCAGCAACATCTGTCTCCATTATTGCCATATCGATCAATTGCTTTGGTCTCGAATATTGCTCTGCAATCTCATCAACTATAAGCTCAATAAGAGGTTTTGCTACCAAGCCACCTCTGGTATTCCATGATGCTGTGGGACTTAACACCCATGCGGGAGTCGTGTAATAAACTTTCCCATCTAATGTCCCTGATTGATCACTGACAAATGTATCACCAGAAAATTCAAACCCTATTTCAGATGCTGTGAAAATAACATCTGCACCCGAAGATGTTAATACTATATCATTAAGCAGGAATCCTGCTGCATAATTAGTTACAAAATTTGCTGCCGTTTGTGTGAGTGATGTATCCCATACTGCAAATCCTCCGATTCCATTACATAACAAAACACATTGCCCACTACTACCTGATAAGGTTATCGTATCAATTCTTGTCTGTGCTACACCTACTGCCAATGCTCCGGCAAACTGTCCAAGAATATTATCTATATTACTATCAATGATATCTCCCAAAACATAATCCCTCTTATCCATTGCGCCGTTAATAGCATTCTCCTTAATATATTCATGCTCCACAATTTTCACTTCCTCGTAATCAAATTTTTTACGGACAAGCGTACTCCATCTTTCAGGTCGTTTTGGTCCAACTGGTTTAAGTGTTGTGCTTATCTTCTTAAAAATTAAATAAGAGCCTACATAAAATTTAATATATTTCAGGCAGTTATAAATATTCGCAATCTGTTGACTTCCAACCTTGATCTCTATTTTACCCGTAATCGGGATTCCCGGTATTTGTCTGGTATATTTAAACCAATCGGTAAAACCCGAAGGAACTGTTGTCGATCCTAAAACATCAACAGGGAAGATTATAATAGCCGAAGGCGTCATTGTCCATTCAGTATAAGTATCATCTTTTTCTTTCAGATAATAATCATCGCAAATTATTTGTATATAAATATTTGTTACTGCATTGTTTGAAGTGTCATTATTAAACCATCCAAATTCAAATTCCAGAGAAAGTAGATCCTTTGTACTTATAATAGCATAACCAATATTTTGATATAAATAAACAGCCTCTAAAGAATCCGCAGAGCCAAGTGCAATACCCTCTTTTTCACTTGTCATCAATTCCGATATATGATGTAAATCAATATAATCAGGATTGATGATTGTCCACTTATCCAGAGTTACTGCCTCGCTATCGAATGTTTCTGCCTTAAACTCATAATTATCAATCCAGCTTTCTTTATTACCATAATCCTGATGACTAATGACTTTTTTTGCTGGACTCTGATTTGTTTTGACACTTCCCGAAACCTGCAGCAAAGCCGAAGCATAATCACTGCGATTAATATACTGCCTGGGCGTGATGCTTGTAGATGATTTGGTTGTGGCTGCCGTAAAAATCCTGCCATAAACAACTTCGCCAATGAGTTCTTTTGGCCGGAAAATGCTGAACACCCCGTCAATCTGCCGGATATTCGCATTGTATTTCTTCAGAATTTCTTTAAGCACTTCATCGCAATACATCTCAGCAAAAACATCTGTGTTTATTTGTAGTTGATCCATTGGCGAATCACCGGCCTCTTTATCCATTGCATCCTCATAAATATTGACATATTCCCTGAAAGTTGTAAAGCCTATTTTACCGAGAATATCGAGGATAATTTGCGATTCGAGAATATGTCCATTATAAGCCACTCCTTCACTTTCTTCATAGAGTATGTTTTTGAGTAAGGTCAAACCATCTATGCAGTAAATATTTACGGGATAAGGAACAGGTCCATAGGATTCGGTGCTTTGATGTGGATCCACATAACCCGAGAAATACAAGTTCGCTCCCTGATAAATCTCGACCTTATGGAACATATCTTCATGTAAAAAGAGATCGTCAAGTGCAAACATCGTATACGACCAGACAGTAAGTATAACCCTGGAGCTTTTGAATACGTCAAAAATATCATCGGACTCGTTACAAAACTCAAATTTCAGCGGTTCGATACCTGCACCGATGAGGTTAGTGATATCACCTGAAAAACCATCTTCGTAAATCTTTGTCGTCCAAAGTATGTCGTGACGATCCCTTGTTAATATTTGATATGTCTGCCCCCAGGCCATATAATTAATTTTCGTTTTCTGTTCGTCTGCCCGCTATTGCTATGCCTCTGCCAAGAATGTCGCCGGTAACATAGACATCAATCTTCCTGTTGAAATCCCGGCTTTGCTGTGCGGTGAGTAATGTCTCACCTGAACTTGCCAGCATAGGAAATGTATCATGTGGATATCCAGCCGGGACCGTTCCCCCGCTGGCTCCTTTGGTAAGTCCCATGCTTGTAGCTGCTCCCTTCAGTACTCCCTTGAAAATACTGCCTCCACCAGAAGAAAAAATATTTATAAGCGTCAATACAGCAGCCCTCGCCAGTAATTCCGCAACCAATCTCTTCAGACCTGAAATAATAGAATCAATCATTGCTTTAAAGCCATCTTCTGTGGAGGTAAAAAGAGCATCGAAGGCACTTGATAAAATATTAACTGCAATTTGTTGTTCTTGCAGGGATTCAGTCATTGCCTGTATTTGGCGTTGATTAATCTCGGCGCCTGTGGCAACATGGCCTCCGTATGGTTGTATTCCAGGTAATGCAGGAACACCTTTTGAAACAGCAGGAGCTTT
>DATKUO010000186.1:0-5764 GCA_035530515.1 Bacteroidales bacterium
TTACAAACTATGGGATTTACCGGGTATTACCAAGATGATTCAGATGCTTCGGCTATCTTAATAACATTGGTAAATACGATAGCTACTTTCCCTGCAACATAAATTAACGATTTATAATATTTTTATATTTTTACATTATTATACTGTAATATTTACAGAGAAAGGTTTAGGTTTTTATGTCAGAGAATGACAAATTGAAGGAAGAGGCCGTCAAGGAAGAGGCCGTCGAAGAGGAATTATTTTTTGATGATACCGAGGCTCTGCTGGTTGTAGATGGCGATAATGACGTTTTTGAAGATACGCCATTCCGGGGTAAAAAGTTTGCTTTTTATTGTGAACCTGATGAAGGCGATGTCACGGAGGCTACATTGCGTCGGCATACGAAAATTAAACGTGGCAATCGTGAAATTACAGATGCTTATAAAATCACTGAGGAATCATTTATTCGCCAAGTAAAGCGGTGGGAAGGGATTAATTTCAAAAAGGATGCCAAGGGTGATCCTATCTCCCGGCCCTGTGACCTAGTGAATAAAAAATGGTTGGTAAAAAAGAAATATGCAGTAGCTCAGATGGTTAATATTGCCTGCCGTAACTCCCAAATTGAGCAAAAGGAGGTCAAAAAGGGAGAAATAAAAAACTCATTGACTTCTGGCAGCATAGCTTAGGTAAGAAGGCCAAAGAAAGGCAAAAATACTGTAAGGTCTGCCGGAAGGCTAAAAATTCAAGATATTTTCGTGAAGGTGGCTGTGAAGATTGTGAATTTGAACCGCCATATCTTTTTATCGTAAATCGCTTCTTTAAAGAGATTTACGATTTAGTTAGTTGGGATCGTGATGGCATGACCGGGAATATTCGGTTCCAGACGGCCCGAATTGTTATGGAAGATAGGGGGCTCACAAGAAAGGAACGCTCAGAATGGTATAAAAAAGCAAGCTTAGTGGAATCAATACGGCAAGGAAATAACAAGAAAGAAAATGAAGAAAATGACAAAGGTAAAAAGTCAGGCAAGCAAAAGACTATCCAACCCAAAAGGCGGTAAATAGGTAATGTCTGATCAAGTAGGTCTAATAATTGATTTATCGGATAAATCGCCCCCGAAAATAAAAGCCTTCAATAAAAACATGGCTGATATGCATAACAGCCTTGATAAATCCAAAAATAAAATGCATGGCTTTGAACAGAAGATGGCTAAGATGAAAAAGGTCATGGGCGGGGTGACTAAAACGATATTCTCTTTAAAGGGCGCTTTGTTATCGCTTGGCTTGGGTTTGGTGGCAAAGTCTTTTGTGAGTGCTGCAAGTACAGCCGAACAATACAGGGTTCGACTTGAGGTACTTCTGGGCAGTGTTAGCGAAGCAAGCCGTATGTTTAAGGACATGACGGAATATGCCGCAAAAGTGCCTCATACCTATCAAGATATTATGGGTGCGGCAACTTCTTTATCCGGTGTAATGCGCGGGGGTGTAGATGAGGTTAAGCGATATATGCCAATGATAGGCGATCTGGCCGCGGTTACAGGGCTATCATTGCAGGAAACAACGGGACAGGTTATTAGAATGTATTCAGCCGGGGCCGCTTCAGCAGATATGTTCCGGGAGCGTGGCATCTTGGCAATGATGGGATTTAAAGCTGGTGTCCATTACTCTATGGAAGATACCCGGAAAATGATGTTTGAATCCTGGGAGAAAACGGATTCTCAATTTAGAGGTGCTACGGATAAGCTCGGTAAAACCTGGAAAGGCTTAACCTCTATGCTGTCTGATAGATGGTTTCAGGTGCGGAATAAGGTTATGGAAGCGGGTATTTTTGATTACATTAAAGAGAAAATGGATTTAGCTATTAAAAAGATTGATGAATTTGTCGAAAGCGGAAAACTGGATATATGGGCGGATAAAATTGGTAAAAAGGTTGTTGCAGCATTTGAATTTTTAAAAAAGGCAATTGGCTTTGTTGTAGAGAATTGGAGAGCTCTTATAGTTGTATCCACAACATTTCTATCATTAAAATTAGTTTTGTTTGTGTCAAAACTTGCCCAGAATTTTCAGGATCTTGGAGTTGCTATTGGAGTTTTAACGAAAGTAAATGTTGCTATTACTGCCACCGGCACTGCTGCTGCTGCATCCACGATACACCTTAATTCTTTAAGCGGTGCTTTTACTGTGTTAGCAGCCAAAATAGCAGCAGCAGGAATTGTGGTTAAAACTGGTCTTGCGGCCATATTTTTTTGGATTGGTTGGAAAATAGGTGAAAAATTAGACAAAACATTTGTCATTGTTGAAAAATTTGGGATTACGGTAGCCAAAGCTTTGAGATTTGCCTTTGAAAAAGCGGCTTTTGAAATTAAAGCCTTACTTGGAACTGTTCAGCTTGAAGCTTTGAAGGCGTGGAACTGGGCCAAAGAGATTTATGAAAATATTAAAAAGCTCCCTGGCAGAATATGGTCAGGAGAACAGGGACCACAATTTACCCCTGTATATTGGGATGAAGAAATATTAAAACAGAAATTAGAAATACAGCGAAATCAATTCAGAAAGCACTTAGAAGAAATTGAAATAATGTATCAAAAAATGATGAAGGTTGCTGGAACTGATGTGCCCTGGTGGGTTGATATGGAAACGGTTGATATGTTGCCATTTCTTCAGGCTAAAGGTATGGGCTATGGCAATTTAGAAAATATAAGCAAAGCCATGGGTGAGCTAAAAGAAAAAGCCCCTACCATCTGGGATGACTTTACAGCACAGTTACCAGTGATAGCAGAAAGTATCAGTGATGTTATAGGTGGCGCTCTTTCAGATTTAATGGTTGGCCTTGATGCTGATTTTGGTGAATTAGGGTTAAGCATAGCCCGCACGTTTGCCAACAAATTTTCATCGGTAATGGTTAATAAATGGATTGACCCTATAACGGATAAAATAATGGAAGGTACTGCCTCCTGGTGGCAGTCAGCTCTTATGTATAGTTCTATGGGCTATGGTATGGGTGGTACGTCCGGTGCTATTGGTAGTGCGGTAGGGGGATGGTTTGGTGGCTCAGTAATCGGTAGTGCTTTCGGTGGGCCTATTGGTGCCCTTGCAGGGGGGTTGTTAGGAGGATTGTTTGGTGATGACGATGAACCACAGGGACCAACATTGGCAGAGCGATATGATGCACAAATGGAGCGATTGGAAGGAATTGAGAAACAAAAAATAAAAGAACTTGAGACCGATATGACAAATAGTTTTTCATCTGCTATTGGACAAGGTTTCTTAGATTCATTACAGACAGGAGAGTATCAATCATTCAAAGACACTCTTTCAATGGGTTTAGCTACTATGGTTCAGGATGCTGTTATACAAATGTTTACTACAGCAGCCATGCAGCCATTATTTGATTTAATGCAACCCGCATTTGACTTACAAGCAAATTACCAATATCAAACACAAAATCCTGAAGATTATGCCAAACAAGTGCAGGAGGCTAAAGAATATCAAGGGATGATGGATTTTTTACCAGATAAAAGTGTTTTTGGTAGCAAACTTTCAGTCAGGGATGCATTTACAACCATGTGGCTACAATCTGGCAAGGCAATATCCGCTCCCGATGCTGTTACCGAAAATCAATGGCTTGATGAAATGAGTAGTATAATTGAGGGTTTCCCTCAATATATGGAAGAATTACAGCCCTTATTTGATACATTCACAGAGGGATTGACAGGACTAAATACGTCAATAGAAGAGAATACGGGTGCTGTTTTGGGTAACACCTCTGCAATCCTTGGCCCGGTAGAATCCTTTTTACGTGAATTAACCGTCGGTCAATATGCACCTGCACTAAGCCTTGAAGGTATGCAAGCCGAATACGCCAAATTATACGAGAAGGCATATTTTGACCCTGAAGCCTTCGGTGATTTTGCCAGTTTTGCCGGGTCGGGATACTTAGATTTCATGAAAGCTTATGGCGATTACGATATCGCACATGCCGGAGTTGTTTCCGGTACTCAAGCTTTCCCTTGGTTTCAAGAGGCCTTAGCAAAACAAGCCGAAGAAGAGCAGCAATCATTTAACATTCAAAACGAAATCACCTTAAACAATAACATTACCTTTGAATTTGAAGGGCAGGCTCTTGGTCATGTAATAGCACAGTCGGCATTAAATACCGACGAATTCCATACAGTAATCAAAACGATTGTTCAGGAAGAAATAGCACAGGGGAATTAAAATTTATGGCGAGCCACGAAATATATGACTATTTATCAGAAAAAACCCCGGATAAAGATGTCACCCTTTCTGTAGATCCTCAAACCGTGATAAGCGGCACCGGACATAAAGTAGTGAATATTCATATGGCAGTAGATGGATCGGCAGAAGAAAGAATCAATATGTCCGGCACGGGGGTTATATGTCATCTAGGGATATTATATAAATTACTCAATGAATCTGATGCCGGCACAGTAATGCAGTTTTGGTATGACGAGGATTATGGTAATGGACCCACCAATTCATTTAAATTTAATCATGCAAAAGAAGGCCATGTTTATGTGGTCAGATGGGATTGTGATTTTGAGCGGCTTACATATCCGACATTTTATGGCAATCCCGTTTTAAGATTAAGAGTTTTAGGTAAAATAGCGGACTGATAATAGACCATGTATACAGATAAAACGCTCCAGCAAACAGGTATTTTAGACGCCGAGGCAAAGACCGAAGCCTCATGGCTATTCGATATAACAGATACGGATTCCGGCGCCCATTATTGGTCGAATAAAACAAAAACCTGGAACGGCCAAAGTTATACCCATAAAATAACCGGGTTCAAAGGTATCGAGTTCGGCGGTAGTGGTGCTGAGTCCGGTATTATCACACCTTCAAAAACCTCATTTCAGCTAATAGATAAAGGCAATGCCCTGGATGTAACCAAGTACGAAGGCGCTGATATAATTATACGTGCCCCCATGAAGGCCAATTTAGGCTCATTACTGGCTCCTGGTGATACATGGGATGATTTGGACTCATGGGACGAGCAAGAAGCGGAAATGGCGGCCTGGGGGTTTGAGGTAAGCAGGGCTATACGGATTAATCAGGTAATAACTTTACATTGCCGGTGCTGGCTTGATAAGTACCTGCAAGGAGATTATCCGAATACACCATTAGTACAAGATTTATGGCCTTCCTCAGACACAAACGCCAAAAAAGATAATGTCTGCATACCAAAGTTATGGGGGACGGCCTTTATACCTGTTCGGTCGGCTAAGTATGCCACCGATGGAATACGGTATTATGTTTTGGGCCCTGATACACCAACATACGTAATCGATAAAATCAAAGCGCCTAAAGAACGTGGCATCTCTACATATTCAAACGATGACTATGATTTGGATAATTCAGGTTCATTTTATACCATAACCGGCAGTGACGGCAATGATTATAAAGTCACAAAATTTATATTCGTTGACGATGATCATGACGGTACGGCAGACTCGAATGGCTTCTTTAAGGATGGGTCGAAATTTCTTGATGTGCCGTGTAAATATAGCCGATCAGATACGTTATCACTTACCAACCCTGCCTATATGATCGAAAACGTTTTAGAGGATTTTGGCGTACCGTCAGCAAAAATAGATGATACTTCAGTTGCAGCCGCAGCCGCAACATTCACAGCATGGGGATTAACATTTAACGGCGGCCTTTGGTATAAGCGAGATCGAAAAGCCTTTTTAAGTGAATTGCTTTTACAGTGCCATATGAGGTTAATTGTCCGGGATAAGATTTATTTCAAAGTTTTGTCC
>DATKUO010000187.1:0-6722 GCA_035530515.1 Bacteroidales bacterium
TGTTGAAAACATCCAGGTAACTATGGATGAATTTGATACTCCACTTGACAAAATCCTGAATAAAACATTGGAGGGATCCGGGTTTACCTATAAAATTTTGGCCAATAATCTGATCGTAATAGCTCCCAGGGAACTGTTACAGCAAAACAAAATAACCGGTGTTGTTACAGATAAGGATGGTGCACCTCTTCCCGGTGTAAACGTTGTTGTTACCGGAACAACCCAGGGAACGATGACCGATTTTGCCGGTAAATACAGTATTGAAGTTCCTCAGGGATCAAAAAGCCTGACATTCTCATTTATCGGAATGGAATCCCAGGAGATTACTATCGGTACATTAACCCAAATTAACGTAACCATGGCTGAGTCGACAATTGGTCTGGAAGAAATTGTGGTTATTGGATATGGCACCCAACGCAGGGTGAATATTACAGGTTCAGTAGCAACTGCCGGAAGTGAAACAATTAATGGTGAACCTGTCTCTTCGGTTTCACAAGCATTACAAGGTGATATTAGTGGTGTTACTATTCGTCAACCCGGGGGCCAACCGAATCCAACTACTGAAATTAGAATCAGGGGATATGGAACATTCAGTAGCGCAGGTAACAATCCCCTTGTTTTGGTAGATGGCATACCAGGTTCCATAGATAATGTCAATCCAAATGATATCAAAGATATTTCAGTACTAAAAGATGCTGCCTCTGCTGCTATTTATGGTTCAAGAGCTGCAAATGGTGTAATCTTAATAGAAACAAAAAGGGGAAAAGCAGGTGCAATGGAAGTGACATACAATGGCTATGTTGGATTCAATGAGTTAGCAGACCAACCTAAGTTTGTGGATTCATGGATTTATGCCCAGGCATATAATGAGGCACTTGAGAATATGGGGTTAGGCAAAAAATATAGTGATGAGGATATTCAAAAATTCAAACCGGGAGAATATCCGGATACCTATCCCAATGATCACCATTACAAAATGGCTTTTGATAATAAAGCACTACAAACAAAACATGACCTTTCATTGAGTGGGGGTAATTCAGCGACCAAATATCTCTTTTCTCTTGGTTATTTAAGGAACGATGGCATTTTGCAAAATAATATACATGATAGTTATAAAGAAAACCTACTAAACTATTATAATCAATATAATTTTAGATTAAATTTTGATACAGAGCTCAGTGATAAGCTCAGTTTAACTGCAAATATAGGAGGAAAAGCAGGTGATGATCATAGACCGGCAGCATTTACGGGTAATCAAACAATGGGACGACTTGTTACCAGAATTGCAAGGATGCCTTCAACTATCCCTGCACGTACTTCTGATGGATGGTATGGTCGAGTTGACTTAGGCGCTCCCTGGGCAGATATTGATAGTGAATCTCATGAATTAGAAAGGAATTACAATTTTTTAGGAAATGTGGACTTGAAATACAAAATTTTTGGTCCATTAACTTTTATTGCCAGGGCTGGTTATAATTTCAACTACTCAAACTATAGTAGATATGTAGCAGATGAACATATTGATCCTACTACTTATGCACACCCAAATAAATTAACTGTTGAGTGGAATACCGGTAGGGAATTAACAATTGAGGGACTTGCAAAGTATGACCAGAGTTTCGGCGAACATGAAATAAATGCTTTAGCTGGTTATTCTCGAATCGAAAATAAATATAATTATTTAAATGCATATAGAGATAATTTTCCAACAAATGAGTTATTCGAATTAAATTATGCCAGCTCAGTAAATCAAAAAAACAATGGAGGAGCAACTGAATGGGGCTTGGTTTCTTACTTTGGAAGGCTACAATATGCTTTTAAAGGGAAATATCTATTTGAAGCAAATGCCCGATATGACGGTTCTTCCCGTTTTGGACCCGGAAATAAATTTGGGCTTTTTCCATCCTTTTCACTTGGATGGAGAATTTCCGAAGAAAAATTCATAAAAGAAGGTCTTCCATGGATATATAATCTTAAATTCCGCAGTTCCTGGGGTGAACTTGGTAACCAGCAAATTGGGGCATATCCTTACCAGGCCATATTATCATCGGGAGCAAATGCAATTTTTGGTGATAATGTTTCTCCTGGAATTGTACTTAACACAGTGCCAAATGAAAATATTACCTGGGAGACAACAAGAATCGTTGATTTGGGAGTTGACTTTTCGGTTTTTGATAGTAAATTAAATTTTGCCGTCGATTATTTTGATAAAACAACCAGAGATATTTTATATAATATTACAACTGCCGGATTATTGGGGTTAGGTTCATCACCCTTAAACGCCGGGAAAGTTAAAAACAAAGGTTGGGATGTCAGTATTATTTACAAAAATTCAATCGGAGATTTTTCATATAGTTTATCTCCAAATGTTAGCATTATCAACAATGAAGTATTATCGTTGGCTCAGGTAGTAAAAGATATTGCAAACGGACTTTTTGTTGGACAACCACTTAATGCCATTTATGGCTACATTGATGATGGACTTTTTGTAGATGAACAGGATATACAAAATTATCCTCAACAACCATACACTGCTTTCCCCGGTGACATTAAATATAAAGACATAAGTGGCCCTGATGGAAAACCCGATGGGAAAGTTACAGCTGAATATGACAGGACTGTTATTGGGCAAAAATCTCCAAAATATACTTACGGAGGCCAATTAACGGCGAAATATAAATCATTTGACTTTTCTATAACATTTGACGGTGCAGGAGGAATGCTGAGGTATTTGGATAACATGGCTGGAAGGGCTTTTGCCAATAAATCAAACGTTCAGCAATGGATGTGGGATAACCGATGGACGAAAGAGAACCCAAATCCGGACGCCATTTATCCAAGATTTTATATTCACGGAGGAGGGACTAATGAACCTTACTCTTATTACTCAACTTATTGGGCATGGGATGCTTCTTATTTGAAAATAAGATCGATACAACTTGGATATAATATGCCTGCTACGGTAACTAAGGCATTAAATATCCAAAGTATGCGGCTTTATCTTTCAGGTCGAAACCTTTACTGTTTTGACAACTTTGTTCCAGGATGGGATCCTGAGCTTAATGTAGAAAGTGGAGAGGGAGAACATTATCCCATGACAAGAACTTATGTATTTGGTTTAAATGTTAAATTTTAAAAAAGAAACATTATGAAATTATTGATAAAAACATTAATATATTTAGTCGGTGTGGGGATGCTTTCAACTTCTTGTGAAACAGGAATCCTTGATAAGCAACCACTCGATCAGCTTGCAACCGAAAATTTCTGGACTTCAGAAAAAGATGCTGAATTGGCTTTGGCAGGAGTTTATAATAAAGCTTCTGCATGGAGCACTTCCACCACAATTTGCGAATTCGATTGTAACACAGATAACGGTATAGACCGAAAAATTAATGAGTCCCCCTTTAGTCAAGGATTGTTAACCCCAACGCTTGGAGTTATCAAAACTTATTGGAACGCTTCTTACAGCCACATTACCGCATGTAATTATTTTTTAGAGAACATTGAACGTATTAAGGATATGGATGCCTCTAAAAAATCCGAAATGATTGCTGAAGTAAGGTTTTTAAGGGCATTTGCATATTATAATATGTCTCAATATTGGGGAGGTGTTCCGTTAGTAACTAAAATACTCACAATGGATGAAGCAAATTCTATTCCCAGTTCAAATAAAGAAACAATCGTAAATTTTGTTTTAAGTGAATTGAACGAAATTACCCAAGATTTGCCGGCAACCCGGCCATCTAGTGAGCATGGACGAATCATACGTGGAGCTGCATTGGCTATTAAAGGCCGCTTGCTGATGTCGGAAAAGGATTGGCCTGCTGCTGCCACTGCATACAAGGAAATAATTGACTTAGGAGTTCATAATATTGACCCTGATTATATGGAACTTTTTAACGGTAAAAAAGAACAAAGCAGCGAAATTATTTTTTCAAGAAAGTATCTTGGGAATGAGATAGGTAATACCATTCAATTGTATTACCGCCCTAATGTTGACGGTGGTTGGCATCACATGAATCCATTCCAAAGCTTAGTGGATGCTTATTTATGTGTTGATGGTAAATCAATTGAAAACAGTGAACTTTATGATCCGAAAAACCCTGTGGTTAAAGATGGATATTATTACCGGGATCCCCGTTTATTATATACTATATACTATGCGGGAGTTTCTGTTATAAATGGGAAAAAGTATCAAGGAAATCCTGACTCAACTTCAGTCGAGGGTGATTTATTTACTTATGATGCCGGAATGACGGGATATTGCTTGAGGAAATATATTGATGAAGAATATAAGGGAGATGTGTACAGCGGAGGCTCAGACGTACCAATTGTAAGGTATGCGGAGGTTTTACTAAGTTACCTTGAATGTAGAATAAAAAACAATGATGTTATAACTCAGGAATTACTTGACCAGACAATAAATCAGGTTAGAACAAGGGAATCTGTAAATATGCCCGCAGTGAATGAAACTGACCCAGTAAAACTATGGGAAATCCTCAAAAGGGAGAGAAGAGTTGAATTAGCCTGGGAAGGACTACGTTTTTGGGATTTGATTCGGTGGGGCGAAGCCAAGGATATTCTTAATGGTCCTTTTTACGGAATAAAAATAACTGATGATCCTGAAAATTACGATAGATTCAGAGTAGGCCCTAATGGACATTATTATGTTACGGATTTGATTTTCCGGGAATCTGATTTACCTTGGCCTTTTCCTCAAGATGAACTTGATATAAATTCAAGCTTGGAGCAAAAAGACAATTGGAAATAATTGGCAAATCACTGTTGTACTGTTGATTAGCCAATTTCTTTCAAATTACTTATATCTTAATGGCAGGTTGCTTCATATTAGTGAAATTCAACTCGGGTTAAAGCCTTTAGTTAATAATTTTAATTTATTAAAGCTACGCTTTTCAAGGGCTTGCCCTTTTTGAAATATTTTATCCGGACAGTTGTGATTATAAATATTGAACTTGAGATGATTTTATATTGAATTTTCGCTTGTTGCATTTATTTGGGTTTTACTGTGCAACAAGAGCTTTATTCCAAACTTGTTACAATTTTACTTCTATTTTTTTTTGTAGTGAGGATTAATATGATCAAATTTAAATTACTTATAACATGAAAAATAAAATTCCAATCGCTCTGTTTGCCTCATACGCATTGATCTCATGTGCTCCGGGGAACAAAAAGGAACCTTTGCCCAATATTGTTTATATCCTGGCAGATGACCTTGGTTATGGTGATCTGAGTTGTTATAGGCAACAGAAATTTTCAACCCCGAATATTGACAGGCTTGCTCATGAAGGGATGCTTTTCACACAGCACTATACCGGCTGTACTGTTTCGGCACCGTCCCGGTCAAGCCTTATGACAGGTCAACATACAGGTCACACACCCATCAGGGGGAATAAAGAGTGGGAGCCAGAAGGACAGTGGCCAATGCCTGCTGAAACCTTTTCTGTTGCTGAAATGCTTAAAACAGAAGGATATGTAACAGGATGTTTTGGGAAATGGGGATTGGGGTACCCCGGATCAGAAGGGGATGCAAACATGCAGGGTTTTGATGAGTTCTTTGGCTACAATTGTCAGAGGCTGGCGCATAATTACTATCCTGATCACCTCTGGCATAATCATGAAAAAGTTATTCTTCACGAGAATGACAGCAGTAAGACCGGAGCATACAGTCCTGATCTTATTCAAAAAGCTGCACTGGATTTTCTTGAAACCAATAAGGACAGACCTTTCTTCCTTTATTACCCGACAACCATACCTCATGCAGAGCTCTTTGCAAAAGAGGAATATATGAAAATGTTCCGTGGAAAATTCGATCCTGAAAAATCATTTAAAGGGGTGGATTCCGGCCCTTATTTCAGACTCGGAGGATATGGCTCGCAGCCTGAAGCTCATGCAGCCTTTGCAGCAATGGTAAAAGAACTTGATGACTATGTTGGAGAATTGCTCAATAAATTAATTGAGCTCGGACTGGACAAAAATACGATTATTATCTTTGCATCCGATAACGGGCCTCACCTCGAAGGTGGTGCCGATCCCGATTATTTCAACAGTAATGGCGATCTGAGAGGATATAAGCGCGATATGTATGAAGGTGGTATCAGAACCCCGATGCTTGTCAGATGGCCGGGCAAGGTAAAAGCAGGATCAAAAAATGATCATGTTTCGGCATTCTGGGATATCATGCCCACCTTTGCCGAAATAGCCGGAGCTGAGATTCCTGTAGGTATTGATGGAATATCTTTTCTCCCCTCTCTGATTGGGAAAAAACAGAAGCAACATGAATATCTCTACTGGGAATTTCACGAACAGGGTGGTAAGATGGCAGTCAGAATGGGTAACTGGAAAGCTGTGAGATTAAACATTGACAAAACACCGCAGGGTACAACGGAATTGTATGATCTGTCAACTGATATTGGTGAAACAAATAATGTGGCATCAAGTAATCCTGAAGTAGTGAAAAAGATAGAGGAGATTATGAAACAGGCTCATACACCCTCAGATGTTTTTCCTTTTATATACGAAACTAAAACAAAATAACTTTGTGAATCTCTGTTTCTTAGTGCCCTAGTGTCATGACAATTTAATTATGAAACGTAATATTTTGACAGTTTTCGATCAGCTTTATATTTTGTGAAGCTCCAGTAAATTTTTCGTTTATCGAAATTATTTTGTTTGCACCACGATTTAACTTCATTTACAATTTC
>DATKUO010000188.1:0-3364 GCA_035530515.1 Bacteroidales bacterium
TGACCGTATTATCCTATCCAAAGGTAATCAGTAACCTCGACAAACTGATAAAGGCCGACCAGGTAAAAAAGGATTTCACCAGGCTGTACATTGAGGTTGCCCCGAAGTTTGCCAGGCTGCAATATAATGAGCTGAAGGGTAAGAGTTATCAACAGGTTATTAACAATACTAAGGACGCTGTTGATGATCAGTGGATAGCTGATATACGCAGATACATAGACGTTAATTTAACCGCCCGTGCTGAGTCTATCAACAGTAGTTCTTTAAACCTTTGTTTAGAACTTTTGCAGGATGAGCTGAAGGTACTATTCGACGAAGGTCTGGGTGTTCCGGAGCTGACACGTAAGCTGCATGCTCACCTGAAGAAGACATGGCCTAAATATCAGCGTTACCGTGCTGAGCGTATCGCTAGGACAGAGATTCTAACGGCCAGCAATCATGGTCAGTTCATGGGTGCAGATGCCACCGAATACCCGCTGCTAAAGAAATGGATAGCCACAGCTGATACGCGTACCAGGGATGTTCATATGGGCATGCTGAGCCATCCCTTGATACCCAAAGATGATGACTTTGATGTTGGAGGTGAGCCGATGCAGTACCCGGGAGCGCCAACAGGATCAGCCGCGAATGTGATCAACTGCCGCTGCACGGTGGCTTTTCAGGTGGTCCGGGAGGAGTGATCTCTGCTATATACCGCTCGATAGCTTCAATCTGTTCCCTGGTACAATCTTCTTCTGACATCTCGCCAGTATGCTTGAAATATTCAATATTGACAATAGCCTGTATTAATTGCTCTATTTTCATTTGTCTTTTTTGTATTGAGCGAACCATTCGTTAAACATTTTATTCCATCTTGAATTATCCTTTAAATCAGATAACATCAAAATATCTTTTTTCATGTGTATTGCAAATGCTACCGAAATCTTTTTCACTTCCTCTGCTTTGGTAGAGGCGTATTCACTCACAGCCTTTAGCTGCCTTGCAGATAGCTTGCATAGCTCTTCATTGTTCGCAAATTGTTTCCTTTCCTCCAGTACCAGGATGTCGTGGATTAATTGTTCTTCGGGTGTCATGGTTGTTTTTTGTATTGGTTGTACCTATCTTCAAAATCTTCCGGCTTGAGAGGGTCGGTTATATATGGTTGCATAACAAATACGGCAAATGCTTTGGCTTCTTCCTCTGCTTTGGTAGAGGCGTATTGGTCTATTATTTTATATAACTCCAATCTTGTTGATACCTGTACAGGAACTTTTAATGTCCCATCATTATTTAATTTGCTATTAAAAAATTCTTCTGCTGTCATAGTGTTTATTTTTGTGGGTTAGACTTTAAATATTGATCGCAATTATCATATTCATCATTTCCTTCATCTTCTACCTGTAACTCGTATCCTAATCTTTCAAGTCGTTTCCTTTCTTTTAATGCTTTCTCTGTTTCCCAATCATGATAATACACATCAACTGTTGTCCATTTTCTTATTTCCATTACTGTTGTTTTTAAAGAGCAACCCGATCAACCTTTCCGCACCTATCGGCTGACCATTAACACGGATTTCAGGTCATTTAACGGATCCTGTCGGCTAACAGTAAATAAAACAAAGTGCCACTTTGCTCTATTCTTTTTCGGGTTGCTCATTTGTCTTTTAGTATTTCAGGGAGAGGGGCGTTGTGAATAAGTTTTTTTATTTCATGAACAACTTTTTTATATGTTGTTCCTTCTGCACTTGGTACAATAACAGAACAATTATTTCTCTGTTCCTCACAACACTCTCGACCCCAATCAAGGAGGATGTTGATTTGAATATTTTCAAGTCTTTTTATCCACCTATCATGATACTTCTTGTCTACAACTCCATCCGAATACCAATCAATAACAATGTTTTCTAAGTTGCTGGCCTCGTATAATTTATGTATCGTTTCGTGTGCCGTTTTCATATCTTTTGTTTAGTCGGGTATATAATCCTCAACGTATCCCGTTCCTTGCTTTGATTCAAGTAATTCAGCTTTTGATACATCAATATTTGCTGACATATGCGGATGATATATATCAGGTCTACTACCAAAATGTTTCATTACAACTCTGGCAACTTCTTCAAATTCAGCTTGTGCTTCAAGTGAATCAATAGTTTCAATAGCCCAATCTAATCCTTCACGGAATCCTTGTGAATTTGCAACTGTCTTTTTATTTTTAAGACTGCCTATAAATCCATCTCGTTTTGATTTAAGGCTTTCAATAATTTTGTCGGTTAATGCTTTCATCTCAGTATATTTTAAATTAATAATTTTACAACTTTTCCGTTTTCGATGTGGCAGGGCTGACCGTTGTTGAATGTTGCCATATTCTGTTTATCCCAATCAAACACTATTATTGGTCGCTCAATAGGTTCTCCAAATTGGTCTTGATCTTTTACCCAATCACCATTCTCAACCTTGAAATGCTGTGATTTCCATTCGGCAAGAGCATCAAAATAGGCTTTATCATCAGGAATATCATTAAAACATCCCGACAAATAATCTTGTGGTTTTGGCATCAACTTTTCATTCGCCACTACCTCACCATCCTCGATGTAAAGGAATGCTTTTCCGGTGTAACTCATTATTCTATATTTAAGTTATTACTGGTTAATTTTTCCAGGATATTTTAAAGGAATTTTAGGACAAGCATCGCTTTGTGGGGCTTTATAATAAATTCCTACTTTAGATGGATTGGGATTTTTCTTTTTATCCCAAAACCACCGACATTGCTGAGAATGGCTACTCAATTTATAATTCATAAATTCAATATGTCCATTAGCTCTTTTTTCAAGTTCATCCCAAGTCTGATTTGTATAGTCACAATGATTATGATCTACTTCGATTCCTATATGTAGCCATGCACAGCCTAAGCAATACTTAGCTTTCTTTTCATTTTCTTGATAAGTTGTCATTTCATTTCCTCCTTGAATTGGTTCCACCAAGTTGTAAAATCAGGTCTTTCTACGCTCGAACTTTCAAATAACATTCCAGCTACAAATGATTCTTCAGTTGCTATTTCAAGCAAGTCCATTAGTTCGGATTTCATTTCCTCTCTTTCATCTATTTCTCGATCGTAATATCCCAAATAATTGACAAACTCTTCTATTTTCTGCTTTATCTGTTCCATAGTTATTTAATATTAAGAATTTGACTTTTTGCGCGAACGTAAATCAGACCTCCAGGTCTTTTATTATCCTGTCAACGCCTATGTTTACTTTTGTTTTGTTTTGTCAACGTCTATGTTTACCAGCTCCCACATCTTCACCCTCTCCGCCTTATACTCGGCAAGAAATTCTCCTAGCGTCAGCGCCCGACTAGAGCTACACAGCGACTTTCTCGCCAGGTACTCA
>DATKUO010000189.1:0-14821 GCA_035530515.1 Bacteroidales bacterium
AATTAACAGGGTTACAATATTATAGCACCAAACTGTTAACAACCATCCAAAAACTATTTTTTATCTAAGAAGGCTGTTAATAACCCTTATAAATTTGTTAATAGTCTGTTAGTTTTTTATTTCTTCGTGCGTTGACCCTGGAAAAAGAAGGCTGAAAATTTGTTTTTTACAACTTTATCCCTACATTTGCGGCTGAAAATTGTAGCATAAAAACAGGGATAAAAAGAAGGGAAAAACAAAAAAGGGAATCGAACCCCATATTCCCTATTCTATGTTTCACCTTTGTTTCACCTTTGTTTCACCGGAGAGTTATATTTATTTTTATAATGTTGATTTATAATAACATAGCATCCGGCAGAGTATTCCCCTATGGACTACAAGTTTTTAAGTTTGAAAATAATTTATTTATAAGCATGGCAAACCATAAATCGGCAGAAAAGAGGATCAGGCAGATCGAAGTAAAAAAAGAGAGCAATAAGTATTATGCTAAAACAACACGTAATGCTCTTAAGACAATTCGTGCTACAACAAATAAGGAAGAAGCTGGAGTTCTGCTTCCTAAAATAACCTCTATGCTAGACAGGCTGGCAAAGAAGAATATCATACACAAGAAAAAGGCTTCAAACCTGAAGTCATCACTTGTTAAGCATGTAAACAGCTTATAATATTTTACAATCATATATCTGGAGGCTGTATCGCTAAGGTACGGCCTCTTTTATTTAACAACACGCGGCGCTCGACTCCCGGCACACGGATTACGACACTCAACGCTCGATTCAAGGTTCAAAGATCATACTAAATTAAATCCATTTTTTCCCTGTGTCGTGCAACCTGTGTCGTGCGTCCTGCATCGTGTGTCGTTCCTCTAACAGTTAATGCCCTTTTTCTTTTGCAAATTGCATTGTATTAATTAACTTGCATATGCATTTCAAATTTTTCGCTGCATGTCTCTTAAAATTACTGACTGGGCTATAGAAGACAGACCCAGGGAAAAGCTTATTCAGAAAGGTACTGCTAGTCTGAGCGATACCGAATTACTAGCCATCCTGATCAGCTCGGGAACAAAGGAGAAATCGGCTGTTGACCTCGGGCGTGAATTATTAGGTATTGTTAACAATAACCTTAATAGCCTGGGAAAACTAACAATATCCGACCTTAAGAAGATACACGGGATAGGTACTGCCAGGGCTGTAACTATTGCCGCAGCACTGGAACTGGGAAGAAGACGTAAACTCTCTGAAGGACCTGATGTGACTCAGATAAAATGTTCAAAAGATGTTGCCGATATTTTTCAGCCACTTCTCTCAGACCTGGCACATGAAGAGTTCTGGATTCTGTTCCTAAACCGGTCGAATAAAGTGATTAACAGGATGAAGCTGAGCCAGGGTGGTATCAGCGGTACAGTTACAGACGTGAGGATGGTTATGAAAAAAGCAATAGAATATCTCGCTTCTGGCATTATTGTCTGTCATAATCATCCATCGGGAAATCTTAACCCAAGTGAATCAGACAACAAGATAACCCAGAAGATAAAAGAGGCCGGGAACCTGATGGATATCCAGTTGCTCGATCACTTAATAATCTCTGACAAGGACTACTACAGTTTTGCTGACAATGGGTTACTGTGAAGAATAGTCTGATTGTCTGATTATTTGTACTTCATCACTTTGCTCTTATCCCCACATGATTCAAGAAGAGAAGAAATCGTCTTCTTGAAAACCGGATGCACATTCTCAGGGACTATTTCGCACAGTGGAACCAGCACAAACTTCCGCTCATGCATTAAAGGATGAGGGACTTTCAACATTTCCTTATCAATAACCTTATCTTCAAAAAGCAGCAAATCTATATCAATCAACCTTGATGTGTATTGCTTTTCACTCCTTACCCTTCCAAGCACATTCTCAATCATCAGTATCCTTTCTAACAACCCTGAAGGATCCAGCTTTGTTTCAACCTTTACTACTTTATTAAGAAATTCATTCTTAGTCTCAAAACCCCATGGCTCGGTTTGGTATACAGACGAAGATTTCACTACCGGACCAATTAATTTCTCAATCCTGGAAACTGCCTCTTCAAGATTCCTCTCCCTGTCTCCAAGGTTAGATCCGATACCTAGAAATACAATCTTCATAATCAATTCAATCTCTTACCAAAAGTATTAAATACATACGTACCTTTACAAATTCATTTTGTTTTTTATATATTTAAAATCCATTTCATAAAAGTGCTTAAAAGATGAAAAGCTTCCTTAAATACACTCTGGCAACCATTACCGGTATAATTATCGCCTCTATTCTCTTCTTTATAACAATGATTGCAAGTCTCAGTGCTCTTGTTGCATCAGGCGACAAACCTGTTTCAATAAGTGATAATTCTATCCTGGTTCTGAAAGCCGGCGTAACAATACCCGACAGAGGTAACCAGAACCCACTTGCTGGTGTTGATCTTTTTAATATGTCATTTACTCCTGCTCCCGGATTAAATGAAATTCTACATAACATAGAAAAGGCATCTGCCGACAAGAAGATTAAGGGCATTCTGATTGAAAACGGACTGCTCCCATCAGGTTGGGCAACAACAGGAGAGATCAGAAATGCTCTTGAAAAGTTCAGGAAGGATGGAAAATTTGTCATATCATATTCTGATTATGTGCTGACACAGCAGTGCTATTATTTATCGACTGCTGCCGATAAGATCTACGTTAATCCGGGATCGATGGTTGATTTTAAGGGATTAAGCAGCGAAGTAATGTTCTATAAAAAAGCGTTGGAGAAGATTGGAGTGGAAGTACAGGTAATTCGTCATGGTAAATTTAAAGGAGCTGTAGAACCATTTCTTCTGGATAAGTTAAGCAAGGAGAATAGAGCGCAGATAACAGATTATGCAGGTTCAATATGGAAACATGTTATTGAATCAATCTCTGAATCAAGGAATATCCCTGTTGCGCAGCTTAATCTGATTGCTGATAATTTGTCGGGAACCATCGCCGCCAATGCACTTGAGAATAAACTTGTCGACGGACTTATTTATCGCGATGCATTAATAGATACACTTAAATCCTTATCAGGGGTTACTGAAGATAAAAATATAAATATGGTTTCGATGACCAATTACAGCAAGGTGCCGAACCCAAACAAGAGGATTTCTATAAAAACCAGAATTTCTGTTATTTACGCATCAGGAACTATTGTTTCAGGCAAGGGTAACGAGAATAACATTGGAGGAAATTATTATGCTGATGTGATCAGGAAAGAGCGGCTTGACTCATCTGTAAAGGCAATTGTTTTAAGGGTTAACTCGCCGGGAGGTAACGCCATTGCTTCGGATATTATCTGGAGGGAACTTGACCTTGCTGCCAGAGTTAAACCGGTAGTGATATCTATGGGGAATTATGCTGCCTCAGGGGGATATTTTATTTCGGCTCCAGCTACAATAATTTATGCAAATCCGACAACTATATCAGGCTCAATTGGTGTGTTCGGTCTTATACCTAATGCAGGAAAACTATTAGAACAGAAACTCGGACTCTCTACTGAGACTGTCAATACTAATAGAAATTCAGATTTCCCATCGATTTACAGACCAATGAATATTTATGAGAAAGAGATTATGCAGATGAGTATTGAGAATGTATACAGCGATTTTGTAGATAAGGTAGCTTCAGGCAGGAAAATGACACAAGAATCGGTTGACAGCATTGGGCAGGGAAGGGTATGGAGTGGAACCAGTGCAAAGGAAATTGGTCTTGTAGATGAAATAGGAGGATTGGAAGTTGCTATTAAGGGTGCTGCTGACCTGGCTGGAGTTGATAATTATTCCATCAGGGAACTTCCTGTTCTTGTAGACCCGTATATGAAGCTCCTATCACAGCTTAGTGGCGAGATCAGGATGAATATTTTGAAAAAGGAGTTAGGAGAATCGGTTAAGTATTACAATATGGTTCAGGAGATCAAAGATTTGTCAGGGATACAGGCTCGACTCCCCTATTTTATTGATATCAGATAACATGTGGGTAATTCAAAAGTAGTAAAAGTATATAAAGTTGAAGAGGATGAGCTTCGGTTGCACTCAGCTTCTAGGTTGAAAAGGTTAAATCCTCTTTTCTTTAAGCAGTGATCAAAAGAAATATGGGAAACAGTAATAACATTATTCTATATCCTCTCTCTCTTTTATACGGCCTGATTACAGGCATAAGAAATTTTTTGTACAATACCGGGATACTTTCATCTGTGGAATTTCATCTTCCTGTGATATGTGTCGGTAATCTAACAGTAGGAGGAACAGGAAAAACTCCACATACGGAATACCTTATTAGCCTGCTACAGAGAGAGTTCATCGTAGCCACACTTAGCAGGGGTTATAAAAGAAAGACCTGCAACTTCAGGATTGCATCCCCAACATCTCATGTAAATGAAATTGGTGATGAACCCTTACAGATACTTCGAAAATTTCCTGATGTAATGGTGACAGTAGATAGAAACAGGGTTAATGGGGTGAATCGAATATTACAGAAAAATCAGGATACTGACGTGATAATACTGGATGACGGATTTCAACACAGAAGTATTACACCAGGATTCTCAATTCTTCTTTCTGATTTTGAAAGACTTATTGTCAGAGATCATTTAATGCCGTATGGAAATCTTAGAGAGAGCGTAGGAAATATGCGAAGAGCCGATATTATTCTGATAACCAAATCGCCTGAGAACATAACTCCTATTCAAAGAAGATTAATTGTTAAAGAAGTTGATAAAGCTCCTTATCAAAATCTCTATTTTACTTCACTTACATATTCTGCACCTTTGCCGGTATTTAACCACAGCGATAACGAAGAAGGTCAATTAGACATATCACAATTAATCGGTTGCGGCATTGTTCTGATAACAGGAATAGCAAATCCCCTTGCGCTTAAAGAGTATCTTCAGGAAACTGCCGGAGAAATAATTCATTTGTCTTTTCCCGATCATTATAACTTTAAAGAAAAAGATATTAATACTATATACTCATCCTATAAGGATCTAAAATCACCAATAAAGTATTTAATTACTACAGAAAAAGATGCTGTCAGGTTAAGGGAATTTACTAATATTGCAGAGCCGATCAGATCGGCATTATTTTATATTCCTGTTGGAATACAATTTTTAAATGATGACGGGGATGAGTTTAATAATCTGATAGTTGACTATGTTAGAAAAAATAAACGAAACAACCGGGTTTCTGAAATCTAAAGGGATCATTAATCCTGATGCCGGTATTATTCTTGGTACTGGTCTTGGCGGACTTACTGCAAAAATTCAAAACAGGATTGAGATAGATTATAAAGATATCCCTCACTTTCCTGTATCTACGGTTAAAGGACATGCCGGAAAACTGATTTTTGGCGATTTCGGCAAAAAGAAAATCGTGGCAATGAAGGGAAGATTTCATTATTATGAAGGATATGGTTCTGAGCAGGTTGCATTACCAATAAGGGTTTTAAAATATCTTGGAATAAAGTTTCTGTTTCTTTCTAATGCAGCAGGAGGAGTAAATCCTTCTTTTCAGATTGGTGATATTATGATAATTACTGATCATATTAACCTACTGCCAAATCCTTTGATTGGTCCTAACGATGAACGTATCGGGGCCAGGTTTCCTGACATGGGTGAAGCGTATGATAAATATCTTATTAAAAAGGCTTTACTTATTGCGCAAGAACATAATATCAGAATACATAAGGGTGTTTACCTGTCTACCAGTGGTCCAACTTTTGAAACACCTGCCGAGTATAAGTATTTCAGAATAGTCGGTGCCGATGCAGTTGGCATGTCTACTGTTCCCGAAGTTATTATTGCCCGTCACATGAATCTGCCATGTTTTGCAGTGAGCATCATCACTGATCTTGGCGTAGAAGGTAAAATAGAATATACAACACACGAATCGGTCCGGAAAGAAGCGGCCAAAACCGAATCCCGTATGACAACCATCATGACACAGATGATTTCGTCATTGTAGCAACTACCTTAAAACTGTACAGACCTTTTTCCACTGGTTAGTTTTGCCGGTATCATCATATAGGGTAATAAGAATTATATATATCCCGGTATTTACAGGAGATCCGTCATCTGCTGTTCCATCCCATACTAATGATGCTTCCACTCCTATAAACATGTTTCCGGCTATCTTCTTTACATATCTGCCCGACTCATCAAAAACTATTACAGAGACAACATTCCCATTTCCGGCCAGATTTAACCCGATTGTAAGAATGTCATCAATACCATCACTATCGGGAGTTATTTTTGATGATGAAAAAACTGCTTCATCATTTCGCGGGGCTACCTCGATGAACATTGAATTTGGAGCACCCGGTGTGCCCCATCCGGAACTCTCAGAGGCAGAATGCCAGTTAGCCGACACTTCAGATCTGTTTTGTGGCGCGGTTTTTTCCAGAGCAATGCCTTCATATCCAGCCAGAAGGGAATAGTGCATACCTTCGTTGTAGATAACCTCATCAATCTTGTCCAGTTCCCTGTTAAACAGGACAATATGTCCCTCATCATCAGACATTGAAGGTAGTGTTCGTGATTCAAAAAGATATTCAGGATTCGTTGAAAAGTATCTCTCAAATATTTTTTCTACATCAGTAGTTATAGCATAATATGAACCTGGCATTATACACCTCTTGTCCTCAGAGACAAGATATAGTTGCGAGGTGTCGCCCAATCCATCATTGATAGAAATAAGCTGTAGTCGCGATGCATCAATAATTTTTTCTGAACAGTTAAATAATTCTAAATAATCAGGATCTCCCGGTAACGGATTAAAAAGGAGCTCGTTAAAAAGCAGATCATTTTGTACAGCAGTTTCAGGTAACCCAAAAGGCATTGTGCCATGTTGAATGGTGTTTCCGGCAAAATCTTTTATATCTCCTGAAATATTTAATTCATATCGTTTACGCCTTAAAAGAGGTTCTCCCCTCTTTATGATGAATTCCCGAGAAAGAGGATCAGTTGAATAAAGTGAAATAATTGCTTGTCCGTCTATCTTTATGGAACTAATATCTTCAATAAGATTAAATACTGGTTCAGAAAACCTTACAGAAATATTTATACTGTCAACAGGAAACATATTCTGAACTCCGTAAAATGAGATATCAGGATTGATCTGAATTACAGAATTAATTGATCCGGGAGTACCTCCATTTCTGGATACTGACGCTTTCCAGTTCCCTTCATAATAAAAAGGATAAGCTATGTCCTCCATCTCGAGCGACCACCCACCAGCGGATTTTAGTTCATCTAAATACCAGTCAGAAGAATATTCCACACCATGAATCAGATTGTCCGAGCTGTCAGACAGGTAAAGTATCTTACCTCCATCTGTCAGGGAGGGAAATTGTTTTAATCCAATAACTTTCCCGTATTTCGCAAAAGATAATGTGTCTTTTGATAAACAGACTATAAGAATCTCCCGGGGTTGGATAATTGCCTTATTAATAATAAAATTCTGATCCTGTGATGTTAGGTTCCAGTTTTTCAGGTTAAATGAATATTCTGTTCTGTTTGTTAACTCAAGATACTCTTTCCCCGGGAGTGAGACCTCAGGTAAAGGATCGGCCATGATCTCAGATATAATCACATCACCAGGCTCAGCCCAAACAGGTGTAAATTTTACACTAATATTTTGATCGCAGTTGCCGGAGTTATCACACAAACTACTGATTGTCAGATTATTTATTTTCTTGTTATTAAAAATATGAGCAAACTGAACTCTAAAGAGCTGACCATTAATTTTAGTAACTGATAATGCACTATTATCCGGATCATCTAATGAGAAGTTATCAACTAATATGAATCCATCAGCCGGCGTTTCATTCAGAGTAATGTCAACTGAATTCCTCTCTGATACCAGACAACCTGTAACTGCAGGAGCTTCAATATCTTTATAGAAAATACCATCAATAACCAGATCATCAAACCAAAGAAGCTTGTCGCGGGTGGATGTATACTTGTAATAGATACCAAACCAGTCAGAATTAAATAACTCGTTGTCAGTCCATGAGCCCGATCCGACAAGATCGTCATTCATCCGGTAAACTGAAACGCTCCAGCTTCCTTGCATAGTTCTTTCAATTACAATTTTAGAGGTAGCAGCAACCCCAATAACTGTTTGCCAGTTAATATGAGTATTTACAACAGTGGTAACAACGCCATTTTTTACTTTCCAGAGACGAAGTGTATCATCATATCCGGTAAGGTTCACTCCCAGGGCAAATCCATTTGCTAAGCCATCTGGTGACATTTCTGCAGGTTCCGAATCGGACAACAAAAATAATGCCCAGTTATTTGATGATGAGGGATCATAACCATACCTGATAAAAAAAGACCATCTGGTAAGACCCTCTGACAAGTGAAGGTCTTTGATTGGGATACCAATCATGTCAGATCCTGCATCGCTATTATCATAAGAATGGTGTAATGAGAATCTACCTGAGATACAATCTGTAGTGTCAGAGATCCAGTGTCCTGCCGGACTTTGGACCCAGTTATTAATTTCTCCCGATTCAAAATTTTCGACTATCTGGCCAAATGCCATATATGGCATTAATAAAGCCAGGAAAATAACTTTTTTCATGCAGCAAGACGAATTGAAAAAAAAGCTAATTTTGACCTTTTTAAATGTCAAGGTAAATTTAATTAATTACTTATATTATTCCAAATTAATTTCTGATGAAAACAGCTGTAATAGGAGCTACAGGTATGGTTGGCCGGACCATGATGAAAGTACTGGAGGAGAGAAATTTCCCTGTGTCGCAATTGCTGCCTGCCGCTTCGGAGCGGTCGGTTGGTAAAGAGGTCATTTTTAAAGATAAGGCTGTTAAGGTTGTCAGTATTATGGAAGCTGTTAAAGCCAGACCAGAATTTGCAATATTCTCAGCAGGTGCATCAACGTCGAAGGAATGGGCTCCTGTTTTTGCAAAAAACGGGACCGTGGTGATAGACAATTCTTCATACTGGCGAATGGATACAAATATCCCCTTAATTGTACCTGAGATAAACAGCCATGTAATAAAAAAGGGCGACAGAATTATTGCTAATCCCAACTGTTCTACAATACAAATGGTAATGGCTCTGGCTCCACTTCATAGAAAATATAAAATTAAACGCCTTGTTGTTGCAACATACCAGTCGGTAACCGGTACTGGTGTTAAAGCTGTTGCTCAGATGGAGAATGAAAGGCTGGGAATAAAGGGAGAAATGGCTTATCCACACCCTATTGACAAAAACTGTTTTCCTCACGGAGGCTCATTTCAACCTGATGGCTATACTTCAGAGGAACAAAAATTGGTGGATGAAACCCGTAAAATTCTTGAAGATCAGACTATCCAGGTTACATCAACAGTAGTCAGGATACCTGTTGTTGGCGGTCATTCAGAAGCTGTAAATATTGAATTTGAAAATGATTTTGATATCGATGAGGTAAGATTACTTCTGAGTCAGTTCCCGGGAGTTGTTGTTTATGATATCCCTTCAGAAAACAAATATCCGATGCCAATCCTTGCTCACAACAGGGATGAGGTTTTTGTAGGAAGGATCAGGAGGGATTTATCAAAGGAAAAATGTCTTAATCTCTGGATTGTATCCGATAATATCAGGAAAGGTGCAGCAACGAATGCAGTTCAGATTGCAGAATATATGGCAGCTAACAAATTATATTAATACCTCTTGCCCCTTGGTCCCGCTTAAGCGGGACATCTCCCCTAAAGGGGAGCTAATACACAGGCATCTAGATAATTACATTTACCTCAGAGCATTTTACCCCCTTTAGGGGGAAGGCCGCACAGCGGCCAGGGGGCTTTAGGGATTTGGGTGAGACTCAAACAGGAACTCATTATAAGGATATCTCATAACATGAATCGTCCTTACTTCTTCATAGAGCAGTTTACGAAGTTCCTCAAGATTTTCTTTGGTTTTTGCTGATATGAATACTGTTTTATGGTTTTTGTCGGATGCCATCCAGCTCTTCTTAAGATCTGACAAAGAAAAGTTTTCCTGTAAAATAGGAGTAAGATCATATTCATCCTTAACGGTAAAAGAGAATACATCTATTTTATTAAATACAATTATTAAAGGTTTATCGAACGATTCAAGGTCCCTGAGTGTTTCATTAACAACCTTGATCTGCTCTTCAAACCCCGGATGAGAAATATCCACAATATGGATAAGCAGATCTGATTCTCTTACCTCATCGAGGGTTGATTTGAATGACTCTACCAGATCATGAGGAAGCTTTCGGATAAATCCTACAGTATCGGAAAGAAGAAACGGCAGATTGCTAATTACAACTTTACGAACAGTTGTGTCGAGGGTTGCAAAAAGCTTATTTTCAGCAAACAGATCCGATTTGCTTAGAAGATTCATGATTGTTGATTTACCGACATTAGTATACCCAACCAGTGCTACCCTGACCATTTTTCCACGGTTTTTCCGTTGTGTAGCCATCTGGGTATCGATCTTTTTCAGTTGAATTTTAAGCAGGGAGATCTTATCTCTTATAATCCTTCTGTCGGTTTCAATTTCAGTTTCTCCCGGGCCTCTCAATCCAATACCTCCACGTTGCCGTTCAAGGTGAGTCCACATGCCTGTAAGGCGGGGAAGCAGATACTGATATTGTGCCAGTTCCACTTGTGTTCTGGCATGAGATGTCCTTGCCCTATGGGCAAAAATATCGAGTATAAGATTTGTTCTGTCGAGTATCCGGCAGCCAAGTGACCTTTCAATATTCCTAATCTGGCTCGGTGACAATTCATCATCGAATATTGCAATATCAACACTATTCTCCTTAACGAAATTAGCGATCTCATTTATCTTACCTGAACCCACGAATGTCCGTGGATTAGGTACATCAAGTTTCTGGATAAATCTTTTAAGAGGCTCTGCTCCAGCTGTTTCAGTAAGGAAAGAGAGTTCCCCAAGGAAATCCTCAACTTCACGTTCTTCTTGTCCGGGATATGCTATTCCTACAAGGATTGCCCTTTCCCGGGTAATGCTGGTTTCAATCATTTACTGTTGTTAAAAGTGACATTCTTGATTGTTAATAATTTATAAATAGATGGAAGATAGAAGTCCAAAATCTGAAGTCTGAAGAATTTTTCCTCCCGACTTCCGACTCCCGCTATGCCAGCCATAGCATAACGCAGGGAAGCGAAGGCTGAACTTCCGACTATTGACTTAATTATGTTTGACTTCTATTCGAAACAATAGCTTTTTAGAAAATGAATCTCCGGTTATTCTGAATAGCGCCTCTAATAGCCATTTTTAGCGTTTCCGAACATCTTACTACCATTTCAATATCAGTTGGAAATGGTGCCGGATCTGTTTTGGTTCTTTCAAGTTGCTTAGCATTTAGAGCCTGAGTATCACCAAGGGTACGGGAGGAGATATGTTCAAAATTTGATTGGGCACCTATAGGGTCTTTCTTAAGTACTTTATTAGGAGTCATCTGAATCACTTCAACATCACCATCAATACGGCATGCTTTTGACTGTATCGTCTCAACGAGGGCACATTGGAGTGTCTTATACTTAGTAAGTTTAATATCATTACCGGAAGTATCTCTCATAACGTTACCCTTATTATCAAGAACATAAGTAAACCCGTCTTCAACATCTCTTTTAATTACAGAATCTCTCTGCACAGTCTGATCAGGGCTGACAGCAACATTTTTAATATTCACATTAACAAAATAATCATACTCAATATTATCATTCAGATTCTGGGTATGGTACTCCACCCACTCAGAGTTAAGAGTTGGAAGATCGAGTGCCAGAAGATCCTGCTCAAACTCTTTTGGGAACTTAATGATAGAGCTGTTCTGAATTGACACAAACACCCTGCTCATGCCCATATATTTTGCTTCCTGTATCTTATTGTCAATCCCATCATAGTCACCAACATACTCCTTGGCCCTTATGAACTCCATAAATGCCTGCCTGTAAGATTCTTTGATATTACTCTTCATCAGTTCATTGCCATGGGCAAAATAGAAATCTGCTGCTTTTCTTTTTGCATTAACCATTTCAGGCATGTAATCAACATATGGAAAATCGACCGATCGTCCGTTCATACTTAAAGGGGTTACTGTTCTAACGAGCGATTGTCTGTTGCTTAATGCTGAATAAACCATATATATCTCGTCCCAGTTATTGGGTCTCCCCTCCATTTTCAGGAAACGGACTCTTTCATTATCCCGATCATTTGCCACTTTATATGACTGATTGAGGATTTCGATCTGCTTAATATCTGTTGGGTCTTTCCGTAACTGTTTTACTGCTTTACCAATAGCAGCATCATAATTACCTTTCTGGAGTTGCTTTTTAGAAGAGCCGCAACCTGAAAGGATGATGGTCAAGATAAAAATAAAGGGTACAATTCTTTTCATAATTCAATTAATATATAATTATAATGCTAAAGGTAAGAAAAACATTGAAAACGCAAACATACATAACTCACTCTTTTGCTGGCAATTAAATTTTAAAACATAAAATTCAATGGGATTTGAAATCTTACTCTGACCGGTTGTCCTCTTTGCAGGCCAGGAGTCCACCTGGGCGATTCAGAGATAGCCTTCACTGCTTCATTATCCAACAAAGGATCAACTCCTTTTATAACTGTTACATTACTTACTGAACCATCTTTTTCAACGATGAATGTCAAAAATACTGTTCCTCTGATCTTATTATCGTAAGCCGCCTGAGGATAGTTTGTTCTTCTTCCGACCCATTTACGAAACTCACCTAAGCCACCCCCCTTAAATGAAGGCATTACCTCAACCATAACAAATGGGTTATCTGTCTGACCACCATCCTGTCCAAAAAAATCATTCCCAAAACCTGTACCTGCAACCTCAATCGGATCGGTTAATGATTGGGAAAGGATTTCATCATTTGTTGCCACAGTTTTTTCAAGAGGAAGAATACTATCTACTACTACAGGAGGAATATATTTCACAATCTCCTGAATACGTTTGGTCTCTGGCGGAGGTGGCGCAGGAAGAACTATAATCTCCTCTTTTGGAGGTTCAAGGTGTTCCATTCTAACCTGAACATACTGAAGACCACCACTTACAACCCTGTCGGGATTAGGAGCAAGAATAAATGGGAGTATTACAGCAGAGCTAAATAATAATGATGACACAATAATTCCGGCAATAACCACAGAATTATACCTCTTCCTCAGCTGATAGGCTCCATAATCTTTGTTTCGCAATTCAAAAAGCAAATCATCAAATTCGGGCATCTTTATTAAATTATCATCCATTTTTCCTGAAATATTAATCTGCTACTATAGCTAAAATAATAAGTGGATCACGGAAAGTATTACATCTGACTATCAAAAATCAATAATAATGCCATTCTTATTTCCTTTATGAGTAATTATCAAGAAAACAAGTATGGACTTTTAAATATCCGCCAAAAATACAAAATAGTGATCTTTTACCAAAACTATATAGAGATGGTTTTTGAGATGTTCTATTATTTTCAATTTTTTGTTACATTTGCGCTACTCAGCATGGGGGTTTAGCTCAGTTGGCTAGAGCGTGTGACTGGCAGTCACAAGGTCACCGGTTCGATTCCGGTAATCTCCACTTTAATAATCAGACAGTTATGAAATTTTAAAATGACTGCCTTTATTATTTGAATACACAAATGAATACACAAAAGGCGATTTAGGGAGAATTATGGTGTAAAGTTTGATATTCGCCACCGACCTCAATTTAAAATCCGATAGCGTTGATTATAAATGTTATCGGATTTTTTATTTGTGTTATTTCCCCACATGTTCCCCGCAATATCTAAAACTCAATGATTTATTACCTTTTAGAAATGGCTCCTAGGGGCAATCAGAATGTTTACTGATTAAGGACTCAAGAAAATTTACGTGTGTTTTAATGGAGAGGGACATACTTCATGAAACGGATCCCACCAAAGAATTTTCAAGACAGCTGCAACTCTAATTCCCCAAATTCTTTTCTTATTTGATAATCTTAATGACACTAGAGATTCAATGTCATATAGTTTAAGTTCGTCTAATCTTTTCTGAGCATCCTTGTTTATTTTTCCAATAGACACTTCATGATTATTATCTCCCAAGATTTCTGCCCATGTATTGGATTCAAAGTTTTTTATTTTTGATAAGACCTCCGTTTTTAATTCTGATTCTTCAATGTTATTCCAACCCCATCTTCCGTCCATATCAATCCGCGCAATTTGCCAAGATGGATGCTGAGTCTGGTAATTAATTACGTCCACTTTGTGGCGTGGAGTTTTACCTGACATGGGATTAAACTCCTGTTTAGGAGACTTTTGTTTGTTTTTCCCCATTGAATTAAAGTGAACTATAATACTCAGCTATTGAATCAAGCGGTATAACTTTATTACCTCTTTCCATTTCTCTCATTTCAGATCTGGAATTTTTCCAGGGATCTTCCAGATGACTTAAATCAATTAACCACTGGGCTGATTTATTCCCATAATAGTCCAAAACAGCATCTATTGTAGCCTTCTGAATTAAGGTCATTGTATCAGGATTGCCAATTTTCACCTCACTTATATTATAGTGACCTCGATGATAATTAAATAATTCACGAATAACTGGACCATTTGCCCATGCTTCAATATCCTTGTAATCGGTAAACAACAATGTACAATTTTCGGTAAATAGGAATGTACAGTTTTCGGTAACACTAATGTACAGTTTTCTTTCTTCTGGGGCATGCCCCAGAAGAAAGAAAAGTCAACTTTGCCGGGTTACTTAAAACCGGCTATTATGAACAA
>DATKUO010000190.1:0-12987 GCA_035530515.1 Bacteroidales bacterium
TCGGGGCCCCATCTTATATTTGTCACTCTTTTTGCTTCAGGCACTATTCCGTTTAGTATTTTGCTGGCCAGTTCAATATCACAAGACGGCCATGGCATGTTGCCCATGCTTGCCGAATCAAAAAAAGGGTTTGTGGCAGTAAAGGTCATTAATATGATTTTTGCCTTTATTGTAGGTGCAATAGGCTTGTTATTAAGGTTTTAAGTTAAATACAGATAGAAAATGAAATTAGTATTATTACGACATGGAGAAAGTCAATGGAACAAAGAAAACCGTTTTACCGGTTGGACCGACATTGATTTGACGGAAAAGGGGATAGAAGAAGCTAAAAGCGAAGGTAAACTTCTTAAAGCAGAAGGATTTACCTTCGATGTAGTTTATACTTCAGTATTGAAAAGGGCAATACATACCCTTTGGAATGTATTGGATGAAATGGATCTTGCCTGGATACCTGTTTATCGTTCATGGAGGCTAAATGAAAAAAGCTATGGCGATTTGCAAGGGTTGAATAAAGCTGAAACTGCACAAAAATATGGTGAAGATCAGGTATTACTCTGGCGCAGAAGCTTTGATGTCAGGCCTCCGGAATTGGATATTAAAGATAAAAGACACCCATTCAACGAATTGAAGTACAATAAAATAGATAAAAAATTATTGCCTGCAACCGAATGTTTAAAAGATACTGTTGAACGATTTCTACCCTACTGGCACGAAACCATTAAGCCGGCCATACTCGATCAGCAAAAAGTTTTGATTGTGGCACATGGAAATAGCTTAAGGGCTTTGGTTAAGTATTATAAGCTGCTCGGCAGGACTACGAGTATGTGATATCATGTAAAACACTTCCGGTAAAATGTCTTGATATTCACTCACAATTCCAAAATCTTAATTGTGGGAAATGAGTGATTTAGGGTAAGTTATTGCAATAACTATAGATAGTGATTCTGAGATTATCCGGGATCTTCTCAGATATTAAGAAATTTTTTTGTATTTTAATGGTGTGAAACGTGGTAACAATTAATTGTTCCCGCCAACAGGTGGTAATTAAAGGAGATTAAGACTATGAAACTCAAAACATTTTCATTAAGTAACTATAAAACTATTCCTCAAATTAAACAATTATCCGGGGAGAGTAAACGCAATATAGACATAGTAGGTTCTGTATTACCGTTTAAAGTAAACAATTATGTTATAGATGAGCTTATCGACTGGGCTAATTATGATAATGATCCGATTTTTAATTTGACATTCCCTAACAAAGAAATGTTATTACCACATCATTTTGATGAAATGGCAGCAGCATTGGAACAATCCGCTGATAAGACATTTCAGAAGGAGGTCAGTAATAAAATAAGGTTACAGCTTAACCCCAATCCTGCAGGACAAAAAGACTATAATGTACCAATGATTGATGGAGTAAAGCTATATGGTGTCCAACATAAATACAGAGAAACCGTATTATTTTTTCCAAGTGCAGGACAAACATGTCATAGTTATTGTACCTACTGTTTTCGTTGGCCCCAGTTCGTTGGAATGGATGAATTAAAGTTTGCCATGAAAGAAACAGAATTACTGATTAAGTATTTGGAGAATCATAAGGAAGTTACTGATATTTTATTTACTGGTGGAGACCCAATGACTATGTCTTATAAAGTTTTTAAGAAATATATTGACCCATTTATTTCTGAACATAACAAAACAAATATTCAAACCATCAGGATAGGCACAAAAGCATTAAGTTACTGGCCTTATAAATTTATTTCGGATGATGATGCTGACGACTTTTTAAGATTGTTTGAAATGATTACATCAAAAGGAATAAATTTGGCTTTAATGGCTCACTTTACTCATCCACGAGAGTTGGATACGGAAGCTGTAAAACTAGCTATTCAACGATTAAGAAGTACGGGAGCACAAATCAGAACACAATCTCCTGTCGTGAAACACATTAATGACAAACCTGAAATTTGGTCCGAAATGTGGCGGAAACAAGTGAACCTGAATTGTATACCATATTATATGTTTATTGCCAGAAATACCGGGGCACAACATTATTTTGCCTTATCATTAATTAAGGCCTGGGAAATTTTCAGAAAAGCATATCAGGATGTCAGTGGTGTTTGCCGTACTGTCCGTGGGCCAAGTATGTCTTGTACTCCCGGTAAGGTACAGTTTTTAGGAGTTAGTAACATTAATAATGAAAAAGTATTTGTACTGAGATTTATACAAGGACGGAATCCTGATTGGGTAGTACGCCCATTTTTTGCTAAATATGATGAAAATGCTATTTGGATGAATACTTTAAAGTCGGCATTTGGCGAAAAATTTTTCTTTGAAGATGAAGAATATAAATTTTTCAAAGAGAAATACTACAATAGCGAAAAGGATAGTTATGAATAAATTAACCGGTTAATTGTTCATTTCTTCGATCAATATTCCATGCCCTGTTAATTGTCCGAAGGGTTTTTTTGCGCAGGCAAGGCACACAGGTGAGTGATCCTGCTCCAGAATTCGCGTGTCCATAGCATTTTCGCCACAAACAGAGCAGATAATACTATCGTGGATAGGTGCATATTGGGGTAACTCAGTTGTTACTTCCTTAACATTGAATATTTTGCTGAAATCGAAATGAAGCATGGCAAATGATGTTTCTATACCATATTTACGGAATTTGGTTAGCAATTCCGGATCGTGGTTGCGCTCAACAACTACTTTTTGGAAATACGAATAAAACAGGGGGTGTTGTTGGCGCAAATAATCGCCTGAATCGTTGCGGGCAACAATCCTGATACCTTTTCTGTTCCTTGTAGTAAGGGTAAAGGCATTTTTCCCCAGGTCATTAAAAATGAGAGCATTGTTGCCAAAAGTGCAGCCGGTGACAAACTGTATGCCATCGGAAAAACAATTGTTGGTCTCGGTAATGGCAATTAAATCTTCCATGCCATCAGAAAGTTTCCTTATTTTTTGCATGGCATAAGTTGCCACCATAACCCCCATGGTGAGTCCGGGACAAAAATGTCCGTGCAACATAGCGGCTTTTAGCAGCAGCGTATCGAGATCGTTGGTTCTTATACACCGGGTAATGTTCCACCGCGGACTGAATTTCAACCTGTTGATGTCAATCGTTTCGCCATGCTCTTTATAAAAAGAAATATTACAGGGTTTTATGTCGAGAACAGGGGTATCGTTAATTGCATCGAGCCCTTTTACGATAAGTTCATTGCCTTCGCGGGCAATTAATTTTACCGTGGTATTTCCCAAAGCGTTTGGCCGCCTGGGGCTGCGTGAGGCAAATACACCTTTAAATTCTCCATCATAAATGGGGCCCTTAAGCCTGTAGCCTTCTGATTTGTGAAAATGAAAAGTAATATCGATAAATTCCGATTGTTCAATTTTATATAAGCCTTCTGAAAATTCAGGATAAATAACTATGCGGCTTTGATGTTTTACCATTTCAAAAGGGTCGGCAGGTTCAACAAAATCATTCCTGACTATTCCTATAGGTTTAATTGTGATCATAACTCTTTATTATTATTCAGGTATAAAAAACAGATGGTTATTTTTTTGAATTACCTCAACATTGATCTTATATAATCTTTTAATATTTTCAGGGGTCATTATTTCCCGGCCTCCATCGGAAAAGAGAGACCCATTTTGCAACATCATTATATGGTTGCAATATCTTACAGCGAAATTAAGGTCGTGAATGGCAATGATAACGGTAATGCCTCTTTCCGATAAATCTTTTAATAATTGAAGAACATCCAGTGCATGTCGTATGTCCATGTTGGCAGTAGGTTCATCCATGAGTAGTATCTCAGCTTCCTGTGCCAGCGCCCTGGCAATAAATACCCTTTGCCGCTGCCCTCCGCTTAGTTCAGTGAGGTATGACAAGGCAATATCTTCAAGATCAAGAATTTTTAATGCTTTAATAACAGCAGCATGATCTTTCTTTGCAGGGCTCCAATCAATATAAGGTTTACGGCCCATTAATACAGCATCAAATACTTTTACAGGGTATAATCCGTATTCGGATTGCGGTACATAGGCTATTGTTTTTGCAAGTTCCTGACGGTGAAAAGATTGAATGTTACGATTGTTTATAAAAATGGTTTCCGCTTTGCACGATAAAATACCGGCTATGCATTTTATAAGTGTACTTTTACCCGAACCATTAGGTCCTACTATCCCGACAAACTCTCCCTTTTTAATTGCAGCAGAAACATTTTTAAGAACGAGTTCTTTTTTATAGGCAAAGTCGAGATTTTTTATTTCAATCATCACATACCCCTCCCTGTATTTTTTATTAAGAGGTAAATGAATAATGGTGCGCCTAAAAATGAAGTCAGTATGCCAACTGGTAATACAACAGGTGAAAATATAGTGCGTGCAATGGTATCGGCTAATAGTAAAAACATCCCGCCAAACAGGGCAGAGGCCAGTATTAAGAACCGTTCGTCAGTTCCTATAAATCTGCGGACTATATGTGGCACTACCAGACCCACAAAGGCTATTATGCCAAAAAATGAAACTGTTACGGCAGATGCTAATGAGGCAACAATCATTCCCATCACGCGTGTCTGTTCTGTTTTTACACCCAGGCTTTTTGCCGTTTCATCTCCTGTATGCAGTGCGTTATAATTCCACCTGTTTCTTATAAAAAACAGGGTTGCAGGAAATGTAACAGCAAGAAGCACCCATAACTTGTTCCATGATGCTTTGCCTAAATCACCGAACATCCAGAATACTATTGATGACACTTGTATGTCGTCGCCAAAATACTGAAGGGCCGAAGTGGCGGCAGTAAACAGCGAACCGCTTATGATGCCGGAAAGTATTATGGTTTCTGGTCCTGCACCTTTTAGTTTGGCAATGGATAAGATAATTATCGTATTTATCATGCTCCACAGGAAAGCTGATAAGCTTATTATGTAAGGTGTAGTGGCTGAGATTGTGTTGTTACCCGAAGGTGCACTGCTTAAAATAATAATAGCAAATGCCGCCCCAAACGCTGCGCCGTGTGATATCCCCAAGGATACGGGAGAAGCAAGCGGATTGCGTAAAATACTTTGCATAGCCGTACCTGAAACTGCCAGTGCCATCCCTGCTAATATAGCCGATAAAACCCTGGGTAACCGTATATTGTTTGTTAATTAAAAGTTCTGTCATCAGTAACTTGTATATTTTGAATATCCTCCGTAATAGTATAACATTTGCTTATATACGTTGCTTCCAAGCAAAGTTGTATATATCGATCCGGCAATATTTTCAACTCTGATATCCGAAAATTGTTCAGGGTAAATTGTTTTGCCAATGTAATATGAATTCACCAGTTCAGTGGCAAAATTTGTTGTATAAGAGTTATAGGGCTGCACTAAATATATCATGCTGTCGCGAAAAGCCTTTAATGTGTTATATGTTTTTTTATTGTCATCAATTTCTTTTTTTATAATTTCGATACCTGCACAATCGAGAAAAATAATATCGGGGTCCCATTTTATAAGCTGCTCAATATCAATATATATTGAATGATCATTTGTAGTATATTCCTGGGCAATATTCTTAGTGTTGATAAAGGGAAAGGGTCCATAGGAAGGATCCGTCGATGTTATTCCGTGAGCGCCTCTGTTTGACACCCCGCCTATATAAATTTCAGGCTTTTTATTTTCAGGGATATCTTTTGTCCTGGCATCAAGGTCTTCTATAACATGCTCAATATAGGCGATTACAGAGTCTGTCCTTTGTTTCTTACCAATAATATTTCCTATAAGTGAAAGTGAATTATAAAATAATTCTTTCTTTTTCCCCGGATCGCCATATTGTAATGCAATAACAGGGATTCCTGTTTTAGTCTGAAGTTCATCGGCTTCTGAAGTTGTTATATATGTGGAAAAAATAACATCCGGTTTTTGCCCGGCGATAAGTTCTGCATCGCCCCCGAACATTGGCCCGATAACAGGCATTGTGGCGATTTCGGGATATGCCATATTGTAGGGTCTGTTACCGCGTGTTTCAGTTTCTTCAACTCCTTTTAACATTGGAACCGCATTAAGATATGCCAGCAGGCGCACTGTACCGGGACTTATTCCTATTATCCCTGTAATACTGTCAGGTAGTTCCACAGTTCGACCCAGCATATCGTTTATCTTTCTCCCTTCATGTTTTAGCTTTTTTGGGGTACATGATAAAAGGATAAAGAAAATCAGTATGAATGTAATATTTTGAATTTTTAACATAATGCCTGGTATTAAAAGGTTAAGGCAACAGAACCGATTATACTACGCGGAATTCCTGCAAAATAAGTGGCACTCCCCTGGTTACTGTCGTCCGATGTATTGATTGAACCAACATATTTTGTGTAGAACAGGTTTTTAATTTCAAACCCAACCTGAAAATTCTTAATGAAAAAAACATTGCTACGCGAATATTTTATTCCCATATCAACCAGGGTGTAGGCATCAATTTTTTCTTTATTTGTAGCATCGCCAAAACGTTCGCCGGTATGTTTCACGAATAGTGAAAAATCAAAATTCTTAATCGAATAAAATATCCCCGATTTTAAACTAATTCTGGGTACAGCGGGAGACTGGTTCCCTTTTATGCTTATTGTATCGGTGTCTGTTCCTGATTTGCGGACAAGGTTATTATCGTAGCTCATTGAATTAAAGGCAGGATTAATAAAAATAATCAACGATTGAACAGGACGGATATAACATTCCAAATCAAAACCAAAAGCAGTTAATTCTCCAATATTCTGATAATAATCGAGCTGTACTTTTGAGTCGTAAGCCGAGGCCAGTTCATTGTGATATTTCGCGTAAAATACTGAAGGTGAAAGTGTCAGCTTTTTTGAAGTATAGTGTACCCCTATGTCAATATTATCTGATGTTTCCATTGTCCACGAATCGAAAATATCCTGCAGGTTCATACCATTGTTTTTAAAAGTCTGCATATTAGTTACGTATAAACTTATAATTGGGACGTAACTGTATGGACGCATATAGTTCCTGCCATAATTAATATATGCCTGTATACTATTTGAAAAATTATACCCTATACCTATGGTTGGCAATAAAGCGTTGTATTTCATTGCTTTGGTATGTAAATCAGCATCCGGATTTAAAGAAAGTTCTGTTGGCGATAAAGAAGTGTATCGATCACTTTCAGGCTCTTCATAGTAAAAATATTTCAACCCTGCCTGTATTTTAAATTTATTTTTTGTGCAGGCTAGTTTTAAATACGGACTGTGTATTTCCCCCCGATTTTTATTTACCGTGTAGAAACTGTAACCAACAGGGTTCAATCCATTATCAACTATACGCGAATTATATACATTGGCATTATTATCACTCGATTCAAACCAATATCCCACTGTATAATGAATATTCATCATTGAACCACTTAATTCAGGAATAAACCCCATCCTGTTAATATTTCGTATCTTTTTGTTGACCAGATTATTTGCCCCTTTTTTTATTGTTTCATCATAATCAGCATCTTCACTTGAATAATATATTTTTAAAGTAATTTTTGCTGTTTGGGTAATGTTATAATTAGTGATCCCCATGAAGTCGCGGTTAGTATACATTCCTTTGTTATAATCATAATAATTAAGATCTTCTGCCGGATTTCCGGTTAAGGTTTCATTATAATCATTATTGAACGTATTATCAATGTCTGAAGCTTCTGCATATATTAATTTCTTAAAAGCATGCCGGTTGATAGTATTATAATTTCCAAATAATTCTATATTTAATTTTTTATTAATTGTTTGTGTTATTCCCAGTGTGGCATTATGCCTTGGACCAAGTTTCCCTGTGCCTTTCCATTTTTCAGCCGTTGTGTAAGAATATGAAACAAAAGCATTAGTGTTTGTTTTTAGTTTTCCTATGTCGATCCGGATAAATGAACGAAGATAGTTTTCGGTACCGGCAGATTGTCTGAAATGTACAGAAGACGAATCGGACGGACGTTTATATTGTAATTCTATAACTCCTCCCTTACTGCCTGTTGCCGTACCTAAATCAGCAGGTGATGCTCCTTTAAATACAGAGACACTTTGCATATTTTCCATATCATATATATCATCGCGGGAGCCTATGGGCATTATCCCGTAATTCGGAAAACCTTCAATAGTCATGCCGCTGAATTTGCTGTTTATACTGCGGATAAGTACCGATTTCTCTGACAATCCGTAAGCATCCTGTCCTTCAACTGAAATACCCGGTATTATATCGAGGGCGTTATATACACTGCTGCTTGCCGATACCCCCATAAGTGATATTCCTTTCGAGGTAATTGCAGAACCTGTATATAACGCATCGCCGGTACGTTTAACCGGACCGGTAATCTCTCCATGTACAATCACTTCTTCTAATTGTTTCTGGTTCTCGTCCAGTTCAAAATTGGCCATGGCTGCACTGTCTGAAACGATAATAGATTTTTTAACAGTTATGTATCCTGTGAAAGAACAGTTAAGGGTATATTTACCGGTTTCAGGAACAGTTAATTGATAGGTTCCGTCTGAGGCTGATGTGGCGCCCTTATTTTCAATGTTGACTAGGATATTTGCTCCGGGTAATGTAGCGCCTGTAGCTGCATCGGTTATTTTCCCATGTATTACCTGCGACCGGGCAAAATCAGCAAAACCTGATAAACATATTACAATCAACAATATTTTATTAGTCATTCTTTTGGTGTTATCAATTTGAAATTAGTAACAGCCAAAAATATCAAAAATAAAATCTAATCGAAGAAAAAGTATTACATTTTTTTAAAAAGGTAATATTTCTAAATTCTACTAGTGTCTGGTAAATCAGGTTCGAGGGCAACATTCCAGCGGTTTCCCTGTTCCTCCGGGGTCGCTTATCAAAATCCACACCGGCTATTTTCGTTCCGCAATTCGGACAATGCCCGGCTTTAATTCCGGTTTCCTTTGCCAACTGTAAAGTCTGAACAGGTGTTTGTGGTAAAGTATAATTCAGGTTAGATAAAATTTTACATCACAACAGACTATTTTAAGTATATTTGTTTTTTAATTTAAGTATATTTAAAAATATATTTTGAAATGGGTAATATAGTTTCAGTTGCTACTGAAAATTTTATTAAGGTTATCTATAAATTTGAACAGGGAGAAGGAGGAGATACAAAACCAGGTTCCATTGCCAGGGCGCTCGGAATTACAAATGCTGCTGCAACTGATATGGCGCGTAAACTGGCAATAAAAAAGCTAATCGACTATAAAAGATACAGGAAACTAAAACTTACACCCTCAGGGAAAAAATGGCATTAAGTATAATTCGTAAACACCGGTTATGGGAAACATTTCTGCATCAGGTGTTTTGTTTATCTTTACACGAAATACACCGTGAGGCCGAATTACTTGAACATTTAACTTCTGATTTTCTGGCTGAAAAATTAAGCATGTTTCTGGGAAATCCTTTGTTTGATCCACACGGGGATCCCATTCCTGATGAGCAGGGGATGATTTCTTCAGACAAAGACAGTATGGTGCTTTCTATTGCAGCGCCCGGCAAGCAATATAAAATAAGCCGTTTGTCAAGTTCGGACAAAGAATTTTTTGATTTTTGCTATTCGAACCATATTACAGTCGGTTCCTCTATTTTAGTAAAAAAACAATACGATAAAAACAAGATGACTGAAATCGAGATTAACAATACCAATCTATTGTTGAATGCAGAAATAGCTCATACGATATATGTAAAAAAGTTAAAATTAAAATGATAGTACTTACCAGATGAACACAATATCGTCTTTAAAGATACAGCCGGAATTTATGCTGTTAATCGGTAGTGTGATTCTTGTGATACTTTTTTTGGTCTTCTGGCCTGAAAAGGGACTGCTTGCCCGATTGCTCAGGATAAAGATAATGAGCCAAAGGGTTTTGTTGGAAGATGCCCTTAAATTCATGTTTGACTGTGAGTATAAAAAGATTTCATGCGATTTGAACAGTATCGCGGGAAACTTGAATATTTCGGGTGATAATGCAACCAAATTAATAGACCGTTTGCATTCCATGGGGTTGATTTCGATGAAAGACAACACCTTCTCTTTAACGGATACGGGGAATTCCTATTCTTTGCGGGTCATAAGGGTGCATCGAATTTTGGAACGGTATCTGGCCGATGAAACAGGAGTGGCACAAGCAGACTGGCACACTGAAGCAGATTGGATGGAACACCGCGTATCGGCAGAGGAAATGGGGAAGTTGGCAGCTCATATGGACAATCCTGTATTTGATCCGCATGGCGATCCAATTCCTACTATCGATGGTAAATTGCCGGCATTTAAAGGGCAACCGCTAAGTTGTCTGAAAGAAGGTGAAATTGCCCGGATAATTCATGTCGAAGATGAACCGCGAAGTATCTATGAGCAATTGGTTGTCCTGGGGATTTATCCCGGTATGCAAGTTTATATAACGGATGTTAGTGAAGGTAAAATCACTTTTGCTGCCGATGGAGAAGAATGTGTGTTAACCCCGCTCTTCGCTTCTCAAATTACAGTGGAATTGTTTTCTGAAAAAGTCCCTTTAACTCCAAAATATGCGGTGCTTTCTACACTCAGGATAGGAGAAAAGGCTGAGATTGCAGGTATTTCCCAAAATTGCGGGAGACAACAACGAAGAAGGTTGATGGACCTTGGCATCGTTCCTGGAAGTCTGGTGTCGGCCGAAATAAAAAGTGCTTCAGGAGATCCCATGGGTTACCGCGTGATGGGGGCCACTATTGGCATACGGGAAAATCAGGCCGACTTAATATTTATTCATAAAAAAAATGAACAAATCTATGACTAGCCAGCACAATTATGATAATAGCCGGTTTCACCATAATGAAAACCTTGTTCGACTGGGCCTGAACATGGAAAACGTGGATTACGTGGTTGCCATGGTCGGTAATCCAAATACCGGGAAAAGTACAGTTTTCAATAATCTCACAGGATTGCGGCAACATACCGGTAATTGGCCGGGAAAGACAGTAACCCGTGCCGAAGGTGGTTTTTCGTACAAAAGTAAACGGTATAAAGTGGTGGATTTGCCAGGTACCTATTCCCTCTTGTCTACCAGTACCGATGAGGAGGTGGCACGAAATTTCATCTTGTTCGGACAGCCGGACGTGACGGTAATTGTTGTTGACGCAACCTGCCTGGAACGTAACCTTAATCTGGCACTGCAAATATTGGAAATTACCAATCGTGCGGTTCTATGCCTTAACCTGATGGATGAAGCCCGTCGTAATCATATCGAAATTGACGAAAGGGCATTATCAAAGGAATTGGGTATTCCTGTTATTGCAACTGCAGCGCGTAGAAAAGAAGGTATGAAAGAACTCATTACTGCCATAGATGAAGTGGCTACAGGAAAAACCATTTGCAGGCCCCACAGAATTAAATATCGTTCGTCGAAGCTTAACTATGCTATTTCAACCCTGGTTGAGAAACTCGATGAGCAATTTCCAAATCTTCCCAACCTTACATGGGTGGCTTTGCGATTATTGGAAGGTGATAACAGCATTGTTGAGGCAGTACGTTCCGGTGAACTGGGGAACTTGCATGTAAGTGTTTCTTCTGTTCAGCCTTAAAAACGGAAATGATGGAAATTAGTCCTTCCAAAAAAAGAGAAAATATCTTATCCATGGTCAACACCACGCGGTGGGACCTTGGCGTTAATTTTCACGATACAGTCATTGAATCAATTTATGAAGATGCTTCACGGATTGCCCGTAAAACTGTCCGGATGAAGGGAGAGAAACCGGCATACAGTATGGATTTGAAAATTGACAAAATTGTCACAAGCCGGTGGCTGGGCTTTCCTCTTATGTTTATTTTACTGGCAGTAGTCTTTTGGATCACGGTTACAGGAGCAAATTATCCTTCAAGAATGCTGTCATCTTTTTTAATCGATACCATGCATCCTGTTTTAAAAAATGCTGCTGCTTTTATTGGTATACCCTTGTGGCTCGACGGAGTTCTTATAGATGGGGCCTATCTGGCCATGGCCTGGGTTATCTCGGTTATGTTGCCGCCAATGGCTATTTTCTTTCCGCTTTTTACATTGCTTGAGGATTTAGGATACCTGCCCAGGGTGGCATTTAACATGGACAGTTTGTTTCGTAAAGCCGGGGCACACGGGAAACAGGCATTGACTCTCAGCATGGGGTTTGGTTGCAATGCTGCAGGAGTTATTGCCGCACGGGTCATTGACAGTCCGCGCGAAAGGTTAATTGCTATTATCACCAACAATTTCTCGTTATGTAATGGACGTTGGCCCACCCAGATACTCATAGCGACCATTTTTATCGGGGGTATTGTTCCTGCACATTGGGCAGGATTGGTTTCTGCAGGATCTGTAGTGGGGGTAGCGGTACTTGGAATAATGTTCAGCCTTATAGTTTCATGGGGTCTGAGTAAATCTGTTTTACGGGGAGAAGCCTCTGCCTTCAGTCTTGAATTGCCCCCCTACCGTCAGCCACGCATATTACAAACCTTATATACTTCTTTAATCGACCGTACTCTTTTTGTGCTGTGGCGGGCTATTGTTTTTGCCATTCCTGCAGGAGTTGTAATCTGGCTCGTAGCCAATATACACATTGGGGAACTTACCCTTGCCGGACATTTCATACAATGGATAAATCCTTTCGCGTTCATTATCGGACTCAACGGGGTAATATTGCTGGCTTATATCATTGCCATCCCTGCAAATGAAATTGTATAATCCCCACAGTACTGATGCTGACAGTGTACAATAGCAGACTTATCGATGTCGGTGCAGGTGCTGGTGTTATGTTCGAACTTGATTCTGTGGCTGATACCGGAAATATCCTGCATGCCGGAGGCTGGACTCTACTTACAGGTATTAATCTTATGCTTTTCAGTTTGTTGCATAACCCATGTGCAACAACGATATACACTATATTCAAAGAAACCAGGAGTGTAAAATGGACACTTGTTTCAACATTTCTTCCTCTGGTG
>DATKUO010000191.1:0-10823 GCA_035530515.1 Bacteroidales bacterium
ACAGGTATCGGTGAAGAATACCTGAAGGGGGTCACAAAAGAGAGGCTTATCGTATTAAACGCTAAGAGATTATTGTCTGATAAAAGTATTGTAGTAAATGAAGAAGTAAATTAACAAAGAATACAAAAAAAGTTTGTAGTAAAATTAGTTTTAATCCAAATAATAGGAGGAATACACCATGTTTAAAAATTTGAAAATTAGTTTGCGCCTGGGATTGAGCTTCAGCTTTATTCTGGTTTTTATGATTGTTATAATCCTTGTAAGTCTGAATCAGATCAATGTCTCCAGGACAATGTTTGACCGGATAATAAAGACAAATAATGTCCGCCTGCAACTGGCTAATAATATGATTGATTATACACGAGAAGTATCTATTAGCCTGCGTAATATTTTGTTACTAAAAGATAGCGGAAAAACATTGGAATTAAAAAACAGAATCGATTCAATCAGGAATCTGTACGATGCGGATTTTAATAAGCTAGAAGGATTAACCACAAACGATGATACTGTGTCATTTGTTATTGCTGCTAAAATCAAGACTTCTCAGGATGCCTCAATAAAGCTAAACAATAAAGTAATTGATATGGCGATAGCAGGCAAACATGAGGAGGCAATAGTATTAATGAACCAACAGGTTAGTCCATCAGTAGCTGCCTGGATAAAAGATATTGATGAACTCATAACTCATAATAAAGACCGTAGCATAATGCGTTACCTGGAAGCAGAAAAAGCACAGGATGCGGCACGTTTATTCATGTATATACTTGGTGCAGTGGCCATAGCTCTGGCAGTAATGATATCCATTCTTCTAACCCAGAGTATCACCGTACCTTTAAAGATAAGTGTACGGGCAGCTAACGAGATTGCCTCAAAAGATCTTACCAGAGATCTTTCCGTTTATGAGAAACGGGGGGACGAATTTGGTACAATGATACAGTCGTTCAGCAAAATGATAGGGATTCTCAGAGACCAGATGCAGCGGATACTGGATGGGGTTAATGTTATTGCAAGTTCTTCTTCTGAAATTTTTGCTTCAACCACTCAGATAGCATCCGGTTCTGCAGAAACGGCTGCCGCAATCGCCGAAACTACGACAACAGTTGAAGAGGTCCGTCAGGCTGCTCAGTTATCCAGCCAGAAAGCTAAAAGTCTTTCCGATAGCGCACAGCATGTAGCTCAGGTCTCTCAGAGCGGACAAAAGGCAGTGGACGAAACCATTGCCGGAATGAACCGCATCAGTGAACAAATGGAGATTATTGCGCAAACAGTCGTACGATTAAGCGAACAGAGCCAATCCATCGGAGGTATTATTGCATCAGTCACTGACATTGCCGATCAATCAAACCTGTTGGCAGTAAATGCTGCCATAGAAGCGGCCAAAGCCGGCGAGCAGGGTAAAGGTTTTGCAGTTGTTGCACAGGAGATCAGGAACCTGGCAGAACAGTCAAAGCAATCAACCATGCAGGTGCGCAACATACTGAATGATGTGCAAAAAGCAACCAATGCGGCAGTTCTAGCCACAGAACAGGGGAACAAAGCGGTGGAGGCAGGAGTGAAACAATCGGTGCAGGCTGGTGAAGCAATCCGGATACTGACAGATAGCAGTGCGGAGGCAGCCCAGACATCCACTCAGATCGTAGCATCAAGTCAGCAACAATTGGCAGGGATGGACCAGATCGGAATCGCCATGCAAAGCATTAATCAGGCTGGAATGGAAAATTCTGCAAGTATGACCCAGGCCGAAGATTCGGTAAAAAACCTCCATGAGCTCGGACAGAAACTAAAAGAGCTTGTGGAACAATTTAAGATGTAATAGCAGAGGGCAAAGGGCTCAGGGCTCAGGGCAAAAAATTAACATACAACCTGTAACCTGCAACTCGCATAACAGAAAATAACATGGAAAAGAAAGATCTCGAATTTCAGAAACGGATACTTGCAACCTTCAGGATTGAAGCGGAAGAACATCTTCATGCATTCTCTGCCGGCTTAATTAATCTGGAAAAAACACCCTCCGGGGGAAAAGCTGGTGAAATAATTGAAGTTATGTTTCGTGAAATTCATAGCCTCAAAGGTGCGGCCCGTTCTGTCGATCAGAAGGATATTGAGTACTTATGCCAGCCACTGGAGACTGTTTTCTCAGCCTTGAAACGCCGGGAAATTTCCCTGTCTCCCTTTTCTATCGATCTGTTTTACAAAACTGTGGATTGGCTCTCAAAATATGTTGCCACCTCAGGAGTTAAACAAACGGGTTACTTCCGACAGACCCAGAAAGAATTGATTATACAGTTAAAAGAAATGGCTTCTGTGAAAGTTATTACCGATGTCGGACAGCGAATGTCAGTACCTGGTACTATGCAATCACAAACGGCTCATTCTGATCCTCTTCCCGAACAGAAGTCTGAGGTTACCCTTTCTCATGATACTCTTCCTTCACAAATTGAAATGGTTCGCATCCCCATATCGAAGCTTGATCCTTTACTTTTACAGGCAGAGGAGCTGATCCAGTCAAAAATATCGGTTAATCAGCGGGCAAATGATTTAAAAAGCTTATGCGACGAATTGGTTGAACAGAAAACTGAGACACAAAAATGGAAAAGCCGCAGTACCGGAGCAACTTTAGAAAATTATAATGAATGGTGTGAAGTCAACGAAACACATCTTAACCGAGTTGAGAGCCAGCTGACGGAGATTACCCGCTCTGTTGAACGCGATCATCATATTCTCGAACGTCTGGTCAATGACCACCTTGAGGCTATGAAACAGGTTCTTATGCTTCCTGTGAGCAATCTTGTTGAAGCATTTCCGGTGATGGTAAGAGAGATTTCACATGATCAGAATAAAGAGATCGACTTTATTATCAGGGGAACAGAGCTTGAAATTGATAAGCGTATCCTCGAAGAGCTTAAAGATCCGCTTATCCACCTGATCCGTAATAGCATAAGTCATGGCATCGGTAAACCGGATGAACGTACTCAGCAGAATAAACCGGGCTGTGGAACGATAACACTTGCTTTTGCTGCCAAGGAGAGCGGACTGGTTGAGATAACTTTCTCCGACGATGGAAAGGGGATTGACAGGGAACATGTGGTAAAAGCAGCTGTTAAATCAGGATTTATTTCGAATGAAGCTGCCGGAAAGCTTGAACCAAATGAGGTTTTAAACCTTATATATCATTCGGGAGTCTCCACAAGTTCGATTATTACGGATATTTCCGGACATGGATTGGGTTTGTCAATAGTGCAGGAAAAAGTTCTAAAACTGAATGGGAAAATATCTGTGGAATCAGAAGAAAACAGAGGAACTACCTTTCGTATTCTTCTGCCAATGACGCTTGTCACATTCAGAGGCATCCTGGTAATGTTACAGGAATTCATGTTCATCCTTCCTACCGCGAATGTTGAAAGGGTGATGAAAGTGGAAAAGGATGAGATCAGTACCGTAGAAAATCATGAAACCATACGGATTGACGACCAGATCATTTCAGTGGTTGATCTCGGGGAAGTGCTGGGGCTACCCGGACACAAGCATGCAGGTCAGGGTAAAATTGAACCAGGGTCGGCGAATTCGAATAAAATCTGTATAGTTGTCCTTGTTTCAGGAGAAGATCGTATTGCCTTTAAAGTGGATGACCTGGTTGACGAACAGCAGGTACTGGTAAAAGGACTGGGAAAATTGCTGAGCCGGGTAAGAAATATTTCAGGAGCAACAATACTTGGTTCCGGCAAGGTGGTTCCGGTGCTTAATATCCCCGACCTCATGAAATCTGCAGTGAGCATAAAAGGAAGGAAGAGCGAAGTACCTGCCGGTGAACTTTTCATTCCGAAAACCGGTAAAATCCTTGTTGCGGAGGATTCAATAACCTCGCGGACTTTGTTAAAAAATATTCTGGAAACAGCAGGTTACCAGGTAACTACTTCGGTTGACGGGGCCGATGCATTTACAAAAGCCCGCACCGGTGATTTCGATATTGTTGTTTCAGACGTGGATATGCCAAAGATGAACGGGTTTGAACTTACTGCGAAGATCAAAAACGATAAGAAACTGAGTGAGATCCCGGTAGTGCTGGTCACAGCGCTTGAATCGCGCGAAGATCGTGAACACGGCATTGAGGTTGGAGCAGATGCTTACATAATAAAAAGCAGCTTTGACCAGACTAATCTGCTCGAAATAATAAAGAAGTTGATATGAAGACGGTTCAACGGCATATTTCCACCTTTGCGCCTTTGTGCCCAGATAATAAGTAACAAGAAAACAATATGATCAAAGTTCTTATAGTTGATGATTCGAAGGTAATACAGGAATTTCTTGCTCACCTCCTTTCTTCTGATCCCGATATTCAGGTAGTGGGTATTGCCAATTCAGGCCATGAAGCTATTGAACTTGTCAGGATGAAAAAGCCGGATGTAATAACCATGGATATTCACATGCCCGGGATGGATGGATATGAAGCTACCCGGACAATTATGGAAACTTATCCAACGCCAATTGTCATTGTATCAGGAAGTTCAAATAAAAAAGAAGTGACCAACACATTCAGACTTCTGGAAGCCGGTGCACTTGCTGTTGTTTTTCGTCCTCCCGGTTTCAAACATCCTCAATTCGCGGCTTCCCGTAAAGAGCTGATTCAAACTGTAAAGCTCATGTCGGAGGTCAAAGTTGTAAGACTTTTGCCCAGAAGCAGAAAAGAGCAAAAAAAGCCACTTCTTTTAGTACAAACATTTGAAAATGATCTGAAGCGAATTCAGGTTATAGCAATTGGCGCCTCCACAGGTGGCCCTATGGCCCTTCAGATAATCCTTTCAGGGTTACCCGAAGATTTACCGGTACCTGTTCTTATCGTACAACACATTGCCAAAGGATTTGTAAAAGGATTCCTTGAATGGTTATCGTCAACATCCGGCATTAAACTAAAGATCGCCGAGGATGGGGAACCAATATCAAAAGGTATTGGTTATATCGCTCCCGATAATTTCCATATGGGGGTAGGCAGGGGGAATAAAATAAGTTTTAGCGATCAACCACCTGAAAATGGATTAAAACCTTCTGTTAGTTATCTTTTTCGTACAGTTGCACATACCTTCGGGCCGAATGCCCTGGGAGTCTTACTTACCGGAATGGGAAAAGACGGAGCTGATGAGTTGAAAACTATGAAAGACATGGGAGCCTTCACCATAGTTCAGAATAAAGAAAGTTGTGTTGTATTTGGTATGCCAGGTGAGGCTCTCAGCATTGGAGCTGCTGATCAGGCTTTATCTCCTGAGAAGATTTCTGAAATTCTGGCAAAATCAGGCACTAAAAAATAGTTTATGAGCAAAAAAGCAAAAATCTCCGGCAACGTTACAGATATCCTGATTGTTGAGGACAGCCCCACACAGGCTGAACAGTTGAAATACCTGTTAGAGAAGCATCAATATAATGTTGCCGTTGCTAACAATGGTAATCAGGCGCTGGGAATTATGGAGAATTATAAGCCAACACTGATTTTCAGCGACATTGTGATGCCTGAAATGAATGGCTATGAACTTTGCCGGAAGATCAAAGAGGATGAACGTACCCAGGACATCCCTGTAATCCTGCTGACTTCCCTCTCCGACTCTGAAGATGTGATAGAGGGATTAGCCTGTGGGGCAGATAATTTCATCACCAAACCTTACGCTGAGGATTATCTCCTTTCGCATATCGAACACATAATTGCAAATCGTAAACTATACAAAAATAGTCGTGTTCGTATCGGCATGGAAATACTCTTTGCCGGTAAAAGACGGTTTATCACGGCCGATCAACAACAAATGCTAACCCTGCTTATTTCGACATACGAGGCCGCAGTGCTACGAAATAAGGAATTAGTCCAGATGCAAGAGGAATTGAAAAATCTGAACGATAAATTAGAAGAGAGGGTTGAACAAAGAACAGCAAAGTTAATCATTGCTAACAAAGAGCTTGCCTTTCAAAACAAAGAGAAAGAAAAACTGGCAGATGAGTTAGTCATTGCTAACAAAGAACTTGCCTTTCAAAACAAGGAGAAAGAAAAACGGGCAGCAGAACTTGAAATAAAAGTGGAAGAAAGAACAAAGCAGCTTACAGAGACCAATAAAAAACTTGTTGAAGCAAAATCTGAAGCCGAACAGGCGAACCAGGCAAAGAGTGAATTTCTGGCAAATATGAGTCACGAGATCCGTACACCTATGAATGCAGTATTGGGTTATACCGAATTATTAAGCAACACTCTTATTGACCAGACTCAGAAGGATTATATCAATTCAATCAAATCGAGTGGAAGAAGCCTTCTTACACTGATTAACGACATCCTCGACCTTTCAAAAATCGAAGCCGGTAAACTTGAACTTGAATATGATTTTATAGATACATATTCTTTCTTTTCCGAGTTTGAGAAAATATTCTCTCTTAAGGTGTCCGAAAAGGGTCTTAAATTCATTTTGGATATAACATCCGGAACTCCACACGGAATCTATATTGATGAGGCGAGAGTGCGTCAGATAGTTTTTAATCTCATTGGTAACGCAATCAAATTTACTTCAGAGGGTCAGATTACACTTAAAGTATTTATCGAGAATCCTCAGGTTGTGAACTATTCAAAAGAAAAATCAGAAGAGCTGATTGACTTAATAATTGAAGTTATTGATACCGGGATTGGGATTTCAAAAGAATTACAGGAGGCTATTTTTGAACCGTTTGTTCAGGAAAGAGATTATAAACATTATGGGGGTACAGGATTGGGACTGGCAATAACCAGGAGACTCACAGTCCTCATGAACGGAACCATTAATTTGCAATCAAAACTTGGAAAAGGCAGTACATTTACCGTAAGGATACCGGAAATAACTTATCAAAGAGACTTTTCCGGAACAAACATAGATATTCAGATTAATCCTGCAGAAATTATATTTGAGGAAGCAGTTATCCTGATTGCCGACGATGTGGAACATAACAGGAGCTACCTTAAAGATGCTCTTAAAAACACCAATTTAAAGATATTTGAAGCGGAAGACGGTTTTGATGCTTATCAGCTTGCAAAGAAAGTTGTTCCCGATCTGATTATTGCCGATATACGTATGCCAAAAATGGATGGGTTCGAGTTATTAAACAAAATCAAGACCGATAAGAAACTCAAACATATACCTGTTATTGCTTATTCTGCATCGGTCTTAAAAGCCCAGAAAGAACGGATACACAAGAGTGAATTCGTAGGGCTTCTTATTAAACCTGTTAAAGTTACCGAACTATATCTCGAGCTAATGAATATTTTACCCTTTAGATCAACAAAGGAGGTTGAATCAGATAAGCCACATTCAGAAGTTGACTTAATTGGAGAAATAACTGACCTGCCCGGATTAATTCAATCTCTCGAAACCAGTTTTTATGCCACCTGGGAAACATTTACTGTCACACAACCTATCGGTGAAATCAGGGAATTCGGCAAGAATTTGATTCAACTGGGTTTGGAACACAACTCAGGTATTATTATTGGTTATGGAAATGATTTAACCGGGGCTACTGATAGTTTCAATATAGGGGCAATTTTAAAACTTATTGAAAAATATAAAGGGATTATTGAAAGTCTTAAAGGATCAACCAAAAATATTAGTTATGACTAGTCAATTAATTTCACAATCATCTGAACCTGCAATTCTAATTGTTGATGATAATCCTCAAAATCTTCAGGTACTAGGTAAGATATTGCAGGAAAACAAGTACGAAATCGAATTTGCCATCAATGGTGAAGCGGCCCTGGTGTGGCTGAAAAAACGGCAATTCGATCTTATATTACTTGATATCAACATGCCTGGCATGAATGGTTTTGAAGTATGCAGGAAGATACGGTCAAATCCTGTTATGAACAATGTCCCTGTTATTTTTTTGTCGGCAGATACTGATAGAGAAAGCATATTAAAGGGATTCGAATTCGGTGCACAGGATTATGTCTCCAAACCATTCGACAGCAGGGAACTTCTTGCTAGAGTCAGAACTCATCTTGCTCTTAAGAATAGCCATGAAAAACTGGAAAAGCTAAACAAATCACTTGAAGAAAAAGTGGCTGAACGAACTCAACAGCTAAAAGAATCCAACGAAAAGCTGGAGGCTACAAACATTAAACTATTCGATTTGGACAGGGCTAAGACAGATTTCCTAAACCTTATCAGCCATGAGATCCGTACACCTCTGAATGGTATTTCAGGACCTTTGAAGCTTCTGAAGGAACCTGTTTCTGCCAGTGAGATTGGCGAATTGGTTGAAATCCTTGATATGTCTGTCAAAAGACTGGAGCGGTTCTCTTTAAACGCACTCCTGATCACCAGGCTTAAAATAAAACAATTTGAAATAAGAAAAGATAAAATACATCTGTCAAACCTGATCAATGAAGTGTTAAAGGAAGAAAAAGAAAAATTTCAAGCGAGGAATATTCATGTTAAAAGAAATGATGAAATAACCCTTGGTTTAATTTCCGGTGAGGCTGAACTGATAAAAAAATGCATTAGCAATATACTCGACAATGCAGTACGTTTCTCTCCTGATAACAGTACCATAGAAATCGACACTTACGTTGAAGAACAAACTATTATTTGTGAAATTAATGATAATGGAAAAGGATTTGCAACAGGAACTATTGATCGTGTATTCGAATTATTTACTACTGGTGATGAGTGCAAAGATAATAGTATCGGGATTGGTCTTCCTATTGCCAAAATGATAATGGAGGGACATGGCGGAAGTATAATTGTTGGTAACAATTCCGGGGGTGGTGCTTCTGTAAAGCTACTATTTCAAACCAACGTCGTAGATTGAACAACGATGGAAACTGTAAGTGAAAAATTTTAAAATTATCTGATGAACCAGGAAAATATATTCGATCTGCCATCAGTCTTAATTGTTGACGATAATGTAAAAAACCTTCAGATCCTCGGTGGATTTTTACAGAATGAGAAATTGATAGTTGAGTTCGCAATTGATGGTATGTCTGCGTTAAACTGGCTGGATAAGAAGAAATTTGACCTTATTCTCCTTGACATTATGATGCCGGGCCTGGATGGATATGAAGTATGTTCTCTTATCAAGAAAAATCCTGCTATCAGTGAAATTCCCATAATCTTTATTACCGCAAAAACAGACTCAGAAAGTATTATTAAGGGATTTGAAACAGGTGCAGTAGATTATATTACAAAACCCTTTATACAGAGTGAATTATTAGTCAGGGTCAAAACACAATTAAATATTAAAAAAGCTAATGAACAGATTAATCACTACCTGAAGGAAATTGAGGATCGAAACAAAAATATCAGCGATAGCATTGATTACGCCAGGTATATTCAGGATGCAGTCCTAAATACATCAGAAAAAAATCTGAAATTTTTACTGGAATATTTCATCCTGAACCTCCCGAAAGATATTCTCAGCGGCGACTTTTACTGGTTATGTGAGAAAGATAATAAGATAATTATTGCTGTAATGGATTGCACAGGACATGGAGTACCGGGAGCTCTCATGAGTATTTTAGGTATTACATTATTAAATGAAATCGTTTTACATGATCATATTATACAACCTGATAAAATTCTTGAAAGTCTTCGTTCAAAAATAATTAATGCTTTGAGCCAAAAAAAAGGGTACGGACATATTAAAGACGGAATTGAAGGCTCAGTCATCTGTTTTGATACCGAATCGAAAAAACTTCTGTACTCCGGTGCTTTTAATCCCTTGATTCTTATACATGCTGACGAAATCTTTGATATAAAAGCAGATCGAATTCCAATCGGGTACTATGAAATAAATGGAAATTTTACTCTTCACGAAATAGATATCGAAAAAAACGATACAATTTATCTGTTCTCTGACGGAATAATTGATCAGTTTGGCGGACCGAAAACTAAACGTTTTATGCTTAAGCATCTGAAAAAAATACTTCTAGGCAATCATAACAAAACTATGATCCGCCAAAAAGAAATCCTTATAGAAGAATTTAACCGGTGGAAAGGTGATTTAGTTCAAACAGATGACATTCTGGTTCTGGGAATTCGGCTTTAATGAGGGGCTGTCCCTGCGCTGTCAGGCACATCCCGCAAACCCCACTTGCCAAGACACAATCCAAGTTTGCGTGAAGAGCCTTCCAGCTCGTCCCGCATGGATTTTCCCACGACTTAAGCCAAACAGACCATTGACAACCATGACTTATAAATACCAGGACTTGATTACCACGTTAGAGATTCCGTACCCGGACAAAAAAGTACCCCTAACAGCTAACACGGACAAAGGTAAGTTGTTTGTCACACTTTTTGCTTTTGCTCCTGCACCCAAGACAGATTCGTAATGGCCGTTGCACCCGGACACGCGCATCTGCCCTCAATCAAATTCCTGCACCGTGACGAATTTTTGGCTCCGAGACAATTTGCACCGCGACACCGCGCCTGTGCCCATTTACAAACCTCTTGCAACTGAGACAACTTCCCGGCCATTTATCAAGCCTGTACCGCGACACTGCCTTTGTTCGATATACTTTGTACCATGACTGCAAAAACGCGTGCCATACCCTCCTTGCACCGTGACAGTTTCGCGGCTAAAGTACCAGGACCCTGCCCGGTGCTATCGTCGGGTAACACTCCACCCCTGCAGGCTGGCTCCTTACTAAAACAGCCCACTGGGCTGTTTATTAACGCTCGGCCCTATTGCCGGGCCGTCAGACTGTCTAATAACCTACCTTTTTTGTTGATAACTATGAGGCTGATGATTCTTCAAAAAACTATGAGTTTTGTATCATGACTACATGAAATTCATACAAGGACATAACAGAAACCAAATCAATCTTTTTC
>DATKUO010000192.1:0-2407 GCA_035530515.1 Bacteroidales bacterium
CCTGTTTGCTATTTCCTGATCCCATTTACTGATATGAAAACAATGATTACAGGCTGCCTCTATAGCTGCTTCATCATTGAGCTTGTATCCACCTAACTCGAAGAACATATTTAATTCTTCTTTTGACTCAGGCATATAAACATCATCTTTCTCAGGTAAGCCTAATTTTTTATCAATTTCACGAATTTCAGGCTCGAACATTTTACGGAACCAAAGACTGCTTTTTTTGTATTGCTTCTTTTTTACTGAAAAGGGATCTATCGCTGTAGCTTGTATCCGGTGAGAAATATCTGTCATCATCCCAATATATGCATTGCGGTAGATAGGTATAATAGGAAGTATTGTTTTATCAAGATTGATCCATGCCGCCTTCTCAGCATCCTTCTCATCCCATTCATAGAATAATGTTTCATACTTGGTGGGATCCTGACGCCCTTCACCATATTCCTTGTTACGAAGCATCTCAGATTTCTTGGAAAATGATATACCACATTCATCGCTGACATACCTGGAATAGATATATTCAGCCATTTTTAAATGCCATTTTTCATCTTTTTGGCTGAAAGGAATATGATCATCTGGAGCAACTAAAGCGGAATTTTCATAATATTGTTTATCTCGGAAGGTCATTTTAAATTTTTGATAAATTTATCAATTCAAATATATTTTTCAAAATCAATTTTGTGAAATTCGATTATATGTCTTAAAATACCTGTTTAGATCATCCTTCTGAGGTTTTGATTCTTCGATATAATCATAAGCACGTTTAGCACCTATCAGAGCCCATCCGTAAGCTGCAAAAAGGTCTTTATTTCTGATATCATCAACGCCATCAAGGTCCTTTGCCTGCTCCATCACTTCATCATGAACATCTATATGAATATGATTGTTATATTGGTGTGCATATTCAATCATCATCTCATCTTTTAAAGCATTATTCCCAAATGATTCACCGGGAGTTCTTGATTCCTTTCCGGTCTTTTTATCAAACCTGTAAATCATATATTCGGAGAAACCATGTTCATCAAAATAATCCCAAATATCCGCTATGTTAAGCTCCGGATATACACCACCGCCAACATGAATTGCTGTTTTTAACATATCCTCAAAAAATTCAAGTTTATCAAATGTTCTGTTTGAATAAGTTAATATACAACGATTACTGTATTTCCATTCTTTAGGATTTGGACTTGGATCAACAGAAGAATCATGTTTATACTGGACTGCGCCCGCACCTTTAGACACCCTTGACTGATTTGTTACTTTGTATTTAAAAGTATCAATACCTAGAACAAATTTATTTTTATTACCAGGTACCCATGATTCTAAATCAGAATCCCAATACCTTTTATTTTTCTCGCTTTGTTTCAAACGCATGGATAAATACCATTTTCCCAAAGGATCATGTTCAAATTCAACATCACTGCCAAAACCGTCTGTCCAATATAGATTACCTCTTACTTTCTGAGGATTATTAATCGTCAGTTCTTCTAACCTGTATTCAATTTTTCCAATAGGAAGTCCTGAAATTTTTCCTGAGACAGAGAATAATTCCCTATACCTGTTAGGAAATTGCCTTTTTTCTGCAGCCAGTTCCTCAAAATTGCCTTGTGCTATAAGAAGTGCCCTGGTAGTATTTAAAATAGTCCGGCCACCTTCCTTTATAAGATTACCAAACCTATCATAAACATCTGTTTCTGGATCTTCTATTACAGAATTTCCAAACTCATCTTCAACAATACCATCCTCGGAAGGAATAAAAAGTATGTAAAATCCTGATTCTGTCTGACCATTTAAATCCCTGACTTCATATTTACACATTCCACAATATTGTTTGAATAAAGGTCCTCCTTTTTTCGGGTCCATAAGTTCAACAGTTGTGGTTTTTATTCCCAATCCGATAATATTGATACCTTTATCGAGTGCCAGACATTGCTTGACAGTCCTGCTTATCTTTAAAAGGTTAAGAGGTTCTTCTAATTTACCAACTTCGTCATGATGATGAAAATGTAATTTTGAACCATCATAAGCAGCCCCGGTACCTTTATCATAGTTTATGGCTGACTGTAGCCCTGTAGGTGATTTTAAAAGACTTCCTTTACTACTTAACCTTATAGCCGGTGGAGAGAACTTAAGACCTGATTGTGGATCTGTTGAACCACTATAATTAGGTTTAAAGAAGAAAGGTAATTTTTTCCATGGCTCGATAAGTGCATTGATATAAACTTTATCCCGGGCATGATCTTCATTCATACTCTGGATACCACCAATGGCATTTTTAGTAACAATGATGATACAATAGTTGATACATTCTGTCTTGTATGTTGCTCCTTCCCTTCTGTATTTACCATAGACAAAACCAAAACATACCCTTTTCTTTTTGTCAACAAAAAATATTCCCTTTTGT
>DATKUO010000193.1:0-5637 GCA_035530515.1 Bacteroidales bacterium
TTCTTTTAATCAAGTTCTTGCATAATTATTGTTAAATGATTAATATTGCAATCCGATTTTAACGGGGCCCATAGCTCAGATGGTTAGCAGCACCTGACTCATAATCAGGGGGTCGCTGGTTCGATCCCAGCTGGGCCCACAATAAAAAAAACGCAAACAGTGAAATAATGACTGAATGCGCTTTTTCTTTATCTCCCTGCTGAAACTATACTGAAACAATTCTAGTGTATAAGCTATTTATTTGGTAAGCTCCAAGTTCCATGAGATTGGAGGAATGAGGGATTTTGGTGTTGGTGATATTCCTTGATCATTTGGTTCCCCAAATGCACAAAAGTTGCAACCAAATTTACAGCATCATAAATGTTCTGATAGCTCATAATGTATATACATTTAAGAATTCTGTCTTCTTCAGTTAAGTATTTAACGGCTTTCTTAATGTCTTGAATCTCTAGAATTTGTATTTTTATGGTGGAGTTATATTAATTGGGCTCATGATTTATTAAAAACCAACTAAATAATAGATAATTGAGACTGATATGAGCATCAATAACTTAGACTCACTAGAATTGCTTAATTCATTACCCGATCTGGCATTTTTACTTGGTGAGAATGGAATAATTCTTGAAATTGGCAAAGTAAAGGTTGAGTACCAAACACTTATGCCCGTTGGTAGTGTCGGGGAGAATATTTCAAATATTCTCCCCTCCCGATTAGTGGAATTAATAAATAATAATATAAGAAATTTGCAAATTTCTGAAGAATCATCCCCAAAGGAGTTGCAGATTTCATTGAACGATAGGATAAAGGATTATGAAATTTATGTAAGTGTATGTTCAAAGAATATATTTCTTTGCATCATCCGGGATATATCAGTGCGTAAAGGTATTGAAGCAGATACCCAAAGTTTTATCGAAAAATTGCTTGTTAACCTTCCTGTTGCTGTTTTTGTAAAAAAAGCCACTGATGGTAGTTTCGTTTATTGGAATAGGGTACATGAGAATCTTATGGGCATAAAATCAAATGATGCAATCTATAAAACGGATTTTGATTTTTTTCCTAAGGAACAGGCTGAATGGTTCCAAAAAAAGGACAGGGAAACTTTACTGAAAGGTTTAGTTGAAATTATTTCTGAAGAACCAATAGACACACCTCATTTAGGCCGAAGGGTTCTAAGAACAATTAAAGCCCCTATTTACGATGGACAAGGAAGGCCTTTATATTTACTCGGTATTGCAGAAGATATTACGATTGCCAAGAAAAACGAAGAAGAGCTGGAAAAACATCGAAAGAATTTACAGGAATTATTAGATGAACAAAATGCAAGTTTAAAATATGCCAGCAAAATACAAAAAGCAATTTTACCACCTGATAAAGAGGTTATTAAATCATTACAATCATATTTTATACTAAGCAAACCAAAGGATATTGTTAGTGGCGATTTTTACTGGATAACTCACAAGGATGAGAAAGTAATTATTGCTGTTTCAGATTGTACCGGACACGGTGTGCCAGGAGCTTTTTTAAGTATTCTTGGGATTTCTTTCCTGAATGAAATAATAAACAGAACCTTTTACCTTAGGGCAAATGAGATTCTGAATCAACTTCGAGTCCAGATTATTAAGTCACTTCATCAGACCGGAAGGAATGATGTAACAAGAGACGGTATGGAAATAGCCTTGGTAATTCTGGATTTTGAAAAACAAAAATTACAGTATTCAGGAGCTTTCAGACCAATGATTTTAATTCAAAATAATGAATTAAAAGAATTTAAAGCAGATACCATCCCAATTGGTATCGATGAGCAGGAAGATCAATCCTTCAGCAATACGGAACTGAAAATTAATAAGGATGATCTGATTTATTTATTTACAGATGGTTATATTGACCAATTAGGTGGCCTTGAACATAAAAGATTCAGAACTGAAAACTTCAAAAATCTGCTTGTTGAAATTCAGAAATTACCAATGAATGAACAAAAAACGATTCTTGAAAATAAATTCTTAGAATGGCAAGGCAAGAATGATCAGGTTGATGATGTTATGATCATGGGAATAAGAATCTAATATTTCCAACAATTATTTACACCCTAAGATTGGCTAATTCTTTAAAATATTTCAACAAAATTATCTAATCCACTCTTCGAATTTGAGCTGTATGCGAATTTCAAAAGAAAGTATGAATGCTCGCAAGAAGGAAACGGAAGCTAGCGTGTTGGCTCTGTTTATGTACCCCAGAATAGACTTGAACTTTTTTGAAATAATAATCAAATACTATAAATTTGGTAAGCTGTATTTAAACATGTAATAATTAATTAGGATATCTCCAGGCGACACTTACCACTTCCTTTTATCAGATAGTTGACAGAATTGTATTGCAGTAGACTTCACATCGAGTGTCGCCTTCTTTTTATTTGCATTATCTTAAAATATATCTGAACTTTGATACAGTTGCATTTACCAACCCTTATATCTATTAACCTGGTTAATTAGTCTCTGAGGCAACGAATAGAAAGGCCGCTTTGTTTATTGATAGACCCTGTTAGGACAACAATTTCTTCAAAAAACAGACGCCGAAACAAAGCATTTATCGGATCTTCCTCCGAAGAACTCCACCAAAAACCGAAGCTTCTACGGTGCGCATAGATCCCAAGGGAATCACGTTGGCCTCCTGGGAGCGCTGTAAAACCGCTTTTATTGCGATAAGTTGGGTAATCTGAATTACCTACTGCTCCTGGTGTAGATGATCCATCCCAGTCTGTTGTTGCTGCAAGAGATTTGGCTATTTTATTACCACTGAAAGTGCCATCATAGTTATAGCCATTGGCAATCAGGTAATCTTCCATGATTGTCCAATCAGCATTGGTGGGTACATGCATGCCCGTGGGACATACATTTTTAGGATTAGTTGAGGCAGCCACATTCCAGTTGTACAATTTGCCATAAATATCAGAATTATCCAAAGTATTATCGTAATCACAGTATGCACCTGTAGTACTGGTTTCCCAGGCAACATTATCTGTTATATTGGGTATTACTGTACCATCGTTATATTTAGTAGTCTTCAGGTTTTCTCTCATCCAGACCTGAGTTCCGATGTTCACCGTGTTGTAGACATTCCCATCTGCATCAGTAACAGTTAAGATATTGCTGACAAAGCTTACCTGGTCGCCATAAGTAGTTCCTGCGCTGTTAGTAGCATATGCCCTTACATAGTAATTAGTATTGGGTAAAAGGCCTGTAATATTGCTTGTAAAGTTGCCCGTTCCAATGCCATCACTAGTCTTGTTGTCTGTTATAGTGGGGAATTGATTGATACTCCAGCAAACTCCCCGATCAGTTACTGCAGCACCACCATCGGAAGCGATATTTCCACCGGATATAGCTGTTGAAGAAGTAATTAAAGAGATCTCCGCAGTTGTAACAGTTGGTAAAAAGGCACTTGTGGTAAAAATTATATCATCACCATAAAATGTACCTTCCGAGTTAGTTGCGTAAGCCCGTACATGGTAAATCGTTAAGGATGTTAATCCTGTTATATTACTTGTAAATATACCTACACCTGTACCATCAGTAGTATTTGAATCAGCAGTTGTGGGATTTGCAGTTGTGCTCCAGCATACTCCCCGTGCAGTTATTTCAGCTCCTCCATCAGATGTAATATTTCCACCAGATGTTGCTGTTGTAGCAGTAATGGAAGAGATTGCTGCTGTAGAAATGGTAGGAATACCTAAGGTGGTAAATGAAACCTCAACACCATAAGCTGTGCCTGCACTATTGGAAGCGAAAGCCTTTACATAATAAGTAGTACCCGGAGTAAGATTAGTTAAACTGCTGATAAATACGCCAGTACCATCGCCATCTTCGGTATGGCTATCTGTAACAGTCGGGTTTTGACTTATACTCCAGCAAACTCCTCGGGTAGTCACTGCAGCTCCGCCATCTGCCGTTACGTTTCCACCACCAGTTGCAGTTGTTGAAGTTATCCCGGAAATTGCTGTTGAAGTTACTGTTGGAATTATTGGAACTTCAACGGTATTGGTAGTAAATGAAATATCTGACCCGTACCCAGTACCAACTGAATTGGTTGCATATGCCCGTACATGATAAGTCGTTCCTCCTGTTAATCCGTCCAGATTGCTTACAAAAGAACCTGTTCCTGTTCCGTCAGAAGTTTTTGAATCTGCTATTGTTGGATTTGTATCAGGACTCCAGCATACACCTCTTGATATAACAGAAGCTCCTCCATCATCCGTTACATTTCCACCGCTGTTTGCTGTAGTTATTGTTATAGCACTTATCTCTGTTGTTAATAGCTTAGGTATCTCAGGTGGTATTGAACTTGTAGAAAAAGACAATTCATTCCCATAAGCAGTACCTGCACTGTTTGTTGCATAGGCTCTTACATAATAAGTAGTGCTAATTGTTAATCCCGTTATTTTACTTGAATAGATATCTGATCCTGTATCATCAGAAGTTTTTGAATCAGCAGTTGTAGGACTTGTAGTTGTGTTCCAGCAAACACCACGTTCAGTAACGGGTGCTCCTCCATCATTTGATATCTCTCCTCCACTTGAAGCAGATGTACCAGTGATTGATGAAATAGCAATTGTTGTAATTGTAGGGATTGACGGTGATAAGGTAGAAAAACTTACCTCTTTCCCATATACAATTTTAGCTCCATTGCTAATGTATGCTTTTATGTAATATTTTGAATTGGATTCCAGATTTGTTAACTGACTGGTAAATCCACCTGTCGGAGGTGTTCCAAGTTGTGTCTTTGATCCTGTGGTGCTTACACCAGGTGAAGTTCCGTAACAATGACCATGCTGAGTAGCGCCTTCTCCCAGGTCTATCACCATTCCTGATGCTTCTGCAGAATTGGTCAGGATATTTGTAACCTCACTTGTTAAAACCAGCATTGATTTTTCCAGTTTCCTACATGTAGTTGTGACTATTGCGAATAGCCCTGTAAAAACAAGCAAAAAGAGATTACTTATAATTCCTTTCATAGTATTTGTGTTACTATTTATTAGGAATGAAAGAACTTGTAAAAGTCACGACAAAGTTATGAAAGGGTTAGATGCAAGTCAAATAAAAATCCACACATCCGAAATCATCATCTAATGGATATCCTGAACTATCTAATGGGCCTCCATATTTGCTATGCTCTGAGTGACCGGATTTTCCATCATTAGCCCTTTTATCATTTGTAAAACAAAGGGGATCCCAAAAACCTTCAATCAAATTCCGTTAACGGCGAGCCGTTGCGAAGGGCCAAGCGTTAATAAACAGCCTGGCAGGCTGTTTTAGTGATGAGCCTGCCTGCAGGGGAGCGAATTTTCGGCATATGAAGTGGGGTTATTGAATGACTAAAGCAAGGCTTATGCAATAACCCAGGGGCTTGGCCTTGCTGTGTTATGAAACCTGCAAGCTAAATTATATTTTTTAAACTGATAATTCTTTTTGCAGGTTCAATCATACCTTAGAAATAAATAGCAAATGATTAAATATTGCTTTATGCAAACCCACGTTTGCCGATTAAAATTAACTGCAGCAGGCGAGCATCTATCAATAGTGAGGGTTGCGATTTATGTTGTATACCTACAGCCTATGTATTCTGCAATGCAACATAAAGAGA
>DATKUO010000194.1:0-189134 GCA_035530515.1 Bacteroidales bacterium
CCGGTATGCATGTGTCCTTAGGCTACTTGTGATGGAACACAAGGTTTGATCATCTAACGAATTAATTTGTAAATAATTATATGTCAAACAGTTATAGTAAGCGACTTCTTGTCGCACGTATGGGGAGTTGCCGTCTGTGTCAGGGTTGGCATGCGTTTTTGCAAAGTCCCGGTAGATGGACGAGAGTTTTCGTGTCATGATGAAATTGTCCAAACGGCTGAGTCCCGATAGATGGGCAGGATTTGTTCCGTCACGATAAAACTGTCTAAGTGGCGATGCAAAAACCATGACAACAGCGCGTCGGCCAGCAGCCCTATTGACTTTGTCACGGCAGCAGGATTTGTCATGGTACACAAAGTTTAATAAGTTTGAGGTGGTTTCTCGCATTTACTTTTTGAGCCGACTGAGAAGTTATCCGGGCTGCTGAAGGCAATTACCCATACCATCCGTGTTATATGTAGGGTGAATTTTAAAACTGTCCAGATGTATAAAAATATTGTCGTCAAGTCATTAATCTCGTCGGCAGGTATAGTTAGGCTCCTTTGGAAAAGTCAGTCGCCCTGATCACATCTGGCCATTACAAATTAATTATTCATGGCTGGAATAAGGTGGCAGTTGAAAAATTATATATGATAATTGTGATTTTACCGGCAATATGTGGTCACGTTGTCCGATTTTTGCACCATACCACTTTAGATGGTTATTAATTCTTTCTTTTATGTATGCTTGTTCATATATTTCTTGTTTTTAAATCGTTGCTAACGGTTAAGTATAAGCGTAGTGCAGGTTTCGAAGCAATTTGCTGTCCGACTGCACCAAAGTTTATTAGGAGCAAAAATGTTCAATTTTAATATTTCAGCCCGTATTACGTTTATACAATGTTGTAGCGCGTTATTATTTAACTCTCTTAATTCTTTAAAAATAACTCTGGGATATTTAGGTTCTATAACAGTGTCTATATTCCTTACTCAACATTTGGTGGAGTATTAGAATTGAAGCAGTCGTACGCTATTTTCCAGATACCATCAGGCAGTCTTTCATAGAGTGTCAAAGCTTTCCCATCTGGCTCAAGGATAATTTTATCTCCTCCCGCTTTTGGAGTCGCAGCTAAAGTATAACTAACTCTGGTAAGCCCCATATCTCCAAAAACCCTGGTTTCTTCCATACTGGTAATTTTAATATCCAATATCATCTGATCGAATGCGGGCTTCATTCCCTCAGTAATTTGTGCAATACCTGTTCTTGATGGGGCACCAGGGGGCAATTGAACTCCGTTATTAACCCACAGGGAAATCCACAAATCAAAATTTCCGCTGTTTACGGCAATTGCATATTGGTTCATAACCTCTTTGATGGCAGCCTTATCGGCTTCAACATCAGCTTTTTTGTTTTGTTGAGAACAACTGATAGCAGTAATTAATAACAAAACAATAAGAGCAACTGGAAAATGGAATTTTAGTTTTTTCATTTTGACCTCCGTTTTTAATTGATAATTAATTTTAGTTGTATTTATAGATTAATAAGAATCATGATTCTGCTGCTTGCCCAGTAAATTTACAACTTGATTAAGAGAATAGCAATTATATTTTAATGCGCTACAACGATTGTGTAAACGCCATAGTGGAGTTTATTTCTGACTTGTGCGTGGCGTCATTTTAGTTGTTTTCGTTCATGTAGTAAATATAGGAAAATTCCAATATTTAAATGTTATAGTCAAAGGTCTAATGTGTCAAGCGGACTTTTTATCTGATCGAAACCCTTGGTGGTTACGCGGGTATAGATCTCATTGGTCTTGTTGTCTCTGTGCCACGACTAGTTGTCTTGCCGGTGAAGTCCGGGCAGGCAAAAAAGCATGTGTTTGGCAGCAGCGAAGGCCGACGCGGTGGCAAGCTGCCAAACTCTTGCTTGCGCGTCGGATATCATGGTATTAGGGGCCAACCTTACATATAACGGCCAGCGGGTATGAGCATGTAAGCGTTGGTGCGCATCCCATCCGGGCACCTGTCCCGGTACTTTAGCTACAATGTTATCCCGGTGGGTAAGGCACCATGGCGCAGTTTTTGGAGTCATGGTACAAATTTTATTTGGTGCAGGTGCGATCGCGGTACAAATTTAATAAGTGAACGATTATTTATCCCGGTAGATAAATTGAGAAAAGGGCACTGGTGCAGCATCGCGGTGCAAATTGTCTTGGAGCCAGAAAACAGTCAAGGTTCAGGAATTTAATTCCGTGCACCTGTGCGAATCCGGGTACATTGCTTAACAGTTTAACTGTCTTGATAGCAGAGTTTTGCAAAAACTGCGACAAGCTTATTGCTTATACCCGCTTGTTAGCTGTTGGGCTTATTTTAAAACTGTCTTGGTTGCAGAAATTTTCTTGTCAGGGTAGTTTTGTTAAAGTCCAGGTAAGTTGCACTGATTTGTCCCGATAGTGAAGTTGTCTAAATGGTAAAAATCCTTTTGGTTAGATAAACGATTAATCATTAATAATTTCCTAGAAAATCCAAAGTCTACGGGTCGATGCTAGCTGGCAAGTGTAATAAGCTAAGTTGTTGATTGTATGGGTAATTGAATGTTTGAAGAGCTTATTACATTTGCCAGTGAGTTAGCTGTAGGGCAAATTTTATTTTTGTCTTGATATGGTAACATTTTCTACTTTAGCCGCCAGTCTCGTCGAGTGGCAGGGACGGGCTGGAAGGCTCTTTACGCAAACCACAATTGTTTGACATTTTTAAATGAATGTACCTTTTGCGTAATGTGCCTGACAGCGAAGGGATGGTTTATCTATTGGTAGAATTATCTGAAATGCATTTTCCTGCATAAGCAACAATTGCTGTTGTTATCATTTGTACTACCTGTGCATCATGTCTTGAGAAATGACCAGTGCTTGGTGGGTGATGTGTTTTTGAAGCGAAATTTGAAGTTTCCTTAATTAATTTATCAATCCAGGTAAAGGTGCTTTCGTTCACATTATCAATCCAATCATAAGAGCTTTTACTAGTCATTATAGATTTTAATTCTGGTAACTTTTTCCTTATTGGATCAATTGCACTTCTGCAATGTGCAACGACTTTATCATAGTCACCCTTATTAAAATAAACATTAGCTTGTGTCAATTCATTTATTGAATTACTGTATGCTTCTGGTATTAAATCATTTGATGATGGCAATTCGATAATACTTGATGCTTGCCAACCTAATCCAGCTAAGTGTTTTGTAATCCATAGTGATTGTGGAATTTCAAAATTTATATTACAGAAAGTCTGAGTGATATCTGTCATAAATGTTATATCTTTTTTTGTATTTCCGACAGGTACTGTAAATGACTGGGTATTTATCGCTCTGAAATTTACATCAATCGTGGCTTTAAAATTGTCAATCCTTTTTTCCTCAATTTTTAATATTTTATAAGCTGAGAGAACAAATTCAAGCATAACACGGGTTGAATATTTACCAGTTATTTTTGAATGTTGAAATGATAAACCTGAAGCAATTTCAAAGGAACTGTCAAATGCTCTTAATTTCGCGTCAATTGAAAGAAGAATAAATGGCTGATATTGTTTCCCTTCGCCGGGATTTAATTCAAGATTTAACCATACCTGAATCTTAGGATTTTCTGGGCCACCAACGCTGTTTATTTCTGTTGGATCGATAGAACATTTATTGTAAGTTGAGTTTAAATGAAAACTTGATTCTGGCATATTATAGGTTTTTATGGAATGATTAATTTATGTTGTACCTTTTAAAATTCTCTGCTTGTTCAAAAATTTCAACATACACTTCGTCTCTTTCAACTGGTGGGTAACCAAAATCGTCTAATAGTAGAATCAAACCAACTTTTAAAGCAGATTTAATATCATCTCGTTTGTTCCAGTCTGGGAATTTGGCTTGACCGTCAACCAACTCCTTAACTGCTTTGGCAAGATTTATCAATTTATCTTCAGGATATGTGAAATCGTACTTAATACACAGATCTTTTAAAATGTCATAAAAAGCTTTCTCCTCAAAGTCAATTCCAAGTACATCTCCGGCCGAAAATTCTCTGTGGACATCCCAGATCATATTAGTCAATTGCTCTGCCATTTCTTCATATACCTCACTTCTTAAAATGTCATTCTCGTCACGTTGATTATAGCGTTCAACAAGAGTCTGCATTTTTTTTGTGAAATCTATTCCTTTTACTCTATTGACTTTTTTAATTTCACTTATGACTTTTGCTAGTAACTGTTGAAGCAATTTGATTTTGGTATTAGGAAGTTTTATTTTGTCAATTTTAGCCAGATAGTCTTTATCAAAAATATCCTGTTCGGATTCCTGATCATCGCCCAATTTGAAGATCTCCTCTACGCCATCACTTGCCAAAGCATCTTTTATCATTTCACGCACTCTGGCATTCATCTGGGCAGTATCAGGAGCGTTTCCTTTAGTGAGTTTGAAAACAATTGAGCGCACAGCCATATAAAAATGTGTATAATCTCTTTCCGCTTGAGTTAAATGCTCGCTACCAGCGCAAATATCATAAGCTGCTTTCAATCGTTTCACAAATCCCATGAAACGTGTTTCAATATCTTTTGTGAGCTGAACATATTCAGCAGCCTGATTTAGATTGTTTAACTGTTGTAATGTTGTGCCTTTGAAATATTTAGTACTATCAAAGTTGTGGAACAGTTTTGCCAATAAATCAAGGTAATTCCTGACTATTATAAGCGATTCGGCAATGTCTTCGAAATTGTCTTCATCACCCTTGTTGTATTTGGCCAAAGCCAGGTTCATTTGCTTCTTAATGCCGATATAGTCAACCACTAGACCTTTGTTTTTACCAGCATACTTTCGATTAACTCTTGATATGGTCTGAATTAAATTGTGCTGCTGAACTGGTTTATCGATGTACATAGTATCCAAAAACGGCACATCGAACCCAGTAAGCCACATATCCACTATAATTGCAATTTTGAAATTTGATTTTTCGTTCTTGAACTGGCGATCCAATTCTTTACGTTGTTCTTTTGTTCCTATAAGTTTGTACATCTCCTCCGGATCATCCTGACTGCGGGTCATAATCAATTTAATCCGTTCCATCGGTTTGATTTCCCTTTGGTCTTTTTCAGATAAAACGGTTCCTTCCTCAGCGATTCGGATCACAGCCCATTCAGGTCGAAGGGCAATAACATTTTTATAGAAAGCATAAGCAATATCCCGGCTGCTGCATACAAACATTGCTTTGCCTTTTATAGTAGCACCTTCGGATACTCTGTTTTCATAATGGGTTACAAAATCTTCTGCCAGTGATTGTAACCGGTCCGGATCGCCAAGTATAGCATTCATTTTGGCGGTTTCTTCTTTGCTTTGTTCTATCTGGTACTCATTGGCTCCTTCAATAGCTACCTGCTCGTAGTATTTTTCAATCTTTTCAAGTTCACTATTGTTTAAGACAATTTTAGCAGCACGACCTTCATATACTATTCTAACTGTGATTTCATCCCTGACAGATTCTGTCATTGTGTACGCATCGATGACTTTTCCGAAAACATCGAGTGTAGCATCAATAGGGGTTCCGGTAAATCCTACGAAAGTGGCATTGGGTAAGGAATCATGTAAGTATTTTGCAAAGCCATAAGTTTTTGTAACTCCCTTTTCGCTAATTTTTATTTTCTGATCGAGGTTTACCTGAGTACGATGGGCTTCATCAGAAATGCAAATAACATTGTTTCTGTCGCTGAGCAATTCAGTGTCTTCTGTAAACTTATGAATGGTAGTTAAAAATACTCCTCCACTCTGCCTGCCCCGGATAAGGTTCCTTAATTCTGCCCGGCTTTCTACACTTATAACGGTATTGTCACCGATAAATCGTTTGGCATTGGTAAACTGCTCTGATAACTGGTCATCCAGATCAATACGGTCAGTAATTAAAACAATAGTAGGACTTTCGAAATGTTCACTTTTCATCAAGAGGCGAGTGAGGTAAAGCATGGTGAAGCTTTTACCACAACCTGTTGCACCGAAATAAGTTCCGCCCTTACCGTCCCCCCCAGGTTTTTGAGCAAGCTTAATATTATCGAACAGACGTTTGGCTGCATAATACTGCGGATAGCGGCAAACAATTTTTTCGTTTTTCTTTGAGCTGTCGGGGAAGTAAATAAAGTTCCGGATTATATCTCTAAGCCTGTTGCGGTTAAACATACCCTGGATCAGGGTATAGATGCTGTCTATACCATCTACATCTTTTGCCAGACCGGCTATTCTTCGCCAGGCATAAAAAAACTCATAAGGTGCAAAAAACGAACCTGCTTTGTTGTTTATTCCATCGCTGATAACACAAAAGACATTGTATTTAAACAATTCCGGGATATCCCTCCTGTATCGGATGGTTAACTGATTAAACGCATCAAAAATTGTAGCTTCTTCGCGAATGGCACTTTTAAACTCAAATACCACCAAAGGCAAGCCATTGATATAAACTATGCCATCGGGGATTCGTTTTTCTGAACCAACTATTTCCAGTTGATTGACAAACTTATAAATATTGTAATCGGGTGGATATTTTACATCCTGTTCTGCTGAAATGAAATCTAAATCGGGACTGGCAAGCTGTCTCTCAAGACCGTTATAGTCGATTAACTCAATATGAATGTCTTTTTGGATTCGGTCTTCGCGTTTAAGAATAAAGCCATCGGACAACCATCGGAGAATTGTTTTATTAGATTCATAAAGGTCAGAGGAAGGTAAGGTTTTCAGTTGAAGAATGATTGATTTTGCTTCGTTTCTCGTGATATGGTTACTTTCATATTTGCTTAATAAATATGTTAGCAAATCTTCTTCTATCAATACTTCATCGACTGAACGTGCAATAGTAATGCCTAGTTGATGTTGAAATTTTTCGTTCCCCAACAATTCAATAAAGGCCATTTCTAATTTTTCTTCAGTGAATTTCATTTTTTAAACTTTCCAAGTTTCTTAATATCTTCCTCAATTTCTTTTAAACTTTGCTCTTTTTCATTAATTTTTTGAGCGATTTTATATTTTTCGAACTCTTCACCGGATTTCTTTAATGCTTTTTCGTGACTAATTTTGCCTGCATGAGTAAGTAACTCCCTCCTGTTCAATTGCAGAATAACATCTAACCGTTGTATCCAATCTGTCATATACATTGGGGTGCGTTGCTGTGCCATTGTTTCGGCAAATGCCAAATATTGCTCTACCAATAAACCAAGCAGTTTTATTTCTTCTTCTTTTAGATAATTTTTTGCTATAATAACATCAGTTTTTTTAACAGACAAGGTATTTTTTTTATCTAATGATTGCATACCCAACAATGGCAAACTAGCATCTACTCTGCGGTATACCAATTCGGCTGCTGTTTGCTCGCTAATAGCCCAAAGCAATTTATTTTGTACTACTTTAAAAAACTCAATGGTTTTTTCGTCCCTGGAATCGTAATCAATGCTGGTAGTATAGATGTCCTTTATTTTTTGATAGAAAAATCTTTCCGAAATTCGTATTTCACGAATACGTTCTTGCAATTCGTTGAAATAGTTCATCGAATTGCCCGACTTAAATCGGTCGTCATTAAGAGCAAAACCTTTAATAATATATTCTTTGAGTCTTTGGGTTGCCCAAATACGGAATTGGGTACCTTGTGGCGATTTTACACGATAACCAACAGATATTATTACATCAAGATTGTATCCATTTACCTCTACTTCTTGTGTTTTGCCTGCCATGGCCCCGTGTTGAGTGGTTGTTCGGAATTTCCGAACAACCACTTTTTCGTCTAATTCGCCCTCTTCAAACACATTTTTAATATGTTCGCTAATAGTGGCTTTCGATTTTTGAAACAGATCACACAGTTGAGCCTGGGTAAGCCAAACGGTTTCTTCCTCCAGGCGAACATCTATTTTTATGTTACCATCGGAGTTTTGGTATATAAGTATTTCGCTGTTCATAACACTTTAATTTTTTTTAATCAAATCTACTTCGGCTGATATTACAATAGTAATGCCCAACTGATGCAGAAAATTTTCATTTCCCAACAATTCAATAAAAGCAGATTCTAATTTTTCTTCGGTGAATTTCATTCTATCTTTTGGTTAAATCAATCACTTCCCAGCCCGCATCTCCATAGCAATCTATGTCTGTTATATTTTCTTTAAGGCAAGCAAAACAAAGTAGATGAGTTGGCCTGGAAAATCCAACGTACATCATTTTTAGGGCTTCTTTTGCTCTACTGTCTTTTTGTGGACGATATGAATGCTCTTGTCCGAGCAATGGATATGGAAGATATTCTTCAGGACTTGTTGAAGTTGCTTTTTTTGAAACAACTTTTAATTTATTCGTCTCATAATCAAAGTAAGAAGTTTCAACATACATTGTTGCACAATGAGTTTGCCCTTTTGCTGAATGAACTGTCCCTATATCAATCTTTATTTCATTATCTGAATCAGCCTCTGTTGCACTGGCATTGCTTGTTATTACAATTTCTTCGAATTCATTTCCGATAAAAGATTGTGTTTCTTGATTAATTGTCAGATTAAACCATGTTTTAAATTTACTTGTAATAAACTTTTTCAAAAAATTATAGACGATATCGTATTCTCTTTTTATTGTTAATCTATTAGCACAGACATATATTAATTTCTTAAATAATTCATAATCGCAATTATTTTCAGGACTCTTAATAAATTTAATGAGCTCATCTTTTGAAAAATATCTTGAGACTTCGTTTCCCCTAATTCTTACCAAATATGTTTTACCTTCTATTCTCAATACATGAATCAATGCATTTAACACAGCTTTCCTTGCTGCCTCAAGTGTCGTTTTTTCATAATCAAATAATTGCAAATATTTACTTAGAGAATCATAAGACTCTTTGTTTGCTTTTAACTCTTTCTTATAAGAATCAAAAATATCTTCTAGTCTTAACTTCCCTCCGTGATCATCATCATCCCATTTTGCATTCCATCCAATAATCTTAAAACCATATTTCTTTGCTTCACTTGTTTCAGGAAGTGAAAACCTCATTATCAGTTCTTTGAATTTTTCCTGCAAGCTGTCCATCGAATCATAATCAAATAATAAAATATGAGGTTTTATTTCACTTTTCAATTGTCGGAGACCATAAACAACAAATCTTGGATGTCCTTCTTCATCAACTTGTCTGTCTAGTGTGAAAAAGTTAACAATATTGGCAATTTCAGATGTTAAACGATTTGATCCTTTTAAATATAATTGATTTCGGGGAACCCAGTCTGCTTTAACCTTTACTCTTTTTCCTGAGCTATAAATAGATTGGTTTATATCACCTATTCTTTGCATTATAGAAGGAGAACATTCTTCATAAAATATTTTATCAATAATGTCAATTTGAAACTTCTCCAGATCCTGCATTTCATCAATAAATATAAATTTAAATCTCTTCTTTAAGAATGCTTTTATTTCTGGATAATTTTCTAAAAACCACTCTCCCAAGGAAAAAGAATCCTTGTAATTTAAAATACCTTTTTTAAATAAACTTTCTCTCCAGCCTTCAAGTTCTAAATAATATGCTTGGCTACTCCCACAGTATGTATAAAAAGACGATTCATTGTATATTACTTTTCTATCAATGATATTTAATTCAAAATATTTTAGAAACTTCTTAATATTCTCAACCTTTTCATCAAAGCCAATATCTCCTTTACCAATATTTAGTTTCCCCAACAGTTTATTTTTTAAACCTTTTGGTTCCGTCTTTTTCCAAGGCAGAGAATTGAAGAATTTATCAGCTTCTCTCTCAAAAACATCATTATCATTGATTGCTATATATGAGCCATATTTTATTAAACATGCATGGTTTGCCAGAAACTTATTTACAAAACTTTGAATCGTGCCAATAAAATTGGGATACCCAAATAGATTTGGACAAATCTTCTTCAGATTATTTTTAATTTCATCAACTGCAGCATTTGTATGTGATAAGACCAAAACGCCTGAACCATCATTAAAGGGTAAATGTTTTGAAATACAATAAAGCTTAGCAAGAAGTGCAGTCGTTTTGCCACTACCTGGTACTGCTAATAAATCACAAGAATTTAGATTTTTAATGAAAGGAATTCGTTCTTCACCATCAAATCTAATTCCGTTAATTAGCAGGTTTTCCGCTTCCCTAATATGATCGTCTTTTATTATCACTTCACTCTACAGGCATGTTTTATAGCTTCAACTAAGTATTTAATATATTCATCATTCGAGTCCAAATTTGTTTGATTCTCAGCAATTCTCTCACTTAAAGTATTTGCAACTGCAACTTTATCTAATGGTGAAGTTCCTTCTTTCTTGTTCAGCTTATGTATTAACTTATTCTGGAATTCTGGCTTGAAAGCCCCATAGTCATCCTTCTTAAAATCATTTGTTTTAGAATGGACCTTTAAAATAGATTCTTTAAAATCCGTCGAAAGCGATGAAGACTTAAATAAACACCACTCCAATGTCCATTGTTTTGCTATTTTTAGCTTTACATCAGAGCCATTGAAATCATTAAAATAATTTTCTATACTAGCTCTTTTCTCAGATTCTTTGGTACAATTGAAATTTCCGTTTTCATCAGGACGAATATCTAAATCTGTAACAATAGAAACAGGGATGTTCATCTTTTTCCCATCATTTCTTAAAAAAATCTTTGCAAAGTGTAGATAAGCCGTAGAGCCTACATTAACAATTGAGACTTCATTTTTCGTCAGATCAAAACCTAATCTTTCGGCAATGGCCGGGATTAAAATTTCTTCAGCCCAGCCTTCTACAATAATTACCCCTTTGGCAAAGAACAAATTTGATTTTGTTACATCTAAAAACCTTTTTAAATAGGTATAGTTTTCTTTTTCAAGTTGTGTGTCAATTTCTTTTCTTAATGGATATACATCATCTCCATTGCATATTATTAGTTTATCAATATCGACCTTTGAAGCTAGATTAGGGCTATGAGTCGTTAAAATAAACTGAACTTCTTTTTCTTTTAATAAAGCTTCTACCACTTTCATTTGAACCTGAGGATGCAAATGAGCTTCCAATTCTTCGATCAAACACAGCTTTAGACCATCCCATTCTTTCTTTAAATGCAATAGTTCTACCGCCATATAAAGCCGGTTCATAGTTCCAAGCCCAAGATTCTTTACTCCTTCTATTCCCAAGGATATTTTTTCTAAAATGGATTTAATCTCCGGATCAGTTAGCTGTAATTTTGAACTGAAAGAGTCCTTAATAAATTCCTGTAAGAATTTATCAATTATATCTTTTATTTGTTCTTTATTGCTCTTAACTCCCGTTGGTGCAACGTCGTTTTCAAACCAGCTTTTTATTTTTTCATTTACTTCTGCAAACCAACCTTCAAATTCATGAGGAACACCTTCTAGTTTTTTAAATAAATCATGTCCTTGCAGGATTTGTGATACTCTAGAATTTTTCTTTGCAACTAATTCAACATCCGCATCTCTTAGTGCTTTTAGATATGTAGATTTCAGGTAATCTCTTGCCTCTGCATTCAATGGATATCCAATATCATCCATACCTGCTTTTATATCCGATGGCAAAATACGATCATTCCTTTTTTCAACTTCATAAATCAATCGCAGAACAGGTTTTGCTTCATCACCCTCTCCATCCCAACCAAGCCATTCTGTAAAGTTCTTTGCTTCATCGATTTTTAGTCCTCGAAAAACAACCTCAATTCTAAGCTTTGTTGAATCATTGAAAAAATCTATATCCTCAACCTTTATCCATTCATAAGCGTGTGTTTTTAGCACTAATTTAATTGCGTCAAGGATTGCTGTTTTTCCAGAATCATTTTCCCCAATTAGGACATTCAAACCCTCATTAAATGGAACCAATAAATGCGGTTTATCCAAATCCCATCCAGTTTTGCCGTATTTCCTAAAGTTCCAAAGTTTGAGTTCTGATATATACATGTTTCCTAATTTTCTATTGTAGCTAATTTCGAAAGAAGCAAGTCTTTCAGCTCCGTTAGCTTTTGGTTTTCTTTAGTTAATATCTCAATATTTTGATAAATAAGACTTACAATTGAATCGTATTTGTTTAGTACCTCTATTTCGGGAAATAAGATGTTTGTTACTGCGATTTGTGGAATGGTAAGTTGATTTTGAACTGATCCTGAATTATCAAATTCAATTTGTTTAATTGTTTGCCACAAATAAATGGCAGATGTTGGATAATTTGGAGTAAGCACTAAAAGCCTCACTATTGCATCAAAATCTTCTCTCCTTAAAACACAAAATCCAATAGTTCCCCTTGCGGAAATTGTAATACTATTCTTAGAATAATTAGGTTTATTAGTATATCCGTAAAGTCCATCATTTGTGATACCATTTGAATATATTGGTATCGGACATTCATTAGTTTTTGTTTCTGAAAAAATATTTGGTTTATCTCCACCTGCTTTTATTATTCCTGTATCAGTTATAGTTATTATTTTCCACCCCTTCGGAATCTCTTTTCCCAATTCCTCATTCCAAACCATTTCTCCTCCACTGCTTTTATATGGCCTGCCGTTTTCATCAGGAAATTCAAACTCCACAAACCACTGCTTATAAATTGACTTTGCGGTTTCTTCGAGTTTTTGTATCAGTTGTTGGTTAAGGGCTATGCGGTTTTGGATTACGTTGTATTCTTTTACTATTTCTCTTTGTTTGGTGATGTGGGGAATGGGTAATTGCAAATTTTCAAAATCTTCCCACTCTAAACTTCCTCTCACACCGCCAACAGCGTGAAAACAAGCCTCACGGTCAAACTCTGAACGTGTAAACCACATCATTAAATATTCGGGCAAAAGTTGTTGTTCGTCTTTTACTTCAAAAATCGGATAAGCTTGTGAAATAATGGCTTCGTCCACTTCCTGTAACAAAGCAACAGGCATTTTTTTATCACGCCTTACCTGCATAGTGCTACAAGCAAATTGGGTTTTACGGATAATTTTATAGTTCTCCATATCTGTACCGACAATATTGGCAACAGAAGGAATAAACTGTTTTGAAATGCTTAAACCCAAAAGCTGTTTTACTTGCAGCCCTTTGTTTCTTTCATCTACAAGCCGAATATGTTCACCAATCCGTTTATAATTTGATTTCATACCCCAATTCATTAAAAACGGTTAGCAAATCATTTTTTGAAGCGGTTTCGGCTTTCAGCAAGTAGGCAAATTCGGTTTGCAGGGTTTTCATTTTCTCGTCAAAGTCAATATTCTCGTCACGGTTTACAAATTCAATGTATTTGCTTGACACGAGTGAAAAATCTTTTTTCTTTACTTCTTCCAAAGTAGCCGAATAGCAGAACTCGGGAATGTTTTCAATTTCTTGGGTCTGCCATTGGTGGTAAGTGCCCGTTATCTTGCTTATATCTTCTTCTGAAAACTGAATGTATTTTTTCTCAAACGGAATGCCCATTTGTCGCAAATCCATAAACAGAATTTCTTTTTCTCTGTCACGGTAGTTTCTGATTTCATCACCAATTTTTCGGGTATGGGCTTTTTTGTTCTTGTTCAGAATCCAAAGTGTAACACTGATGTTGGTGGTGTAAAACATATCTTGTGGCAATACCAAAATGGCTTCCACCAAATTGTTTTCAATGAGCTTACGGCGTATTTTGTATTCTTCGCCACCGCCACTGAGTGCACCGTTTGCCAATATAAAGCCTGCCACTCCGTTGTCGGAAAGTTTAGAAACCATATTCAAAATCCAACCATAGTTGGCGTTGCTTTTGGGTGGCACATCGTACCCACGCCAGCGTGGGTCGTCTATCAATTCGTTTTTCGGCCCGCCAGTCTTTTTGGTTAAAAGGAGGGTTTGCCATTATGTAATCGGCTTTCAGGTCTTTGTGCTGATCGTCGGAAAAAGTGTTGGCTGCTTTTTCTCCCAAGTTTCCAGAAATGCCTCGTATGGCAAGGTTCATCTTTGCCAGTTTGTAGGTAGTGTTGGTATATTCCTGCCCGTAAATTGAAACCTCTTTCTTATTACCGTGGTGTGCTTCAATAAACTTGATAGATTGCACAAACATACCGCCAGATCCACAAGCCGGGTCATAAATAATGCCTTTGTATGGTTCAATCATTTCGGCAATCAGGTTTACAATACTTTTTGGAGTATAGAATTCCCCTTTACCTTTACCTTCTGCAAGGGCAAACTTGCTGAGGAAGTATTCATACACTTTACCCACAACATCTTGTTTTGGATCTTTGGTGGTGTCAATGTCGTTTATCGTGTCGAGTAGCGAAGCCAGTTTGGTTACATCTAAACCCAATCGAGAAAAATAATTATCTGGCAAAGCACCCTTCAGTGCTTTGTTATTTTTTTCAATGGTGTGCAAAGCTGTATCAATAAGCAAGGCAATATCGTTTTGTTTCGATTTTTTTATCAGGTAACTCCAACGGCTTGTTTCTTCTAAAAAGAACACATTACTCATATTGTAGAAGTCCGCCATTTCAATGTACTTTTCTTTACCTTCAGCAATAAGTCTGGCCCTATGTTGTTCAAACTTGTCGCTGGCAAACTTTAAGAAAATAAGTCCTAATACAACATGTTTGTATTCAGCTGGTTCAACACTGCCCCGCAATTTATTCGCTGCATCCCAAAGGGTTACTTCTATAGATTTATCGTTTCCGTTCTTTTTGGCCATATTAGACTATTTCGATTCGCTTTACTCTTAATTTAATATCTCCGGCAAAATTGTCTTTGTACTCTTCGACTTCCACCCATATTAGTTGATCTACCAGTTGTATGTTTATTTGTCGTCATAGATACTATAAAAGTAAAGATAAATGGGGGGATAACAAATATCTCATCAATTGATGTTTGTAAATGATTTTTCCATTCCGGATACATTTTCTGAGATCCTCAAGTATTCTTGATAATTCTTTGATGATTTCAAAAAATAGCTTCGCCCTTCAATAACAAATCCATCTAAATTGTGCTGTATGGCATATGTTGAGAGGTCAGTTAGATTGTTTATGAATCCTCTTCCCTTGAAATTAAGTGAAGTATTACACAAAACACCGTATCCGGTCCGGGCTTTGAACGCGATTAACAAATTGTACAAATAGCGGTTACTAACAGATGATACTGTCTGGATGCGAGCGGTTCTATTTACGTGTGTAACCGCAGCTAGAGCATCTGTCTTAACACGATATGTGTAAAGCATATATGGACTCTCTTGATCACAACCAAACCATTTTACAGCATCTTCTTCTAAACAAGCAGGTGCAATTGGTCGAAATTGTTCGCGCTGTTTAATTTCATTTAGCCGCACTCTAGTACTTTCATGGAATGGTGAAGCGAGAATCGAACGATTTCCCAATGCGCGTGGCCCAATTTCGTATTTCCCGTTTACCCATCCAATGATGAGGTCCTTAGCCAACATATTAGCAATCATTGAATAGTTCGTTTCGTAGTAATCATATAGACTCAAATCGAAAGAGTCGGTAATAATGAATTCAAGGCCAGAGTAGACATTCCAATCGATCTTATGATTTCCTGTAAAATGAAACTGAGCATCAATCGCTGTACCGATTGCAGATCCCGAATCGTTGGCAACAGGTGGCACGAATACCTCTGAAAAGAGATTAGTCTCCCTCCATTTCGTGTTCCAGTCACAATTTAGTCCGCACCCCCCTGTAATCAGCAACGGCATGTCCCTCTTCATATTGAGTTTGGCATATTGATAAAAGCGATCAAATATTCTGTCGCTGACTATACCGGCGAAGTTACGAAACTCAGTATCATCCAGTCCAACATTGTAGTGGCGGTAATGCCTTAAGGCTTCACATTCTTTCGGCTTAAGGTGAAGGCAATCTTGCATTAAAAACGCGATTATTTTTTCCTCTTCATCCGAAGGTTTACTTCGCTTTGAAAATGAAGCCAAAGCCATTAGCTTTCCCGCATCAGAAAATCGTGAGAATTCTGCAACTTTTTTATCAAAGGTTGGGTCAGCTAAGCCATAGAGCAAGGCATATCGATGGCCTGGTTCAGGCATTACATCGGCTAGCTTAACCAGGTTCAACTCAGCGTCTATTTTATAGAATGAGCCAATCACTCCTTCCCAAAGTAATGCATAGCAAGGGGTTCCCTTAGGCAGATTTGACATACCAAAGGCACAGAGAAGGTGGGAACGTTCGTGGGAAGACGAGAAGTTGTCAACCATCTTCCCCAAAAGGCGTTCTTGACCAACTATAATTTCACTGTTACTGACACCATGGTATCCAGCAAGAAAGCGCTGCTCAGACAAATGTGTGTTGCCAGGCCACCACCCACCTCTACAAAGCACGTCTGGAACTTCATTGAGTTTACCGAGGATGCTGAACATATCCTGAATGGAAAGCGGTGAGTGACGATAATGAGAGTCTTTCTCAGCCTCAATTGAGGCAATCAAATGCCCGTCCTCAAGATAAGCGAATGCGCCATCATGGCCCGGATTGAATGATAAAATTTTCATTGTACAAACTGACTTGAGTTAAAATTACTAGGTCAAACCTATGATTGTATATAACTGGCCCCAGGTGTGGGAATATCGGCATTTGCCTCTATAACGATCTCCCCAACTATGGTGGAAGTTGGGAGACGTCGATTGTTGATACGCCCGGCAAATTGGGTAGAACGAGTTACCCAACTATTGACATGGAGCGTCATTGGAAGATGTGGGATAGGTGTCGGATCCCAGATGGCGCGCTTATGGACCAAATTATCGTCAACCAACCATCGGATCTCATTCGGACTCCATTCAATTGTAAAGCGGTGTCTTGCTTTGGATGCGTCAAACCCTAGCTCAATATAGCTTGGAGTACCTCTATAGCCATAGTCAAAATTTGCTCCTTCGCCACCTGGGTTGTAGAAGACATTGATCAAGAGGCGATCTGGTCGATTCCCGGCGATCTCGATATCTATTTCCTGTCGCGGTGAGTTGCGGTGGAGGAATAATCCGGTGACCACTCCTGGCACATTAGACGCCTGGATGGTCGCTTCGAATTTTCCGAACAAGTATTGATCCTGACTGCATATCGATGCAGCGGTATAATCTCGAACGCCGAGGGACTCCCTTTTAACGGAAAGCACAGCCCCGATTCCTGATCTGAACTCGACGTTTGATGGGATAAACAATGCTAAATTGTCCGTGAAAGTGTCTTTCCTTAGGAGCCAACGTCTCGTGTCGAGACATTCCAAACAGTCAGTGATTCTAACGAACGTTCCAGTATCCGTCTGTCCACCCTCTGTCGCGACAGGGCTAATGCCTTGCCACCACTTACGGGACTCAACTATCCATGGTGAATTATCACGCATAGGATTTTTGAATTTTATAACTTGGTTCGAATCAATGATTTCGTCGAGAATTGGTCTTTGACCAAGATCCTTCAGTACAGGGTAGGAGCATGTGGGCGGCGCACATCTTAGGTGTTCGCAAACGACTTGCCATTTATTCAATTCTTCTGAATGAAGTATAGTTAGGTCGGCACCTTTGAGGGCTTCCTCCATACTCAGGAAAGCTCCATCTGCAGTGATCTTCTTGACTTTGTTGAGAATAAATTTTGCCTTCGGGTAGCGAATCCGGAGTTCCCTAACTTTTGCATCCAAAGATCCTACGTTAACATATGCGTCGAAAATCCTATCCTCTCTTCCCTCAAGAAGCCTTTCCAATTCAGGAATCGGTAAATCCTTGAAATCACTGCAACATCTGTATCCTAGCATGGACAAAGCCATTGCAAGCGATGAATGGCCGGAGTCTTCAGAGCCAAAAGCAAATACTGGCTGCTCAGTTGGACGGATATTAAATAAGGATGCCCCTTCACTAGTGATTGCACCGAGTGATGTAAGGGTAGGAAGTATTGAATATGAGTTGGTAGATCTAATATCCCGATGTTGGCTAATAAGAGGTTGTTTAGCTGCGAGTACATCTAGTGCTTCGAACTGGTGATTTATCCAGAGGTCAATAGGGCCGCGACATGGAAGTAGGCGAAGAAGTTTCTCTGCTCCCTCGCGGGAAAGAACATATCCGGACAGGTACCAAAGCCCGCGTACTGGTCGGAATACGTTCCTTGACAGTATGGTTTTTGGTGCACCATGCTTCACTTCAAGATACGACAAATAAAGAACGTCAAATTTGCTTTTCTTATTATTTTCTAATACAACTTCATTCCACAATTTGTCCAGATATCTAGCAAAACCTGAATGAAACCATACATCATCTTCAAGAAGAAGAACGTACTCATGATTACTCGCTGCAACTTGCCTCCAAATATTGATGTGCGATCGAGCAACTGCACACTCTGCTCGACTCATTCGAATAGGAGTATTTAGTTCGAGGCGCGTTGGAATGACTAGAGGTTGGGGTTCTACAAAAAGTTGATCTCCAAGTGTATAGATTGGATCAATTTCGGCATCCTTGGATGGCTCCTGTGAGAATTCATTAGCATCAACAGCGACATACCGCTCAGTCAGATTCAGAAGTTTAGCTCCCGAAGAGTCCAATATGTGTCTAAGCTCTTGCTTCATCTTGTACCAACGATCCGGTTCACGATCAAGGTTGATGACATAGACCTTCTCAATACGCAGGCATTTCTCTTCACTTTGAATACCGAATGTTTGACATTTACGACTAGGCCATAGCCTTCGAAGAGACAGCCAGAATCGGAAAGCGTAACTGATAACTGCTAGTTGTGGGCGTAATAAGTTCATCTCTCCTCCGTTTGCCGTGAGGCCCGATAGGTTTGCTGATTCGAAATCCTCCAGTTTCTCTTATCATTCCGGTAACTTAGTGGCCACTTACTAGTGGAAGTCTTCTCCCAATCGTGTACAACCAGTAGCGCTTCCTCAGGGCAGCTTTCATTGGCGATCACTTCAAATATAGATCTGGTGAGATTGCCTGGGCCAGTGGTTGCCTGGACTTCGGGCAACTCTCCTTCTGATTCTTCCTCAAGAGCAACCGTAGCGTTAAGCAGTGCACGCTCTATAATAGGATGATTGCGAACTGCGATTAAAGGGGTGGTATTGAAGTAGAATATCCAGCTCAATTTGTTTGCTCCTGGATTGACAAAAACTGAGGGCGGAACCATCTGAGCTGTTGCAATGTCGTAGCAGAACGGTTGAAGCTTCAACCTACCATCTGTAAAGAGATGATCGATCGTAGTTCCATGATAGACGTCGTCAGCGTCAATATAAAACCCACCCTCAACAAAGATATAGCTGTACCTGAAATAGTCTGACTTCATTGAAGGGTGATAGCACTTATCAAAAGCTCTCTCAAATCTCGAACCTAAGTGGGTTTTGATAAATTCTCTCGCAGAGTTCTCGTCGAAAACCTGAAGCTCGAACCCTGACCGTTCAAGTTTCCTCCATGACTCCATGCACTCTTTAACATCCTGGGGCAATCGGCCAAGATCATCCCAGAACTGCACTATGCGTCTTGGCGGTGCTGCCAATTGAGCTGCTCGTGTTTGAACTGGTTCATTGTAGTGTTGTACCAATTCTCGGACGAAATTGGAGCGAGCACGCTCGTTTTTTGCTAGGGGATCTTCTTTTCTGGTTTCGTCAACATTCATATGGTTATTCATTTTATTTTGGCCTCCAATGGCAAACATGGGATATTTGTTTAAATCTCAATCAGGGTAATCTCTTCATTAACCTTCAGCATGGCAGCCAGATTTAAATTTAATTGCTGGTTTAGTATAAGACTCAACGGCTAGAAGATAAGAATTAATAGCTTTTGGGAGACACTTTCTTACATTTTGAGGGAGCCCTCGAGGCATAGTGTTTATTTTAGTAGTATTCATTTCGACCTGAAATCATCGTAACTGACTGATAATTTACGCATAATTTGCTTTTAGAAATATTATAAAGCTAGAATTTATTTAGCCACCGAATTAATTTCTTTTTGGTTTATGAGTGATGGTAAAGTCCTTGTAGAACTGTAGAAAATTTCACGTAAGAAAAGTTATCCAGATGGCAAAGTCTCGATAAATGGACAGGGTTTATCATGATATGATAAAGTTGTCAAGAGATGCCAGAGTCCCGGCAAACGGGCATATTTTGGCATGGTATAATAAAATTGTCCAGATGGCGAAGTCCGGGCGGGCAAAGAAGCATGTGTTTTGCAGCGCCGGGATGGTGCAGGGAAGGGCTGCAAAACTCTTGCGCGCGCGTCGGAAGTCCAGGTACAATGAGGACTTGGGGCCAATTTGCCTTGCAGCTAACTTGTTTATATGAGTAATAAAGTTACACATATCTGACTGTATTGGGAGTTATTGTGCACCTTTTATTGTTTTTATGATCTTTGCCTTCAATTATTTATTCATTATCACCACTTAATGCACAGCCCCGTCAGTCACAGAAGCATTATACCAATAATCCGCTAAATACACTTAATAAAAAATGCTTGTGTCTGACTCTCACTCTTCACAATTCAGCTAAAGTTAAACAAAAAATGAGATTCAAAAGAAAATTTTCATTGATTTTATAAATACCCCGGAGGATTTATCTCCTGCCGGGGCATCACTGAACATTAATTATAGACCCGGATCGGCATCACTCAAGGATTCGGATAAATCAAATTCGGATAGCTGTTGTAGATCCCAACAATCGTCACAAGTATTTACACTAGCAGGGGATATGTACCCTTCTGCAATCAAGTCAAGAGTATCATCGCATGGGCAAAAATACTCTCCACAACATCGACAACGTATTCCCATAGTTATAATTATAAGAGTGAATTATCTGCAAAGGAGAAATAGTTGTCAGCAGTTAAAATCAAGTGGTCAATAAGTAGTATATCTATCAAATTAGCAGCCTCTTTGATTTTTTGTGTTATTTTTGAATCACTCTCACTTGGATTTAGATTTCCACTCGGATGACAATAACAAGCTGCTAGTCCTGAGGCATTTGCCTTAATAGCTGCTTGAAATATTATTCGAATATCAGTTACTGTTCCACTGATTCCCCCCTTTGATACGTCCATGTTAATACGAACCATCAACCCCTTAATATTTCAATCATTTTCATAATCGTCACAGAATCAACAACATCATTTATGGGTGACAGACCAAGTAGCGCCCTGACATTGTTCAGCTCCTCCACGGTAATATAATCTTTACCTACTAATATATTGTATAATAATGCCGATTTAAGTGTGTTGGATTTTACTCTTAAAGTATGCTTACTGCCACGGGCAGGAAAAATATGCACAAATTTTTTAGGATCTTCATGATATTTCAAAGTCCATTGCGAACCATCTTTTAGTGAAATTATTCTGAAGGAATCAATATTTGTTCCTATAAATACAGAGTAAATCTCTCTTTTTAAAATATTCTTTTGCTTAAGAAATTCTTCGATTTCAAGGCATATATTCCTGATCGTCAGTGAACCTGTATAGAGATCCATTACTGATGTTCCAAGGTGTTTCAATTCTCTTGTCAGTGCATGTTCATCAGAGTCTGGTTTATCAATTTTCAGGTTAATAAATTCTCTTATAAATCCAAGATGGTGTTTTAATGGATTGAATAAAAAGAGCTCAGGTATCTGATAATCACTAATCATACTATAAAAGTACATTATTAATGAAAAGTGTGGTAAAAAGTTTATACGCGATTGAATACGGAAATATTCATAATCATTTAACTTTATAAAAATATAATTTGTATTTTTCATTTAATTTTATTCAGTTTATAATTCAACCCCAACTAAAAAAATAATATTATGAAAAAGCTCAGACCAAAAATTTTACTCGCAATAATGATGATATTCATCATTTCATGCGGAAAAACTGATAACAATGATCCAAAGGCACTTTCTGCCGAGGTTACCAAAAACCAGACTCCTAATACTCTGACAAAAAAAGAACAGAAAGAAGGGTGGCAATTATTGTTTGATGGAAAAACAACGGATGGCTGGCATGGCTATAATATGAAGGTATTTCCTGATTGCTGGACAATTGAAGCCGGGACTTTTACAATGAACAGCACAGGAGGTAATGAAGATCAGGATATCATTACTAATAAGATATATCGCGATTTTGCCTTAAGCCTTGAATATAAGCTGACCAAAGCTGCTAACAGCGGGGTAATATTCCAGATTGCAGAAGATACAATCTATAAGTTTCCCTATGAAACAGGTCCCGAATTTCAGGTCATGGATCATGAGAACTGGCCTGATAAAGTTGAAGAGTGGCAGATCAATGGTGCAAATTATGCAATGTATCCACCAATGGTAAAGCCTTACAAGCCTGTTGGTGAATGGAATCAACTTTTCCTTTTTGTTAAAGGAAATGATGTTACACAGATTCTAAATGGGGAAGTAGTGGTGAAATATGTTAAGAATTCAGAAGAGTGGATTAAACTTCGAAACAGCGGTAAATGGTCAGCCTTCCCGGATTGGGGAAAGTTTGATGAAGGGTATATTTCTCTTCAGAATCATGGGACCAAAGTATGGTACCGTTCAATTAAACTCAAAGAACTTTAAAAGATTTTTATTTATGCTCTCTTCTTCCAGACAGAATTTTATAAGGACAATTAATCATCAGCAACCCGATAAAGTTGTGGTAGATTTTGGCTCTACAGCAGTTACCGGTATCCATGTAGTGATTGTAGAAAAACTTCGCGAATACTACGGACTGGAGAAAAACCCTGTTAAAGTAATTGAACCATACCAGATGCTCGGAGAGATTGATCCTGAGCTTATTAAGGCTATGGATGTAGATGTGACAGGACTATTTTCTGCAAAGAATATGTTCGGGGTACCCAATGAAGACTGGAGAGTTCATAAAACCCTGTGGGGACAAGAAGTACTTTTCCCCGGCAGTTTTAATTATACTTATAATGCTAATGGTGATATTCTGATGTATCCGGAAGGAGACACCTCTGTGCCTCCCAGTGCAATGATGCCTAAATCAGGTTATTTTTTTGATGCCCTCGACAGACAAAAACCAATAGATGATTCGACCTTAAAGGTTGAGGATAACCTTGAGGAGTTCGGATATATAACTGAACAGGAGCTTGCCTATTGGAAAAATCAAATCAGTTTCCTGGAGGATAACTCAAAAGCAGTTGTTGCATCTCTGGGAGGAACCGCACTGGGAGATATTGCGCTTGTCCCTGCAATAAATTTAAAAGATCCTAAAGGGATACGTGGTGTTGAAGAATGGTATATCTCAACATTAATAAGAGAGGATTTTATTATAGAAATATATGACAGACAAACAGATATTGCCATTGAAAATCTGAAGTTATTGCATAATGTAATAGGGAATAAGATCGATGTTGTATTTACCTGTGGAACTGATTTTGGTACTCAGAATTCAACATTCTGCTCACCCGAAACATACTATAGGATGTGGTTGCCCTATTATAAAAAGGTTAATGACTGGATCCATCAGAATACAAACTGGAAAACATTTAAACACTCATGTGGTGCAGTAGAACCATTATTGACACATTTCATCGAATCGGGATTTGATATTATAAATCCGGTCCAGATCAATGCTTTTGGGATGGATCCGAAAAAGCTTAAAAAAGAATATGGAGATAATCTTGTTTTCTGGGGTGGTGGTGTTGATACACAGGGTGTTTTTGCTTTCGGCACTCCTGCCCAGGTAAAAGATCAGGTTAAATCCCAATGCGAAATATTGAATGATAACGGAGGTTTTGTTTTCAATACCGTACATAATATCCAGGCAAATGTCCCTTTCGAAAATGTAGTGGCGATGCTTGATGCTCTTAAGGAGCTGTGATGCACAGGGCAATGAGCTCGGAGCAAAAGAAAATATCATATGAATTTGAACCCTGAGCCCTGAGCCCTGTGCCCTGAGCAAATTTAAAACCTCTGATCCAGCCAATCGATACCTGGTTTGAAAATCGTCGATTGGCTCTTGCCTTTGAATCTAAAACTAATGGTGGCAAATTAATGGTCTGTAGTATAGATCTTAAGGATATATCCAATGAGAGGCCGGTTTCAAATCAATTACTGGTTTCTATTTTGACTTATATGAATAGCGAATCATTTCATCCTCAGGTTGCGGTTGACATTCTGAAAGTAAAAGGGATAGTTGATTAAAATAGATATACAATTGGTTTTGGGTCCCAATGGAATATTGGATCTTCGGTGCAGTTAACTGTTACTTGATCCTGATTTTCAAGCATAGGGCGTAGTATGAAGCTACGCCTTTAATTTTTGTTAAAAAAAATTCCCGGAAAGGGATTATTTCGGGCATTTGAATTGTCTTATAGAAGTATGTTTAGTCCTTTTCACTCTGATCTGGATTCTGTTTTGAATCTAAACTATTTGGAAAATAATTTTAAATATAACTATTAATATGAAATTTGAGAAACCTTCGGATTATATGAAATACATCATATCGGCACTTTTCTTTTTAGCAACTTTAAATGCCAAATCTCAAGACAGGATAACAATTTCGCGAATTCAGGATGAATTTAAATTTGATGGTATTGTTAATGACGCCTGCTGGGATAATACTCAGCCTCTTCAGATGGTTATGCATACTCCAGCTTTTGGTAATCAGCCTACTGAAAAAAGCGAGGTAATGATTTGTTATGACAATACATATTTATATATAGGAGCAAGGATGTTCGATTCAAATCCGGCAGATATGCTCATTTCTTCAAAAAAACGTGATGAATCTGAAGTTTCCAGTGAGGAGCTAATGCTGATCTTCGATTCATTTAATGACAAGGAGAACGGGCTTGGTTTCTCAACGACACCCACGGGACTGAAAAGTGATTTTACTATTTCAAAAGATGCAATGGGACAATCTCGCGAAGGTCCTTTTAATATGAGTTGGAATACCTTTTGGGATGTGAAAACGACAAGAAATGAACAGGGCTGGTTTGCTGAAATGAGAATTCCCTTTTCGAGCATGCGTTTTAAGGATATAGAAGGTAAGATTGTTATGGGATTTATTTGTATTCGTAAAATCGCCCATAAAAATGAGATCGATGTTTTTCCGGCAATCCCCCCAAATTGGGGTGAGTCAAGCGCTTACAGACCGTCAAAAGCACAGGAGATCGAATTTGATGGACTTAAATCAAAAAAACCTTTCTACATAGCTCCTTATGTTATAGGAGGTACTCAGTTTGATAATGCTCTTAACGAAACAGCTACTGGTTATGAACTGGATAAAAGCCCCAAAATTAACGGAGGACTTGACGTGAAATATGGCCTGACAAATAATTTGACAATGGATCTCACAATAAACACTGATTTTGCCCAGGTGGAAGCTGATAACGAACAGATCAACCTTACAAGATTCTCTCTGTTTTTTCCTGAAAAGAGAACCTTTTTCCAGGAGCGTTCCAGCGTATTTACTTTTGATTTTGAACCGGGTAGCAGCCTCTTCTACAGCAGACGTATAGGCCTTCATGAGGGAGAACAGGTCCCGATTTATGGTGGTGCCAGGATTACAGGTATGGCAGGGAGATGGGATATAGGATTTCTTGATATGCAAACGCAGGCAATTAATCAGGAAGGTGGTTTGATCGATGCACTGACATCAGAAAATTTCGGCATTCTCCGGTTAAGAAGACAGGTGATAAATGAAAGCAGTTATATCGGTGGAATTGTTACTTCACGGATAGGAACGGATGGCTCATATAACACAGCATACGGCATGGACGGAATCTTTAAGATATCTGAGAATGATTATCTTAATGTTAAATTAGCGCAGGTGATTGATAATTCTGCTCAGAATAAAGTGTTATCACTTGACCCGACCAGGTTATTTATTAACTGGAACAGGTTTAACAGAAAAGGATTGAACTATGATTTCACTTATTCAAGAAGCGGGAAAGACTTTGATCCGAAAATCGGATTCCAGATGCGTAACAATTATTCTCATTATTACAGCGGCGTGGGATACGGATGGATTCCGGGAGAAGAGTCTGTAATCCAGAACCATGGCTTCCGCTTAGGGGCAATGACTTTTACAGATAATATAGATAATTCTACCCAGTCATTAGAGACAGAATTATCGTATGATCTGGGTTTTAAATCTGGATTAGGGGGCATGATAGCTTTTAAACATCTGTACGAAAATGTTATTGATACCTTCAGCTTTTCAGACGATTCATATGTTCCTGCAGGGAAATACGGATTCAATGAGTTTGAATCACATCTTAACTCATCAAGATCAAACAGATTCGTTCTGGGAGTTGATGTTTATGCAGGATCATTCTATGACGGGACCCGTTTTGGCTTTGGATTTGAACCTTCATGGAATGTCGGATCAAGTTTACAACTCGGACTGGAATACGAGCATAATTTTCTATCATTCAAGAGTCGTAATCAGTCATTTAATGGAGGGGTTGCAGGGTTTAAAGCACTGGTGATGTTTACAAATAAGGCTTCAGTAAGTACTTTTATTCAATATAACAGTGCAGAAAATGCAGTTATTACAAATTTCAGGCTCCGTTATAATCCTCGTGAGGGGAATGACTTTTATATAGTACTAAACGAGGGACGAAGCACCTACAGGGATATTGAGAATCCAAGACTGCCATTGTATAATAACAGATCAATATTGCTGAAGTACACATACACATTTACACTTTGATCAATATTCACCTGTGACAAAACAGAAAGGGGTGTCTACAAGGCACCCCCTTTTCTATATAAGTAATTTCTATAAAAGTTGAATTCCTTCTTCATTTAATTTATGGAGAATAGTATCAGGCCATATACTTGATTGGACCTCACCAATATGCGTTTTCTTAAGGAAATACATACATACTCTTGATTGTCCGATACCACCGCCTATACTCAATGGTAATTGGTTGTTAAGCAGCATATTATGAAACATTAGGTTTTTTCTGTCTGAACATCCTCTTATCTCAAGTTGTTTTTCCAGCGCCTCTTTATCGACTCTGATACCCATTGAAGATATTTCGAAGGCTGATTGCAAAACAGGATTCCATACGACAATGTCTCCATTCAAACCATAGAATCCCTCTTCATTTAAAGTGCTCCAGTCATCATAATCCGGCGCACGTCCGTCATGTGGCTTCCCATCGCTCAGGTTGGCTCCGATACCTATAATAAATACAGCTCCGAACCGGGCTGTAATTTTTGTCTCTCTTTGCTTAATTGTGAGGTCAGGAAATAGTAACAGCAGTTCTTCGGCATGTATGAAGTGAATTTTATCAGGCAACTCAGACGAAAGTTCCGGATACATTCCGCATACATCTCTTTCAGTTGATTTAAGAGCTTCGTAAATAGACTCGACTGTTGTTTTTAAATATTTCAAAGATCTTTGTTCAGATAGAATGTGCTTTTCCCAGTCCCACTGATCAACATACATCGAGTGTATTGGGCTAAGATCCTCATCAGGTCTTATGGCTCTCATATCGGTCAGCAAACCTTTTCCTGCTTCAATACTGAATTCTTTCAATCGCAGCCGTTTCCATTTTGCGAGTGATTGTACAATTAATGCTTTTTGACCGTTCATCCCTTTTATTGAAAAACTTACCGGTTTCTCAATCCCATTAAGATCATCATTAATTCCGGTTCCGTCAAGAACAGCAATCGGCGCCGAAACATAAATCAGATTCAGATTATGAGCTAATCTTTTTGCAAATCTCTCTTTTATATAACAAATTGCTGCCTCTGTTTTTAATTTATCTGAGATGGCTGAGATTTCGACCTGAATAGGCTCTGGTATCATAAATAATTGGTTTGTAGTTTATAAATATTGCTTTATCAAGGCTTTTATTTAAATAATTGAAGCAAATATAGCTAATGTATTTATAAAACAAAGCAAAAATAGATTATGAATTAATAAAAGTAATAATTATTTGATATTATTTAATAATATTTAGATCACTCCCTGTTTTATTTTTCCTCAGATTCATCATTGTTCTCAAACTTAACAAATTGAAGAGGTTTGCGGAACCACGATGTCCGGTATGCACCATATAATACACCTGCTGAAAGCCAGCAGAGACCTGCTATCTTGGCTTTGATTCCAAGGCTGAGGAAAAGATAGAGGCAGACACTAAATCCCAATACCGGTACAATAAAATTAGTAAAGGTCTTTCGTTCGTTACGAATGAAATAGAGTGCAAATGAAGAAGCATTGACACCCATGAATGCAATCAGAGCTCCAAAGTTAAGTAATTGAGCGCCTAATGGATAGCTAAGCAGGAATGCTCCTATGAGTACTATTACTCCAACCAGGATAATATTGTTAGATGGTACATGAGTGCGTGGGTTAATGGCAGCAAAGAATTTTTTAGGGATTGCATTATCGCGTCCCATACCGTAGAGAAGTCGGCTCGCCCCCAGGTGAGCTCCTGAACCGGAACCTATTGTTGCTACCAGTAAAGCTATATTAACAACATGAAAGAGCCATTGACCACCCGCCTTGCCAGCTATATAAACAAATGCTGTATCCTGATCAGGAAACTTTGTTCCTGGCCAGACCATCTGAGCGAAATAGACCTGGACAGATGCCAGTACTCCGGTAATCAGACAAACAAGAAGAGTCGCCAGAAGTATGTTGCGCCGGGGATTTTTAACCTCCTCAGAAAGAGTTGATATTCCATCGAATCCAATATATGTAAGGACTGCCAGTGATGCTCCTGCTGAGACCGAAGAAAATGAAAAAGTCTTAGGATCATAGAATGGTCTTGTCCATTCTGCTGCATTGGCCGGAGGATTTAAAAACAGATAACGGACTGCGGCACCCAGGAAAAGTATAATTACTACACCCAGCCCGGCTGCAATAAATGAGTTAGTACGTGAGCTGGATTCTATACCACGAAGATTCATTCCAGTAAAAAGCATTGCAAATGCAACCGCATATACCGGGAAAGGTATTTCCGGAATAAGATTCATAGCAGCCTTGCTTATCCAGATCACACATATTATTGGGTTCATTATATAGTCGAAAATCATTCCCCATCCAACAAAGTAACCCAATGCAGGATGAATTTCCCTGCTAACATAAGTGTATGCAGAACCGGCACTCGGATATGCATTTGCCATACGTCCGTAACTGATAGCAGTGAATATCATCGCCACCAATCCTATCAGAATTGTGGTAACAACATGCCCTTTTGCCAGGCTTGCAGCTGCCCCGAACAGGGGCATTGGTGCTGTGGGTTGAATAAGGATTATCCCATATAGTACTAATGAAGAGAGACCCAGAACACGTTTTAAGCCCGGACCGGAAGAGGAGGATGTTTGGCTCATATTACTTGACATTTTAGATAGAGGTACTAAGATAATATAAATATCTTATTTGAGTTAAATTAACCGGAAATAGAAATAGAATAGGTATTTATGTTAGTGATAGAATTGGGATACGAGTCATATTATTTTCGTAACTTTATTACTCGTAAAATGGAGTTATTCATCAATAAATAAAACCTGCATTATGAAAGTACGTATAGTCATTACTTCCGCCATTCTGGTCTTCTTTTCCGTATCCTGTGCTAAGAAGATACCTGCAGAGGAGAAAATTCTACTTAAAGATAACTGGGCGATACAATCTTCCAGTGAAATAAATACAGATGGAAAAGCCATTTCACTTTCAGGTTTTCCGGCTGATAAATGGTATCCGACTTCTGTTCCGACAACTGTTCTGGCAGCTCTCGTTGACAATAAGGTTTACCCTGATCCCTACTATGGAACCAATATCACTGATCTTCCCGGTGCAATCACCGGAAGAGGGAGGGCGATGCCGGAAGGTAGTCCCTTTGAGGTTCCCTGGTGGTATCGTACCGAATTCAATCTCCCTGCAGACTATAAGGGTAAGCATACCTGGCTTAATTTTCACAGTATTAACTATAAAGCGAATGTTTGGGTGAATGGGAAACTGGTAGCAGATACAACTACAATTGAAGGTGCATATCGTCTCTTTAACCTTGATATTTCAAAGGAAGCATTACCTGGCGAAAAAAACTGTCTGGCTCTTGAAATATTTCCCCCTAAGGGAATGGATCTTACTATTACCTGGGTTGACTGGAACCCCACAACTCCCGACAGGGGAATGGGCATTTGGTATGATGTATCTGTTAATGCAACAGGACCTGTGGCAATAGAAAACCCACACGTGGTAACTAAGTTAAATCTTCCTGCAACTGATCAGGCTAGACTTTCAGTTACGGCTGAACTTAAGAATATTGAGCTGAAATCAGTCACAGGTATTCTTAGAGGGAATATTGAAAATATTGCTTTTTCACAGGAGATAACTCTTGGTGCCGGGGAAACAAAACTGGTGAGTTTTCTTCCTGAAGCATTTCCCCAACTGGTGATGTCCAATCCACGTCTCTGGTGGCCTCATACAGTTGGACCGCAGAACCTTTATGACCTGAATCTCACTTTTGAAGTATCATCAAATATAAGTGATACTAAAAAAATACGTTTCGGTATTCGCGAGATAACGGCGTGGATGAATAAATTTGATAATCATCTTACAAAAGTTTTCCAGATAAACGGTAAAAATATTGTAATCAGAGGAGGAGGTTATGTTCAGGATCTGATGCTTCGTCCATCACATGAACGTATTGATGCAGATCTGTTGTATGCAAAGCACATGAACCTGAATACCCTGAGGATGGAAGCTCCGCGTGGTTCGGACTATTTGTTTGAAAGGTGTGATGAGGAGGGTATTTTGCTTATGGTTGGCTGGTGTTGCTGCAGTTCCTGGGAGCGCTGGAAAAACTGGACTCCTCATACAGGTGATATAGCTGAACTAAGCTGGAAAGATCAGATTGTTCATTTGCGCAATCATCCATCGGTTTTTACATGGCTGTATGGAAGTGATAATTTTCCACCACCTGATGTTGAAAACAGATACCTGAAGGTATTGAGTGAATATGATGCAACTCGTCCAAGTGAGTCTTCGGCCACTGCCGATTCAAGTACAGTGACAGGTAGAAGCGGTGTTTATATGGGTCCTTATCCTGAAGTATATGCATATTTTCCTCCTTCTTACTGGTATACAAAACTGGAATTCAATACTGAAGCGGGCCCCACTGGTGAACAAATTCCTCCTATGGAGACAATGAGAATGATGATGCCTGAAAAGGATCTGTGGCCTATGAGTGAATCGTGGGAACTACGTCTGCATAAAACATTTTATCCCATAGCCAGGGCAGCTTTTGAATCGAGATATGGTAAACCGACTGGGGTAGAAGAGTATTCCATGAAAGCGCAAGTATTCCAAAATGAGGCCGTTAAGGCCATGTTCGAAGCGTTTGCCGGAAATAAATATCGATCCAGCGGGATTATTTACTGGATGTATAACTCTGCCTGGCCAAAGATGTACTGGCAACTATACGATTATTTCTTTATGCCCAACGGAGCTTTTTACGGGGCAAAGACTGCTTGCGAACCGTTACATATACAATATTGTTATGATGACAACTCAATTAAAATTGTGAACTCTTTTTACAAAGAATTCACCGGATTGAAAGCATCAGTAAAAATATTTGATTTCAACATGAAGCAGGTATGGTCGGTGTTAGCAGATGCTTTTGTGGGTCCTGATGAGAGTAGCAAAATAGTTACACTCAAAATACCAGATGATATTTCGAAGGTTTACTTTCTCAAGCTTGAGTTAATGGGTGATTCCGGGAAACAGGTCTCTTCCAATTTTTACTGGTTAAGTTCAAATGGAGATGAGAAAGCTGACTTTACTGATCTGGACAAACTGCCAAAGGTAGATGTAAATGTAACTGTATCATCAATCCAGAGTGATGGGAATAAATATAAGCTAGAAGTAATTTTGGAGAATCCGGGTGCAGGACTTGCATTTGCAGTGAATCCGAAGATACTTAAGATGACATCCAAAGATCCGGTTTTGCCGGTGTTCTGGGAAGATAATTATATCTCTCTTCTTCCTGGTGAAAAACGGACACTTCAGGTGGAGTTCGATATGAAGAACCTGGATGGTGATAAGCCGCTTTTGAAAGTTGACGGATGGAATATAAATGTAGTTGAGAAGGAGATTAAGTAAAAGTGTATTTTTGAAGGGATTACGCCCTCACATCGTTCGGTCGTGATCCCTTGGGGGGGTGCCTTGCAAAGCCAAAGCAAACCCTGCTTGAGCAGGTATTTTGTTTTCAGTCGCCCCTTATCAAAGCAAGCTTTGAACAGCTCTCCTGAAAACAAAAACCATCCGCCTTTTGGCGGATGGTTTGCTTTGACTTTGCGGAGAGAAAGGGATTCGAACCCCCGGTCCCGCTTCTCGCGGGACACACGCTTTCCAGGCGTGCCAGTTAAACCACTCCTGCATCTCTCCAAAAACAGGCGCCCAAATTACAAAAATATTTTTATAATTCTGCTTATCAGGATATTTCTCCTGCCAGGGACTTATTCAATGATTCAACTACTTTTTCTCTTGATGAATATATACCAAGCAGATGCATAAGTTTGGTAACAGAAGCTTCAGATGTAATGTCTTTGCCACTAATCACTCCTGCAGCCAGCATCTGACGACTTGTTTCATATAAACCCATTTCAACACTACCACCATGACACTGGGTGACATTAAGGATAATTCCTCCATTATCAATATACTTTTTAAGATCATCCAAGAACCATTGGTATGTAGGTGCATTTCCTGATCCGAATGTCTCAATAATTAAACCTCTTAACCCATTGGTATTGATAATAGCCTGAACAAGGTTTCTGTTTATACCCGGGAAAAGTTTTAGAATGGCAACGTTTGTATCGAATGTTTTATGAACAATAAGCTCCCGGCCTTTTTCAGAAAACCGGATCAGATTATGGTTGTATTTTAAATGCAAGCCAACTTCCGCCAGAGAAGGATAGTTGGGAGAATCAAAAGCATCGAAATGTTCAGCACTCATTTTTGTAGTTCGATTGCCCCGGGTTAATTTATTGTCGAAATATATACAAACCTCCGGTACAATAGGTAGTCTGTTTTCATTGGCAGCTGCAATCTCTATTGCTGTAATTAAATTCTCTTTTCCATCAGTTCTAAGCAGGCCTATTGGCAGTTGTGAACCTGTAAGAATTATCGGCTTTTCCAGATTTTCAAGCATAAAACTTAATGCAGATGCAGTATATGCCATTGTATCAGTCCCATGTAACACAACAAATCCGTCAAAATCATTGTAACTCATTTCAATGATCTCAGCTATTTTTACCCAAACTCCGGGATCAATATTAGATGAGTCCTTAACCGGATCAAAAGAGACTGAATGGAGACTATAGCCAAACTTACGTAGTTCAGGAACATGATCCGAAACATGTCGGAAGTCGATTGGAATAAGCGATCCGGATTGTGGATCATGAACCATCCCAATTGTACCCCCTGTATAAATAATTAGTATTGAAATTTCTTTTCTTTTCTTCATGCTTCTTTTCAGAGATTAAAAAGTCGGGTTGAGTTAGAAAATGTAATTGAAGCAACATCTTCTTCGCTCAGTCCGAAAATATCAGCAAGTTTTTGATTAATAATGCAAATATACGAACTCTCATTCCTTTTTCCTCTGTATGGTGCAGGAGCAAGATATGGAGAGTCAGTTTCGAGTATAAGATTCTCCGGGCCTGTCTCTTTTACAATTTTATCAAGCCCGGAGTTCTTAAACGTTACTATACCTCCTATTCCTAGTTTGAATCCCATACTAATTGCTTTTTCTGCATCTTCGATACTCCCTGAAAAGGCATGAAATACTCCTTTTAATCCTTGCCCTTTAAATTCATTTAATACTGAAAAAACTTCGGGGAATGATTCCCTTGCATGTATGACAACCGGCAATCCCAAATCGAGTGAGAAAGCAACCTGCTTTTGAAAGGCATTTATCTGTTCCCTGATAAGAGCCTTCTCCCAGTAAAGATCGATTCCTATCTCCCCTATTGCAATGAACTTATGTTTTGCAATCAGGCTTTCCAGTTCATCTAGTTGAGATTGATAATTTTCTTTAACTGATGTAGGATGAAGGCCAATCATAGAATAACAGATATCAGGGTATCTCTTACTAGCTGAGAGCATTAGATCGACAGAGTGCAAATCAATGTTTGGCATCAGCATCTTAATAACACCTTTGCTCACAGCTCTGTTTACCACCTCATCCCTATCAATATCGAATTCCGGAAGATATAGATGCGTATGGGTATCAATGAGCTGCATCAAACAACCCCCTGGGCGATCATGGCATTAGCTACCTTCACAAAGCCGCCAATATTGGCACCATCAACATAGTTAATAAATCCATTCTCTTTGGTACCATACTTCACGCATGTTTTGTGTATGTTTTTCATGATAGTCTGAAGCTTTTCATCGACCTCTTTGCGAGACCATGGAAGTCTCATAGAGTTTTGTGTCATCTCAAGTCCTGATGTGGCAACTCCTCCAGCGTTAGCCGCTTTTCCTGGACCATAAAGTATTTTCGCATTCAGAAAGACCTCGACAGCCTCAATAGTAGAAGGCATGTTTGAGCCTTCAGACACACATATGCAGCCGTTTTTAACCAGAAATTCAGCCTCTTCTTCATTTATTTCGTTCTGAGTGGCACAAGGCATAGCTATATCGCACTTAATGATCCATGGCCTTTCCCCTTCAAAATACTCAACACCATATTTTTCGGCATACTCTTTTATCCTTCCTCTTTTAACATTTTTAAGCTCCATAATGAATTTGAGTTTTTCATCATCAATCCCTTTTGGATCGTAGATAAATCCGTTTGAGTCGGATGATGTAACCACTTTCCCGCCAAGTTCCGTAACTTTTTCAGTTGCGTACTGGGCCACATTACCTGATCCTGAAATGCAAACAACTTTTCCTTTCAAACTCTCACCCCGGGTTGATAGCATCTCCTGGGCGAAATATGTTGCACCATATCCGGTTGCTTCGGGACGGATGAGAGAGCCACCCCATTCAATACCTTTTCCAGTTAATACCCCGGTAAATTCATTTTTAAGTCTCTTATACTGACCGAACAGATAACCTATTTCACGGCCACCTACGCCAATATCTCCTGCAGGAATATCTGTATCTGCACCTATATGGCGATAGAGTTCTGACATAAAACTCTGACAGAACCTCATTACTTCATTATCTGATTTTCCTTTTGGATCAAAATCAGAACCACCTTTTCCTCCACCCATGGGTAAGGTGGTAAGACTGTTTTTAAATACCTGTTCAAAGGCAAGGAATTTAAGAATGCCCAGATTAACTGTAGGATGAAGTCTGAGTCCTCCTTTATAGGGACCAATGGCACTATTCATCTCAATTCTATAGCCACGGTTGATCTGAACTTCTCCTTTGTCGTCCAGCCAGGGAACCCTGAAGATAATTGTCCTCTCGGGTTCGGCAATTCTTTCAAGAATTTTTGCATGTTTATACTTAGGGTTTTCTTCAATAAAAGGAATCAATGATTCTGCAACCTCCTGAACTGCCTGGTGGAATTCATTTTCACCGGGGTTCCTTGATTTAATCATTGCCATGAATTGTTGTACTTTCGGATCCATAATTTATACGTTTAAATTACATGGTTAATTGGAGTGTTAAAAGTATAAAAACAATAGCAATTATCATTTCATTTCCCCAGGAATATTATCATATTTTAACCAGTTCGATACATATTTCCAGGATAACATTTTAATAACCCTTTAAACTCCATTTGCAGAAGAAGGGATGATAATTTATAAACAGGCATTTCAAGTGACCGGCAGATACTGTCAATGGAAAGTTCTCCTTGCTTAATCAGTAATTCATAGATAAGTTTTTCTGTCTCATCAAGGTCTGAGAACAATGTTCGCTGAACTGGTGGTTTTGATTTTTGAGGTTTCCAGTTCAGGAAGTATTCGATATCATCAGACGATTCGACAAGTGCTGCCTTATTGCTCCTGATCAGACTGTTGCAGCCAGCCGACCATTGATCATCCGGTCTGCCGGGGAGAGCAAAAACATCGCGGTTATATGAATTGGCTATATCTGCAGTTATAAGTGCACCTCCTTTAATACCCGATTCAACAACCAAAGTTGCATCTGACAGTCCGGCAATGATTCGGTTTCTTTTTAAAAAATTATTACGTTCCGGAAGAGCACCTGAAAGAAAATCAGACACCAATCCACCACCTTCGTCAACCATGGTTCTGGCTGTTGAGGCATGAACAGCAGGATAGATTGTAATAAAACCATGGGCCAGCACTCCGATAGTATGCATATTATTTGCCAGTGCTGCTTTATGTGCAGCAATATCTATACCATATGCAAGACCACTAACAATAATCAGGTCGGGATGACCTGAAGCAAGTCCTCCTATTATCTTTTCGCAGATATCTCTCCCTCGGGTAGTGGCATTACGTGTACCAACTACACTTAATATTTTTGCAGCATTAAGATCACAGCTTCCCTTTAGAAAAAATACTACCGGTGAATCATCACATTGTTTCAGTCGGAAAGGGTAATCATTATCAAGGTAGAAAAAGGCTCTTATGTTGTTCTTATTGATATATTCCGCTTCTTTCTCGGCATCATCGAGATACGATCTTTCGCTGATATACTTTGCTATACCTGACCCGATACCTGGTATTTTGATCAGATTTCTATATGGTTCATGGAAAATTGCTTCCACACATCCGAAATGGGATACAAGTTTTCGCGCATTGATATCGCCAATACGTGGAATAAGACCTAATGCAATTTTATGCTTAAGTGACACTTCTGACATAGCACTGGAAATTGAGACAATACAAATATAAAAAACAATAGGGACATGCCATGGCATATCCCTACAATATTTTCTACGAGAAAGGTGGGTAATATATTAGATCACGCCCATATCGAGCATCGAATTAGCAACCTTCAGGAAACCTGCAATATTTGCACCCTTCACATAATCAACATAACCATCTTCCTTTTTACCATGTTTAACACATTGATTATGAATATTGCACATAATTTCATGAAGTCGGTCATCAACCTCCTGCCGGTTCCAGCGAAGCTTCATGGAGTTCTGGGTCATTTCCAGTCCCGATGTAGCAACACCACCAGCATTAACTGCCTTACCAGGAGTAAATAATATTTTATTTCTATGAAATTCCTCAACAGCTTCAGGAGTGCAACCCATATTTGATATTTCAGCCACAAGAATAACACCGTTGGCGATCAATTTTTTTGCATCTTCACCGGTAAGTTCGTTCTGGGTTGCACAAGGGAGCGCAATATCAACTTTAACTTCCCATGGATGTTTCCCTGCATGAAATTCGACTCCTTCAAATTCATATGAATATGGTTTAACAATGTCTTCATTCGAGGCTCGTAGTTCGAGCATATATTCAATTTTATTATCCGAAATACCATCAGGGTCATAAATATAACCATCAGGACCTGAGATAGTAACAACTTTTCCTCCAAGCTCAGTAGCTTTAAGGGCAGCACCCCAGGCTACATTACCAAATCCTGAAATTGATATTGTTTTGCCTTTAAAAGTTTCATTTTTGGTAGCCAGCATTTCCTTGGCAAAATAGATCCCGCCAAAACCAGTAGCTTCTGGGCGTACAAGCGAACCACCCCAGTTACTTCCTTTGCCAGTAAGAACGCCTGTGTGATCTCCCTTTAGCTTTTTGTACATCCCGTACAGATATCCAATTTCACGACCTCCAACACCGATATCACCAGCAGGAACGTCAGTCTCGGGGCCAATATATTTCCACAGTTCAAGCATGAATGACTGACAGAAACGCATTACCTCTGCATTTGATTTTCCTTTTGGATCAAAGTCAGAACCACCTTTTCCTCCGCCCATAGGAAGAGTAGTAAGTGCATTCTTAAAGATCTGTTCAAACCCCAGGAACTTAAGAATTGAAAGGTTTACACTTGGGTGAAAACGAAGTCCTCCTTTATACGGTCCGATAGCATTATTGAACTGAATCCGGTAACCAATGTTTACTTTTACATTTCCTTCATCATCAACCCATGGTATTTTAAATGTTAAAACACGATCAGGTTCAATAATACGTTCAATAATGTTAGCAGATTCAAACTGCGGATTCTCATTATAAACCTCTTCTATCGACTCCAGTACCTCTCTTACTGCCTGCAAATACTCAACCTCTCCGGGATGCTTCCTTTCAAGGTTGTTCATGGTATTATCTACGTTCATTATTTAAGTTTTTATATTATGATCATAATTAAAAATCGACAAGTCAAATTTGTGATTGTTATAAATCATTTAAAATGATAAAACTCATGTTATCAAATGATAACATTCAAGCCTGGGGAGTATTCAAATTTAAGGATTTAATGATTTTTGCCTTCTCCTCCCGAGACAGAGCACTGATATATATAGGTGGATATTTGGCAACTCCCTCTTTAAACTGCTGTGAAAGAGTAATGCTTTGAATAAGACCAAAAAACCGGGATTCAATCTTATAACCTGAAAATGATTTTTTATTTATTTCGACTGAATTTTTTTTCCCTCCAACAATTCCGGCAGTAAAATATCTGAAAACAATAACTTCCCCTTCATCAGAAAAAAATATAAACTGATAATTCAGGTACATTGGAAGGAAGGCAATGAACAAATATATTCCTACAAGAATAACTGTCCATGCGGTATCACTCATCCCCCAAAGGGGATATTTTATCATTTTTGCAACATAGGTTAGAACAACATAGGCAAGAAAAACAATGGTGGCTCCGAAGAGCTTGATTCTTAGACTAATAATTGTCTTGCTGTTATCGAAAGTCATATCCTGAAATTTATATAAAATTAGTGTTTTTTTAATAAAAAAGAGTTATGGAAAACACCTATCGCCTGTTTTTAAAAAATTTCAATATTAATTCCCTGCATTCTTTTTCAAGTACTCCCGATTCAACAATTGTTTTTGGATGCAATAAGTTTCCGGTTATTGTTCGGTATCCTTTTTTTTCATCTCCTGCTCCAAAAACCAGGCCAGATGCCTGACTCCATCCAATAGCGCCGGCGCACATTGCACATGGTTCAAGTGTCACATAGAATGTACAGTCCGTAAGATATTTTCCTCCAAGAAAATTTGTTGCAGATGTAATAGCCTGCATCTCAGCATGTGCTGTTGGGTCTTTTAGTGTCTCGGTAAGATTATGGGCTCTTGCAATAATCGTATCATTACATACCACTATGGCTCCAACAGGAACTTCTTGTTTGTCATATGCTTTAACTGCCTCAGCAAGGGCCGCTCTCATATAATGCTCTTTCTTGCTATAGACCATAATTATTCTATTTGACCTCTAAAAGTAGAAATAAAAATGGGATCCTTCCAATCTGATATTTTTCTTATTTTTGTTGAAATAAAAAATATAGAGATGTACAGAACACATACATGTGGAGAATTGGACATGAAATGCACTGGGGAGGATGTTGTTTTATGTGGTTGGGTTCAGAAATCCAGGGATCTTGGCGGAATGACTTTTGTCGATCTTCGTGACCGATATGGATTGACCCAGCTTGTATTTAACATGGAAACGAATAAGGAGCTTTGCGAGAGAGCTCGTAAACTTGGACGTGAGTTTGTCGTTCAGGCGAAAGGGAAAGTTATGGAGCGCAGTAATAAAAATTTGAAGATTTCTACTGGTGAAATTGAAATAGCAGTTAATGAACTGAATATTTTAAACAGAAGTGAGATACCTCCTTTTACTATTGAAGAGGAGACTGACGGAGGGGAAGAGTTAAGAATGAAATATCGCTATCTTGACCTCAGAAGAACATCAGTTAAGAATAATATTATTCTTCGCCACCGGGTTTCGCAGGAGGTTCGTAAATATATGGATTCTATCGATTTTGTTGAGGTTGAGACACCAATATTGATAAAATCCACTCCAGAAGGGGCCCGTGATTTTGTTGTTCCATCAAGGATGCAGCCAGGTACTTTCTATGCATTACCACAATCGCCACAGACTTTGAAACAGCTCCTGATGGTTGCAGGCTTTGACAAGTATTTTCAGATTGTTAAGTGTTTCAGGGATGAAGACCTTCGCGCAGACAGACAGCCGGAGTTTACACAAATCGACTGTGAAATGTCATTTGTTGATAGAAATGATGTTCTTAATACATTCGAGGGTCTTGCAAAACACCTTTTCAAGCAGATTAAAGGTATCGAATTAAGTGAACCTTTTTTAAGAATTCCATATCTGGAAGCTATGGAATACTATGGTTCAGATAAACCTGATGTTCGTTTTGAGATGCGGTTCACTGATATTACAGGAACAGTACAAGGACACGACTTTGTTGTGTTTGATAGTTCCGAATATGTCGGAGGTATATGTGCAGAAGGATGTTCAGAATACACCAGGAAACAGATTGATGAGCTGACAGCGTTTGTTAAAAGACCACAAATAGGAGCAAAGGGGCTTATATATGTAAGGTATAATGTTGATGGTACCCTGAAGTCTTCAGTTGATAAATTTTACTCACAGAATGAATTATTGAAATGGGTTGATGTTATGACTGCTAAACCCGGAGACCTGATGTTGATTATGGCCGGAGAGAAGCAAAAAACGTTAACAGCCCTTTGTGAGCTACGTCTTGAGATGGGAAGCAGGCTGGGGTTGAGGACAAAAGACAAATTCATTCCATTATGGGTTGTTGATTTTCCTCTTCTTGAATGGGATGAAGAGACAAAGAGGTTCTATGCCATGCATCATCCTTTTACCTCTCCAATACCTGAAGATCTTCCTCTTATGGAGAAAGCCCCTGGTAAGGTAAGAGCTAATGCTTACGATCTTGTGATTAATGGTGTGGAGATTGGAGGAGGATCCATCAGAATTCACGATGCTGCTGTTCAGAAAATGATGTTTAAGGTTCTGGGGTTCAGCGAGAAAGAGGCAGATGAGCAATTTGGTTTTCTTCTAAATGCCTTTAAATTTGGTGCTCCGCCTCATGGAGGTATTGCTTTTGGTTTCGACAGATGGGTTGCGATGTTCGGAGGACAGGATTCAATACGCGATTTTATTGCGTTCCCTAAAAATAATTCAGGACGTGATGTAATGCTTGATACTCCGGCACCAATTTCAGGTCAGCAGCTCAATGAGTTAAAGCTTATTGTTGAAAAGGGGGAATAGCTTATATTATTTATTCCAGAATTACTACTTGTTTTTTTCTGATCCGTTTACCAAATCTATACTTATAACACCGTTTGTCCCACCCACTCCATAAATTGCAGCAGCAGATCCTTTAAGTACCTTTATTGACCTGACTTCAAGGGGATTAATATTATCGATACTGCTAACAATAACCCCATTTACCTTATCCCCGGGTCCAGGTATCGAAGCCTGGCTATTATCACCATTAAGAGTGAAATTAATTTTAGTTTGTCCATTTATTGCGGTTTCGCAATTCCCGTACTCAGATGAACGGATTTCCAGATTAATGACTGAAGAGCTGACTTTTATTTTATATGAACCGTCACTCTTTGTTATGTTGCTGGTTCTTATATTGTCGATATAAATAACTGCACCTGTAATTGGTATTTTGTCCTTGTTCATTACCTTCCCGGTAATTGTAACGGGTTTTTCAGATTTTTTACCGGTTTTTTGGCTATATACGATTTGCACTATGCAAACCGAAATAATTATAAGAAGAAATTTTTTTCAATTCATTTTACGTGATTATCTATTAGTGCAAGTTACGCCGAAGCCCGGAGATGAGCAAATAATTTTTAGATTAAATATTTTTACCTATTAGAGTAGCTGAGGTACACTTTTCAATTATAACATTTATATATTCTCCCTTTTTTAGGTTTTTACCCGGAAATACAACCACCTTATTTTGGGAGGTGCGCCCCGATAAATACTCATCAGATCTTTTTGAAAAGCCCTCAATAAGTACCTCATAAGTTTTACCCAGATCATTTTTTTTCGATTTTGCCGAGAACTTATTCTGAAGTGAGATCATTTCACTGAGCCTTTTCGACTTTATTTCCTCAGGAATATCATCTTCATATTTTCTTGAAGCCTTAGTCCCCGGCCTTTCACTATATTTAAACATATATGCAAAATCATAACCAGCCCATTCCATGAGCGATAACGATTCTTTATGATCCTCCTCGGTTTCTGAGCAAAAGCCGGTTATCATATCAGTGGATAGGGCACATTCGGGGATAATGGCATGTATTGCATTTATTCTATCCATGTACCATTCCCTTGAATATTCGCGGTTCATAAGTTTAAGAATACGACTGCTTCCGCTCTGTGCTGGCAGATGGATATGGTTACAAATATTTTCATGTCTGGCAATTGTATATAACAGGTCATCTGAAATATCTTTTGGATGTGATGTTGAGAATCTCACACGTAGCAGGGGATTTAACATTGCGACCTTTTCAAGAAGTTGAGGAAAACCCATTAACTCGCTATTATTATCCCATTTATATGAATCAACATTTTGTCCGAGGAGTGTCACCTCCCTGTAGCCCATTTCATAAAGGTCTTTAACCTCTTTTATTATTGATTCAGGGTTTCGGCTTCTCTCAGCCCCACGGACATAAGGGACAACGCAGTATGCACACATGTTATTGCACCCTCTCATAATTGAAACAAAGGATGAAACTCCGTTTTTGTCCATCCTTATGGGTGATATATCAGCATAGGTCTCTTCACGGGAAAGGAGGACATTTACTGCTTTGTGACCTGCATCAGCTTCAGCAACAAGCAGAGGCAGTTCACGGTATGCATCAGGACCAACCACAATATCAACGAGCTGATCTTTTTCAAGTAAGGTTTCTTTTAACCTTTCAGCCATACAACCTATAATTCCGATTTTTAAGCTGTGATCTTTCTTTTTCAGATGCCTTATAGCTTTAAGTCTGCCCCAAATACGCTGTTCAGCATTATCGCGGATTGAACAGGTATTTATTAATATTAATCCGGCATCATTTATATTATCGGTATATACATAACCAGCTTCAGAAAGAATAGACACAACAACCTCACTGTCAGCAACATTCATCTGGCAACCATATGTCTCTATATAAACTTTCTTACTCATTTAATCATAGTTGAGTATTAGTTGTTTTTTAACTGTTCAATGGTTCAATGGCTCAATGGCTCAACGGCTTAACGGCACTTCGGGAATATATGCAATTATACCTGTACACCGCCATCCCTTCGAACCATCGTACCTTTGCGCCTTTTTGCCCTTGCGCCTTTGTGCCAATCTTAAATTTCTATTCCCGCACAAATCTATGAACTATGAAGGAGGTATAAAAGAATTATTTAAATTTGCATCAATAATAATAATTTATAGAATATGTCAGGTCATAGTAAATGGTCAACTATTAAGCGAAAAAAAGGGGCAATTGATGCAAAAAGGGGAAAGATTTTCACAAAAATTATCAAAGAGATAATAATTGCAGCAAAAGAGGGAGGAGGCGATCCTGATTCAAATGCAAGACTCAGGCTTGCTGTACTTAACGCAAAGGGCGCTAATATGCCTAAAGAAAATATTGACAGAGCGATAAAAAAAGCTTCCGCTTCAGATGCAGAAAGTTTCAATGAAACCTCTTTTGAGGGTTATGCACCAGGGGGGATAGCCGTATTTGTGGAGTGCCTTACTGATAACAATAACAGGACAGTGGCTTCTGTACGGGCTGCTTTCAACAAACATGGAGGTAGTCTTGGAACCAATGGATCTTTGAGTTTTCTTTTTGACAGAAAAGGTGTTTTCACGATTAAAAATGAGGGATTATCTCTGGAAGATGTGGAGCTTGAAATGATTGATGCTGGGGCAGAAGACTTTGAAATTGATAACGATATGATTACTGTTACATGTGCTAAAGAAGATTTTGGCAGCGTTAACAAAAAACTTTATGAGCTTGGTATAGAACCTGAAGAGGCCGGGTTGAAACGTATTCCCAACGACACTAAGCAGATTGATCTGGAATCAGCCAAAAAAGTTCTAAGACTTATTGATGTACTGGAAGATGATGATGATATCCAGTTTGTTTATCATAATCTTGAAATGACCGACGAACTGGCTGAAGAGTTGGGATAGTAGTCTCATTACTTATAATACCTCTTTAATTATGAAAAGTTACATTCCGTTATTCATCCTTATTATTCTGCTATCATCGTGCAGAAAAAGCGAAAGTGATTTTATCTGGGAAAAATCTTATGGTAAAGGAGAGGCACTTTTTATCACTACATCACCAGACTCAGGTTTTATAGCTTGTGGGGATATGGAAGGAAAACCATACTTATTGCGGCTAAATAAAAATAGGAACCTTATCGTTGATTTTAGCGGAGAAAATCCCGGACTATTCAGTTCTGTATGGTTCGACACATCTGGTTATACTACTGCAGGGAACAGTGAAGGGAAGATGTTATTAATGCATCATAGCCCTGAAGGAAATAAATTGTGGGAAAAAACATTCGATTCAAGTTTTAAAATTGATTTTACTAACCTGTTTTATACAGGGAATGGTAATCTTCTTGCCGTTGCGACAGCCAGTCCTGATTCATCGGACTCAGGTGCCACTGGTCTCCTTTTTGTCAGATTTGATACTACAGGACAGATATTAACGGAGAGCAGTATTTTAGAGACAAACTTCGTTGCAGCCAGTGGTGCATTTGTTGATAATGAAGGTAATATCTTTCTTGCTATAACAAGGAAAACAGCTAGTGACAAACAAAAATCGAGCGTTGCAAAATTTAATAATCTGTTTCAGAAATTATGGGAGACGAAACTCTATAATAACCCAGGTTTCGGAGCCGCCAGCATTGCAATAAATCTTGATGGGTCGGGAAATGTTTATGTAGCCGGGAAAACAGAACTCTCTACTGAAGATGGTGTCCTGAATAATTCATTTCTTGCTTCACTAACAGATGCCGGATTGGTCAGATGGAAAAAGTACCTTGAAAATTCTAATTCGGGGTTTGCAATTATTTTTGATGAGATGGAAAATCTGATGATGCTGAATAGAAATTGTTTCATAATAAACCTGGCGAATCCTGGAGATGGTACTGAAGCCGGCAGAATAAGAATGTTTAGCCTCTGTGATTCATATAATACTGATGCTTTCGGGTCTGGTATCGTAATAAATTATGATGAGAACATACTTGTGGCTGGTACCCGTGGTGGTAATTTTTACCTGGCACTTAAATCATCCCGGTAACAACATTAGATGAAACATAATATTAAAACCGGCAAATCCGTTTTTATTTAGTCAACGAAATGCTATTTTTGCCTCATGATCAGAAAAATCTTTTTGATATTTGTTAGTCTTGGTTTAGCAACCGGTTTTGGAATAGCACAATCGATTGTTAAAACATCAGATCTTTTTTCAAGATCAGCGGATGATTCCCGGGCAGGGCAACTTAACATTATTCAGAGCTTATCTATAGATACCCTGGTTAGCAGGTATATTCTGGTTAATAAAAATCTGAAAGAGGAGAATAACCACTATGGTATGCAAGGATTCCGAATACAGATATATCGTAGCTCCAATAGAAATGCCAGGGATGAATCAAACATAGCAAGAGCGGAATTTATGAGTTTATTCCCTGATATAATTTCCTATCTATTATATGATGATCCTGGATATTTTATAGTCAAGGTTGGCGATTTCAGAACCAGAACCGAAGCAACAAAATTATTTTTAATAATAAGCAAGTCATTCCCTGATGCATATATTGTTCCGGATTTTATTAATTTCCCGGAACTGAAGACTAAGTAATTATGAGCGATCGGATCAAACATGAATGCGGCATTGCAATGTTAAGATTGCGAAAGCCGATGGAATATTATATTGAAAAATACGGTACCTGGAGCTATGGCCTTCAGAAGATGTACCTTATGATGGAAAAGCAGCACAACAGAGGGCAGGATGGTGCAGGAATAGCAGGAATAAAGTTAGATGTACCTCCTGGTAACAGATATATTTTCAGACAAAGGTCAAACCTGTCTAATCCAATAAAAGAAATTTTTAACCTGATTTATGAAGATATTGATTTAACAACCAGAAATCATCCTGATGAAATAAAAGAACCAGCTTTTATTAAAGGAAATTTACCTTTTGCCTGCGACATCTATCTGGGACACCTGCGGTATGGTACCTATGGAAATTATAATATTGACTACGTTCACCCAGTAAGTCGTGAGAATAACTGGAGATCAAAAAACCTGGTTATGGCTGGTAATTTCAATCTTACAAATGTTGGAGAAGTATTTAACAGCCTTGTTGAATTAGGACAGAATCCGGTTGATTTTTCAGATACAGTGACGATTCTTGAAAATGTGGGACATCGCCTCGATGAGGAAAATGAGAGGTTATTCCGTAAATTCAAGGAGGAAGGTTTTTCGAAAAAGGAGATATCTCCGCTAATAGAAACAAATCTGGATGTCGCTTCAATCTTGAGTAAAGCAAGCCGTAACTGGGATGGAGGTTATGCCATGGCTGGTATGGTTGGCCATGGTGATGCATTTGTAATGAGAGATCCTGCCGGTATAAGACCGGCTTATTATTACATTGATGATGAGGTTGTTGTGATCGCTTCTGAAAGACCCGTTATTCAAACGATATTTAATGTAAAAACTGATGATGTCAAGGAGATTCCTCCCGCAAGCGCTATTATTATAAAATCATCGGGAGAAACTACTATTAAAAAGATCAGGGAGGAAACTGAACACAGGAAATGCTCCTTTGAAAGGATATATTTCTCGAGAGGAACAGATAGAGATATCTACAAGGAAAGAAAAAAGCTTGGGGAATTACTTACCCAACCAGTACTTCAATCCGTTAACTATGACCTCGATAATACGGTGTTTTCATATATACCCAACACTGCTGAAAGTGCCTTCTATGGTTTGATACAAGGAGTTGAGGAGTATCTCAATCATGTAAAAATTGATCATATTCTAAGCAGGGGTAAGTACCTTACAAGTAAGGAGCTTGAAAAAATTATAAACCAGAGACCAAGAGTTGATAAAATTGCAGTAAAAGATGCAAAACTGAGAACATTTATTACTGAAGATAACAGTCGCAAAGATCTGGTCGGACATATATATGATGTTACTTATGGTGTTATCAGACCTGGTATCGATAACCTGGTTGTAATAGATGATTCGATTGTAAGAGGCACTACATTGAAAAAGAGCATTATACGGATTTTGGATAAGCTTGATCCAAAAAAGATAATCGTTGTCTCTTCTTCCCCTCAACTGCGGTATCCCGATTGTTATGGGATTGATATGGCGAAACTTGGCGATTTTATAGCATTTAAAGCGGCAATTGGATTGTTGAAAGATAATGGAAAGGAATCACTGATTCAAGACATCTACAAAGCTGCAAAAGATGAGCTGCACAAGCCTGTTGAAGAGATAAAAAATTTGGTCAGGGAAATATATAAACCTTTTAATACCGATGAAATATCAGTAAAGATATCCTCAATGCTTAGATCAGATGAAATAAAATCAGAGGTCGAGATTGTATTTCAATCGATTGAAGGTCTTCATGAAGCTTGCCCGGGTCACTCAGGCGATTGGTATTTTACAGGAAATTATCCAACCCCAGGAGGAAATAAAGTTGTAAACCAGTCTTTTATTAACTATGTGGAAGGCAGGAATAAAAGGGCTTATTGATTTTCATGGGAAAACCATTTTATTTCGAAATCTTTTTTATATGAGGAGAGATGCCTGTTAATTTTTTCTACATAGATGTCTCTTAGGGTAATCATAATTCCAGTCTCTTCAACATTGCCAAATTTATGATTTATAAATGTGCCGAAGGTTCGCATGGTCGGCGACAGATTCATATAAGCATTAATAAGCGGAGGAATATTTTCATTCAGATTTCTTACCTCTCTTGATAAAATCTTATAGTTTTCTTTATATCTCCATCCCCTGAAGATCTTTTTCATATCTTCCGCATGGAAATCGATATCGGCAGGTTCAATTGGAGTAACAAGGTTATCGGGATCATTGAAGTGCCTCATCAGGAAATAAAGGATCATGTCTCTTGCTTTCTGATTGAAATGAGTATACATGGTCACTTTCCCGAACAGATACTTAAGATGGTGATTATCAATAATTATTGCACCAAGTCCATCCCATAGATTATCAAGGGCAAACAGACTTTTTCTACATATAGAACGTGATTGATAATCAGGATGAACAAATGACCTGCCAAGCTCCATCAGGTGAGGATAATACTTTGTCAAAAATTTCTCAGAAAAATTGAAATATATGGATGATGCAAGCCTTGAAATATCGCAGTTTGTACAATTTTTTTCCAAAAAGTAAAAACGATACCCACCAATTATCTCCAGATTTTCAGGATCCCAGACAATTAACTGTTTCTGAGGCTCAACCTTCGCAGTATCAAAATCATCAATATCGATCTCCTTACCAGTGCCACCGCCTGCATGACGGAAAGTTATCTCCCTTACGCGACCTACTTCTTGCATAAGAGCCGGAGAGTTGTTATTATCAAAGATATATACCTCATTATTGCCATTATTGGTCCTACGAAGAAGTTTATCACTGGTTAATTCGGCGATTATCTGATCTTTTGGTAATTGGTCAACGACAGGTTTCATGGAATTAAAATATATAGTATAGTTAAGTCGGAAAATTGTATTTTAAAAAATCAAATGCATTTTACTCTTTTTTTTAATTCAGATTATTTAGTCTTAATGATCTTCATTAAGGATATTTGATTTAGGCTTAACCGGACTCCACTTGGGGGTGTTACTGTTCTTCGCTTACACTGGAATATCTGATTCAAGTTCATATGATTTTGATTTAACCCAATCTGCCCATTCTAATGCAGATTTTGTTCTGTCGAAGGTCTCCCATGGAATAGTCTTTCCGAAAATCAATTTTATCTCTTTGTCTTTTTGTTTAAACATTTCATCAGCAAGATAGAGCATCTCTATATTAACCTTTATCCTGAAAAATGTTCTGATATTGGAAAGGGAATAGAAGAAATTGGAATTTCTGCCTGAAAAATAGGCAGGAACAATATCTCTTTTATGCTGTATGGCTTTGGTTATAAAACTTTTTTGCCACTGAAGGTCCTTTATCACCTTTTTTTTCTTTCGGGAACATAACCCGGCAGGAAAATAAAGTATCTGGCTGTCGGATGCGTAGGCTTTATCTATTCTCCTGACTGCATCTTTAATTTGTGCCCCGTGTTTATTTATTGGAAGAAAAATTCCTGATAGGTTTTTAATATTGGTAAGTATATCGTTAACCGGGAATTTAATATCAGGAAAATATTTCGATAATTCATAAATAAATACCAGACCATCTAGTCCACCAAGAGGATGATTTGAAACAAATATATATCTGCCTGATTTGGGGATATTTTCCCTGCAAAAGGTCTTAAACTTTATCTTCATATGCTTCAAACCTGCCTCAATAAATTTATTATCCCTCAGATGACCGGATTTTTTCAGAAAATCATTCAACTCATCCTGATGTATAATCTTTTTCAGATAATTCATAAGGAATCCCGGGACAGTTTTTGAAAGTGTCGGATTTTTCGAATAAAGGACTTTCTCGACATCAATTTGTTGACTCTCATTTTTATTCAGATCTTCATTCATCTGTACAATGATTTTTAAAAAATGCAGATTCAAATTTACCAAAAAAACAGATACTTCTCAAGCTGCGCAGTATCTCCTTCCGGAGGGTCTTCACTCGTAGAGCAAAACCCCATTGTCAGCTATGCTGACATCTCCCCTTAAGGGGAGAAAATACCGTGTTATTTAGTTTAATTACAATGATTTAGAAGAAAATTTAATCCCGCAAAGCGGGGTAGGGAAACATTACACCTTGTTAGGTTCATAGGATCATAAGAAGAGGATTTTAGGAAATCCGGGATCATGCAAACACTTCCTACAGCCGGCATTAGTCATTTTTCCAACAAAAGTTATTAACAATAATTGAAAAAAAGTGGAGTAAAGTGGAGCGAAGTGGATAATTTTTCTTTATTTTAGCTTTTTAATCATAAAAAGCGAGGATGGCCACATTTATAGGTGATTTCACGTGCAAAGTAGATGCTAAAGGAAGGATAATTCTTCCAATGGCATTTAAGAAGCAGATGCCTGCTGATGCACAAGATCATTTTGTGGTTCGGAAAGATATCTTCGAAAATTGTCTCGTACTATATTCAATCGAAGACTGGAACAGACAGTTGGAGAAGATCAGGAAAAGGATGAACCCCTATAATCGTGAGCATAATATGTTCCTGCGAAATTTCTTTAAAGGAACTGCCGAATTATCGCTTGATAATAACAACAGGATGCTGGTTCCTAAAAGGTTACTTGATCTTATTGGAGCCGAGAGGGATGTTGTTCTTGCAGGTCAGGATGGTCGGATTGAGATATGGGCAGCTGATGTTTATGAGAGAATTGATATGCCTGCTGCTGATTTTGCTAACCTGGCTGAAAAGCTGATGGGTGGAAGTTTAAATGAGCCTCAAGTATAATGGTTTACCATATTCCTGCACTGCTCAATGAGAGTATTGATGGGCTGAATATCCGGCCTGACGGGATTTATGTTGACGTTACTTTTGGGGGAGGAGGCCATTCAATGGAAATACTGAAAAGACTTGAAACTGGAAGACTAATTGCTTTTGATCAGGATGAGGATGCCATATTAAACATACCTGATGATAACAAATTTCTATTTCTTAATCAGAATTTCAGATTTCTGAAAAACAACCTTCTGTACAATGATATTAGATCAATAGATGGTTTGATTGCTGACCTTGGGGTCTCATTCCACCAGTTTGATGAACCTGCAAGAGGATTTACTTTCAGACAGGATGCTCCTCTGGATATGAGAATGAATAAGCAGAGCCAGGTGACTGCTGCAGATCTGCTGCAGACACTTGATGAAAAATCCCTGGCAGATATTTTTTACAATTACGGGGAGCTGACTAACTCAAGAAGGATTTCTAAGGAAATTGTTGCTGTCAGAATTGTAAAACCATTGACATCTGTCAGCGATATAATTGGTGCTATTGGTAAACTGGCACCTTACAGGCAGGAACATAAATTTTATGCAAAGGTATTTCAAGCATTAAGAATAGCTGTTAATCACGAAATAGATTATTTAAAAGAGATGCTGGAACAGGCCCTGTCTGTACTTAGCAGAGGTGGAAGGCTTGTTATTATTACTTATCATTCTCTTGAAGACAGGGTAGTTAAAAATTTCATAAAGACAGGCAATTTTGAGGGTGAAGGGAAAAAAGATTTCTATGGCAACCTTGAGACTCCATTCCGAATTGTAAACAGAAAGGGAACAACCCCGGGAGATGAAGAGATAGCGATTAATAACAGGGCAAGAAGTGCAAGATTGAGGATAGCTGAGAAGATTTGATATATGACTGACAATAAGGGACATAAAAAAAATCAGGTAAAAAAAGGAAGTTTCATTAAGGAACTTCTTAGCGGGAGTATGGTTTCTGAAAAGATCATTCTTAAAAACCTGGGATACATTTCGTTTATAGCCCTGTTGGCTGCATTATATATTGGAAACAGATTTCATGCAGAGAGATTAACGAGGGAGATAACTAAACTTCAAAGAGAAGTTAGAGATCTGAGAGCTGAGTCTCTTTCCACATCAACTGATTTGATGTTTGTAAGCAAACAGTCGGAAGTATTTAGGATGGTAAGGGAGAAAGGACTCAATCTTGAAGAGATGAAAACACCACCATACAAATTATTAGTTGATAAGAAATAAGGATAATGGCAGTAAGGGATGATATAGTATGGCGAAGCGGCATTGTATATTTTGCAATTGTTCTGTTAGCGGCAACTTTGCTGATACGAATCCTGATTCTGCAATATGTGCAGCATAACAAATGGTCTGATATGGGTGAGAGATTTGTTTATAAAACGGCTGAGATACCTGCAAACAGAGGCGATATTTTGACTTATAACGGCCGTCTGCTGGCAAGTTCAGTACCGTACTATACAATCTATATGGATACTCGTAGTACAGGGATGTCATCTGCTACATGGTCAAATGGAATAAGCGGATTATCAGCTGGTTTGGCAAGATTATTAGGGGAGAGGTCAGCTGATGGATGGAAAACATATTTGACAGAAGCAAGAAGAAAGGGCGACCGCTATTTTCTTATCAAACGGCGAGTGGACTACAAGACCCTGAAAGAACTTAAAGAGTTGCCAATTTTCAGAGAAGGACAATATAAAGGAGGATTAGTGGCCCTGGCTGAGAACAGGAGAATTCTTCCAAATAGTGAACTGGCTGCCAGAACTATCGGCTACCTCAATCTTGGAAGCAAGGGAACTGAAGTTGGATTAGAAGGTTCTTTTGATAAAGACCTGGCAGGTAAAAAAGGGGTTTCAATAAAACAGCGACTTACAGGAGGCGACTGGATTGCAGTTGATGGTCCCATCAGTGTGGAATCGAGAGATGGTAATGATGTAGTAACAACACTTGATATTGATTTGCAGGATGTTGCATCATCAGCTCTCCTGAATCAACTCCGGAAACATAATGCCCATCACGGCTGTGCAGTACTGATGGAGGTTTCAACAGGCGATATCAGAGCCATAGCCAACCTGGAACTTGGTTCTGATGGAGGTTATCACGAAACATATAATTATGCAATCGGAGAAAGCACAGAACCCGGATCGACTTTTAAGCTGCCAGCTCTTATGGCTGCTCTTGAAGATGGGGTGATTGATACCGGCGATATTGTTGATACTGGTACAGGAAGTGTCAAATATTATAATAAGATCATCAGGGATACAAGAAAGGAAGGTTATGGCAAGATAACTGTTAAGGAGGTCTTTGAGAAATCATCAAATGTGGGTACTTCAAAAATTATAACTGAGCATTATAAGGATAAACCAAAAGAATTTGTGAACCGCCTGTATGCGATGAAGCTTAATGAGAAACTCAATCTACAGATAAAAGGTGAAGGAACACCTCTGATCCGTTACCCGGGAGAAAAGCTATGGTCCGGGCTATCTCTCCCTATGATGTCGCATGGATACGAAATACAACTCACTCCTTTACAGATACTTACGTTTTATAATGCTGTTGCAAACGATGGAAGGATGATGAGACCTCGATTTGTAACTGCAATCCTTCGTAATGGAACTGTTATAAAACGATTTGACACTGATGTAATTTCCAATTCAATAGCATCCCGTTCTACGATCGGTAAAGCTAAAAAGATGATGGAAGGGGTTGTTGAACATGGCACGGCAACTAACCTGAAAAATAGCAATTATAAAATTGCAGGGAAAACGGGTACAGCACAGATAGCGAAGAATAAGCTTGGTTACAGACAGAACACCAGAATATCTTATCAGGCCTCTTTTGTAGGTTACTTTCCTGCAGAGAACCCTCTCTATTCCTGTATCGTTGTCGTTAATGCTCCTTCAAACGGAGTCTATTATGGTAATATGGTTGCCGGATCAGTGTTTAAGGAGATCTCTGATAAAGTTTATGCAACAAGTTTCTTTCGTGATTACAAGCCTGAAAATAAGGAGAAGATAAAACTTGTTGCTCCGGAAGCCGGCAATGGATACCGCGCTGATATTAACGAAGTTCTAAGAAACCTTAATGTCAGGTATAAAAGAACTGCCAATGATGAATGGGTTGTTACCCGGGAGAGTGGAGATACTATAAGACTTGCAGGGGTAAAAATGGAAAAAGGTCTTGTCCCGGATGTCAGAGGGATGAGCCTTAGGGATGCAATTTACCTCCTTGAGAACTCGGGTCTCAGAGTAAGATACAGTGGTAAAGGAAGGGTACGCAGGCAGTCGCCGGAACATGGTGCCAGGTACCGTGAAGGTGCAATAGTCTCACTGGAGATGAATATGTGATATGATGAAAATTGAAGAAATATTAATCGGAATTGATGTTGTTTCTCTTACAGGGAAGAAAGGCACGAGTATATCAAATATTGAATTTGATTCCCGTAAGGTTTCTAGTGGATCACTCTTTGTCGCTGTAAATGGAAACAATTACGATGGGCATGATTTTATTAATGAAGCTGTAGCCTCTGGCGCTTTTGCAGTTATATGTGAGAATCTTCCTGAAGATCCGGATAAAGATATATGCTGGGTTGAAACCGGTGATTCTGCCAAAGCTCTTGGATTTGCAGCTTCAAACTTTTTCAGGAATCCTTCATCATCACTGAAACTGGTTGGAGTAACCGGAACTAATGGTAAAACAACAATTGCTACCCTGCTTTACAGAATGTTTCTGCGATTGGGTTACAAATGTGGGTTGTTCTCAACTGTATGTAATTATATTAACGGGAAGGAACTTCCTGCCAGCCATACAACGCCCGACCCTGTACAGCTAAACTACCTGTTATCAGAGATGGTTGCTGCTGGGTGCGACTATGCATTTATGGAAGTGAGTTCACATTCATCAGATCAGCAGAGGATTGCCGGTCTTAGATTTGAAGGAGGCATTTTTACTAACCTTACTCACGATCATCTCGATTATCATAAATCATTTGATAATTACCTGGCAGCCAAAAAGAGATTTTTTGACACGCTGCCAGCCGGTTCATTTGCCCTGGTGAACAACGATGACAAGAATGGAAAGGTCATGCTTCAGAATTGCAAAGCCCGTCACTTCACCTATTCTGTAAGAGGAATGGCTGATTACCGATGTAATATTATAGAGCACGGTTTCGAAGGAATGGCTTTAAAGATACAGGGAGAGGAGGTATGGACAAGATTTATCGGGGATTTTAATGCTTCAAATCTGCTTGCAGTATATGCTGCTTCTGAACTGCTTATAGCAGCAAAAAAAGAGATACTTATAATTCTCAGCGATCTGCACCCTGTAACAGGCAGGCTGGAAGTAATAAAATCTTCCGGGGGGATATCAGGTATTGTCGATTATGCCCACACCCCTGATGCTCTGCTGAATGTCATAGAAACAATAAATAAGATACGGGAGGGTAATATGCAGCTGATAACTGTTGTTGGAGCCGGTGGCGACAGAGACCGGACAAAGCGACCTAAAATGGCATCTATATCTGCTGAAGGGAGTTCAAAAATAATCCTGACATCCGATAACCCCAGAACCGAGGATCCTGAAAAAATTCTTGATGATATGGAAGCCGGTATAACCCCCGACCTTAAAAGAAAAACAGTTAGAATATCCGATAGACGCGAAGCGATTAAAACAGCAGTTATGCTTGCAGGTAGAGGCGATGTGATACTGGTTGCCGGGAAAGGGCACGAGACTTACCAGGAAATAATGGGTGTGAAATATCACTTCGACGACAGGGAGGAATTAAAGAATGCATTATCACTGAAATAATATACAGAAAAGATGTTATACTATTTATTCAAACATCTCGATTCACTTAATTTTCCGGGAGCAGGAGTATTTAATTATATATCTTTCAGGTCGGCCATGGCTGTTATCACATCCCTGATCATATCCCTCCTTATTGGGAAAAGAATAATACTATTTCTTCAGAGAAAACAGGTTGGTGAGGTTGTAAGAGACCTGGGCCTTGAAGGACAATACCAAAAAAAAGGAACTCCTTCAATGGGAGGCATAATAATCCTTGCTTCTATCATTATACCTACTTTGTTATTCGCAAAACTGGATAATATCTACGTTATCCTTATTCTGCTAACAACCATCTGGTTAGGGCTGATAGGTTTTCTCGACGATTATATAAAAATATTCAAAAAGAATAAAGAGGGACTTGCCGGCAAATTTAAAATAGTTGGACAGGTTATACTCGGGCTTATTGTAGGTCTTACACTTTTTTTCAGTGATGATGTAATAATAATTGAAAAAGTCAGTATTTCCGACCTCTCTTCAATAGAGAAAACTGAGCTTCTTGATCCTGCAGCCTCATATTCTGCACAGGTTGAAATTCCAATGGAAAGAAAATCAACAAAAACAACAATACCTTTCATTAAAGATAATGAATTCGATTATTCATGGCTAGTGGGATTTATCAGTGAAGGGCACAGGCAATTGTGGACATGGCTTGCATTCGTGGTTATTGTAATATTCATTGTTACATCAGTGTCAAATGGTGCCAACCTTACTGACGGGCTCGATGGGCTTACTACAGGAATCTCGGCAATTATCGGGACTGCCCTTGGGATCCTGGCGTATCTGTCGAGTAACATGATATACGCTGGCTATCTGAAAATAATGTACATACCCGGATCTCAGGAACTGGTAATTTTTGCCAGTGCATTTATTGGGGCTACTATTGGCTTTTTGTGGTATAACTCATATCCTGCTCAGGTCTTTATGGGTGATACAGGCAGTCTGGCACTTGGAGGTATCATAGCTGTATTTGCAATAATTATCAGAAAAGAACTCATAATACCGATCCTTTGCGGGATTTTTCTTGTCGAGAACCTGTCAGTAGTATTGCAGGTTGGATGGTTTAAGAGAACAAAAAGAAAATATGGGGAAGGAAAGCGGATTTTTTTAATGGCACCTCTTCATCATCATTATCAGAAAAAAGGTTACCCGGAACCGAAGATTGTCACACGGTTCTGGATAGTGGCGATAATTTTAGCTGTAATAAGTATTGTGACGCTTAAGATCAGATAACAAAATGACAAAGAAGATTGTAGTATTGGGTGCAGGAGAAAGTGGTGCAGGAGCGGCAGTGCTTGCGCAAAAGCAAGGGTTTGATGTGTTCGTATCTGATATTGGTCAAATTAAAGAAAATTACAAAGAAATTCTAAATAAAAGCAGTATTAAGTGGGAAGAGGGGAGTCACAATGAAAAGATCATATTGTCTGCAGATGAGGTTATTAAAAGTCCTGGAATATCTGAAGATGCACCTATAATTATCAAAATACGCAAAGAAGGGATTCCGATAATATCAGAGATAGAATTCGCCGGAAGATATTCGGCTGGAATTAAGATTTGTGTAACAGGCAGTAACGGTAAAACAACCGTGACAAACCTTATTTACCATATTCTGAAAAAAGCCGGAAAAAAAGTTGCTATGACCGGTAATATTGGAAACAGTTTTGCCATGGCAGTTGCAGAAGGCACATACGATTATTTTGTTATTGAATTGAGTAGTTTTCAGCTAGACGGGATGTATAAATTTAAGACCGACATTGCTGTGCTGATGAATATTACCCCTGATCATCTGGACAGGTATGGATATGAATTTCAAAATTATATTGATTCTAAATTCAGAATTACTCAAAACCAGGGAAAGACGGATTTTCTTATTTTCTGGGAAGGGGATCCTATAATAAAAGCTGAATTAGCAAAAAAACAATATAAAATGACTCTTCTTCCCTTTTCTGATGATATAAGGGAAGGTATGGCCGCTTATGTGGAAAACAATGAAATTGTAATTGATTACCTAAATAAAACAAGCCTTATGACCATTCATGAATTAGCACTTAAAGGCCGTCACAACATCTACAACTCGATGGCAGCAGCTATTGCAGGTAAAGTTATTAATATCCGTAAGGAGGTTATCAGGGAAAGCTTAGCTGATTTCCAGGGTGTTGAACACCGGTTGGAACCGGTTATCACTGTATGCGGGATTAACTTCATTAACGATTCAAAAGCTACAAATGTTAACTCAACATGGTATGCTATTGAGTGTATGGAAGATGATATTATCTGGATTGCAGGAGGAATAGACAAAGGGAATGATTATTCTGAGCTTTTTCCGGTGGTCAGGAAGAAGGTTAAAGCAATAGTTTGCCTGGGGAAAGATAATAAGAAAATTGTTGAAGCTTTTAAAGATAAAGTAGCAACAATCGTTGAGACAACATCGATGGAAGAAGCTGTCAGATCTTCATATTATCTGGCTAAGAAGGGTGAAACAGTATTGTTGTCACCCGCATGTGCAAGTTTTGATCTCTTTAAGAATTATGAAGAGAGGGGACGGAAGTTTAAAGAGGCAGTAAGAAATCTTTAAAAAAAGTGTATATGCAACAGGGATGGCTTACAAAAACATTTAAGGGAGACAGGGTGATCTGGGGTCTTGTGGCTCTCTTTATGTTCTATTCTCTGCTGGCAGTTTACAGCTCTTCCGTCGGTGTTGCATTTATGAGATATGGTGGCAATACTACATATTTTCTGAGGACCCAGTTTTTAATGCTTGCTTTAAGCCTGATAATAATAATTGTTGTCAGCTACCTGCCATACAGAATCTATTCTTCACTGGCAGGTTTGTTGCTGATTGGCTCAATTGGATTGCTCGTGATAACCCTGGTTTTTGGTTCAAGGGTTAATGAGGCAACCCGATGGCTAGTTATCCCGGGAACAGGATTCAAGCTTCAAACATCGTCTGTTGCAAAGGTTGTACTTATTATTTACCTGGCCAGATCGTTGGCTAAATACCAGAAATATCTGAATAATTTTAAGCATGTAACAAAGTATCTTATTGTTCCGGTAGCTATTGTCTGTGGGCTGATTTTGCCTGAAAACCTCTCATCAGCAGTTATGGTATTTGGTATAAGTCTTATAATAATGTTCATCGGAAGAGTCCCTTTTAAATTTCTTTTAGCTTATCTGGGGCTGGGAATTGTAGGTTTTATTCTGTTTGCCCTCGTGCTTTCAGTAGTCACCAAAGATAACAGGGTAGAGGTCTGGAAGGAAAGAATCGAGCATTATATCTCGGGTGAAGAGGATGCCGATGGCGATTACCAGTCAAACCAGGCAAAAATAGCTATCTCAACAGGTGGGCTATTCGGGAAAGCTCCCGGAAAGAGTACTCAGAGAAACATGCTTCCGGAATCAAATTCTGACTTCATTTTTGCTATAATAATTGAGGAATATGGGTTATTGTTTGGTGCTATACCTCTTATCCTGGCATATATGATACTGCTGTTCAGAGGAATTACAATTGCAAAGAAATGTGAAACAGCTTTTCCGGCATTTCTTGTGCTTGGGCTGGTTGTAATGATTGTAGTACAAGCTATGTTGAATATGCTTGTAGCAGTCGGATTGTTTCCGGTAACCGGTCAGACTCTTCCTATGGTTAGTTGGGGAAGAACCTCTGTACTGGTGATGAGTTTTTCTATCGGTGCGATATTGAGTGTAAGCAGAGTGGTTAATGCAAGGATAAAAGAAGAGGAACTACCTGAAGATGAAATTTCAGATGAAGGAGAAAAAATATATGAGCCTGCAGAAGCATAAGAGAGTGATTATCAGCGGTGGAGGTACCGGGGGACATATCTTCCCGGCTATTTCTGTTGCCAATGCTCTAAGGAGAATAGATCCTGAGATTGAGATACTCTTTGTTGGAGCTGAAGGCAGAATGGAAATGGAAAAAATTCCAGCAGCAGGATACAGGATCATTGGACTGCCGGTTGCAGGTATAAAGAGAAATCTGACATTAAAAAATATCACTGTACTGGCTAAACTTATTAGAAGTTTGGGTTTAGCAAAAAAGATAATAAAAGACTTTAATCCGGATGTTGTTGTTGGTGTAGGAGGTTATGCCAGCGGCCCGGTACTAAGGCAGGCAGGTAAAATGGGGATACCTACTCTTATTCAGGAACAGAACAGCTATGCAGGAGTAACGAATATGCTATTGGCAAAAAAGGCTTCAGTTATATGTGTTGCATACGAAGGGATGGATAAGTATTTTCCTGCTACAAAGATTATTAAAACCGGAAACCCGGTACGTCAGAATTTTGATAACCTGAAAGATATGAAAGATGAGGCTCTATCATTTTTCAAAATGAAAACGAACTTACCAGTGATTCTTGTGCTGGGAGGGTCTCAGGGTGCTGGTGGTATTAATAAAAGCCTTTCGGAAAACATAAATAAACTTAAGGATTCTGATTGCCAATGGCTTTGGCAGAGTGGGACGCATTACTATGAAAATATCATTGCACTGGTCTCTCTTTCATTCAGTGAAAATATTATGGTTCATGGATTTATAAACAGAATGGACTATGCATATGCAGCAGCGGATATAATTGTGTCAAGGTCGGGAGCAGGTACTATTTCAGAGCTCTGTCTTGTTGGCAAACCGGTTATCCTGGTCCCTTCTCCAAATGTTGCTGAAGATCATCAGACAAAGAATGCAATGGCATTGTCAGACAGGGATGCAGCAGTACTGATTGCTGAAGACAAGGCTGTAACAACGCTTGTTGATGAGGTAGCTAAATTGGTTACAGATAAATCTAAAAGAGATATGCTTTCTGAGAACATCCTTAAAATGGCAGACAGGGATGCTGATAATAGGATAGCAGAAGAGGTATTAAAGCTTGCAGGAGTATGATTGACTTCAGAAATATAGAAGGAATTTATTTTGTCGGGATTGGCGGTATCGGCATGAGTGCCCTTGCCCTCTATTTTGCGAAGGGCGGCTATTCAATTGCCGGATACGACAGGAGTGAAAGCAAAATAACTCATACACTTACTGAATCTGGTTGCGATGTATCGTATGAAGATAATGTTAAGACTTTACCCTATCTCTTCAGGAATAGTACTAATAAAAATAATGTTTTAATAGTTTATACTCCTGCTATCCCGCAGGAGAATAAGATCCTGTCATATTTCAGAAATAATGGATACAGAATTTGTAAACGATCGGAGGTTTTAGGTGAAATATCTGCAAAAACAGATACACTGGCAGTGGCCGGCACTCACGGCAAAACAACTGTTTCTACAATGATTGCACATCTGCTGAAACAGTCGCATGTTGACTGTTCTGCATTTCTGGGAGGCATTGCAAAGAATTATGATTCAAATCTTTTGCTGGGTGAAGGAAGATACACTGTTATGGAAGCTGATGAGTTCGATCGATCATTCCATCAGCTTAATCCATTAATGGCAGTTATTACATCTCTCGATGCCGACCATCTTGATATATATGGTGATCGAAGCACTATGATTAAGGCATATAATGAGTTCTGCATGAGGATCAGACCTGGAGGTATTCTGCTGGTAAACAGTAGAATTCAAAAAGACATTGTTGTTCCTGAGAATGTGACCTGTTATACATACGGGCCTGATCTCAGTGCCCAATACCAGCCATTCAATATCGAACACAGAAAAGATTATTATAGCTTCAATATTAAAACCCCTGAAGCAATAATTGAAGATTTGCAATTTCCATTCCCTGGTATCATTAATATTGAAAACCTAACTGCAGCAATTGCTATAGCACTTATGTGCGGAGTTACAGTTCAGGAGATCCGGAAAGCTGTCATCCTGTTTCAGGGAGTGAGAAGGAGATTTGATATCAGGGTTAATTGGCCGGGACTTGTCTATATTGATGATTATGCACATCATCCTGAAGAGATTAAGACTTTCATAATATCTGTAAAGGAGTATTTTAGTGGAAGAAAAATTACCGGGATTTTTCAACCACATCTTTTTTCGCGGACACGTGATCATGCTGATGGATTTGCCGCTTCACTTGATTTACTCGATGAAGTGATTTTGCTTCCTATATATCCTGCACGAGAAAATCCGATTGAGGGAGTTACTTCGGAATTGATTTTAAATAAGATGAGGCACGGGAGGCCAATCCTTTTAAACAAAACAGATATCCCGGGGAATCTTGAGGTAAGTAACCTTGATGTTCTGCTTACCATGGGAGCTGGTGATATAGATACTCTTGTGGGGCCTATTGAAGAAATGCTCAGCAAAGGGAGAGAGAGATGAAAAAGTTTTTAAAGATATTGCTGATTATTCCTGTATTATATCTTATTGTAATACCGGTTTTTCTTGCCAGCTCCTTAAATTCAACGCTATGCGGCGATATCGAAATTATTATTAGGGATTCGTCTGATTATCATTTTGTTACAAGAAGACAATTGTTAAATATTATAAACGAAAGTACAACGAAAATATTGGGGAAGCCTGTTAGGGATATTTCTACTGCTAAAATAGAAAGCAGAATCAATGTGATCCGTGAAGTAAAAGAGGTGGAAGTGTATATAACAATTGATGGAACATTGCATGTTTATGTCGATCAGAGAGATCCGGTAATGAGGGTAATGCCGGCAAGTGGTGGTGACTATTTTATTGATAAAGAAGGCATTGTAGTAAGAAAGAGGAACCTTTATACACCAAGGTTACATATAGTAGGAGGCAATGTGAATATCAGCTCAGCGATGCTTAATGGTGTAAGTATTCTGGATACAAGTATTAAAGGATCAATTCTAAAGGATGTCTATTATTTGGTAGATTATATAAATGACGACAATTTCTGGTCGGCACAGATAGATCAGATTTATGTTGACAATAATGATGAGATTGATCTTATACCACGAGTAGGTAGCCAGCTTATACACCTTGGGACTGTCGAAAACCTTGAAGGAAAGCTAAGAAACCTTGGAGCATTTTACGAGGAAGTGTTACCCGAAGTAGGATGGAATAAATATTCGTTAATAAACCTTGAATTTAAAGATCAGATAGTTTGTAAAAAGAGATAAACAAAAATAATCATATTTAAGTTATGAATAAACAGGAACAGTTTGTAGCAGCAATCGACATAGGTACCACAAAAATTGTGGCCATTGTCGGTAAGAGAAACGAGAATGGAAAGATAGAAATTCTCGGACTTAGCAAAGCTCTTTCAAGGGGTGTGAAAAGAGGTGTTGTTCTTAATATTGAGGAGACAGTTACCGCGATTCAGACTACTGTGGAAGATGTGCAAAAAAGATCAGGAATTCTATTCTCTGAGGTCTTTGTCGGTATTGCCGGGCAGCATATTAAGAGTATGAAGAATCGTGGGTATATAATGCGTGATGCTTATGATGATGAGATTAAGAAGGAGGAGGTCTTCAGATTAATAGAAGATATGCATAAGATCCATATTGAAATCGGGGAGGAGATAATTCATGTTATCCCTCAGAATTTCATTGTTGATAATGAGACTGGTGTAAAGAGTCCTATTGGTATGTGCGGCAGACGATTGGAAGCCAATTTTCATATTGTGATCGGGCAGGTAGCTGCTGCTAAGAATATTGAAAAATGTATCAGGAAGGCAAACCTTACTGTGAAGGATATGATCCTGGAACCACTCGCGTCATCCGATGCGGTTCTTACTGAGGATGAAAAAGAGGCAGGAGTGGTGCTGGTAGATATTGGTGGAGGAACCACTGATGTCGCAGTTTATTATGATAATATTATTCGTCATACAGCCGTGATCCCGTTTGGAGGGAATGTAGTTACCAAAGATATAAAGGAAGGCTGCGCAATCCTTCAGCGACATGCAGAACAACTTAAGATACAGTATGGCTCAGCTTTGGGGGATATTGCTCCTGAAGATAAAGTAGTATCAATTCCGGGCATTAGCGGAAGAGAACCGAAAGAGATATCTTTTAAAAGCCTTGCTTATATTATCCAGTCGAGAATGGAAGAAATAATAGATGCCGTGAATTTTGAAATACAAAATTCAGGCTATGCAGATAAGCTAGCTGCCGGTGTTGTAATCACCGGAGGAGGGTCAATGCTGAAACACCTGCCTCAGTTGATGAAGTTCAAGACAGCATTGGATGTTAGAATTGGAGTTCCAAACGAGCATCTCGCAGGATCAGGGAAAAATGAGATATGTCAGCCTATGTATGCTACAAGTGTAGGACTGATTATGCGTGGCTTCGAGTATCTGGATACGTATAAGAAAACATTTAATGCCGGTAGTAAGGAAGTGTTTGTTACACCCACAGTCGCTGCCATGGAACAGCATGAGGAGGAGGGAATTGAACCACCAATGCCGGAAGAAGAAAAAACACCTCTAACTGAAAAAATTAAGATTATGCTATCAAGAATGTTTGAGGTTGAAGATCAGACAATTAACTGATTAATTTAATATGGTTTAACCTGAATGTAAATGCTGTTCTTAACAAATTAAAATACAACAATATGTCAGACGATATTATGAACTTTGATCTGCCGGTAGAGAGATCATCGATTATTAAAGTTCTCGGAATAGGGGGCGGTGGCAATAATGCTGTTAATCACATGTTTGAAAAAGGTATCAGAGATGTAAACTTTGTTGTTTGCAACACTGATCACCAGGCTCTTACAAAAAGCCCTGTGCCAATAAAGGTTCAGATAGGGGAATCCCTGACTGAGGGCAGGGGAGCCGGAAGCAAACCTGAAATTGGTAAACAGGCTGCTATCGAAAATATTGATGATGTTATGAATGCATTATCGGGTAATACTAAAATGATATTTATTACTACCGGAATGGGAGGAGGTACAGGCACAGGGGCTACCCCGGTTATAGCAAAAGCATGTAAGGATGCCGGGTTACTTACTATTGCTGTAGTTACAATACCCTTTAAATCGGAAGGTAAAGTTCGTATCAGACAGGCTATCGATGGTGTTACTGATCTTAAAGATCATGTTGATTCATTGCTGATTATTAATAATGAAAAGCTCAGGGAGATATATGGGAATCAGCCTGTATCGACTGCTTTTTCAAAGGCTGATGATATTCTGACAACAGCAGTAAAAGGAATTGCTGAGATCATTACTGTTACAGGATACATTAATGTAGATTTTGCTGATGTTGAAACAGTTATGAAAAATTCGGGAGTCTCTATAATGGGTATGGGAACAGCAGCAGGTGAAAACAGGGCAATAAAAGCAATTGAGAATGCTTTAGCTTCTCCGCTCCTGAATTCTAATGACATTACCGGGGCTAGCAGCATATTAATAAATATCTCTTCAGGGACAGGAGAACATGAGATTACGATGGATGAGCTGGGTGAGATAACTGATTACATGTATGACGCAGCTTCGGATGATGCATTGATTATCAGAGGATTATCTAAAGATGAAAATCTTAATGAGGAGATATGTGTAACGGTAATTGCAACAGGATTTGAATCAACTAGTATATTCCAGCCATATAAGCCTAAAAAGCCCAGTAAAGTTGAATTACTGACAAACAAAAGTGTTATTCCGTCTCGTTTTTTACCTGAAACAGGTGAGGATGTGTTTTCTGTTCATGATAAAGGAAGAAAATCTATTATAACTGATTTTGAAGAAGAATCCCAGGGAGTGATCGATTTCAGCCTCGAACATAATCAAGAGATGAATGAAATAAGGAGCAGGAGAGCCGGCGAAAATGATGAGATTCATGAAAAGTCTGAAGCAACTTTGAGAAAGGTGAAGCATATGCAGAATATCCTGAAGAGAGAGGGGTTATCAAACAAAACCATGAAAGAGAATATTGATACATTTGAAGATGTGCCTGCTTATGTTAGAAAGAATTTGTCGATTGGTGCACCAGAAAAAGCTTCAGAAAGCAAATTATCAAAATTCACACTGACTTCCGGCGATGATGAGGAACCTGTATTAAGGGAGAATAATGCCTACCTGAATGATAATGTTGATTAGGGTTGATAAAATTTGCCGGACGAATGCTTAATCGCCGGGGGGTGTGAATCTAAAGCGAAGTTACAGTCTTTGCCCGGCTTTTGTGCAGTTTATTTTTCTATTGCAACAATCTCTTCCATATTTTCTATATTTGCGATTGATGATAAGATTCATTTCTATAGCAATACTTTTTTTAATTTCCTCTGGTTCATTCGCTCAGAATACGGCTGATAAATTTGCTGGTCCAAATGTCCAGAAAAAGGACACAATTAAATCATCGAGGATTTTAAGGCAATGGACTCTTTCTTCTGATTTCTCTGAAGAGGTTACTATTCCTTTAGATACGGTCTTTTCATTATTTAACAGGTACAGGATAGCCGACTTATACTCTCCGGTCAATGCAACTATGGGAAATTATGGCCTGCCATTTTATCAGATCAACTTCTTTGACCGTATTACAGATCCGGATAAATTTCTTTATAGCTCATATTATCCTTTAATGTATCTCCCTGATAAAGCCATATTTATGAATACGCAGGTTCCATTTACTGAACTGGCCTGGGCTTTTGCAGGCCCGAGAGAGACCTCTGAACAGACATTCAGGATAAGGCATTCGCAGAACGTGAACAGGTTTTTCAATTTTGGATTGATATATGATATAATATATAGCCTCGGACAGTATAATTACCAGAGGGCTGAGGATAAGGCTTTTACTTTTTATTCTTCGTATAAGCGGGATAAATATAAAATGTATTTGTCAGCCGGTTTAAATAATTTTACATCATATGAAAACGGAGGTATAACTGATAAAGCCGAACTGAATCAGGATAATACACGTGATGTCCCTGTAAACCTCGGAGGGCTTAACAAGGCAAACAATGTGCTGAATAACCGAAATGTTCTGCTTATACAGCGATACACTTTTAGTAGCGATTCTAAAAGCAGATCTGATAGTACTTCTCAAAAGAGGTCAGGTTTTTTTGGATTGAGTGGGACCTTCTCGCATATTTTCAATCTGGAAAGTAACAAGAGATCTTATTCTGATAGTTATCCCGAATCAGGTTTTTACTATACCACACTTATCGATACAACAGTCACCTTTGACTCCCTCTATGCACGAAGTATGAAAAATACTTTGAGATTTGATTTTACAACTGATCAGTCGAGAAAATTCAATCTTGGTGGGGGTGTCGGGATACGAAATGAGATGTTCAGATATAGTCAGATCATTCCGACACATGATACCACAATAGCCGATACTGCTATATGGAACAGGAGTAATAATGTGCTGGTAGCAAGATTATTTAATAATATTGGAGATAAGTTTCGCTGGATAGTTACCGGGGAATTGTTTTTGACCGGATACAGATCTGGTGATTTCAATCTGAACGGTGAAATATCCAAATCATTTGACTGGAAGAAAGGCCGGGCATCATGGTTAATAAATGGGGGCATTATTAACAGACAACCATCATTCTGGTATGAGCAGTGGGGAAGTAACCATTTTGAATGGCAGAATAATCTGAATAAAGAGTTCAGGATAGATTTGGGATCAGTTTTTAGCTACCCGGCCAGAAAAACTAAAATTAAGTTCAATTATGCTATTATCGATAATTATTCAGATTTTGATACGCTTGCACTTCCTTCGCAGCATTCAGGAGGACTATCGGTTGCTGCACTTACAATCAGCAAAGAACTGAGAGCCTGGAAATTTCATCTGGCGTCTGATGTTATAATACAGAAAAGCAGTAATGCAAATGTGCTTGATCTGCCACTTGTTACAATACGTTCAGCCGGATATTTTGAGCATCGATTCAGATTCGAATCAACCGGCGGAAAACTGAGTACACAACTTGGTGCAGATGTAACCTATCATACTCTTTATCACCCATATTCTTATATGCCGGCAACAGGCAGATTTTTCCGGCAGGATGCTATAAGTACCGGTAATTATCCCTTTATAAATGTATTTATTAATTTCAAGGTTAAAAGAACGAGAGTCTTTTTAATGTTCGATCATGTTAATTACGGAATGATGGATGAAAAAATAGTTAATAACTATGATATGATCCCCAATTATCCTCTGAATATCAGAATGTTTCGGTATGGTATTGCATGGACATTTTATGATTAAAAAAATTATTGTATCTTTGCACCCGTTTTTAGAAACGTATGTTTAACGAATACAATAATTTTGATAAAAAAGTTAATATTATTTTCCGCATTTCTGGCAGCAATTATTTTTTCCTGTTCAGATATTCATATTGCCTCCAAAATCATTAAGAATAAGTCTGTATCATTTGATCTTGATTCTATAAGAGAAAGAGGGAAACTTATCACAGTAACTGATTTTAATTCAACGAATTATTTTATATATAAGGGTGAGCCGATGGGCTTTAATTATGAACTTCTTAAGTCCTTCTCAGATCATATTGGCATTGATCTGGAAATTATAAGCGAGAACCATCTTGATCATACCTTAGGAATGCTTAATACAGGGGAAGCAGATCTTATTGCAATTGGCCTTACTGTAAATTCCTCGAGGAAAAAAGATATTCTTTTCACTGACCCCATTTATGAAACACGACAGGTACTTGTTCAACGCAGACCTCATAACTGGCGAAAAATGACAGCTGATGCTATAAATAAGGAGCTAATCAGGAACCAACTCAGCCTTGCAAATAAAACTGTATACGTCCAGGAGGGATCATCTCATGTGGAACGGCTTCATAGTCTGGCTGATGAAATAGGTGATGCTATTAATATAATTGAAGTTCCATATGAATCAGAAAAATTAATTCAGCATGTTGCAAGTGGCGAGATCGATTACACTATCTGTGATGAAAATGTAGCATTGGTAAACGCCACATATTATCTTGACATTGATGTAAGTACTCCTGTGAGCTTCCCTCAGAATCTTGCATGGGGGATACGGAAAAACAATTCTAAAGCTCTGTTAAATGAGCTGAATCGCTGGATCACTTCATATAAGAAGACCGAATCATACGCTTTGCTTTACGCGAAATATTTCAAGAATTCGCGTTCAAGCAGAATTGTTAAAAGTGACTATTATGCTTTAAATACAGGGAAAGTCTCCAAGTATGATGACATGATCAGAGAATATAGTGATAGTATCAAATGGGACTGGAGGTTACTAGCATCTCTGATATGCCAGGAGTCGCGGTTTAATCCAAATGTAAAATCGTGGGCCGGGGCATATGGATTAATGCAGATCATGCCTATAACCGGAAGACATTTTGGAATTGATATAACTTCATCGCCTGAAAATAATATGAAAGCAGGGATTCTCTATATCAATTGGCTTCATTCAATTTTTGATCCGAAGATACCTGATGAAGATGAAAGACTGAACTTCATTCTGGCTTCATATAATGCCGGACCAGGACATGTTCTGGATGCGATGAAACTCGCAGAGAAAAATGGTAAAGACCCTCATATATGGGAAGGTAACGTAGCTGTCTGGTTGTTAAAAAAATCAGAACCTCAGTACTATAATGATGTTGACGTGAAAAGTGGAAAGTTTAAAGGCACTGAGTCTGTTGCCTTTGTAACAGAGATTCGTGACCGCTTTGAACATTATAAAAACATTATTCCTGAAAAAAAGCTTAATTAGCTGTTAGCAAACTACCACTAATTAGAATATCACTTACCGTCGGTTTTAACCGACGGTATGTAAGGCCTCTAATATCGGGACTTTAGTCCCAAGATGATTTTAATTTTGAGTTTCTGATTATCGTAAGAAGTTCATTCATAATCATAGCTGTTGCACCCCATATTACATTCCCATAATAGTCATAGTATTTTACCTCAATCATTTCTCCTCTTATGTCAAATGGTTTAACTTTGACTATGGAAGGGTCAAGGAATCTCTTGATATCAGCTTCTATGAGAAAAACAACCTCCTCAGGTTGGTGATTAAAAACAGGCCTCTCTTTGATCCAGCCAATCACAGGAGTGACAATAATATTACTTACCGGAATAAACAGGGGAGTAAGTGTGTTGATTACACTTATTTTAGAAGGATCTACGCCTGTTTCTTCATATGTTTCTCGTAAGGCTGTTTGAACTATATTTTTATCAGAGACCTCTCTTTTACCCCCCGGAAAGCTTATTTGTCCGCTATGCACACCGTCGTAATCGGGACGTTGCATAAAAACTGTTGAAAGTGAGCCATTATGAGGATAGAGGAGTATGAGAATGGCTGCCTCACGTGCATCACTACCCGGTATTCTTGGAAAATTCTTCAGCATACGGTCAGAAGATGCCATTTGCCACTGGATCTCAGTGCCAGGCAGTGGTTTTTGAAGTTCGGTTTTTAATATGTTAATGAAGTTTTGCATTTTATTAAGATATACACGTTTCTTTGTTTTTAATCCCCTACCGAAAATCCACATCCCAACCCCCCAGATGGGGCTTGGTTCATGTGTAATGCCCCCTCGCCACTCCGTGGCTTTCCCCCTAAAGGGGGACTAATTTTCAACAGATAATTAAATCTATCTAATTATTAGTGTATTAGCCCCCCTTTAGGGGGGTTGGGGGGCAAAAAAAACAAAATACCATGGTGTCGGGCCCTACTCGTATCGTATAGCCTCAACCGGGTTCCTGGTTGCAGCCTGCCAGCTCTGCCAGCTCACAGTAAGTAATGCAATAATGATTGCTGAAAGTCCTGCAGTAGCAAATATCCACCAGCTTAATTCTGTCTTATACGCGAACCTGCTTTGCCATTCAGATATTATGTACAGTGAGGCAGGAATTGAAATAAAGAAGGATATTAATACCCACTTTATAAAATCAATATTAAGAAGATATAAAACCTCAGCTACTGAAGCTCCATTTACTTTTCTTAGACCTATTTCTTTTGTTTTCTTCGATATGCTTATTAACGCTATTCCGAATAATCCCATTATTGAAAGAATAGTGGCAAGAAGTGAAAAGGCCCCTATGATCTTACCCTGGTTTTTCTCATTTTTGTAAAAATCTCCAACCTGATCAGTTAGATAGCTAACTTCGAAAATCTCATTTGGTGATATCTGATTGTAAAGTCCACGGAGTTGCTTTATAATAGCTTCATCATTTGTGCCATCTGTTTTTATTGCCAGAAGTCCCATGCTGGATGGATTCTGTTGAAGAATTACCATCGGCTGAATTAATCGGTGAAGAGAATGAGCATGGAAATCTTTCACGATGCCCTTTACATTAAAAGCTAGAAATTGCTCTCCGGCCTTTACATTATGTTTTAAGGCACTTGACTCGTTGAAAAGAACTTCACGACGGTCTGGATTAAAAGGGCCAAAAGATTCTCCATCAATTACTTCAATTCCCAGCATCTCCGTCATTCCCTCACCCATTATAAGGCCGTCAAACCTTACTTTCTCCCCTTCGGGGGTAGCAAGAGTCACCGGCAGGTAAGCACCAAAAGGCGGGATAAAGGATGATCCGGCCGTCATAATAACCCCGGGAATTTTTTTCATCTCGTTGCATATAGCAACAAAACCTGACTTAAGTTCTTCAGAGTTGAGTTCGCTGATTAAAATATGTTCAGGATTAATTCCCTTAAAATTTGTTAGTGAATATTTTATCTGCTTTGAAACAGATAATACACAAACGACAAGTATGACATAAATAGTGAAATGAAATATCAGAAAGGAGTACTTCCATTTACCGGAACGACTTAATTCTGAGGTTTTTCCAGCCAGGAGTAGAAGAGAAAGTATTCGTGATATATTGTATCCGATTATCACTCCGGATATTATAGCTGTAAAGAGTACAACTGATAACAGTAACAACCACATAAACGGATTTGAGAAGATCTGGATGCTAAGAGATTTTTCTAGTATATTGTCAACGAAATTAATTCCCATTCTTACTATTAATGCAGCCGGTATCAGGCTAAGTAATGTGACAAGAATTGATTCAAGAATGATCTTTCGTCGGATTGTCCCCTGTGAAGCCCCGACAATTTTTCTTGTTCCAAGCTCACGTAGTCTGCCAGATGTAGCAGCCCTGGTGAGTAAAATATAGTTTGTTATCGAAATTAAAAGTATAAGCAGAGCTATTATTTCATAGTATTTCAATTCATTTGGATTTCCTGATCTGGTGAACTGGCTTCCTCCTGCTGCTCCAGATCTTAAGTAAATGTCAGTTACAGGTTGAAGAGAATAGTTGAAATCCTTTGTTCTTTCGTTGTTAATCAGTTCTTTGTATTTTGCCATTTTTGAGGCAAGTCCCGTGATATCAGCATTTCTATCAAGAACAAGATAGGAGAGGAAATTTCCTCTATCCCAGTTTAAAGTACTTTTGTTATCATTTCCATAGTCTCCTAATGATCTCTGGAATTCTCGGAACATCTTTTCAGATAATTTAATATTGGCGATAAACCTGGGAAAAAGAGTGGAAGTGGAAGGGAAATCTTTATAAACGCCACAAATTGAAAGATCAAGGAACTCGTCATTCAATTTTACAGAAAGTACAATTCCCAGGGGGGAGCTGTTCCCAAAATATTTGATAGCAGTTTTCTCTGAAATAGCTACTTCTGAAAGTGAATTTGAGGCCACTCCTGCAATTAGCCTTATACCTAAAATATTAAAAATTGAAGGATCTGAGAATCCAAAATACTGGTCTCTGACCAGATCATGTTTTTGATTACGCAGCTGGATCTCATTTGTCTGGTAGAACCTGAAATAATCTATTACCTCCGGAAATTCTGCCTTCATCTCCTCTGTCAGGGGATACTGTGAACTGCTTGATTCCCCAAACATTATCCTGAATACGTTCTGGCTATCCGGGATAAATCTGTCGAACGATTTTTCATGAACTACCAATGCTAACAACAGAATTATACATCCTAAACCGATGCCTAAGCCAAGAATGCTAATGGCCGATTGAGTTTTATTATGGCTTATGTTTCTTAAAGCGGATTTGAAGTCTGAAGCAATCATAATCGATAATTTATTAATCTATTTCAAATATAAAACTAATATATTAGTTATGCAACTAAAAAATTAATTATTTGTACCTCAATGCCTCAATCCCGCGGTGCTTCGCTTGCGAGGATCTTCGCTCTCCTCACTACTCGTATCGGAGAGCTTTGACAGGGTTCCTCGTTGCTGCCCTCCAGCTCTGCAAACTCACAGTAACCAGGGCAACAGTAAGGACAGTGATTCCTGAAACAGCAAATACCCACCATTGAATTTCTGTTTTGTAAACAAAATTCTGAAGCCATTTATTCATAGCATACCAGGCAACAGGACAGGCAATTACAAATGCTATTACAACCCATTTTATGAATCCGGAATTTAATATAATTAATACATCAATAATTTTTGCTCCGTTTACTTTTCGGATACCTATCTCTTTTGTCCTCCGTGCTATAAGGACGGAGGTAACAGAGAAGAGTCCGAAACAAATAATTATCATAGCCAGAATGGAGAAGAATCCAGTCATCTTTGCCTGTGCAAGTTCCTTACTGTAAGCTGATTTATAAATGTCACTGATGAACTCATACTGAAATGGATAATCAGGTAATTCCTCATCCCATATTTTTTTCAGCCCTGCAATTGCCTCATCTTTGCGGGCGGTATCGACCTGAACCAGAAAGCAGAGATAAAATATAGGTTTCTGAAACAGTACATAGGGTTTAATCTTCTGTTTAACAGTACTAAAATTAAAGTCGCGTACCACTCCGACGACTGTCCCTCCATAAAAAATATCCGGGGAATCGAACTCTATTTTGAATGGCTGGCCAATTGCTTCTTCAGTTTTCCATCCCAATTTCTTTACTGCGGTTTCATTCAAAATATAATCTTCCCCTTTCCTTTCAGCATTAAATGGTGAAAAGTTGCGTCCGGCAACGAGTGGTAGTTTGAAAAAGTCAAGAAAATTATCTTCAACTGACAAAACGTATAACCGCGTTTTTTCAGGACCTTTCTCAATGCCTGGTGATTCAACCTGAAGGGCATCAAGCGTTTCTCCTGAGGGTTCTTCTATAGAAGCTGTGATACTTTTTATCAATGGATTCTGTATCGCCCTGTTTCGAATTGCATTGTATTTAGCACGTACATCCCAATTTTGTCTCTTAAATACTAGGATATCAGAACTCATATCACCTAGGCTGTGTGATAACATAAAATTATTCTGTTTATAAATAGTTATAGCTGCAACCAAAAGAATTATTGCCATACAAAACTGAGTTGTCATCAGTATTCCGTATGAAGAGAGGCCGGGAAGAATATTCTTTACACTTCCCTTTAACTCCGGTAATGACTTGCGTCCTTTAACAATGTACACTATTACAGGCATACTACCAGCAACGATTGAAAGGGATAATATTAAAAGCACAATGAACCAGGAGCTGGCTATCGAATTCAATCCATTGGGTAAGATATTTATATCGAAAAATGTTCTTGCAGGAAATTCAGAAATATCCAGAATAACTAATGCCAGAATCAAAGATAATAATGCACAAACAGCTGATTCTGCCAATGATTGTAATAATATTAGCTTGTTGTTGGAGCCGGTAATCATTTGGACATGCATTTGTTTCTGAAGCGCAAATAATCTTGCTTTATTGAGGTTGTAATAGTTAACCCATGAAACAAGAAGTAATACAAATGCGATAATTATAAAGATGTAAATACTAGTAATTGTTCCATTGGGTTCTATTTCCCTGTCTTTATCCGAAAAGAGATGAATATCCGTTATCTTTTGCAGGTATGGGGTAAAACTCTTTTGATATTGTTCATCTACCAGATTTTTTAAGAATGACGGAAATCCTGCCAGAATATCATCCGGACTTGTGTTTTGTTTTAAAAGGATATATACATAAGCCCAGCCAGGGGGGTCAGCTGGTTTTGCAAATGATGTTATTACATCAAAATGTATATGAGAATTTGGTGGAGTATCCTTCATTACACCTTTAATAGTAAAGAGGCCCATTTTTGTATCGTACTCTCCGGAAAATAAGATGGTTTTGCCAACAGGATTTGAGTCACCGAAATATTTAAGGGCAAGAGACTCTGATATTACTGCAGAATATGGTCCACTAAGAACTTGATCAATATCGCCATATTGTAGGCCGATATTAAAAACTTTAAAAAAATTAGTATCTGTAGAGAAAATCCTGTCTGAGTAGAACTTATTTTCACCAATCTTTGCTGCAGTATGACGATACGGTTCCAATCTTACCATCTCTTCAATCTGAGGAAATTTATCCGGCATCTGCCATATCCATTCCTCCCAGCATCGGGCAAAATGAGAACGGATTCCTGAAATGTTTGTCTCAAATGTAAGCCTGTATATTCGGTCAGCATCTGGCAGGTGTTTGTCGTAACTGAATTCGTATTTAACCCATACAATTACAGCAAATGAACATGCAAAGCCAATTGCCAGGCCTATGATATTCAGGATTGTATAGCTTTTCGTTTTGAAAAGATTCCGGAATATGAGTTTAAAGTTGATCATAATATTTTGTTGTTTTAAATTCAGTATGTGACTAAAAGATTGCTTCGCTGCGCTCGCCATGACTCTGTAATTAAGGTAATTTCTGTGTCATTGCGAGGATTCCGCTTAGCGGAAGCCGAAGCAATCTCACCTCCCTGTCGGATAATGGATATACTATTCATACCTCAATGCCTCGACCGGATTCCTAGTTGCAACCCTAAAGCTTTGCCAGCTTATCGTGAGCATTGCCAGTCCCAGAATTATCATTCCTGCAAAAGCAAAAACCCACCAGTTGAGTTCCGTTTTATATGCAAAATTTTGCATCCATTTGTTCATGACAAACCATGCTCCGGGACATCCAATAATATAAGCAAGGATCACCCATTTCCCAAAGTCTTTATTGAACATTGACATCACCTCTGAAACCTTAGCGCCATTAATCTTTCTGATACCTACTTCTTTTATTCTTTTTTCAGCCTCAAGGGTGCTTAATGCGAAGATACCCATCAACGATAAGAATATTGCCAGTATTGAAAACATGCCTGTTATTTTTGCAAGTTTTTGCTCGGCGCCATACGCGTTCCTGTACTTTTCATCAACACTTTCAACTCCGAATGGTATGCCAGGGAACAATTCGGTCCACTGTTTTTTAATAAAATCGATAGTTTCGGATTTCTTATCCGTATTAATTCTGATTGTGACATATCCGGGATAGTTATGGTGACGGCCGAACTGATAAATCATTGGTTGAACAGGGTACTGCAATGACCTGACGTTAATATCATTAATTACACCTACCACTTCCTTCCTGTTATCTTTGGCGAATAGTCCGACACTTTTCCCTTCCAGCGATTTCCATCCGAGTTTCTTCCATGCAGATTCGTTTATAAGTATTGCATCATAATCTGTTGAATACTCTTTCGAAAAAAATCTTCCATTAAGTATTTTCAGTCCAAAAACATCTCTGAAATTTTCATCAATATCGCATGAAAGCAATTCCATTCCATCAGGATATTCGCTGTTTTCCGGATATATTTTGAAATTATTCCTGAATCCAAATCCCGGAACAAATTCAGTTACGGATGCTTTCCCATAACCATATTGCGATTGGTATTTTTCCAATGTTTGTACAAATAAAGTTGTGTTGTTCATTCGTTCATTGCCATAATTCCCAAGTGACCGGACCAGTATAGTTATAAGATTCTGTTTATCAAAACCTGTTTCATGATTTTTCATGAAAGATATTTGTTTAAAGATAAATATCTGTGTAATACCTAATATTATGGTTATGGTAAACTGAAGTACAACAAAACTCTTTTGAAAAGTCATTTTATTTTTATCTGCCTCCTTATTGTGAAGTAAAATCTTTACAGGAGATGGCCTTGATAATACGATTGCAGGATAAAGTCCTGATATTAAAATGGATAACATGCCAAACCCTGTTACTCCATACCATAGTATTGAATCTGAAAGATCGACAACTATGTTCTTGTCAATCATATTATTAAAGAAGGGCAATAGCAGGTATATTCCGAAGAAAGATATCATCAGGCTGATAACTACTAAAAAGGCAATTTCAGCAAAAAAATCACCTATAAGGTTTCCGGGGGAGGCCCCGCTTGCTTTTTTAATAACGGTTTCAATACTCCTTTTACCGGCAGTTGCTATTGAAATATTCATAAAATTAAGGCATGCTATTACTAGTATCCCAAATGCAATAATGGAAAGTATCCATAAGTAAGAAGGATTAACACCCGGTACAATATCATTTTCAAGTAAAGGATTCAGATGACTCCCTTTAAAATCAACAATAAGATAATTACTCCTGGTTTTCATAAAATCAGGATAATACTGTTTCTCTATACCGGTAAGTTTTTGTTCAAATCCAGATGGGACCTTATTGCCGTTGAATGTGATAAAAGTGAAAAGCCCAAAATGATACCACCTCTCAGCTATATCAGGAAAATACTTGTATCTGAAATTATCAGAGAGAAAGTACTCGAAATCGAATATCGAATTCGACGGGATGTCATTTATTATTCCTGTAACCGTAAAGGTGAAGTCTTCGTATTCAAATGTTCTCCCTAATGCATCAATGGTCCCGTATAGTTTTTCTGCCAGGTTCCTTGTAATAACAACTTCAAAAGGATCCTCGAACAGGATTCCCTGGTTTCCTGTGATCAATGGGAAATTGAAAAGAGAGAAAAATTCTTTTTCAACCACTGCTCCTCTGATATTCTCAAACCTCTCTTCCCCGACTTTTAAATCGTTATATGTACTCATCAAGCCGACTACACTTTTTATTTCCGGGTAATCCTTTTTCAGAACATCTGATAAGGCAAGAGGTGTAGAAGCTCCAATAGTACCATCCTGGATGTTTTTTGTGACAATCCGGTAAATGTTTTCTGCATCAGGATTGAAATTGTCAAATGAGGTTTCATACCGGATGTAGAGTAAGATCAATAAGCTAACGGTCACACCGACCGACAAGCCAATAATATTTACAAGTGCAAATTTCTTGTTGGTAAACAGGTTACGGATGTTGATCCTTAAAAAGAATAATAATCTTCCCATAGTCGAAATTTTAGATCATTCATATCTCAATGCCTCCACAGGGTTCCTGCTAGCTGCTCTCCAACTTTGCCAGATGACAGTAAACAATGCAATAATTAATGCAGTTACACCTGCAATAGCAAATATCCACCAGTTAATTTCTGTCCTGTAGGCAAAATTCTGAAGCCATTTATTAATTGCATACCACGCTATGGGACAGCCAATTATAAAAGCGATAGAGATCCACTTAATAAAATCTTTGTTTAGTAAAGTTATAACTTCTAATACACTGGAACCATTTATTTTCCTGATCCCGATCTCTTTAGTTTTTTCCGAAGTGGTATTCAATACTATTCCAAGAAGTCCAAAGCATGATATAAGTATAGCAATCAGGCAAAAGAGGCTTATGGATTGTCTTATACCAGCTTCTTTTTTATATAACAAGGCAATGTTGTCTTCAAAAAAGGAGTAATCTAAAAATTCATTGCCTGAAACCTCATTCCAGACCTTTTTAATTTCATCAATTAATTCTGACCTGTCGGAGGTAGCGGCTTTTATTTCCATATAACGCCAAAAGTCATCCTCTTTTAAAGGAGTCAGTAGAAGAGGTTCAACAATATGATGGAGTGATCTGAAATTAAAATCATTTACCACACCAATAACATGATATTTCCTGGTTGGGCTAACTGTCTCAAAAAATTCTTCATTAACCGGATGTGTCAGACCCAGAGTCTTAACTGCTTTCTCATTGAAAATAATTGCATCCTTGTTGCTGAAGAAATTTCCTGAAAACCATCTTCCCTCAATCTGTTTAAACCTGAATACTTTCTGGAAACCTGAATCTACCCTGAAATATTGAAAGGGATATGGTGTCTGATCCTGTGAGTTTGCATGTGTGTAACTGTTAGCAGACATCCAGTTGAAAGGATAGGAGTTGGAGCGCGATACCTCTTCCACTAAGGGAGATTTTTTAAATTCAGTTTTAAATGATGCATAGTGATCGCCTATCCTGTTTCCGTTGTTGATAATTACTATATTTTTGGTATCTATACCCAAATCAAAAGATGCCATAAAATTTAGCTGCTTAAATATGCCAGTTATGCAAATGATCAATACAATTGATGATGCCATTTGTGAAATAATCACGATGCGGTTTATCCAGAAACGTGAATATGCCACTGATCTTTCGGAATTTGATTTAAGAGCTAATCTGTAGAAGAAGGTACCTGAAACAGCCCCGGAAATAATAGCGATTATAACGGCAAAAATGAAGAGTGAGATGATCGGCAATATAAAAACTGATAATGGAATGGACATTAAATCTGCCAGAACAGGAGGATTGTTACTCCAGATTTCATAAGTTATAACTGAAGCCAGTGTGAACGATATTAGAGTAAATATCAGGTATTCATAAGTAAAAGCACCGATAAGCTTATTCCTTGATGCTCCTAAACATCGTTTAACAGTTATCTGATACTGATGTTTTTTACCTTTTGAAAATGAGAAGCCAAGGAGGTTAAAGTAAGCTATACACAACAGGACCAGAATTATTATCAGGTTTAAACTTACAACAGTAGTGTTGGTCTCTTTTTCAAAGCTGGAAATAAAACTGGCATGTAAATGAATATCGGAAACCTGCATCAATTTAAGCTTAACTGAATTTTCGGCGTTAAAAACATAATCGAGGTTGTGATTTGTTTTTAACCATGGGATCCAATACTCTTTCAGAAACATCTGAAGCTTATCTTCAAATCCTTTTAAATCTGTATTGTTTTTAAGCTGGATATATGTGAGAAACTCATAACTGTCCCATTCATATTTGTCCTCTCGAGGTATCATGCTTCTCAGTGGAATCAGGACAGAGAACCTCATATGGGAATTGTGAGGATAGAGATTCTGATATAAAAACTTCATTTGGAGAATCAAGAAATGAGTTTCTGTCTCCGACCAACAATTCGAGGTGAAAAATATCTTTTAAGGATGGATCAGTCCAAAGAACATCCTCTTTCCATCCCTGTTTATTATCTACTGAAATCAGTACATCAGATCTGTCTTTTGTGCGAACCATATTTTCGATTTCAGGAAATAGCTCTTTAAAAGATTCTCCAAATGCCAGTGGCAATTCCCCGTAAATATCTTTTGTTCCATGATACGTTTCATCGATATATACATTATAAATACTTTCAGAATTGGGGTGGAACCTGTCATAAGATCTATGATATTTAATATTGCATACCAATGGAATAGCTACACAAAAAGCTAATGACAATCCGGCAATGATTAAAATTGACAGGATTTTATCATTTCTGATTCCCCTGAGTATTATCTTAAAATCGTGCATGATATTATTGGATGACTATTCATACCTCAACGCCTCAACCGGGTTCCTTGTTGCTGCCCGCCAGCTCTGCCAGCTGACTGTAACTACAGCTACGCCAAGAGCAATTAATCCGGCAAGTGCAAAAATCCACCAGCTTAATTCCGTTCTGTAAGCAAATGACTGTAGCCATTTATGTATTGAATACCAGGCAATTGGCGCAGCTACCAGGTAAGAAATAGTCACCAGCATAATGAACTCTCTGTTCAGCATATATAGTACTTCGCCTGTTTTCGCTCCATTTAACTTTCTGATTCCAATCTCTTTTGTCCTTGAAGAAGATACCATTATTACCAATCCTAACAGAGAAAGTGAAGTTATTATTGCTGCCATCATACTGAAAAGAACAAAGCATCTGAAAAGTTGAACATGTGATTTATACTGAGCATTAAAGTATTCATCAAGGAAGAAGTATTCAAAATACTGATCTTTAAAATATTTCTGAAACTCATTTTTTACATTCCCTACAACATTCTGGATATTAGCGTTATGGGTTTTCATGAATATTGAATAGCCATACTGGTCACAATTATAAATGGTGGGTTTAATTTCCTGGTCAAGTGAATTTTGAAAATAACCGTCAATAACACCCACTATCTCTCCCAATTCCTGTTGCTTATCAGAATCATAATCAAAGTCCAGAAGATTCTTTCCTATAATGTTTTCCAGATTTTCTTCCCCTAATGCTATTGCGGCTTCCTTATTAAGGATCAGATGACGTGGGCCTCCTTCCCAGTTTGTTTCATCAGGATAAAAATATCTTCCTGCAAGCAATTTTACAGAGAAGAAACTGAAAAACCCGGGAGCCACATCAGCCTGGAAAAACTGGTAATCCATTTTTTCTTTCCCTTTTAATGAAATACCACCTTTTACCCAGGTATTTTTCTCTCCGGGAGTGATTGTTGAATATGTTATATCTGTTATTTCAGGCAATTTAAGGAGAGACTCCTGGAATGAGATCTGGGCGAGATTGAAGTCTCGTGCCACCGGTCTTTTTACAACAAGAGTCTGATCGATGTTCATTGTAAAAGCATCTTTCTGCATATAATTAATCTGCTTTAAAGCTCCTATAGTACCTGCAATCAGAATAATTGCGATAATAAATTGTATCACTATGTATAATCTGGTGGTAAATTTCTTGTTATTGTGAAATAATTCCTTCCTTATAAATGATACAGGAGCAATTCCGTAGGTTCTGATTCCCAGCACTATACCGGAAAGAACACTCAAAATGATCAGGATAGAGATTGGCAATAACCAGGTCTTAAATTGAAAAAGCGATTCCATTCCAAAATCAAGATTAAGGTAATTCCCGAAGAAAGGGAATAACAAATCAAGTAATATAAATGCCAGTAGCAGACTGATTAATCCTGTCAAAAGAGCTTCAGTGATAAATTCTGATATTGTATCTCTTCCCGATGCTCCATTTATGATCCTTATCCCAATCCCATTTATCCTGCGACTTATTATGGATGAATAAAGATTAAAATAATTCAATCCTGCACTTATAAGAATTAATAAAGCAATTGCCAGGAGAATAGACAAATATTTATTATTCCCGTTAGCTTCATGTTCAAAACGATAATTGGAATGTAGATGTATATCGGATATTGGTTGAAGGTGATATTCAATAGGATAGGTAAGTTCACTTTTAATCGACACGAAATACTCCTTTGCAAGCGAAGTGATCTGATCAGCAATAGCAATTGGGTCAGCATCTTTACGCAGAAGAAAATAAGTGTTTGTATTATTACATGTATAACAATATGATTTATTGGTAATAGTTGATAAAGAAATTACTAAATCAAACTTAAGATGTGAATTGGGTTTTGCATCCTTAATAACTCCCTGAACAAGTAATGGCTTCTTCCCAGGATTCACTCCATAAATTATCTTACCCACAGGATTTTCATTTCCAAAGTATATTTTAGCGAGCGATTCAGTAATAATAGCAACATCTGGACTCCTCAGGAATTCACTTTTATTTCCTGAAACGACCTTATAGGAAAATATGTCAAATAATGAACTGTCGGCAAACAGGGTTCTCTCTTCCTTGAATATCTCATCACCTGCCTGTATAAACTGGGTTTCTCTTTTACAGCGACAGAAATTTTCAATTGCCGGAATTCTTTCATATGCTGTCTGGCCGACTATATAGTTATTGCCAACACTCTTATCAAGTCCGGTCTGGTAGTATCTGTAGAAGACCAGCCGTTGAATACGATCTGCATTATCAAAATACCTGTCGTAACTTCTTTCGAAGCCAATGTACTGGTAAATCAGCAACACAGCCATTATTCCGATAGCCAGTCCGATAATATTTATACTGTTTATCCCTCTGTTCTGCAGCAGATTTCTAAAAGCCAGCCTGATGTTTTTAATTGTCATATTCTATATTATTCTATTGAGTCTATTGTCATTGCGAGTCCCGCCTGCGCGGGACGAAGCAATCTCCTCCCCCAGGTCTGGATATGGGTATACTACTCATACCTCAAAGCTTCAACCGGGTTCCTCGTTGCAGCCCTCCAACTTTGCCAGCTAACAGTAAGAAGCGTAATAATGAGGGCAGTCATACCTGCGAGTACTAAAACCCACCACTTAAATTCGGTTTTGTAGGCAAAATTATTTAACCATTTATGCATAGCATACCATGCAGCAGGAAAAGCAATGATGCAGGCAATACCTACCCATTTAGCGAAGTTGTTGTTGAGCATAGCCAATATTTCATAAATCCTGGCCCCGTTTATTTTTCGAATACCTATCTCTTTTGTACGATAACGACTCGTTTGGTATGATATAGCGAATAATCCAATCATCGATAAGAAGAGACTGATAAGAGAGCAAGCACCAATCAACCTGATATAGTTTTTATTATTACGATGAAACCATTCATAGCGATCACCTATTGACTCAATGTTTACCGGGTAATCAGGAATAAGCTTTTTCCATACCCCGGCTATTGTTTCCCTGGTCTGTATGGCCTGATTTTCAGCACCTTTTACCATAAGATGACTGCCTTTGTTATCAAATGAGATGAAAGCAGGCTCCACATATGATTTCAAGCTTGAGTAGTGGAAATCCTTTACAATTCCAACCACAACCTTATCATCCATTCCGGGCGTATTCTTGCCAATCAAATCTTCACCGGTAAATAGTTTCGCAAATGACTCATTAATAAGACACTTACCTTTATTTGAAGCTATGTTTTCCGAAAAGGCTGATCCTTTAACGAGAGTAAGTCCAAGAGTTTTAATGTAGTTTTCATCTCCTGAAAAACCTGCAGGTGCATACTGTTTTTCTACTCCATTTTCTTTGTAGTCTATCAAAAGCACAAAGTGCTCAAGCAATGGAGATGTGCCAACTACAGAGACCTTATCAATTGAACTGTTCTTTATCAGTTCGGCTTTGAAAAGCTCTGCCTTGTCAGCATACGTAGCAGGTAATTTTACCTCAATAACCTCTTTGTCCAGACCAATAGGCTTGTTGGTTATAAAACTCATCTGCTTAATAATGATTATGGAACATATTATTAATGCCACAGAACTTGCCAGTTGTAAGATATTGAAAACAGGAAAATGAACACTACTGAAACTCTTTTCCTGTCCGGGCTTTAAAGACATAGTGTTTAAATCAGATTGGATTCTGTACAAAACAAACAGAAAGGTCATGAATAACAGGATAAATACTATTCCCGGCAGAAAAGAGATTTGGCTTCCCTGCAATATAAATCTTTCAGTAATATTACTGCCCGTCATTTCATTGAAGAAAGGGACCATTTCCTGCATCAGGAGCAGACTGAGTATAAAAGAAACAGCAATAATAATAAGGTTTTCAACCATAAAGTCCAGAATGAAACTGGATGTAGAACCGCCATTTATCCTTCTGATATTATATTCTTTGGTTTTTTCAATAAGGTTATTGGCTAATAATCCAAGATAGTTGAAGGAGGCTATGCCAATAATCATCAGGCCTATTATAAGGGCAATCCACAAGTCTGTTTTATCCCTGCCTGCTTCAAAACTAGTGTTCCTTCCTCTGTCGAAGTAGACCTCTTTTAAAGGTTTCAGGTAGTATGCCCCGGGTGTACCGCTATATATTGAAGGAATAGTCTCTTTTTTATCCTTGAAGAGTTTTTCCAGCTCTGCCGGATAAGCCATTTTAGTCAATCTTACGTAACAACGGCTATCTGATTCACCTATAAGCCGTACCATATCGAATTCTATCTGTGTATTGTCAACAGGCTTTTCAAATATCCCTGTTACTACCATTTGTTCCTCTTTATCGCGATTGAAAAAAGTAATTATTTTCCCAAGCGGATCAACGGAACCAAAATATTTTATTGCTAAATCCTGTGATATTACGATGTTGTTCGCTGCTTCTAATGCTGTTTCAGGATTATTGGTTAAAAGCCGGTAAGAAAAGAAATCGAAGAAATTTGAACTTGTTGAAATGATCTTAGGTTTGTCAAAATATTCTTCCTCATTAACAAGAATTTTCTGTGAACCGGCTGCATTTATACGACAGAAATCTTCGACCTGGGCGAAATTTTTCTTCATATATTCAGCGGATCCGATTCGGCAGTGGTACATCTTACCTCCCGGTACCCATGGATCATCACATTTTAGTGCGTAAATCTGATCGGCTTTATTATGAAATGTGTCTGTTCTTAACTCGCGGCTGATGAACATAATTATCATGTTAAAACAGGCTATCCCTATGGCCAGACTGATGACAATGATACCGGAGTTTAATCTCTGTCTGAGAATACTACGTAATATTATTTTCAGATTCTTCATTGCTACATTTAATTAATTCTTCAGTCATTGCGAGTCTCACACTGCGGGACAAAGCAATCTCCCCCTTCCAACTCCGTTTTTTGTTAAATCACTCATATCGTAATGCTTCAACTGGGTTCCTCGTTGCCGCCCTCCAGCTCTGCCAGCTTACGGTAAGTAATGCTATCCCAAGAGCAATTATTGCTGCTAATACAAATATCAGCCAGGTTATTTCTGTTTTATATTCAAAATTTTGTAACCACTTATGCATGGCATACCATGCAACAGGACCAGCAATTATTAAAGAGACAATGACGAGGATAATAAAATCACCGTTTAATAAGAGAAGGATTTCGGAGATTTTTGCTCCGTTTATCTTACGGATACCGATCTCTTTTGAACGCCGTTCTGTCGAAAACGAAACCAGTCCGAATAATCCGAAACAAGCTATCAGTATAGCAATTATTGAAAAATAGCCTATGAGTAAATTAAATTTGTCCTCATCTTTATACAATCCATTGTATCTGTCGCTTAAAAACTGAAATTCAAACGGAATTTCAGGAGAGAGTTCATCCCATTGTTTTTTAATGAATTGAATTGTCTCCTGGTTGCTATGACTGCCAATCCTGATACTAAGGTTACTATTCCAGCCAGGGACATACCAAAGTACAAGCGGACTAATTTTTTTCTGGAACGATTCATTATGAAAGTCTTTAATAACACCTATAACCCTTGCCTTAGTGTTTAGCATTTCTATTTCAAAATTCAATGCCTGGTTGTCAAGCCCGAAATATTTTACAGCCGTTTCGTTTAAAATTACCGTTTTATATTTATCTGACTCCAGGTCACTTGAAAAGTCTCTTCCTTCAATAATATTGAGACCGATAGTTCTTATATAAGCAGGGTCAACTGCCATAGCATAAAATGACTTTTCAACTCCATTAATTTCATCAGAGAGACTCATGTGAAATTTCTCAGCCAGACCATTATCACTTGAAGAAGCAACATTCAGGATATTCGGATTTTGAAGTAGTGACTGCTTAAAAACTTCGTATTTGTTTCTGATACCCTGGGTAAGCCGGCATTGAATAATATAGTTTTTATCAAATCCAACATTTTCGGTCCTCATATACCTGACTTGTCTTGATATGATAATAGTACTTAGAATTAAAGTTGTTGAGATAACAAATTGAAAAATAATCAGGAAACGTGTAACAGATTTATTATTGTTACTTCTGATCTTTGCATCCTTTAAGATTGCAACAGGATTAAATGCAGAAAGAAAAAGAGCAGGGTAAATTCCAGCTATAATACCTGTTAAGATCAGTCCTGAAATAAATATTAGGATACTTATTGGGTGCTGAAAAGGATTAAAAGAAGTTGAAATCCCTGTTATTTTTTCATATAACGGCATCAGAAAATATACAATAACCAATGCAACGGAACCCCCTATAAAAGTAAGCACAAGTGTCTCACCTATATATTGTTTGAAAAGTTCATATCTGGTCGCACCTGTAACTTTTCTCACCCCGATTTCTTTTTTACGTAGTGATGCTTTCGCAATGGACAGGTTTACAAAATTGATAACAGCGAGGATGATTATGAATATCCCTACAGATAGAATAAGATAAATAAATTTAAGTTTGTTGTTTTTGAAAAAATTGACATCTTTTAAACTGACAAATCCTGAAGAATATTCACTTATAGATTGTCCATCAAGTTTAATATCTCTGTTTTTCGATATGTCATTCAGCCATATGTCATTTGTTTTTTTTGTAAGTTGATCTATCGAATTTGGATTGTTTATTAAGACATAAGTATCGTATGTCCAGTTCAGGAAATCATCATCCACATCAATGCCTGCGGGTTTTATAGATTTTAGGGTGTTGAACGACACTATACCATTAAATTTTATTGAAGAATTGTCAGGAATATCTTTGACTATTGCAGTTACTGTATAATTTAATCTGGGATTTTCATTTGTGCCAATATATTCTATTGTTTTTCCAATGGGATTATCTCCCCCAAAAATTTTATTAGCAGTGCTCTCTGTAAGAATAATGGAATTGGGTTCGGTTAAAGATGTTTTTGGATCACCCTGAATCAGGTTGAATGTGAAAATATCAAAAAATGTACTATCGGCATAAATAATATCTTTTATCTGGAATGATTTGTTCTCATCGCCCTTTTTGACTCTTAATATTGGAGATACTCCTCCGCCCATATCATAATCAATTCTTACGATCTTCTTGATTTCAGGTATTTTATCTTTCATTACTACTGCAAAAGGAGCCATAGTATTAAATTCATTTCCAAGAGTCAGTTTATAAATGTTGCTGAAATTCTTATGAAATCTGTCGTAGGTTAATTCCCGATCAACATATAAGAGGATCAGAATAAAAGATGAAATACCAATCGCAAATCCGGCAACATTTAATGCTGAGTGGAGTTTGTTACTTAACAAACTCCTGAAAATAATTTTCAATCGATATTTAAACATATTATTTCAATTTATTAGTGATTGTTACTCATATCGTAGAGACTCAACAGGGTTCCTGCTAGCCGCTCTCCAGCTCTGCCAGCTCACCGTAAGCAGAGCAACTCCCAGTGCAATAAACCCTGCCAGTGCAAAAATCCACCAGCTTAATCCTGTTCTGTATGCAAAACTTCCAAGCCATTTATACATTGCATACCATGCTATGGGACAAGAAACTACAAAAGCAATGGCAACCCATTTTACAAAATCGTTGTTTAACATTGCCAGTATTTCTGACGCTTTGGCTCCGTTCACCTTCCTGATACCAATTTCTTTTATGCGACGCTGACAGCCAAACAATGACATAGCCAGAATACCAAGGCAACATATCACAATGGCACATCCGGCAAAAAGGGAGAAAGTGCGGTGGAACAATAGTTCAGACTGGTACATATTTTCGACAGCCTGGTCGAAGAAGCTTACATCTACCGGGAAAGATGGCGAAAGTCCGGTGGTTGTCGTTTTGATATCTTTTAGGAGGCCTTGTAATGATTTAAAACTGCTTGTTTTTAAACTTGCAAGACAATAGGAAGCATAATTCTCATTTCTTATAGCGAGTGATGCAATACCTTGATTGACAGGCTGAAAATGGAAATCTTTCACAACACCAATAATCTCATAGACACGTTTTCCCATGAAGAAAGTTGTACCTAATGGATCAGTTAAATTATTTTCACGGATAAATGTTTCATTGACCACTACTTTCATTTTATCAGTAGATAGTGAGTCAGTATAAAAACGTCCCTTAACCAATTGTAATCCTGCTATTTTAAAAAACGCGGCATCAGCGCTGAATGTGTCAAAATTCAGCTGTTTCTTCTCACCATTAATGTCCATTTGCACTCCCCACTGGGATATGTCTTTTCCCGGAAAATACTGAGTAAATGTAACTTCATTGATAGCCGGCTTTTCCAGAAGAAGCTTTTCAAACACATCTTTTTTCTTGTCCAGCTGCGGAGTCAGTTTAATTCCGATAATGTTTTTCTGATTGAAGCCCAGGCTAGTGCTCCCATATTTTACCTGTTTTTGTACCAGCACAGTAAATGCAATCAGTACTATGGCTATTGTAAACTGCAGAGTAACCAGAACTCCACTCAATGAAAAGTTCGATCGCTTTGTTTCTACCCTGTTTTTCAAATTATCAATAGCATTGGATGAAGAAATTTTCCACGCCGGAATAATGCTGAAAATCACACTCAATACGAGGATAGCTGTTAATGAGATTAGTATAAAACCGGGAGAAAGAGTCATTTTCTGGCTGTAGTGTATCCCGGTATATTCCCTGATGAATGGATTAATTAAATTTACCAGATCAACCGCGATCAACAGAGCGATCAGGAAGAAGAAAAATGATTCGAAGAGTATATTCAGGAATATTGCAGATCGTCTGGCACCAACAATTTTTAAGATACCTGTTTGTCTTATTCGTCCCAGCCATTGTGACGAAGATATGTTAATGAAATTAACCAGTGCGACTATCAAAACAAGTATCGCCACCATGGCCAGAAGTATAACCTTCTGCTTATTCGCACTTACAAGATAAGGATATCCGAAAAGCATAAATTTTGAAAAGTATATCTTCTTTAAGGGAACAAGCTTCGCGTTTTTGTAATCTTTCTGAAAATCAGCAGGGATTATATTAAGGATAGTTTTTTCAGTCTCCCCAGGCTTGATGTCATTATTTAAGAGAAGAAATGTCTGGAAATCGCACCATCCCCAATCTGTATACTCCCCATCTTCTCCCTGAACGATCTTTTGAGTTGCCATAGAGGTCAAGGCACTGAACCTTAAGCAAGAATTTGATTTTGGCTCTTCAATCACTGCTCTTACAGTCATTTCTTTGCTGTTATTTAACCGGACGATCTTACCAATGGCCTGTTCTTTTCCAAAGAGCTTGTTGGATAAGGTCTTTGTAATAACTATAGTTAAAGGGTCTCTAAGGGCGGACTCAGGATCTCCTTCAACAACTTCATAGGTAAAGAACCTGAAGAAACCTTCATCGGCGTATAACAGGTCGGAGTTTATGGGCGCGCTGTTTTCGGCCTGCAGAACCGGGGTATCCCAGGTTCCGGTTATCCTTATCGTAGATTCAACACCAGGAACTTTCATGTCGATGTGGTCCTTGAGAACACCCGGAGTATACATATCGTCATCTGACGACAAATAGAGATAAACATTATCTCCATTCTTTTGATAGGAATCAGTGGTAAGCTCGCTGTAACAGTATGCTGACAGAATGATAACTAGTGCAAAGCTGATAGTCAACCCCAACAGATTAATCAGGTTGGTAACTGGTTTTCTGATGAAGCTCCTTATTATTGATTTTAATAGAAGTTTCATTTTATAATTCTGTTTTATTTTAAATTTCCGTTTTAATTTCAGAATAACTGTTTTATTTTCTGAGAATCACTCATATCTCAGCGCTTTAACAGGGTTCCTGGTAGCTGCTCTCCAGCTTTGCCAGCTAACTGTTAATACTGCGATGAGAATTGCAGATAATGATGCTAATGCAAAAATCCACCAGCTTAATTCTGTCTTGTAAGCGAATCGGTTCTGCCAAGTCGACATTAGGTAATATGATGCAGGTATTCCTACTATTAAGGCTCCGAATACCCATATAACAAAGTTCTTATTTAGCAGATATATCACTTCAATTACAGAAGATCCGTTTACTTTTCTTAAACCAATTTCTTTGGTTTTTCCTGAAATACTTATAAGTGCAATACCAAACAGACCCATTATTGCAAGAACTGTTGCCAGAATCGAGAAAGCTCCCATAATCCTGGCCTGGTTTCTTTCACTTGAGTAGAAATCGGTTAACTGATCAGTCAGATGATTTACTTCAAAATATTCATCAGGGGCAATCTGGGTATATACTTCCCTGAGCCTTTTAATTACGGCATTATCATTAGTTCCATCAGTCTTTATAGCGACAAGTCCCATCTTTTCGGGATTTTGCTGAATAATTACCATTGGTTGAATCAATGTATGAAGCGAATGTGAATTAAAGTCTCTTACAATTCCCCTGACATGGAATACCCCAAGGTAATTATCCCCTACTTTTATGTTGTATTCTTTAGCTCCTGATTCATTGAAAAGAACGTCCATTGGCACTGGTTGATATTTACCGAAAGGTTCTCCTTCAATAACATCTATGTCAAGTAGTTCAGTCATTCTTTCTCCCATTATCAAACCGTCAAATCTTACTTTCTCTCCTTCCGGATTAGCCAGAGTAATTGGTAAAAAATAATTGAAAGGAGGAATAAATGATGAGCCTGCAACTTTAATAACTCCTGGAATCATTTCCATTTCGTTGCAGATAGTGGTAAATGATGCTTGTAATTTAGCTGAGTTCAAGTCGCAGACCAAAATATTTTTTGGATCGATCCCTTTTAAATTACTCTGGGAATAATTGATTTGTTTTATTACAGTTAAAACGCTTACCACCAGAATTATATAAATGCTGAAATGAAATATGAGAAAGGAGTAATTCCATTTTTTTGACCTGTATCTGTCTGAAGTTTTGCCTGAGAGCAATACAAGGGAAGGAATACGTGAAATCTTCGAACCGATTAAAAGACCTGATGTTGTACCTGTAAAAATTACAACAGATACCAGCAATAACCACATTAAAGGATTGGTAAAAACAGCATTGGATAATGTCCTGTTTAGAGTATTGTTTATAAAAGTCATTCCTGAATCGATTACGAATGTTGCAGGGATGAGACTGAGGATAGTAACAAGCATTGATTCGAGCAAGATTTGTTTTCTGAGAATACCCCTGGAAGCCCCCAGTATTTTTCTGGTTCCAAGTTCTCTAAGCCTTTGTGATGTTGCCGCCCTTGTAAGAAAAATATAATTTGTAAGCGATATAAGCAGTATCATAAACGATATTGCCCAATAATATTTAAGTTCATTGGGATTTCCTGTCCGGTAGAACTGATTGCCGCCTGTTAATCCTGAAGATCCTAAATAGATCTCACTTACCGGCTGCAAACTGTATTCCTGATCTTTATTCCAGTTTTTGCTTAATAATTCTTTGTATTTCACCATTTTTGAAGCAAGAGCTTTCTTGTCACAGTTTTTATCAAGAACTACATAGGAAAAAAACCAGGCATTATCCCAGTTCAAAGCTGAGGTGACTCCTGCTCCATATTCGCCCAATTGGTTTTGAAAATTAGCTAACAATTTCTCAGATAGCCTGATATTTGCAATGAACTGAGGATAAAGTGTTGAATTAGGGGGCAATTCCTTGTAAATACCGCAAACAGATAGACTGACAAGCTCATTGTTGTTAATTTTTACCTGCAGAATTGAACCCAGGGGAGATTTATTCCCAAAATATTTTAATGCTGTCCTTTCAGAAATAGCTATTTCGGAAATTGTATTTGCCGATGTACCTGCAATGGGCTTAATTCCCAGGATTTTGTAGATCGAAGTATCGGCAAATCCAAAATCCTGATCTAATACCAGTTCATTCTTTTCATTTTTAATTGGTATATTATAACCCTGGCAATACCTGAAAAACTCCTTTACCTCAGGAAAATCTTTTTTCATTTCCTCTGCTAAGGGGAATGGAGTGTTGCATGACTGTCCGAAAAGAATTCGGTTAACATTACGGTAATCAGGAATGAATTTGTCAAAAGATGTTTCATGGACTAATAAAGCCATTAATACTATTATACAGCCGAGGCCGATTCCTAATCCCAGGATGCTGATTGAAGAATGAACTTTGTTCCGCAAAATATTTCTAACCGCGATTTTGAAATCTGTTGCTTTCATGGATTTATGTTTACCTTATAATATAATGCTATAATTATGCCATAATTGTATGTGTCAGATATAGAATAAGTTAATATTAGTTTAATTGTACAATAGTAAATATATTTTACAGTTTATTGTAAAAATATTTGACATAATGTTGATTTTGTTTATAAAATACAATACTTTTAACCACGGATTAACACGGAGTTATACACGGATTAGCACGGAGTAAATCGCAGCATTAATTTACTTAATCGTAATAAGGTTGAAGAATAATACCTTAAACAGTGAAACTCCGTTTTTACCCTGTGAAACTCTGTGGTAAATAAAATGAATTTTTAAATGAAACCTGAAAAAGGCAATATCCTGGTGGTTGATGACAACAAAAGCATCCTGAGTGCTCTGGAAATACTTCTGCTTCCTGAATTTAACATGGTTACTCTTATTTCGAATCCTAACCTGATACCAGCTGAATTACGAAAAACGGATTATAACCTCGTAATCCTCGATATGAACTTTCATGCTGGTGTCAATACCGGTAATGAAGGTATATACTGGATGGAAAGAATTAAAGAGACCCATCCTGATGTTTCTGTAGTGATGATCACAGCCTATGGTGATATTAACCTGGCAGTCAGAGCTCTGAAGTCAGGAGCAGCTGACTTTGTTCTTAAGCCCTGGGATAATGACAAATTACTGGCCACATTAAAACTTGCAATCCAGCTTAATCTGTCAAAAGAGGAAGTTAAACAGCTGAAAGAGAGAGAAACAGGTTTGAAGAAAGAGTTTAATCGTGACCAGCGACATATAATAGGATCGTCAGCCCAGCTAATAAATGTTCTCAATCTTGTCAGAAAAGTAGCAAAAACAGATGCCAATATTTTGATAACTGGCGAGAACGGAACAGGGAAGGAGCTGATTGCCCAGGAGATCCATCGACTTTCGGGCAGATCTGGCGAAGTTCTGATAACCGTTGATATGGGTTCAATAACCGAAACTCTCTTTGAAAGTGAATTATTTGGGCATATAAAAGGTGCCTTTACCGACGCCCATGAGGGTAGGCCGGGTAAGTTTGAAATTGCCAATAAAGGAACTCTTTTTCTGGATGAGATAGGAAACCTGTCGTTCCATCTACAGGCTAAGCTGCTTTCAGCCATTGAGAACCGGGAGATCTCGCGTGTAGGTTCAAATCAGATGATCCCTGTCGATATACGCCTTATCTGCGCTACAAACAGAAACCTCGAAAGCATGGTTATGAACGGACTATTCAGGGAAGATCTGCTCTACAGGATAAATACAATTCAGGTTGAATTACCACCACTTAGAGAGAGAGGGAACGATATCACAGTATTAGCCGAATTTTTTCTTCGAAAATACTCTTCAAGGTATAATAAGCCAAACCTTAAGATAACGCAGCAATCACATGAGAAACTGCTTAAATATTCATGGCCAGGGAATATAAGGGAACTACAGAATACAATTGAAAAAGCTGTGATTCTAAGTGAGACGGATATTATTAAGCCGGATGATATTTATCTGAGGAGTACAAATACTATCTCTAACAGCGAATCGGTCACCACTATTGAAGAGATGGAAATGATGATGATTCAACAGGCACTTGAAAAAAATAATGGTAACTTTAGTGCTGCAGCGGAACAACTTGGGATAACCAGGCAAACACTCTACAACAGGCTTAAAAAACATGACCAATGATAAGCAGAAATTTCTACCTTAATATTGTAATAAGAGTATCTCTGATCGTTCTACTGTCTGTTCTCCTGGGATTCCTCATCGTCAGGGATCAATCGTTACGTTATTCACTGATCTGCTTTCTTGCAATTCTTTTTCTAACAGTCAGCCTCGTATCGTACCTAAATACAACTAATAAAAAAATCAGATTTTTTTTCGATTCAGTAAGAAATGATGATTCAAATCTCTCTTTCCCAATTGATACTTCAAATAAAACGTTCAGCGAACTTTATAAGAGTATGAACAGGGTGAACCAGCAGATACAACAGTTAAAATTGGAGAACAGGAGCCAGGAGCAGTACTTTCAGATTCTTCTTGAACACCTCGCCACCGGAATAGTCACATTTAATGACAAAGGTTTTATTCTTCATGCAAACTCAACGGCAAAGAGACTGCTTTCAACGGAAGTTCTTACCCATCTTCAACAGATTGAAAGAATAGATGAGAAACTTTTTCTTGCGATTAAGACAATTAAGCCGGATGAGAGAAGACTGATCGGCTTGGGAACAGAACAGGGTGAAATACAACTTTCTTTAAAGGCGACATCTTTTAAAACTAAAGAAAGTGAGATGATCATTCTTTCAATACAGGACATAAAGAGTGAACTCGACGAGAAAGAGCTTGAATCGTGGATGAAACTGATAAGGGTATTGATGCACGAAATTATGAACTCCATAACTCCTATAACATCCCTTTCAGAAAGCTTGTCTGTAATATATAGCAGGGGAGGAGAACCTGTTTCACCAGACCAGATTACGAATAAAACAATTGCTACTACACTGCAGGGTTTAAATGTCATCAAGGATCAGGGAAAGGGGTTGATGTCTTTTGTTGAATCTTACAGGAAACTGACAAGGGTACCTGAACCCGATAAAAAACTCTTCAGGGCAGCTGACCTGATGGACCGGGTGCGAGTTCTTTATAATTCCCTCGAAAGGAGTGATCGTATGGAGCTTTCATTTTCGTTTAAGAATCCTGATCTGGAGATTTTAGCTGATCAGAATCTTATTTCCCAGGTTCTTATCAACCTGATTAAGAATGCACTTGAGTCCTTTGGAAATAACATTAAGGGAAAAATCTTGATCAGCGCAAACCAAGGCATTAATCAAAATCCCGAGATATGTGTTATTGACAATGGTCCGGGTATTGAGAGGGAAAATCTCGATAAGATATTTGTCCCCTTCTTTACGACAAGGCAGAACGGATCAGGGATTGGATTAAGTATTTCACGACAGATAATGAGAGCTCATGGTGGAAACCTGAAAGTCAGATCGGTTCCTAATAAAGAGACATTATTTTGTCTTAGTTTCTAATCGTACCTTATCGCCTTAACAGGTGTTATCCTGCTTATCAGTTGCGAAGGCACAAGGAGCATTATAATTATAGCAATCATTGTACCTGCATTAAGTAATAATATATGAGCAAGCTCAAGGTTAACTGGAACAGTTTTAATATAGTATGAGCTAGGATCTAGTGAAAGAATACCTGTTTTAAGTTGAAGAAATGCAAGTCCAATTCCTATCAGATTACCCCATAATAGTCCTTTGCCAATCAGATAAGCAGCCTGATACAGAAATACTCTCCGTATTAAATTATCTTCAGAACCAAGTGCTTTAAGGACACCTATCATATTAGTCTTTTCCAGAATCAGAATAAGTAATCCGGATATCATATTAAACCCCGCTACTACCAGCATGAGCAAAATAATTATGATAACGTTAATATCCTGAAAGTTTAGCCAGTCAAAGATCTGGGGGTATTTAATCCTGATATTAGTAACCTTAAATTTTGTATCCTCTTCTGTTATTTTATATCCTATTGCTTCCCTTATGGCAGTTGTCATGGCATCAAGATGATCAAAATCATCAATGAATATTTCAAACCCACTTACCATATCCTCATCCCATCCATTGAGTCGCTTGATATGTCCGATATCACAAAAAACATACATTTTATCAAACTCCTCAAGGCTTGTTTCATATATACCACTGATAGTGAATTTTCTCTGACGGGGAGGGTCCTGGATAAAATGCATTGCAAATGAATCTCCTCTCTTTAACCGTAACATATCGGATATCTTTTTGGAAATAATCACCTTATCAGTGCGGCTTGTATCAGTTACAGTAAACCCTGATCCATCAATCATATTGCTGCTAAAGTAACTCCAGTCAAAATCACTTCCGATGCCTTTAAGCACAACACCCTGAATATCCTCATCAGTCTTAATGATTCCTGCTTTTGTAGCAAATACTTCCATATGCCTGATACCGGGGATCTGTTTAATTTTAGGAACAAATTCCTGATTTTCACTTATTGGTGTTGTTTCAAGTGAGATGTTTGAATCGAAATTCATGATCTGAATATGTGATCCGAATCCTACAACTTTTTCCCTGATCTCCTTTTTAAAACCTGTAAGGATAGATACTGCAAGTATCATAACAGCAAGACCCATAGCAATTCCAATTATTGCAATAACATTTATTGGACGTGAAAATGATGTCTCTTCACGTCTTCCTTTAATAAGACGCCGGGCTATGAAATATGGCAGATTCATTGGATAATAAAGTTTTCAAATTTAAGAAAATAATGTAACTTTTTTTTGTTTAACCTCTAGTCTGATTAATTCATAAACATCAAAAAAGACAAAAGTCGAAGCGCAGCGGAGATCCCGCTTCGGCGGGGACAAAAGACAAAAGGCTTAAAACATTATAAAAAACAATCATAAAAATCACTTATACAAAAAAATCTTAGATTTACATAACAAAAACATTAATAAGATGAGAAAGGTTTACTTTACAATATTTCTTTTACATTTAGTTGCCGTATCTTCATACTGCTTAGGTGCAAAGAGAAATCCAATCCCCGGATCATATCAGATTGAGCTTTACAGAAAAATGATTGAAGGTAAGTCAGTTGCAGTCGTTGCGAATCAGACTTCCATGGTCGGACAGACACATCTTGTTGATAACCTCTTATACATTGGCATTGACCTACGGGTGATTTTCACCCCGGAGCATGGATTCAGAAATCTGGCAGATGCCGGGGAAAGAATTGAGGATGGCAAAGATCCCGAAACAGGTGTTTTGTTAATAAGTCTTTATGGATCACATCTTAAACCAACTTCTGAAGATATTGACGGTATCGATGTTGTAATTTTTGATATTCAGGATGTGGGAGCACGGTTTTATACTTATATATCGACTCTCCATTATGTCCTGGAAGCTTGTGCTGAAAACAGTGTAAAATGCATTGTTCTCGACAGACCAAATCCGAACGGTTTCTATTTTGATGGTAATATTCTAGATACTGCCTACAGCTCTTATGTGGGGATGCATCCTGTCCCGGTTGTGCATGGAATGACCGTAGGCGAATATGCTCAGATGATTAACGGAGAGGGGGGGCTTAAAAATGGGGTCCAATGTGATCTGGTGATTATTAAGTGTAAATACTACACTCATAAAACATTTTATGAACTTCCGATCAAGCCTTCCCCAAACCTGCCAAACCAGACCTCCGTTTACCTTTATCCTTCTATATGTTTTTTTGAAGGTACAGTTATCTCATGTGGCAGAGGCACTTCATTCCCCTTTCAGGTTTTCGGAAGTCCTGAGCTGCCCGACAGAGGATTCAGTTTTACTCCTGAAAGTGTTCCTGGTGCAAAGAATCCTCCTCATCTTGGTGTTAATTGTTATGGAACCGATCTCAGAGACGCAGTTGCAAAGAAACTGATACCAAAACCTGAGCTTAATCTTGAGTGGGTAATAAATGCGTATAACGATTTCCCTGATAAAGAGAAATTTTTTACCTCTTATTTTGATGTTCTGGCAGGCGGACCTGTTCTGAGAGAACAGATACAGAAGGGAATGACAGCTAAGGATATAAGAGAAACCTGGAAGCCCGGGCTGGAGAAATTTGGCAAAATAAGGGAGAGGTATCTGCTATATAAATGAATAGCTTTTGCTCAGCCTGGACTGGCCCCCCTGCCCCCCTAAAGGGGGGTTAATACTCGTTCTTTAAGGTTATTACATATTTATTAATTGACAATTTTATATTAATTTCAAAAATAGAATTATTTAAAACTAAAATCCTTCGGAATATTACCGAATTAACCCCCCTTTAGGGGGGCAGGGGGGCTTTTAAATTCTTCCCGGATATACTTTCAATGCTTCAGCCAGGGTCTCCATTGCATTCTTAAGATCATCTATTTTCAGGACATAAGCAATACGGACCTCGTTTTTACCCGATCCGGGTGTTGAATAAAAGCCTGAAGCAGGTGCAATCATTACTGTCTGATTTTTATAATCAAACTCTTCAAGGAGCCATTGTGCGAATTTGTCAGCATCATCAACAGGGAGCTTAACAACAGTGTAAAACGCTCCTTTTGGCTTAGGACAGTATACACCCGGGATCTTATTCAGAGCCTCAACCATATAGTTTCTGCGTGCGGTATATTCGCTGTTAACCTCTTTAAAGTACTCCTCAGGAGTATCAATTGAAGCTTCGCCTGCTATTTGTCCAAGTCCGGGAGGAGAGAGGCGTGCCTGTGCAAACTTAAGAGCGGTGGAAATGACCTCTCTGTTTTTTGTAATAAGAGCGCCTATCCTTACTCCACATTCGCTGTAACGTTTTGATACAGAATCAAGCAGAATGACATTATTTTCAATACCTGCCAGATTCATCGAGGAGAAATGTTCAGCCCCGTCGTAGCAGAACTCGCGATAAGATTCATCAGAGAAAAGAAAGAGATCATGTTTTTTTACAATATCCCTCAGTTTGAGAAGTTCTTCCTTCGAGTAGAGATAACCGGTAGGATTATTCGGATTACAGATTATAATGCCTTTGGTACGGGATGTGATCTTTTTTTCTATCTCTTCGATAGGAGGCAAGGCAAAATCTTCTTTAATATAGGAGGTTACAGGAACAATTTTTATGCCGGCAGTGGTTGCAAAACCATTATAATTGGCATAGAATGGTTCGGGGGTGATAACTTCGTCTCCGGGATTAACGCACGACATAAAAGCAAACAGGATAGCCTCCGATCCGCCTGTGGTTACCAGCATTTCTGTATGGTCGACATTAATCCCGATCTTCTGATAATATGTTGCCAGCTTACGGCGATACGATTCGTTGCCTGCTGAATGACTGTACTCCAGAACTTTCAGATTAATATTGCGGAGTGCATTCATTGCAACTTCAGGAGTTGGGATGTCGGGTTGTCCAATATTAAGATGATAGACTTTCCTTCCTTTACGTTTTGCTTCTTCCGAATATGGAACGAGCTTCCTTATTGGTGATGCCGGCATCGCTTTGCCTTTATCTGATATTATAGGCATGTTATTCAGGCATAAAGTGTTAAATAAAACAGTATGACAAAAGTACATAATTTAGGATACCAAATAAATGATTTTTCTTATTATTAAGATTTTGTTTAATGGGTTAATTTCAACCTTTCAACACCTTCAGCCTTTCAACATTAAATATTATCGTTAATTTTCATACTTTTGCATTTCAAATTTCAGGATACAAAAAGTATAAAAAACAATGGATATTCCATCAAAATATGAACCCGGCAAAGCAGAAAGCAAATGGTATAAGTACTGGATGGATAATGGGTTTTTTAAAAGTACTCCCGATGAAAGAGAACCATATACAATTGTTATACCTCCTCCTAATGTCACCGGAGTACTTCATATGGGTCATATGCTTAATAATACGATCCAGGATGTGCTGGTTCGCAGGGCAAGAATGCAGGGGAAGAATGCCTGCTGGGTGCCGGGTACAGATCACGCATCTATTGCAACCGAAGCCAAGGTTGTTGCAAAGCTAAAGGAAGAAGGAATTGAGAAACGCGATCTTACAAGAGAAGAGTTTCTGGATCATGCCTGGGAATGGACCCATAAGCATGGGGGTATAATCCTTGAGCAGCTTAAAAGGCTTGGTGCATCATGCGACTGGGATCGTACTCTTTTCACAATGGATGAGAAGAGATATGACTCCGTTATTAAGGTTTTCGTCGATCTGTTCAATAAAGGACTTATTTACAGAGGTGTAAGGATGGTCAACTGGGATCCTCAGGCAAAGACAGCCGTATCGGATGAAGAGGTAAACTATACTGATGAAAAATCAAAACTCTATTATGTCCGTTATAAGATTGTTGGAGAGGATGGATACGTAATGGTAGCAACCACCCGTCCGGAGACCATTCTGGGAGATACTGCCGTATGTGCAAATCCCGATGATGAGAGATACAAACACCTGAAAGGTAAAATGGTTATTGTACCAATGACCAACCGGGAGGTGCCGTTCATCTTTGATAGTTATGTTGATCCGGAGTTTGGTACAGGGTGTCTTAAGATTACTCCGGCACATGATATCAATGACTATGAGATTGGTCTCAGGCATAATTTGCCATCGATTGATGTCTTTAATGAGGATGGGACAATCAGCTCCAGAGCAGGGTTGTTTATTGGTGTTGACAGATTCAAAGCAAAAGAGCTGGCTAAAGTGGAGCTTCAGAGAAGCGGAGCCCTGGTTAAAGTTGAAGATTATGATAATAAGATAGGTCGTTCGGAACGTACAAATTCAGTTATTGAGCCCAGGCTCTCGCTCCAATGGTTTCTTAATATGAGAGAGTTATCGGAGCCTGCACTGGATGCTGTGTTAAGTAATGATGTTCATATCCACCCGGGGAAGTTTAAAAACCTTTACCGCCACTGGATGGAGAATGTGCATGACTGGTGTATCAGTCGCCAGTTATGGTGGGGACACAGAATACCCGCCTGGTATTATGATAACAATGAATTTGTTGTAGCAGAGGATCTTTCCGAAGCGCTTAAGCTTGCAAGGGAAAAGAGCGGTAATTCAGCACTCAGGGAAAGTAATTTGCATCAGGATGAGGATGTACTTGATACATGGTTCTCTTCATGGTTATGGCCGATAACATCATTTGATGGTATCAATAATCCCGATAATGCAGACATTAAGTATTATTATCCCACAAATGATCTTATTACAGCTCCGGAGATACTATTTTTCTGGGTAGCCCGTATGATAATTGCCGGCTATGAGTATAGAGGGCAGAAACCATTTGATAATGTATATCTTACCGGTCTCGTCAGGGATCAGCAGAAGAGAAAAATGTCCAAGTCGCTTGGTAACTCACCCGAACCTATCTACCTTATTGAGAAATATGGAGCAGATGGAGTTAGAGTGGGAATGTTATTATGTTCCCCGGCAGGTAACGACCTTCTGTATGAAGATAGTCTGCCGGAGCAGGGTCGGAATTTTGCAAATAAAATATGGAATGCCTTCAGACTTGTTAAAAGCTGGAAGGTTGACGAAATGATTAACCAGCCTGATTCTTCGAAAGTTGCTGTGCAATGGATGGATGAGGTCATGAAGAAATCTATCAATGAAATTGATCTGAACTTCAGAAAATTCAGGATTTCCGAAGCTTTGATGATTGCGTACAAATTATTTTGGGATGAGTTTTCCGGATGGTATCTCGAAATCATCAAACCTGAATATCAAAAACCTGCTGACAGGGCTACCTATGATGCCACAATTGATCTGTTTGATAAACTTTTGAAGATAATCCATCCTTTCATGCCATTCATCACTGAGGAGATATGGCAGTTGATTCTTGAGAGAAATGATGGCGAAAGTCTGATGGTGAGCCGTATGCCTGAAGCCAAAAAATACAATAAAGATATTGTCACAAGCTTTGAATCAGTTAAAGAGACGATAAGCGCAGTCAGATCAATCAGAAAGGATAAGAATATTCCAAATAAAGAGAAGCTTGTACTTCTTATCCGCAGTGAAAAGAGTGTGTCTGACATTGATTTTCTCCCCGTTATAAGTAAACTATCCAATTTATCCTCAATTTCAATTATTTCAGATAAACAGGAAGGCGCTGCCTCTTTTATGATAGGTACAACTGAGTACTTTGTTCCACTTAATGGTAATCTTGATATTGAAGCAGAACTTGAAAAAATCAGGGAAGAAATAACATATCACAGAGGGTTTCTTTCCTCGGTAATGAGAAAGCTTGATAATGAACGCTTTGTTCAGAATTCTCCTGCCAATGTTTTAGAATTCGAAAGGAAGAAGAAGAGCGATGCAGAGATGAAGATAAATTCGCTGGAGGAGAGAAGAAAGGAGTTGGAAGGTCTGTAATGTCAGATTGTCTGGAATCGCACACCAGACCGCAAGACACTAACTTATGGCATAAGTTTCCTGACGAAATAATTCTGATTAACTTCAACTAATACCCAGTCGCTGTTAAGGATAAGCAGCCAACCTTCACCTGAGATATGGCTTCTGTCTTCTTTAAATCCTTTTGCGGTTATCCGGAGATATTTGAAATTATTTGAGACAAGGCAACCCCCTTTATCAATTGTAAGTTTTCCCCAGTTATCTGATACCCTCATTGCATTGTAAAGTGTTCCCAGAGTGTCGAGGGAATGAATATCTTCAGGTTCGAAGTCGAAATATGGACTTTCAAGTTCAATGAAGACAACAGGTTTTTCAGTAAAAATACTAATCTGTTTATGTATTCTTTCCTGGATATCTGATAAGCGTTTTTCTTCTTCTTTATTAATATATTCGATATCATAATTTACTGCCAGGCTTCCTGCCACATCTCTGCAGATAGCAGGTAATTCTATATTGTATAGTTCTTTTACGGCATTTCCAAGGTCAAAGTTATCAGTTTGAATTTTATTAAAATCAAATTCTTTATCAAACAGAAGTGTTGCATATAGTGCTCCATGAATATATCCGTATGACCTGGCGTATGACTGCATAGAGTAAATCCTGTCGAGATTCTCAAAAAGCTTCTTCTTATACTCATCATGCGAATTTGTACAAAGCATTGTATATGTAAATGTAGCCAGGCCCTCATAGGTCTCAAAACGGTTTTCGTTGTCAGCATACTTTTGATAAAGCTCTCTGTTTGAACCTTTAAATATCAGGGCATCTCTTATTGCTATCAGACGTTCCTCTCCTTCAGAATTTATTGCTTTTCTCAAAGCCCGCCATTCAAGTTTGATCCAGAGTCTAGCTTCTTTTTCATCCATATTTTTTGTATTATAACCATTAAATATAATACCTTCAGTTTTCTGGAAGCGATGAAATAGACTCCGGATTGCCCGGGTTTTTATCTTGTAATCATCTTCTTTATTAGGTAGGGGAGTCATTGCAAACAGGGTTCCACCAAATATTACAGGAGCATTATTAATAATGAGTTCTTTAGGATATGAACCAATATAAATTCCATCCTTCTCTTTCAGAAGACCCTCATTATCGGGCTGATTTGTGATAATATTCCTGCTAGAGCGGTCGACAAACATTAATGGGCCATAAAGGTTTTCCCCCCAGAGGTTTCCACTATCCCTGTTGCATATCTCTTCAATACTTTTAAAGTATTTTGCTGCCTTTTCTTGTGTAAAGTAAGTTTTTGTATTTTCTCCTTTACAACTAATCATTAAAATAAGAACAGGTAATAAAATCCATTTTTTCATTATGGTGGCTTTGTCGACCCGAAAGTAATGAAAAAAATTACAAAAAGTCAAACAGAGGAAACACAAGGGGGTGAGTTCGTGAGGAAGCAAAGAATAGAAAACTGGAGTCTCTGCCAGTATCATGTTGGGAATCAGCCGAATCTCTTATGGCTCAAAGAGAATACTTTGAAAAAGACGGAGTGTTCCCGTCGGGAGTTATAGAAAGTGTTGCTTCAAAACTGAAAGCATTTGATGATAAAGGGCTTAGTGAAAAACTATATAATAAAAATGAGGAGATAATGAAGCTTGTCAGAGAGTTTATTCATTGCAGTTGAAAGGAGGAGCATTTTCAGATTTATCAGCACGGGCAGATTTAATACTGACATTTAGTTCGAACCCAATAAGCAGGGCTATTGAATTAAGATACAGCCATATAAGGATTACCATCAGAGTTCCTATTGAACCGTAAAGTTTATTGTACTGGCCGAAATTGTTTACATAGGCTGAGAATCCGAGAGAGGTAAGAATAAATAACAAGGTTGCAAGAGTTGAACCAGGTGAAAAGAATTTGAAATCCGCTCTTTTTGCAGGGGCAAGGTAATATAGGAAAGAGATAGCAAGAAAGAGCAGAAGGATAATAAGTATCCACTTAAGGAATACAAGGACATAGATTACCAGATTCCTTTCAATTAAATGAAGGTCTACGAGCTGATTAACTGCCATTTTCCCGAAAATTATCAGAAATCCGGCAATAGAAATCATAAATGCTACAATTAAGAGTAATACAACTGATATTTTTCGTTGATCAAACCATGACCGGGTCTTAAATTTATGAGCAGAAACGACAAAAGCATGAATAACTGCATGGATCCCATTTGTGGAGAATATAACTGTAGCAATAAACATGAAAAGAAGGAGTCCTCCACTTTTTACAGTAATGATATCTATAATTGTTGTCTCCAGGAATTTAAAAACATTTGCCGGCAGGATACTCTCAAAGAGTCTGATAAGTTCCTGTTGGAAGTTTGGTATCGGGATAAATGGGATAAGAGTAAAAAGGAAAATTGATGCCGGGAGTAAGGCCATAAGCAGGTTGAAAGCAATTGATGATGCTCGTGTTACGAGCACCCCTTTTGTGAAGCCTTTAAGTACAAATTTGATAACATGACTGATTGGGACACCATCAAAGCCGGGAAGTACCAGTTTCCTTATTTTATCTCTTCTGTTGAAAGCTGTAACCTCCCTGATATTCATTTTCACATCGCTTTAAGACTCATATCCAGGCTTTTGACATGATGTGTTAGTGCACCTACAGAAATAAAATCAACACCACATTCAGCATAAGATCTTATAGTGTCGAGTGTGATTCCTCCTGATGATTCAGTCTCAACTTTGCCGGAAATTTCTTTTACGGCAGCCATGGTGTCCATTATACTGAAATTGTCGAGCATGATGCGATCAACTCCTCCGACTTTTAATATTGTTTTCACATCGCTAAGACTTCTTGCTTCAACCTCTATCTTAAGATTCATATTATTATTCTTCAGATATACCCTTGTTTTGATAATTGCTTTATCAATTCCACCAGCATAGTCAATATGATTATCTTTAAGCATGATCAAATCATATAATCCCATTCTGTGATTCATTCCGCCACCTATTCTGACAGCCTCTTTCTCCAGAAACCTGAATCCGGGAGTGGTTTTTCTAGTATCAAGAATTTTGGTTTTTAACCCGTTAAGTTTGCTCACATATTCCTGAGTTCTTGTGGCTATTCCGCTCATTCTTTGCATAATATTCAGGACCAGCCGTTCCGATTTAAGAATTGATTGCTGGCTGCCCGAAAGGTAAAATGCAATATCCCCAGGTACTATGCTAGTTTCATCTTCCAATACAACATCAAACTGAAGTTCTTTATCGATTGTGTTGAAAAGTACTCCGGCAACCCTTACGCCGGCAAGCACACCTTTTTCTTTGATAAAGAGTTTTGCTTTCCCTGTTTTATTTTCATGAATACAGGCAAGCGAAGTGTGATCGCCATCTCCAAGATCCTCTGCCAGGCTTCTTAAGATGAATTCCCGCAGAACCTTATTTTCCATTGTCAGCTTCAATACGTATCTGGTGAATTAGCAATTCCTGATCAACTTTTTTAAGAAGAAAATAGACACGAAAGTCTCCTTTCTCAGTCTTTAGATTACCAATAGCATATTGAGCATCATTTTTTGCCCCCTGATGACGGATAGTAAAATCTTTAGTCTGGTATTCAGCAAAAAAAGCTTTAAGAATTGTCTCAGCAACATTTTTCTTATAGAAATCCTCCTTGTCGAGAAGCAGAAGTTCAATTGTTGAATTCATGTACTTCGATAATTCAGCAGCATTGCCAGCTTTAATAGCTATTGAAATGCCTCCGGGAATTTTCGCCTGCTCCTGTGCTGAGGTACCCAGACTGCAGAAAACAAACAGTAACACTGGAATAATTTTTACGGATTTCATTTTAAATCAGTTTAATTATTGCCGACTCTTTAATTCAAGACTCTACAAATTTAGCATAAATTTGGTTAAGAAATGCCCTAATTAAGTCATCAATATCGTTTAAATGATCAGGATTGTGCATAAGCTTACGGTTTGCGGTGTAGGGTGTATAGCTTCCGACCTCTGTTTCCGAAACATTCTGCTTATGATATATACATATATTATAATTGTTATTTTTGTAAGGAATGGTAAATTCAGTTATGAAACAAAGGTGACGCGTTTTATATGAGAATCGCTTTATTGCAGACAGGAAAAACAACAGATAAAAATATTGCAGAGGTGGTTGATCTTTATGCCTCAAGGATTAATAAATACTCAGTTTTTGAGATCATCACTCTGCCTGATATTAAGAATACCCGGAATATGCCTGTTCAGGAACAAATTATGAAAGAGGGGAAAAAAATTATTCAGTCGATTAACAATGATGATTATATTATACTTCTGGACGAACGGGGTAAGGAGTTCAGAACAATTGAATTTTCAGACTGGCTGGAAAAAATATTTATGTTCCCAAAGAAACGCATTGTATTTGTTATCGGAGGCCCATGGGGATTTTCTGAGGAGGTATATGACAGAGCAGATTTCAGGATGGCTTTATCAAAAATGACCTACCCTCATCAACTGGTACGATTATTGTTTCTTGAACAGCTTTACAGGGTATTTACAATTATTAAAGGAGAACCGTACCACCATGAATAATAATTTATTACCATAATATGAGAGGTAATCGGTATCGTATATTTCTTGTCATTCTAACATTGGTACTTGTATTGATGGCACTTATCGCAGAATCTGTCTATTTCAGCGATTTTGAATATCGATTCAGGACAAGGATGTTCAATAAAACTCTTATAGCAAAAGAAAAAATAATGGTGGATTGCCTCAATGAAATGAAACCTATTCTTGCAAACAAGGATCATGCCGGACCTATTTCAGAGAATAATCCTTTTTCAATTGCAGAACAGAATAGGATTACTATACTTTACTACTTAGATAACAAGTTAATTGATTGGTCGGATAATGGCTTTGATGTTCCTTTGCTGCTTGACAATATGTTATATGGGAAGCCTCTGGTGTTTTTACAGAATGGTTGGTTTCTCACCAAGACAATCGAAGCCGGAAATGAAAAAATAGTCGGATTGCTCAGATTACGTACCGATTACAGTTTCGAAAATGACATTATTAAAAGCGGATTTGAAAAGGAATTCAGGATACCCGAGAATGTTGGTTTCAGTACAGATAAAGATATATCCGAATTTAATATTTATGATCAGGAAGGCGACTTCCTTTTTGCACTCACATTCCCTGAAATAAGGGAGAATACTTGTTTTATTCTTATACCTCTATTTTTATGGGCAAGTGTATTTGTTCTTATAATTCTTCTGATTCTTAGACTGGTTAAATTTTTAACCAAAAGGAATAGAAGCCTGCTTGCGGTTGGTTTAGCCCTGTCTGTTTTTTCTTTAATATATATTTTTATTCTCTTAACCGGTAAGCCTTTTGTTCTATTTCAGACTGAACTTTTTTCTCCTTACAGGTTTTCTTTGAATGCTGTTATCCCATCTCTGGGCCATTTGTTGCTGCTAAGTATTCTGGGTGCAATCTTTTCCAGTGTTTTTTACAGATATATTACATTCCGCGAGAGAACAGCTGTAAATACATATAAAAACTATCTGTTACTTTTCATCTTTTTGATTCTGGGTGCTCTGTTATTAAATATATTTCACTTGATCTTCAGTCAACTTATTTCAGCTTCAAATATTAACTTTGAAACTTATAAAGTGCTGGAGTTGAGTATGTTTAGTATGGCAGGCTTTGCATCAGCATTCTTGCTTTTACTCGTTCCGGTTTTCTTCCTTCTAAAATTATTTCAAAGTTTTAGGTTATTACGGAATGAAATTATTTTTTTATCCATAATACCTTCACTGGTTGTTCTCGCAGCTTTAAATTTTCATGATACGGCAACTTTAATTCCTTTAACACTTTTCTATTTTATTATTGCTGTATGTATCTGGTTCATTGTTAAAAGAGGAGTAGGATTGTTTAATATGAGCGTAATTTTATCCATGATTTTCGGAATTTACTCACTCTATTTTATTACAATACTTTCTGATCAAAGGACGACAGAAAACCTCAAAATCCAGGCATTCTCCTTTTCAGCCGAAAACGACCCTGGAGCAGAGCATCTTCTACTGGATCTCTGGCCTGAGATTTTCAATGATTCAGTTCTTAAGGATATGATGAAATCGGAATCCTTCAATACAAACAGAGAAGATTTTGATAAAATATCGAACTACGTTCAAACAACATATTTTAACGGATATTGGGGCAATTTTAATTTTAATATTGTGTTATGTCGTGATGATGAGTCGCTGGGTGTTGATAATGAAATATTTGAAAACTGCTTTAATTTTTTTGATGAAAGAATAAAGAGGGATGGTCATAAACTGACCGGCACGGAGTTTTATTTTATTGATAACCAGGGAGGAAGGTCATATTATCTGGGAAAACTGTATTTCAAGACAGAGGGAAAAAGTACAAATGGATTATTCATTGAACTATACAGTGACATTAATGTGTTCCAACCAGGTTATTCTGAATTATTACTGGATAAAAAATACCATGGATATGCCGGGCTTAAGGATTACTCTTTTGCTAAATATATTAATGGAGAGATGGTACTCCGGACCGGCGAATTTCCTTATGATAAAACTGATGCAGAATATGTAGATAAAATGTCGGACTACAGGATTTTCACGACAGATGGATTTAAGCATGTTCTATATAAGAATGGAAATGCTACTGTAATGATAACCAGACCTGATAGGACTATTGGCGATTTTTTCATCTCTTTTGCTTACCTCTTTGCATTCATTCTCCTCTTTTCAAACCTGATCATTCTGATAATCAGACAGCCAGCTGTAAGAAGCACAAATATTTTTAATTTCCGACAGAAGTTACAGCTCTCCTTTATCGGGATACTATTATTCTCATTTATTTTAATCGGAATAGTAGTAGCATTTTTAACTGTCGGGCAGTACCAGTCAAAGCATTATGAAAATATTAATGACAAACTGAACTCAGTTTATCTTGAACTAGATGGGAAATTATCAATGGAAAATCATCTTTCGTCTGACTGGAGAAGTGATAGCTATGCTTCTTTAAATGAGTTACTTATAAGACTATCGAATATTTTTATTACTGATATTAATCTTTATAATGAGACCGGATTTCTCATTGCTACTTCGCGACCGGAGATTTTTTACCGCAACCTAACAAGCCATAGGATTAATAAAATGGCATTTATTAACCTAAAAGACTATAAAAAGAGTGAATATTATCAGAGGGAGAGAATCGGAAGCCTTGAATATCTGTCAGTTTATGTTCCGTTTTTCAATGCCGACAACAAAGTCCTGGCATATCTGAATCTTCCCTACTTCAGAATGCAAAGTGTTTTGGCAAAGGAGATATCAAATCTGGTGGTTGCTGTTATTAATTTCACACTATTACTTATAGTTATTACAATGGGTCTTGCAGTGTTTATCAGTGGACGGCTCACATCACCTCTTGCAATGCTCGGTGACGGGCTTGCTTCTGTTGAGGTCGGAAAGAAAAGTGAACATCTCTCGTATAGAGGAAATGATGAGATAGGGGAGCTTGTTAAACAATATAACCGCATGGTTGATGAGATTGACAATAGTAGCCACAAGCTTGCCAATTCCGAACGGGAGTATGCCTGGAGAGAGATGGCAAAGCAGATTGCACATGAGATAAAGAATCCGCTTACTCCAATGAAATTAAATGTGCAGCAGCTGTTTAAATCATGGAATGATAAAGCACCCGGGTTTGATAAGAAACTGGAACGGTTTACTAATAACCAGATTGAATATATTGATAACCTTTCGTCTATTGCATCGGCTTTTTCAGCATTCGCAAAAATGCCAGGAGCTAATCCGGTAGAGGTTAATCTTCTTGAGCAGATAAAAATAACTCTTGAACTATTTAAGGATACAGATAATATTACGTTCCAGGTTCATTGGCCTCATGAAAGTAAGGTTATTGTTTATGCTGATAAAGAGCATCTTAACGGAATATTCTCGAATCTTTTTAAGAACGGAATACAATCAATACCTTCCGGTCGCAACGGGATGATAAATGTTAACCTTGATGTCAGGAGTGATAAGATAATTGTTTCAATTTCTGATAATGGGACAGGGATACCTGAAGATCTTCAGAAGAAGCTCTTTACTCCAAATTTTACTACCAAATCGTCGGGTATGGGACTTGGATTATCAATTGCAAAAAGATATGTTGAAAGTGCAAAGGGGAGGATCTGGTTTGAATCGGTAACAGATAAAGGCTCTGTTTTTTATATTGAATTGCCACTGATGTACACTGTTGAAAAATTGGGATGACTCATGGTTGACTGGTTAAATGGCATTGAATAATTCAATTTATTAGTTATATTAGCAGTTCTGATATTCGACTGATGACTGGCATTATTTTGGGCTATAGAATGAGGCTTATTCTGAGCATGCTGATACTTTTGTGTTTTAACAGTGCCACACTGTTGTCTCAAAAAATATTGTCGGGTAATATTAACCAGCCAAAAACACATGTTGTTACTATTGCAGCGGATAGAGTTACGGTAGATAATGTAACCGGATTCAGCGCAGGGGATACTATTCTTTTAATTCAGACACAAGGGGTTAAGGTGCTTTTAACTCCTTATGGTAATATACAGGACAAATTAGGGGAACCAGGGATGCATGAATTTATGATCATTTCAACTGTGAATGCAGGAAATGAGATAGTTTTCAGCAGGGATATTCTTGAATTATATGATCCCGATGGTAATATTCAGATTGTCAGGGTACCTTATTACAATAGCGCTACTGTAACAGGTTCTACCCTTTTCTGTGATGAATGGGACCCGGTAACTAAATCAGGAGGTGTTCTAGCAGTGATTATTGGCAGGACACTGCAACTGGAAGCAGATATTGATGTTTCAGGAAAGGGATTTAATGGTGCAAATGATATAATTGGAGATGGAATTTGCTGGTGGTCCGATCCTGATCCTTATGGGCTGGATTATTATCCACAAACCTTTACTAATGCTGGATTAAAAGGAGAAGGTGTAGCAAATTTTACAGAGTTTGATCAACCACTTGTTCCAAATTACACAAAAGGGTTAGGACCTAACTGGACAGGAGGAGGTGGTGGCAATGCAAGATTTTCAGGTGGAGGAGGAGGATCTAACCGTGGTGACGGTGGTCAGGGAGGACCTGAAGATTGCTTTCCTGCTCTCCCTGGAGGAACCGGTGGTATCAAGGCAGACCATCCCACCCTTTTAGACAGGATTTATATGGGTGGCGGTGGTGGCGCTTCAACCTCATTAACAGGCCTCTCTCCATCTGCCGGAAATGGTGGCGGGATTGTTATAATAGTTACAGATACTATTATTGGTAATGGAGGTAAAATAATATCTAATGGTGGTGATGGTGGTACAGCAGTTATTGATGGTGGTTCCGGGGGCGGCGGTGGTGGTGGATCAATTGCTCTATCATTAAATAGCTATGGATCAGCGCCTCTGGAATTTTCTGTTTCAGGAGGAAAGGGGGGTGATAATCCCAGTTCTTATGGTGAAGGCGGAGGAGGTGGAGGCGGACTTGTATTTGTCAGTACAAACACAACAGGAAATGTTATTAATTCACTAAATGGTGGGTTGCCCGGTAACTTTCCATCTGATGCTACTGTAGGTGGAAATGGAGAATTAAAATCAGGTTTTAAAGCAGTCCTTAATGGATTCTTATTCAACTCAATCCGCTCTTCTGTTACTCTGAACCAGGTCGACTCGATTTGCTCTAATGTGATTATTCCCAAGATAACAGGTACAATACCTGTTGGTGGTACACCACCTTATACATATCTGTGGGAAAGGAGCTACGACGAAATAGCATGGACTACTCTTACGAATGATACTGATCCAACGAATTATACACCATTAGTTTTGGAGACAGATACTACCTATTTCAGAAGAACAATAACAGATTCTTCTATGCCTACAAATCTTGTTGATGTTAGTAAAATAGTGAAAATAATTGTTCAGACAGCCATTACCGGTAATCTCGTTGGAAAAGACACTACAATCTGTTATAATCAGAATCCATTGAGTTTAATTCCACTTAATGCAGGACCATTAAATGGCAATGGTCTATATGGATATAGATGGATCGAGAACCTTACTAATACTAACTGGAATTCTTCAGCTGATGCAGCAGGCACAAATGATACTCCTGATTACGACCCACCCTCATTGTTCGATACAACTTACTACCGGCGGGTTGTAACCTCGGGTCGTTGTGTCGATTATAGCCCAAGCGTTACAATTACAGTGCTCCCTTTAATTACGGGAAATATAATTGACAGGCCCGATTCAGTGATTTGTGAGGGAAGCCTTTTTAATGATCTTAGTGCTTCTGCTACAGGAGGAGGTGATCTGGCTTATAAGTATCAATGGCAGGACAGCACTGATGCCGGAAACTGGCTGCCGGCAATTGGCATCAATGATGCTCTTATCTATTCCGCTGATACTTCAACTTTTGCTGTTATTGAAAACCGGTATTTCAGAAGGGTTGTCTATTCGGGTCCCGATAGTGTCTGTAGAAATAATAGCTCCCCGATAGAGTTAATAAGATATCATAAAATAGAGAATAACTCTATACTGGCTGATCAGACCATTTGTTCAGGTGATACACCTCTTCTCTTATCAGGATCAACTCCTGCTCAGGGTTCAGGTGTCTATACTTATCAATGGCAGGATAGTTCTAAAGTTAGTACATGGACAACTCGAGGCACAACTGATTTCAGTTTTCCACCTCCAGCACTGACTGACACTACCCGATACAGAAGAATTGTCAACTCAGGGATTTACAACTCAGCGCCTGTTTGTGCTGATACATCTCTTTCAATACGAATAGATGTTCATAAACCAATTGTTAATAACAGCATATCACTTCTGGCAGGGGCTACCGACACAACTATCTGCAATGGAGCTGTACCACATCAACTTGATGGGGTAGTGGCTTCCGGAGGTACTGATATTCCCGGGGATTATGCTTATCAGTGGTTCGAATCAACCAATCTCACAGTCTGGAATCCTGTTGCAACAGCAGGAACAGGAATTACATATGACCCACCAGCACTGACAGACACAACCTATTATAGAAGGCAGGTCATAACAGGAACCTGTACTGATGAAAGTAATATTATTACCATAACTGTTCTTCCATTAATAACTAATAATATTATATCTGTTAATCAGACAGTATGTTATAACTTTCCTCCCGACCTGTTAACGGGTGCGGTATTATCTGGTGGTGCAGGTGCCGGGACATATTCATATTTATGGGAAGAGAGCGCTAATGGAACTATATGGGCATCTGCAACTGGCAATAATAGCGATTTATCAGGGAGTTATCAACCTCCGGTACTGACTATTCCGATGAAATACCAGAGAATAGTAAAATCAGGAGATTTTGATTGTTGTATAAGAGCCTCCAATATTGTGGATATTGGTATTTACGATCTGCCAACAGGAACCATTACTACAATAGCTGATACAACAATTTGTGAAGGGTCGCAGGTCCGACTGAAAATCAGTTTAACCGGTGCATCAACCTGGAATATTGTTTATAATGAGAACTCAACACCTACAGCAGTTAACAATATTACGGGACCCGATATAACACTCTTTGCTAATCCGGTAACAGGTTCGGCACGTACTTCATTTATCTATTCACTGGTGTCAGTTGAGGATCAAAACGGATGTTTTGCAGCCTCTCCGTCCGGAACAAGAAAAGCAGATGTCTGTAAAGTGCCGGTTGCAGATGCCGGTCCTGATGCAACGGTCTGCGGACCAACAGTTACCCTTGATGCAACAGCAAGCTACGGAGCAGGAATATGGTATTTTCCTCCTGAAATTGTAGCTTCAACAGTTAACTCGCCAACAAAAGTAACTGTTACAATTGATTCCACCACTTTTGTGGATGGTCATATCTCATATGAGTTTAAATGGGAAGAGACTAATTGGCAATGCAAAAGTGAGGATATAGTTCAGATAACTTTCGATAAACGGGTTAGTTCAATTAATGCAGGACCTGATACAACTCTATTCTCATTCGATAATATTATAAGGATGATTGCTGATCCGGAGATGGATTGGGAAACTGGGATTTGGACTGTAATTAGCGGAACTGGTGATTTTAGTGATGATGCCAGTAATACAACTGAAATAAGCAATCTTTCAAAAGGACATAATAAATTTTTGTGGACAATAACCAATGGAACAATCTGCAAATATGAAGATATGGTAAGTATCGATGTTTATGACATTGTAATACCTAAAGGATTTTCTCCTAATAACGACCCTTTAGAGTATAACAATACATTTATTATCAAAGGTTTGGACCTGCCTAATCAATATGCTGAGTTAAAGGTTGTTAATAGTGCAGGAGCTGAGGTGTTCTCGACTTCCAACCTTAACAGCAATACAGACTGGGTCGACTGGGATGGTAAAAATTCACGGGGGGATGACCTTCCTGAAGGTACTTATTATTATTTACTTAAATTAACATCTAAAGGTAACGGACAAGTTGACAAGAGGAGTGGATTTATTATTCTCAAAAGATATTGATGCAGAGTTTTTCAAAATATTTTAGTGATATTCATTGTATGGACCGGATAAAATTATTATTATTTTCACTTTTTATATCAGGTTTTACATCAGTACCGGGACAGGCAATCCCTGACACGTCTGGGATCAGTCTTGCGTACCCTGTGTATAGCCAATATCTTCAGAACGGGCTTATGATTAATCCTGCTTATGCGGGTTCAAGAGGAGCATTGAGTGGATTTTTATCTTACAGGATGCAATGGATGGGTACAGACGGAGCTCCATCTATTCAGTCAGTTTCAATACATACTCCTATGAAAAATGATAAGGTGGCACTTGGCCTTATGGCTCAGTTTATGAAGTATGGAGTTACAAAGGCCACAAGTGTTTATGCCAATTATGCTTATCATATCAGGCTTTCCAAAGGGAAGCTTTCGTTTGGTCTGAAAGCTGGTGTCGATATGTCAAACACTGACTATACAAGTATTCGTGAGACACTTACAAATCCTGATGATGATGTTTTTTTAACAAATGATAAGCCTTATGTACTTCCTAACGTAGGTGCTGGGGTATATTATTTCAGTGATAAGTTATTTGCAGGAGTTTCGGTTCCATCATTTCTAAGTTATAAAAAGACCGGAACAGGTTCTGTCCAGGCCTTCCACAGTTTTAGCGAATATGATTTTGTCTTTTCTGCAGGTGGACTTATAACTTTTTCGGATTTTGTAAAATTTAAACCTTCAATTTTGATCGATTATTCTCTGCAGAAGACAAAAAGGCTTACTCAATTTGATATTAACGGTAATTTTATTTTGGCAGATCTCATCTGGCTGGGGGGATCCTGGAGGACCTCAGAACAAGTTGCTGTTGGGATTCTTCAGGTTCAGATTAACCAGCAGCTGATGTTCGGTTTTTCTTATGATTATCCGGCAGGAAGAATGAACTCTTACTCAAAAGGATCGAGTGAGTTTATATTGAGATATGAATTCGGCTCCAAAGTGAGTGCCGCTAATCCAAGGTATTTCTAGTTATATGATGAAAAGGATATGTTATATCATAACAGTTGTTTTACTTGTGTCTTTTGTTTCATTACAGACAAGAGCACAGCAACCTTCTGTCTATGAAGTAAAACGTATGTCTTTTAACTCAGATGCTTTCAGTGAAATTTCTCCTGTAATGGTAAATGACGGAATAATATTCTGCTCAAACCGCAGGTTCAGTGCACTGAAGGACCGCACAGCCTATGATGGCCACCGTCTTTATAATATTTATCTTGCAGAGAGAAAAGATACCTCGGGCTGGATAAAACCAAAAGAGTTAATAAGTGAACGGAGCTCACTTTTCAATAATGGCCCCTTATGTTTTGCCCCCGAGGGTAAAACGGTCTATTTTACCAGTGAAGTTGAAACAGGGACAGCTGCCAAGGATAAGAAATTCACAAACCATAGTGGTATTTTTATCGCTGAACTATCAGGTACTGACCTAGTATCTTTACGGCCTTTCAGTTATAACAATCCGCAATACGAAGTTGGACAGCCCTCTTTGAGCAGCGATGGCAAGTACCTTTTCTTTGCATCTGATATGCCTGGGGGTCAGGGGGGCTCGGATCTGTATTACTGTGAATATTTAAACGAAGAATGGTCTGACCCCGTTAACCTGGGGCCAAAAGTGAATTCCTCAGGAGCAGAAAACTATCCGTATATTCATCCTTCCGGCAAACTCTATTTTGCATCTTCGCGCCCGGGTGGTATAGGAAAACTTGATGTTTATTTTACAATATTAAATTATGGCACCTGGGATGAACCTGTTCTTCTTCCGGAACCCATAAATTCGCCTTCGGACGATTTTGCTTTTGTTGCCGCAGTTGACCTTCAAACAGGATATTTTTCATCAAACCGTGGCACCAATGACGATATTTATGAGTTTATATCAACTATAATACGGAAAGTTGACTGTGGCACGCTAGAGGAAAATAATTACTGTTATCGTTTTCAGGAGGAGAATGCAGTTAAATTCGATACCATGCCTTTTCGGTACGAATGGAAATTTGGCGATGGGGAGTCGGCAATAGGACCAGTTGTGGAGCATTGTTATAGTGGACAGGGGACTTATCTTGTTCAGCTTGATGTAGTGAACCTTGTTACAAAAGAAGTGTTGTATAATGAGAAGTCGGATACTTTAGTCTTGAAAGATATTGAGCAACCCTATATTTCCGCTCCAGAGAGGATAAATATGGGAGAGAGGATTGTGGTTAGCGCTGACAGTACTAACCTTCCAGGATGGGAAATCGCACAATATTACTGGAACTTTGGTGATGAAACAATTAGGATTGGCAAGGAAGTTGATAAGATATACTTAAAACCCGGTACTTATAATATTCAATTGATTGTTTCAACTGAACCTGAACCGGGAGGAATAGTAAGGAAGGCATGTATTTCAAAAAATATTATCGTAATACCTCAGCCCTGAAATTGAAAATAACTAATTTTGAGATTAATGAAACTGAATAAATCCTTATATATATTTCTGCTTCTTCTCTTTCTATACGGGATATCTGCAATTCCCAGATTATATGGGCAGGCGGTTCCGGGAAAAGATGAAAATATCCCTTTTCTGGTGACTTTCGGAAAATATGGTGAAACATCGTGGGGCGATGATGATTTCAACGCGATATTTTTCTTTACTATTCTGAAGGATTTTAATCAACAGTTTTATATAAGGGTTTTTGATCCTGATTGCGGTGGTGAACATGATGAAATACAGGGTAATTTTGATACGAGAACGATGTTTTCTATTTATGGTGGCAAAGGTGTTGACCCTGAAAAGAATGAGGATTCGAGAGGTCTCTATAACGGTTTAAATTACAAAGAAGGTAATTTGCTGGCTTCTAAGGTTTTTGGAAGTGAAGCCAGGTATGATAACCAATACTATACATTTGGCCCTTTTAATCCCACCGAAGGAGATTTTAATGAAAAATGGAACAGTTATATTTTTAAAATTGTATGTGAAGGGGTTACTGGAGATGATGGGAATCTATACCGGTATTTTCTGAGCCGTGATCCCAATAATAATATTCCAATTGAAGGAGCCAACGCATTTACTTATGAATATACATTTCGCATGTGGAATGATTTTAGAAGTGTTGCACATATCTATCCATTTGTAGATACGGGTATCGTCTCGATAAAGCAGCATAATTTTGACTGGGATGCAGATGGTAACATATTAGTGGTTTCGAGATATAAGCAAGGTATTCCGATCCCTATTTCAGAAGAAAATGACTGGGAGGAATCTACAATCCCAATTGAACCTGAAGAAGAGAATTCTTCACTTGACTTTCAGTTTCATAAAAGACAAGGAGAACTGGTTAAAAATAATAATGTTGTTATTACTCTTGAAAACCAGAGGGGAGATGCCATTAAGTTTTTTAGTTCACCAATTGGAGGAGTACCGGTTTACATACCGAAAACGACTATCACAAAAATAACACCAAAGAAATAAGTAAAGTCTGCAATGAGATTTAATATCACTATGAAAATATCAGGCAGCACCCTAGTGTGCTTATTTTTATTTTCGTCAATATTAAATAGTCAGACTTTCAGTTTTAAGAATTATGGTGCTGAGAGTGAAATTCCCAATGGTTTTGTTTACACAATTAATCAGGCAGATAATGGATTCCTCTGGGTTGGCACCAGTAATGGTCTGTCGCGTTTTGACGGATTTAATTTTTTTAATATTCCCTTCCCGGATTCGTTAGTTGGACGATATCCTACAGTAAGCCTTAAAGACAAAAACGGAATACTCTGGTTCGGCTGCAGCGATGGCTCTGTTTTTTATGCGAAGGATAATTACCTGATCTCAGTTCCTATATCAAACTCAAAAAGAATAAGCGATCTTTCTGAAGGGCCTGATGGCCTGATTTATATTATACCACAGGGTGATGCGATTTTCTCAATAAATCCTGAAAAGCCGGAAGAGATACATAAATTATCCCACTCCATAAACCCGGTAATGTTATCATCTTCTTTTACCCCATCAGGAAATTTACTTATCGGAACACAGACAAATGTTCTGATATGCAAGCCGGGCAATGATTCCATATCAGTTGTTGATGTTATCGAAGGGTTCGATTATTCAAGTGTTACTTCAATACATCATACCAGCGATAGCACAAGATTTATTCTGGGGACTGATGGCAATGGATTATTTCAATTGCTCATGTCTGATAAGGGTAATGTTTTAACACGCTTACCTGATCATCCCGAATGGGAATCTTTAAGCATTCAGTCGATTTCAGAAGATACTGATAATTCTCTATGGGTTTCCACATTTGGATCTGGTGTTATCCAGTTTAGCTACTCAGACAATTACGAAAAAATAAAATCGGTTCGTCTGTTTAATGAAAACTCAGGGTTGACCAAAAATGATGTAAAATTGGTTTTTCAGGATATAGAGGGCAATTATTGGATAGGATTATATGGAGAAGGTTTATCTATGCTTTCATCTTATGCTTTTAGCTATTTTACACCAGGAAGGAACTCCGAAGAAAACAATATTCTTTATGTAAACAGTTTTGATGATAAATATATTCTTGGTACTCCATCAGGGTTTCATCTGTTCGATCCTGATATAGGTAAATCGTTGTCATTTACACCTCTTTCAGATAAGGTTGGTAAGAGTGAGATTACTTCCTATTATCTTGATAAAGAGAAAAATCTATGGATAGGGACAGGAGGAAATGGTCTGTTTGTAAGAAATAATAGTGGCTCAATAAGATTGTTTTACAGATCAGGTGATTCCGGAGCTGATTACATTAATGATATTGAAATAGATAACCAGAATATCTGGCTTGCTACAACCAATGGAGTTTTTGTTCTGGACCGGATTAGTGGTGAGGAGAAGTCGCGTTTTGATATAAGTAATGGATTGTCTCACAGTAGTATCAATAAAATTTTCCTATCGAAAAACGGCATTGCCTATATTGGTACAGAGAGTGACAGATTATATACGATAGATCGTGATTTTAATATAAAGACTGGTGATAATATTATGTCGGGGAGTACATTAAATAAGATACTCTCCTTTGCGCAAACCAATGATGGCGCAATCTGGGCTGCAACTAAAGGTAATGGGATTTTTGAATTTCTTAATGATTCCATTTTCCCTATAGACCGGTCTGACGATCTTATGTCTAACTATGCTTACAGTATACTTGCCGACTCTGAAAACAATATCTGGATTGGACATGACAAAGGGTTTTCGAGATTTAATCCTATTAAAGGAATTATGAGGGTTTTTGGAACAAATTTTACAAAAGGCGGAATATGCAATCCGGATGGTTTATTTGAATCTGCTGACAGGAAGATCTTTATAGGGACATCTGAGGGGTTAACTGTTTATGATAGACTTAAAGACAAGAAAAATATGGTTGCCCCATTTAATAATATTAACTATATTTTAATTAATGATATCAAGTACCCTTACCAACCATCTTTTTCTCTACCCTATAATAAGAATTATACTATTAGAGTAAACTATACGGGTATTAATTTCAATGATCAAGATAAAGTTTTTTACAGTACTTACATGGAAAATAGTGGTACAGACTGGAGCACATTGAGTACAGAGCGTGAGAAACTCTTTGGTCTTAGTAATGGTAAGTATAAATTTTATCTTATTTCAGTAAACGAAGAGGGCCTGTCGCAGGATATACCGGTTTCATTCGAGGTTTATATTAAACCACCTATCTATTTGAGATGGTGGTTCATTATAGCAGTAATAGTATCCATCACCAGTATTGTGATCCTTATAATACGGGAAAGAGACAAAGCTCAGAAGAAAATTCAGGAATATCTTGAAAAAGAGCTTGAGGCCAGAACAAGCGTGGTGGTGAAACAAAAGGGAAAAATTGAAATTCAAAATATAGAAATTACCGATAGTATTAATTACGCCAAGCGGATACAAACAAGTATTTTACCTGATATTAGTAAGTTGAAGGAAACATTCAAAGATGCATTTATCCTTTTTCATCCAAGGGATATTGTAAGTGGTGATTTTTACTGGTTCGAGAAACTCGAAAATGATAAATTTATATTAGTATGTGCTGATTCTACAGGGCATGGTGTTCCCGGGGCGTTTATGTCTATGATCGGATCCACCCTTCTACAGGATATTGTTTCACGAAAGCGTATATCACAACCTTCCGAAATTCTTAAGCTTTTAGATAAACGAATTTTTTCAACTCTTAATCAGAATGTGGAACTGGGAGTCTCAAATGATGGGATGGACATGGTCGTTTGTGAGTTTAATGTAAAAACGCGTCATATAAGATTCGCCTCCGCAATGCGCCCTGTAATAATTGTTATCGAGGATGAATCATATTATATTAAAGGCAACAGATTGTCAGTGGGAGGGGAATCTGTTATTGAGAAATTTTTTGATGATCAGGAATACTATCTTAACGAAGGAGATACGGTTTATCTCTTTTCAGATGGGTTGCCAGATCAGTTTGGTGGGCCAGATGGTAAGAAACTCAAAATTGCAAGGTTAAAAAGGCTTATCGAGCAAATATCAAAATTACCAATGGTTGAGCAGAAAGAGAGAGTGTCAAAGTTTTTCTTTGACTGGAAAGGAGATCATGATCAGGTAGATGATATTCTTTTTATGGGGGTAAAAGTCTGAGAAGGTTACTCTGTATAGATGCTATTGGAAGAAACTATTATTTCGCTTGTTGATGCCACATTACTTTCATTCAGAGCCCTGTCTCTTATATAAAAATCATATTTAATAGTGTCGTCCGGAGAATAATCCTGATAAAGGAAAGTTACAGAAATAGTACCTTTCAATATCTTATTCTGTCCTAGCCTCTCCATGTAAGGTATCCTGTAAGATGAATATGGTAGTAATGGATCATTTTTATCATTAGAAAGTATCATAGTTCCTTCCGATTTTCTGAAAAGAGTCAGAAACATATTTGTTGTATCAGGCTGAATGTCTGAAGGTTGTTTTAGTCCAACGTCACCATCGCCATCTTCAAAATAAAACTTTAGTCTTCCGGCCTTATTGATATTACCAAGAATATCTAGAGTATCAAAAACAGCAAAACTGGTGAACTCGATATAAGGGATGTTTGGTAATTTCTCAATTTTCCGGCACGAATCCAGAACTAAAACGGCAACTAAAATTATGGCCAGAAATTTAATTGTTCTCATGGCTTTTCAGGTAATAAAATTGTCATGTACAAAAACCACACCAAATTTGATCATTTTTTTCTGATAAAAATCCTGATCGGAACTCCTGTAAAATCATATTTTTCCCTCATCCTATTTTCCAGGTACCTTTTATATGGATCCTTAACATATTGTGGCAGGTTACAGAAAAACGCAAATGCAGGAGTATAAATAGGTAGTTGTGTTACATATTTGATCTTAACATATTTTCCTTTCAAAGCAGGAGGAGGATTGTTTTTTATGATTTGTAGCATTACTTCATTTAATTCAGAAGTTCTAATCTTTCTGTTCCTGTTCCGGTTAACCTGTTCAACAAGTTCCAATACCTTATGAATTCTTTGCTTATTAATGGCAGAGATAAAAATAATAGGGTAATCAGTGAATGGAGCTGTCTTTTCTCTGATATCCCTTTCAAACAGCTTTGTTGTGTTATTCTTTTTATCAATAAGATCCCATTTATTTACAAGTACTATCATGCCTTTGTTATTCTTTTGAATTAGAGACATGATATTCAGGTCCTGAGCTTCGATTCCTCTTGTAGCATCGATAAGTAACAGACAGATATCAGAACTTTCGATCGTTCTGACAGCTCTCATTACTGAATAAAATTCAATATCTTCACTTACTTTCCCTTTCTTTCGCAAACCTGCCGTATCAACAAGGAGAAAATCATGCTGGAATTTACTATATCTTGTATATATAGAGTCACGTGTTGTTCCTGCAACGGGAGTGACAATATTTCTTTCTTCTCCGAGAAGAGAGTTTATTAATGATGATTTACCAACGTTTGGTCTTCCTACAATTGCTATTCTGGGCAACTCGGGAATATTTCCAGGTTCTTCAACAGGCAGATTCTTTACAACTTCATCAAGAAGCTCCCCTGTTCCGCTACCATTCATGGAACTTAATGGGAAATAATCTCCAAGTCCAAGGTTGTAGAATTCGGGAGCATACAATAATCTCTCACCATTGTCAACCTTGTTTACCACAAGCATAACTTTTTTATCTATTTTTCTAAGCATAGAAGCTACTGATGTATCCAGATCGTGGATCCCTGTGGTTACATCAACCAGAAATAGAATAAGATCAGCCTCTTCTATTGCAAGCAGTACCTGCTTATTGATCTCTTCTTCAAAAATATCATCTGAGTTTTGAACGTAGCCACCTGTATCAATAACTGAAAAATCTATTCCATTCCAGAACGAAACACCATAGTTGCGATCACGTGTAACCCCGCTTACCTCATCAACAATGGCTTCCCTGGCATCAATAAGCCTGTTGAAAAGTGTCGATTTCCCTACGTTGGGCCTGCCAACTATTGCAACTATTCTGCTCATTTAGAATTTTAAAATTTGTCCTAACGATAACCAAATCTCTTAAGCATTACTGGCTTGTCTCTCCAATCCTTAGTCACCTTAACATATAATTCAAGAAAAACCTTTTTTCTGAAAAAATCTTCCATATCATGTCTGGCTTCTGTCCCCACTCTTTTTAGCATAGCTCCTTTATGTCCGATAATTATGCCTTTCTGACTGTCGCGGGTAACGTGAATAAGTGCTCTTATTTTAATCAGATTTTTTTCTTCTGTAAAACTTTCAATCTCAATTTCAACAGAATAAGGGATCTCTTTTTTATAGTTAACAAGAATTTTTTCGCGTATGATCTCCGAAGCAAAGAACCGTTCATATTTGTCAGTTAACTGATCTTTTGGGAAAAACGGAGGACTTTCTGGTAGTTTGTCAAGTATAGCTTTCAGAAGAGCATCGAGGTTGAAGTTTTTAAGTGCAGAAATTGGTATTACAGGTGAATCAGGAAATGCATGATGCCATGAATCAACAATTATTTCAAGATCTTTCTGGTTTGTCAGATCAATTTTGTTTACAGCAATAATAACAGGAATTCCTGATTCTTTGATCTTTATTATGAATTCACTTTCATCAGTAGTATGTTCTGAAACATCAGTAACATAAAGGATCATGTCGGCATCAGATAAGGCAATATTAACAAAGTTCATCATTGTCTCCTGTAGCTTATATTGAGGCTTTAAAATCCCCGGTGTGTCGGAATAGACAATCTGAAAATCATCACCGTTAACAATCCCCATTATGCGATGACGTGTGGTCTGAGCTTTAGCTGTAATAATAGAAAGCTTTTCACCAACGAGAGCATTCATAATAGTTGATTTTCCTACATTCGGATTTCCAAGTATATTGACAAAACCTGATCTGTGACTCATCTCTTTAGATTAAAAGATACCCCTTTTAAGCATGCTTACCTCTTTGTCAGAAAGGAATCTCCATTTTCCACGCTGTACATTCTTTTTTGTAAGTCCTGCAAAATACACTCTGTCGAGCTTCTTTACCCTATATCCAAGCGTCTCAAACATTCTTCTAATAACACGGTTTTGTCCGGAATGAAGTTCTATCCCAATCTGACTCTTATCATCTGCATCTGTATATGATACTGCATCTGCAATAACAGTTACTCCATCAAGCTCAATACCTTCAGAAATTTTGAATAGGTCGTTTTTTGTTACCGGGTTATCAAGAAAAACATGATATATCTTTTTCCTTTTATATTTTGGATGAGTGAGCTTCCCTGCCAGATCACCATCGTTGGTAAGAAGGAGTACTCCTGTGGTTGCTTTGTCAAGCCTTCCTACCGGATAAACCCTTTCAGGACATTTGTCGCCTAAAAGCTCAATTATAGTATGTTCTGCATGAGGGTCTTTCAGAGTAGTAACAAAATTTTTTGGCTTATTCATCAAAACATATACCTTTTTTTCAGCTGAAAGTTTCTTATTCTTGTATCGGACATCATCGTTATAACTGACCTTTGTTCCAAGATCTGTTACCAGATGACCATTCACAGTTATCAGACCGTTTTTGATATGCTCATCAGCATCACGGCGTGAGCAAACACCACTGTTCGCAATAAACCTGTTTAGTCGTATCTGTGTTACAACATTTTTTTTGTCCTTTGAATCCGGTTTGCCAGATCTTACAAATGGTTTTCCAACCTTTCTCCGGCTCTTCATATCCTTTTCCTGAGGCTTTTCATATTTTGTACGGGGCCTTCCTGCAGGTTTTTGGTTCTCCATATCAATTATTTATCAGGGTGCAAAGTTACAATTATTTGCCGATATTTTGATTTGAGAATTTTTTTGCAACTTTGGAGGATTTAAATCTAATATATATGGCACTTATAAAATCTATATCAGGTATAAGGGGAACTATTGGAGGAAAACCAGGAGAATGCCTCTCTCCGGTTGATATTGTGAAATTTACTGCGGCTTTTGGAACCTGGTTACAAAGACGGCATAATAGGGAAGGTCTAAAAGTAATTGTGGGTCGTGATGCCAGAAAATCAGGCAGCATGGTTAATAGTCTGGTAATTACTTCTTTACGTAGCCTGGGCATTGACGTTATTGACCTTGGAATGGCTACAACTCCAACTGTAGAAATGGCAGTAACAGGAACTCATGCAGATGGAGGAATAATCATTACTGCAAGTCATAACCCTGCGGAATGGAATGCATTAAAACTACTGAATGAAGATGGTGAGTTCCTGTCATCTGGCGATGGCATGATTGTTTTAGAGATTGCTGCCAATGAAGATTTTAAATTTATTTCAAATGATTTCACAGGCTCTATTGAGTATGATAATACATGGGGTAAGAAGCATATTGAACAAGTTCTTGCTATGCATCTGGTGGACCGACAGGCAATAAAATCGGCCGGGTTTTCAGTTGCAATAGATTGTATCAACTCGGTAGGAGGTCTAATTCTTCCTCAGTTACTCAGAGCTCTGGGGGTTGACAAAATAATTGAACTGAATACAACACCTGACGGGAATTTTTCGCATAACCCGGAGCCACTTCCTGAAAATCTAAAAGAAATTTCAGAACTTGTAACTAAAGAAAAAGCTGATCTCGGATTCGTTGTTGACCCTGATGTTGATCGACTGGCAATTGTATGCGAAGATGGAAGAATGTTTGGTGAAGAATATACTCTTGTTGCTGTCGCTGATTATATTCTGAAGAGTACTCCCGGAACTACGGTATCTAATTTATCATCAACAAGGGCATTAAAAGATATTACTGCAAAACATGGGTGTGAATATTTTTCATCGGCTGTTGGAGAGGTTAATGTGGTCGAAGAGATGAAAAAAAGAAAGGCAATTATTGGTGGAGAAGGCAATGGAGGAGTTATTTATCCGGAGTTGCATTATGGGCGCGATGCATTGGCCGGAATTGCTCTGTTTTTGTCGCATCTTGCAAAAAGTAATATGAAATGTACTTCTTTGCGACAGCTTTATCCCCAATATGTTATTGCAAAGAAGAAACTTACCCTGTCTCCCACTTCAGAGTTTAGTGATATCGTAAATGCTGTTAAGAGTCATTTTAAGGGATATCCATTTGATGAAAGAGATGGTTTGTGGATTGACTATCAAAATGGCTGGGTGCAGATCAGAAAATCGAATACAGAGCCCATAATAAGGATCTATGCAGAAGGGAGAACAGCCCGGGAGGCAGATGATCTTGCAAATACTGTTATCGGAATTGTTAAAAATCTCTAATTTAGTTTATTTTTATATCCCCCCCGGAATAAATCAACCTAAATAAATGTCTTTAACCTGAAGACAAAAAAGTATTGTTGTTAAATATTGTTAACGATAACAAAGAGACATATTTTTTTTAATATTTTTGTGGCTGATTTTTTAGAATCTATTAATTATTTTAATTTCAGATGAACCGGGCATGTTTTACAATCCAAAATATTTGAATAAAATACTCCTGACATGTGAGCTCCATCATACCTTTAAAATGAAATTCAATTTATGATGAAAAGAACAATTATTATCACAGGCATTATTGTAGTGTTAGCAATTTTAATTCTGGTTGTTATCAGCAAGGTAACCTCGAGAAAAGATATTGGAAATCTGTATTCTGAATCACAGAGGGGTAAGTTTGATATTGTTGTTATTACAACGGGTGAATTACAGGCAAAAAATTCGACTGATATTTATGGTCCCGAGTTTTCTCAGATGAGAAATATAAGGGCAATGGATATTAAAATAACAGACATGGTGCAAGAAGGCACAGAGGTAAAACCTGGGGATTATGTTGCAACACTCGACAGAACAACTTTTGATAACAGTCTGAAGGACGAACTTGAAAGACTTACAACTCAAGAGACCAATCTGGAGATGAAGATCCTGGATACTGCTGTTACCCTCAGTAATTTAAGGGATAATATCAAGAATCTCCGATTTACTGTTGAAGAAGCTGATATAACCCTTCAGCAATCAAAGTATGAACCTCCCACAACGATAAGGCAGGCAGAGATTTCGCTTGATAAAGCCAAACGTTCACTTGACCAGTCAATCAGAGGTTATTCCCTGAGAGTGGAACAAGCAAAATCAGATATGAGAAGCATTAAGAACAACCTTTCTGAACAGCGTCTAAGGGTGAGCAATCTTGAGACAGTACTGTCGAAGTTTGTTATCAAGGCTCCTTCTGCGGGGATGATTATTTATAAAAGAGACAGGATGGGGGCAAAGAGAAAAGTAGGCTCTTCAATAAGTCCATGGGATAACGTTGTTGCTACCCTCCCGGACATGTCATCGATGATCTCAAAAACTTATGTTAATGAAATAGATGTAAGTAAAGTAAAAGAAGGGCAGCCAGTTGAGATAATGGTAGATGCTTTTCCTGAAAAGTCTTATTCCGGAATGGTGACAAGTGTTGCTAACATCGGGGAACAGTTACCCAATGCTGATGCGAAAGTGTTCGAAGTACTCATTGAAGTGCACGAATCTGATCCTATTTTGAGACCTTCCATGACCACAGGAAACAAGATAATTACTAAAACAATTGATGATGTTGTTTATATACCTCTGGAGTGTGTACAGGCCGGATCCGATACTATTCCCTTTGTTTATCTTAAAAATGGGAATAAGCAGGTTGTTGTTCTTGGGGAATCTAACGAAAATAATGTAGTAGTTGAACAAGGATTGGAGCCGGGAGTTATGATTTATCTGAGTACACCTGAATATCCTGAAAGTTTCAAATTGGCTGGAGAAGACCTGATAACTGTAATTAAAGACCGTGCGAAGGCGAAAAAGGAGGAGGAAAAGCGTGGCAGGGATCAAGCTGAAAGAGCCAAAGATCAAAGAGGAGGGATGATGAACATGACTCCTGAAATGATGCAGCGAATGCAGAATATGAGAGGCCAGGGTCAGGGCAGAACCAGAGACACAGCTGCTACGCGCCTGATGCAAAATAATACAGTTCAACAGGGTCCGGGACAAAGACCAGCAGCCCCTGTTACAAACCCGGATAATAATTAATAGTTAAATAGGAATTAGTATGGTCAAATTTATCTTACGATATTTCCATGATATTGAGATAGCTGTTGAATCAATCGTTTCGAATAAGCTCAAATCTATGCTTACAGCTCTTGGAATAATTTTTGGTGTAGCTGCGGTTATTGCAATGCTTGCTATAGGAAAGGGAGCTAAGCAGGAGATTATGGAACAGATGAAAATGGTTGGGGTAAATAATATCCTGATCAACCCGGTTATCCCAGACAAGTCTTCAGCTAATGAAGAGGGGGAAAAACAGCAAAAGAAATTCTCACGAGGATTAAACTTGCTTGATGTTGATGCCATAAAGGAAAATCTTCCTTCAGTAAAAAGGATAAGTCCTGAAATATCATTTAATTCAACAGCGATGCTTAATGGAGTAAAATATACTGCTAAGCTTGTCGGTGTTTCAAATGATTATTTTTACCTGTACAACCTGCCATTGATTGGGGGTGCATTTTTTAATAATTACCAGGAAGAAAATGGTATTCAGGTATGTATAATTGGTGCCAATATCAGGGCAAAGTTTTTCAGTAAAATAGACCCTCTTGGTCAGTACATCAAATTTAATGGTATATGGTTGAAGGTTATTGGCGTACTTCAAAAAACCAATGTCAGTCTTACCGGATTTGAAGAAAAGGGCGTGAATGTTTATAACGATAACATATATATTCCTATTCAGACTATGTTATTAAGATATCAGAACCGAGCTCTCCTTAATACAAAGCTGGTCTCTGAAGCAACTTCAATACAATTCTTTGGAGGAGGTCATGGCGGAATGAGCCGGGTAGTTGTCAGTAGTGCTGATGCTTCAAGTGATGTTGAGACAAATTATAACCAACTCGACAGAATTGTAGTACAGGTAACTGAAACAGAGCAGCTTGCACCTACAACTGAAGTTCTGAGCCGGATGTTAACAAGACGGCATACTGGTGTAAAGGACTTTGAAATAACTGTACCGGAATTGCTGCTTAAACAACAACAAAGGACAAAAGATATTTTTAATATAGTTCTCGGAGCCATTGCAAGTATTTCACTTATTGTTGGTGGAATTGGTATAATGAACATTATGTTTGCTTCTGTAATGGAAAGGATTAAAGAGATAGGTACAAGAATGGCTATTGGGGCAAAGAAAATGGATATCGTTGTGCAATTTCTGTCTGAAGCAGTACTGATTAGTGTATCAGGAGGTTTTATTGGAGTATTCTTCGGAGTGGTAATGGCCAAACTTATTGAACAGATAGCCGGGATTATGACAATAGTCTCGTTTTTTTCCGTATTTATTGCTTTCGGGGTATCAGCTGCTGTTGGAGTAATTTTTGGTTACTCGCCTGCAAAGAGGGCATCTGAAAAAGATCCTATCGAATCATTAAGATATGAATAAATTATTAAGAATGAAGAAATTACTTTTATTTTCCATGATAGTTGTGCTTCTCTTTTCATTTAAGAGAATTGATGCACAAGATATTAAAAAACTTACTTTCCAGGAAGTTATAAATCTTTCTGAGGAGCAATCACCCGATGCCTTGATAGCCAAACACAGATTTCGTAACAGCTACTGGCAGTACAGGACGTTTGTAGCTCAATACAGGCCCTCGCTTACACTTTCCGGTACAACACCTGATTACAGTACTGCCTATACCAGAGTTTATAACTCCGGGATTAGTCAGTGGGAATATGTTTCGGCCAATGTACTCCAAAACATTGGTTCACTTGCTCTTTCACAAAACATAGGGTTTACAGGTGGCTCAATTTCGCTGGAATCGGATTTGACCCTTCAGAACGATTTCGAAAATGATATTAATAAATACATCACTGTTCCGTTGAGTGTAAGATTAGTCCAACCAATTTTCAGATACAATGAACTTAAATGGCAAAGAAAGACCGAACCTCTTAGGTATAATGCAGCAAGAAAAGAATACCTTTCAAATATAGAGGCAGTGCATAACAGGGCTGTTCAGAATTTTTTCTCACTAGCTCTGGCACAAATAAATAAACAGATTGCTGAGATGAACTATTCTAATGCAGATACACTGTTTAGAATTGCTCAGGGAAGATATAACCTTGGAACCATTGCCGAAGATGAACTTTTACAGATGCAGCTCTCATTTCTGAATGCTGAGACAGCCAGTAAAGCGGCAGGTATGAATTTGCGCGACAGGGAGATCAGGTTGAGATCATTTCTTGGATATAATGAAACAGTCAGACTTGAACTGATTTTGCCTGATGATGTGCCGGATTTACAGGTTGATATGCAGGAAGTTCTGGATCTGGCACTTAATAATAACCCGGAAATTCTCAATCAACAACTGACGTTATTAAACGCTCAAAGCAATGTGGCACAAGCTAAAGCAGATAAGGGACTAAATGGAAATATTTTTGCCACTTTTGGACTTCAGGGCAGGGATGAGAATTTTGATATTGCCTATTCTGCTTTGAATCGGCAGCAGGGTGTCAGAATTGGATTTACATTGCCTATACTGGACTGGGGACTTGGTCGTGGAAAGTACAAAATGGCACAGTCAAGCCTTGAACTTGCCCAGGTACAGGTGCGACAGGCACTGACTGACTTTGAGCAAAACCTATTTCTCGACGTTGAGCAATTCAACCTGCAGAAAAGCCAGGTGGCAATTGCAGCCAAATCTGATACGGTTGCTATGAAAAGGTATGAAGTTACAAAACAGCGCTTCCTTATTGGCAAAATAGCCGTTCTCGATCTAAATGATGCAGATAGCAGAAAAGATCAGAATAGAAGAGCTTATGTGCAGTCTCTACAGAATTACTGGAGCTACTTCTATAATCTCCGCAACCTTACTTTGTACGACTTCATTAACAGGAAACCACTTGAAACGGATTATGAAAAACTGATTCAATAGCAGATAGTTATAAATATACAAGAGTGGGCTGTAATTGAAATTCAGCCCATTTTTGTTTTTCACTAATACTCTTTCCTGACAAAGAGCAAATTCTTCTAATCAAATATATTTAAACTCAGTAATTCATATCTCTTTAATTTGAATGTATTTGCAAAATTTTAATACCTTTGCGCCTCAATATAGAAGAATAAAAAATAATATCTAAATAATCTCAAAAGAACAGACATATGCAGAACAAAGCAGCTATCGTCATTCTGGCAATTGCCTTGGGGTTGGTATCAATTTACCAGCTTTCATTTACAGTCGCAACCTATGTGGTTAAAAAAGAAGCCAGAGTCTATGCAAAAGGTAACCTGGTCAAAGAAACTAATTACCTCGATTCTATTGCTTTATTACCTAAAGAGGATTGGAGTTATCTGGGAAACACTTTTAAAGAGTGCCAGAAGAAAGAGATTAACCTTGGTCTCGACCTGAAAGGTGGAATGAACGTAATCCTTGAAGTATCTGTTGAAGATATTTTAAAAGCTCTTTCTAATTATAATACCGACAAATCATTTAATGCTGTTCTTGCAAAAACAAGTCAACTTCAGAAAGGTAGTCAGTCTGATTTCCTGACGCTATTCGGAAAAACATTCCAGGAAACTGACCCGGATGCCAAACTTGCATCAATTTTCGGGACTGTTGACATGAGAGATAAGATTAATTTTAATTCAACAAACGAAGAGGTTTTGCAGGTCCTTGATGATGAAGTATCAGACGCTATTTCAAATGCTTTCAATATACTGAGTACAAGAATAGACCGTTTTGGTGTTGTTCAGCCTACGATTACACAACTTTCGACAAAAGGTAGAATTCTGATTGCACTTCCTGGTGTTAATAACCCGCAGCGAGTCCGTGAACTGCTTCAGGGTACAGCTAACCTCGAATTCTGGGAGACTTATGAAAACAGTGAAATTATTGGATATCTCTCCGAAGCTAATAATCTTTTAAAAGAGATTCAGGCAAATACTGATGTTGTTGAACCATTGACATCAGATTCCACCGTTGAAGAGGCTACTGCAGATACTACTAAAAAAGAACAATCGCTTCTCGATCTGCTTGAAAAAGACACTACAGTGGCTACAGAAGCTACAACACGAGAAGAGTTCACTCTTCAGAATCCTCTGTTTGGCCTGCTTAGTCCACGTGTAGATGCACAAGGACAGCCTCTGCCATCAAGTATGATCGGGCTGGCAAGTTCAAAGGATACAGCAAAGGTGAACAACTATCTGAAGATGAATCAGATTAAAGCATTTTTCCCACGCGACCTCAGACTGATGTGGAGCCAGAATCCATATAAATATGACCCCAGTAAAACATTATACGAACTTCATGCAATAAAAATTACAACCCGCGACGCCCGCCCGCCTCTTGACGGTGATGTAATTACTTCAGCCAGAACCGGCTCAGGAGTTACTGGTTCAGAAGTGAAGGTTAATATGACCATGAATGCTGAAGGTGCAAAGATATGGGCAAGAATGACTCGTGAAAATGTTGGTCGGTGCCTTGCAGTTGTCCTTGATGGTTATGTCCGCTCATATCCAAGAGTACAGAATGAGATTACCGGGGGAAGTACAGAAATAACAGGCGATTTCACAATTGAGGAGGCAGATGACCTGGCAAATATTCTTAAATCCGGGAAATTACCTGCTCCTGCCAGAATAATTTCAGATACTGTTGTTGGCCCGACACTTGGTAAAGAAGCAATCCGGTCAGGCCTTATTTCATTTTTAATTGCGTTTGCATTCGTAATGGCATACATGGTATTTTATTACAGCAAGAGCGCAGGAGTAGTTTCCGATATTGCTCTTTTTTCTAATATCTTCTTAATCTTCGGAGTTCTTGCATCACTTAGCGCTGTTCTTACTCTTCCTGGTATTGCCGGTATTGTGTTAACAATGGGTATGGCGGTTGATGCAAACGTACTTATTTATGAACGAATAAGGGAGGAGCTCAGAAATGGCAAAGGAATTAAACTGGCAATCTCAGATGGATACAAAAGAGCATATTCAGCTATTATCGATGGAAACGTTACAACACTGCTTACCGGTATTGTACTTTATGTATTTGGTACAGGGCCGATAAAAGGTTTTGCAACAACTCTTGTAATTGGTATTCTTACATCATTGTTTACAGCTATATTTGTTACCCGTCTTATTTATGAATATTTTCTTAAGAGGAATGTTAAACTTACATTTTCTATAAAGTTGACTTCCAACTTTCTGAAAAACACCAAGATTGATTTTATCGGGATGAGGAAATATTTTTATGCTGCGTCAATCGCCGTTACAATACTGGGTATCGGCTCATTGTTTGTAAGAGGGCTAAATCAGGGCATTGATTTTACGGGAGGCCGTACTTTTGTGGTCCGATTCGACGAAAGTGTTAAAACAGCCGACGTAGCCAAAAACCTGACCGATGTTTTTGGAGAGATGCCACAGGTGGTAACTTTTGGTAGCGATAACCAGGTTAAAATAACTACGAAATACAAAATTGATGAATCAGGTGTTGAAGATGAAGTTGATACAAAGTTATATGAAGGTTTAAAAGGAATGGTTGGAGGTGATCTGAGCCGCGATGATTTTCTTTCACAACATCGGGAAAGTTCAGAAACAATAGGTCCGGCAATTGCTACTGACATTAAAATAAAAGCTATTTATGCTGTTGTTATTGCTCTGATTATCATATTCTTTTACATTTTCATGAGGTTCCGTAACTGGCAATATGGCTTTGGTGCTGTGGCCTCTTTGTTCCACGACACTCTTTTTGTGATTGGTCTTTATTCACTTTTATGGGGTATACTTCCATTCTCCATGGAGATTGATCAGGCATTTATTGCTGCTATACTTACCGTTATAGGTTATTCAGTTAACGATACAGTTATTGTATTCGACAGGCTGAGGGAATATATTCCAATATATCGTAAAAGGCCGTTTAAGGAGGTACTTAACATGGCTATGAACGCAACATTGAGCCGGACAGTCAATACCTCTTTAACTACATTAATTACAGTTATTGCAATATTCATTTTCGGAGGGGCAATGATACGCGGATTTGTTTTCGCCTTGATGGTTGGTGTTGCCGTCGGTACCTATTCTTCGATATTCGTCGCATCGATGCTAATGTACGACACAACTCCCAATAAAGATGCAGTGGTAGATTCAAAAACAAAATTAAAGGCTTAGAGCTAGAAAAATTATAAAATTCTGTTAAAAATTGATACTAGGGACATGCTTTTTGCTTGTCCCTAATTTATTTCAAATGGAGAATTAATATTTATGAATATCATAAAACTTTTCTAACTTTGGCATATATTAATAAAGGAACGTTTATAACATTTTTTTATGAGCGGACAGGAAATATTTGTTATCATTATTGTTGCCCTTCTTCTTTTCGGTGCAGAAAAACTTCCCGGTATAGCTAAGACAGTTGGAAAGGGGATGAGAGATTTTAAAAAGGCCACCGATGAGATAAGGCGGGAACTTGAAACCAGTACTCAAGACATCCGAAAGGATTTAAATGAGGTTACAGATTCCATTAAAAAAGATATGACCGATTTATCAGATAAAATTACTAAGGATGTAACGGAGGTTTCTGATTCTATTGAAAATGATATGAATGATATTACATCAAATGTAAGGAAGGAAATGGATGAGGCTGCCAGCACAATTCAAAGTGATGTAAATGAGGTCTCTGAGACTATTAATAAGGATGTGAATGAGGTGACAGATAATTTGAAAAGCGATATAAATAATTATAATCATGGTTATTATAAAGAGGCTGATGATTAATCATTATTTTATTTCTTTCTCATAATAATTTTGACCGGATCACCATTCCCTGATTACTGTTTTTTTGCCCTCATAAAGAGTTATGATAAGAACAACCGGTATTACTAAAGCATACGGAGAGCTAAAGGTTCTTAAAGGAATTGATATTCAGATTGAAGATAAAGAAGTAGTCTCTATTGTTGGTGCCAGCGGTGCCGGCAAAACAACTTTGCTCCAAATAATCGGAACACTCGATCGCCCTGGCTCTGGCACAATTTATTATAATAGTTCTGATATAAGCCGTTTGAAAGGAAAAGCTCTCGCTTCTTTCCGTAATAGTAATATTGGATTTGTTTTTCAATTTCATCAACTGCTTCCTGAATTTACAGCTCTTGAAAATGTTTGTATTCCTGCTCTTATTGCAGGAAAAAGTAAGATAGAGGCTGAAAAACGGGCAACTGAACTTCTGGGATTCTTAAACCTTTATGAAAGGCTTGAACATAAACCTTCAGAACTTAGCGGTGGAGAACAGCAACGTGTAGCTGTTGCACGAGCCCTGGTAAATAATCCTTCTGTTATTCTGGCTGATGAACCATCAGGTAACCTCGATACTGAGAATAAAAATGAACTTCATAAGCTATTCTTCAAACTTAGAGATACTTTTGGACAGACTATCGTAATCGTTACACACGACCGTCAGCTTGCTGGGATGTCTGACAGAATTCTTCAGATTAAAGACGGACTTATTGTAAATGAGTCTTAAGCAATCATACAACGGTATTGCAGCTGGTGAAATGAAGTTGTTTCTTGAAGAGAAATATCTTAAATATAATAATACCTCTTTTATTGCTTCTGATCCTGTATCCATACCTCATGGTTTTACAGATCGCCATGACATTGAGATATCTGGCTTTCTGACTGCTGTAATTGCCTGGGGCCGAAGAGAGCTTATTCTGAGTAGCAGCCAGAGAATGTTTGAATTAATGGAATATACACCATATGAATTTATTATGTCTGCCAGCGAAAATGAGCTTTACAGATTGTCAGGCTTTGTTCACAGGACATTTAATGGAACAGATTGCATCTATTTTCTCAGAGGCCTCAGACATATTTATTTACACTATAATAGCATGGAAGAGGTTATTCTTCAGGGGATGGAAGCAGGTGGATCCATAAGGGAGGGTTTGTCTCACATGCGTTCTCTCTTTTTCTCTCTTCCACATGCAATAAGGAATGAAAAACACTTTGCCGATGTGATGAAAGGAGCCGCAGGAAAGCGTCTGAATATGTTCCTCCGATGGATGGTTCGTAAGGATAATCATGGTGTGGACTTTGGTATCTGGGATAAGATTGATCCTGCAATGCTTTATATTCCATTAGATCTTCATTCAGGAAATACTGCAAGGCGTCTTGGGTTGTTAAAAAGAAAGATGAATGACTGGAAGGCTGTTGAAGAGCTTACAGATGTTCTCAGGCTATTCGATCCAAAAGACCCTGTAAAGTATGATTTTGCACTCTTTGGTCTGGGAGTGAATGAGAAATTTTGACTATGGCCAATAATTATTTCAGCTTTAAGCAGTTCATTATTCAACAGGGTAAATCTACCTTTAAAGTGGGTACAGATGGTGTTCTGCTTGGAGCCAGTGCCAATATATCAGGAATGAAAAAAATCCTTGATATTGGATCAGGGACAGGGCTGATAGCTATCATGCTCGCTCAAAGATCAAATGCAGAAATAGTTGCTATTGAACCTGATCACGATTCATTCCTTCAGGCAAAAGAAAATATCAGCCTCTGTAAATGGAGCAGCAGGATAAAGGTAGAACATACAGACCTTCAGGAGTATGATCCAGGTGAAGAAAAATATGATCTGATAATTACTAATCCACCATATTTTACAGATTCCCTGAAATGTCAGGATCCACGTAAAACAGCTGCCAGACACAATGACACATTATCATCAGTTGAACTGCTAACCGGAGTTGCCAGACTTTTGGATGATAACGGCATCTTTCAACTCATTATGCCATATGTTGAGGGAATGGTATTTATTGCAGAAGCAAATAGCTATAAGTTATTTTGCAATAGGCTGCTTAAAATCAGGCCACTGCCAACAGCTGATGTGAGAAGGCTGATTATGACCTTCAGCAGGGATAGGATTAAATCAACGGAGAGTTTTCTTACTATTGAACACGGGAAAAGGCATGAATTCACAGATGAGTATATTAATCTTACAAAGGATTTTTATCTGAAGTTTTAAGCTCCCTTTACTGCTTTTTGCCTCCCCAGCCATACTTCCTTTTTTGCCCCCCTTTAGGGGGGCAGGGGGGCAAAAAAAAGCTAGGGGCATCATTTAATCATCTCACTCTCCGGCAGTCCATACTCCTCTTTCATATCAATTCCAAGGGCTTTTAGTTCATAAAGTATGGGGTTGTAAATTTCAGGAAGTACCGGCCTGAAAACACCTGACAAGTCTATTTTCTTTTCCAGAATCTGTTTTACAGCTATCGCAGCAGGAAGTGCAACAGTCCGGGCTATGGAAGTATTAGTAGCCGGTGACCCGAAATCGATCATTGATGATTTAATTACCTCCCTTTTACCATCGGGATATGCAGCAAGAAAAATATGCTGCAATAATACCATATCACGCTCTTCTTTCGACAGCAGCATCTTATTAATCATTCTCCCGGCAGTAATTTTAAATGGCGTATTTGCATCCTCCTGTATTTTTTCATCACTGAAAAAACCAAGGAAATCAAGTGATCTGATGGCTGCAGATGCTTCAGGGATACCAAGTTTGATAGCAATATTTTTCTTAAGGTCAATATTATCAAAGCCTGATCTTTCGGCAAGAAATTCAATAAGAGTGTTACCCATGAAATCTGAGACGGTATCATCGAGCATATTCATGCTTTTCATCGCATCAAGTGTCTCACACCACCCTTTAAATCTGAATGTCCCGCGATACATTGTACTGGTTTCGGGTATGCTGTAAATATCAATATAGCTGATTGAGTCCCTGTTGGGATAAACCTCCAGAGCGCCTATGCCAGGAAAATTATGATTGAATCTGTCTTTAAAAAGATTGACAGGTTCGATATATACTTTTTTTCCCTTTTTCAGGTATTGAGCACTGTTACGGCTAGCCAGTACTACACCCTCGGGACTCCAGGAGAATTTATAGTTCATCGGATTGTTTGCTGCTTCGGGGGCCGGTAAAGCGCCACATAATGAATAGAACTCTTTCACATCTCCGCCCGTGTTGTGTATGTGATCGATTATCCTCATTGCCGACATATGATCTATTCCGGGGTCTAATCCAATCTCGTTGAGTAAAATTACTCCTGCATTCTTTGCTGCTTCATCAAGATCGAACATATCTTTTTGCACATATGATGTTGTTACAAGTGGTTTCCCATGGCGAATGCACACCCTCGCAACCTCAGTATGATGTCTGTATGGCAGCAGACTCACAGCGATATCATATTCATCAATGAGTTTTTCAAGGGTTTGCTTGTCATCAATCGACCAGCCCAGTGAACTGCCCATAGGATGCCCTTTGATAAGATCATCGGCCTTTTCCCTGGTTCTGGAGGCAACCATTACACTGAATCTGTTTTCAAGCAGGAACTCAACCATTGGTTTTACTACAAGTCCTGCTCCGAGTATAAGAACTTTTTTCATATAGTGTTTTTTGTATTAAATTCCAGGCAATGTAAAAAAACTCCAATTGAGTTTCTATGATATTTCTTAGGAATAATAAAATTCAAAAAGACTTTTATTAATATTACCGGGAGTGTATCTTTGTTAAGAACCAAAATGGTGAAGAAGTAATCAAATAATATTATAAGATATTCGATGTCTGATTTTCCGAAGTATGTAGAAACACCTCTGATGAAGCAATACTTTAACATCAAGACCAAGCATCCTGATGCTATACTGCTTTTTAGGGTTGGAGATTTCTATGAAACTTTCGGAGAGGATGCTATCAGGACTTCCGGGATACTGGGGATTACCCTTACACGCCGGGCTAATGGATCTGCCTCATTTATTGAGCTGGCCGGATTTCCTTATCATGCTCTTGATACTTATTTGCCACGACTGGTCAGGGCTGGTCAGAGGGTGGCTATTTGTGAACAGCTTGAAGATCCTAAGCTTACTAAGAAGATTGTAAAAAGAGGAATAACCGAGCTGGTAACTCCTGGTGTTTCCCTGAATGAAAATGTACTGAATCATAAAGAAAATAATTTTCTGGCAGCTGTACACATTGATAAAAAAATTGCCGGAGTAGCATTTCTCGATATTTCCACCGGAGAGTTTCTTGCTTCTGAAGGTACAATAGAATATATAGATCAGATGCTGAATAACTTCCAGCCAAAGGAGGTATTGTTCGAAAAGGGGAAAAAAGATCTTTTCCTTAAATATTTTGGTCCTAAATTCTACACCTTTAAATTAGATGATTGGATCTTTACCCGGGATGCAGCAAACGACAGATTGCTTAAACAGTTCGAAACCAGTTCACTGAAAGGATTTGGGGTGCATAATATGGCTTTTGGCATTATTGCAGCCGGCGCTATACTCTCCTACCTCGATATAACGCAGCATGACCAGCTTGGACATATTACAAACCTTTCACGGATCGAGGAAGAAAGATATGTGTGGCTTGATAAGTTCACAATTAAAAACCTTGAGATTTTTCATTCGCCATATGAAGGAGCAAGAACTTTGATAGATGTTATGGACAGAACCATCTCGCCCATGGGAGGAAGGCTCCTGAAGAGATTGATATCACTCCCTCTGAAAGATATACAACCTGTTAATGAGCGACTGGATATTGTACAGTATCTGGTTGATACTTCCACTGTCAGAAATGATATTTCAGGGTTGATACGTCAGGTTGGCGATCTGGAGAGACTTATTTCGAAAGTTGCTGTTAGCAGGATTAACCCGCGCGAGGTTGTTCAGCTTAAAAGAGCACTGGAAGCTATCGGACCTCTTCAGGTACTTTGCAACAATAGTGGTTGCCTTCCTCTTGTAAAGCTAGGAGAGCAATTAAATCCATGCAAGTTAATAGCTGAAAAAATTGATAGAGAATTAAACAATGATCCTCCGGTTCAGATTAACAGGGGAAATGCAATTGCCAGTGGAATATCAGATGAACTGGATGAACTTCGGACAATTCTGTATAGTGGCAAGGACTATCTTGCTGAACTTCAGATACGCGAAAGTGAACGTACAGGGATAACATCGCTGAAGGTCAGTTTTAATAATGTTTTTGGGTATTATATTGAAGTCAGGAACACTCATAAAGACAAGGTTCCTCCGGAGTGGATACGAAAACAAACATTGGTAAGTGCAGAACGTTATATAACCGAAGAGCTTAAGGAATATGAGAGCAAAATACTCGGAGCTGAAGAAAAGATAATTGCACTTGAAACAAAGCTCTTTATTGATCTGGTTCTTGCTATTTTGGAGTATATTCCTCCGATACAATTAAACTCATCACTTATTGCGAGGCTTGATTGTCTTCATTCTTTCGCAGTTATTTCTAGTGAGAACAATTATGTCAGGCCTGCTCTTAACGATTCTAAGACCTTGGAAATAACTGAGGGCCGTCATCCTGTTATCGAAAAGCAATTGCCTGTTGGCGAATCATATGTCCCCAATGACCTTATCCTCGATACGGATGATCAACAGATAATTATACTTACCGGTCCAAATATGTCAGGGAAATCTGCTCTGCTCAGGCAAACTGCTCTTATTGTTTTGATGGCACAGACCGGATGTTTTGTTCCGGCAAAATCAGCAAAGATTGGTATGGTTGACAAGATCTTTACAAGAGTTGGTGCATCGGATAATATCAGTCTGGGTGAATCTACCTTTATGGTTGAAATGAATGAGACTGCAAGTATATTAAATAACCTCTCGGACCGTAGTCTTGTTCTTTTAGATGAGATAGGCAGAGGGACCAGTACCTACGATGGAATATCTATTGCATGGGCTATGGTTGAATATCTGCATGAGAATAAGTTAAGAGCAAAAACATTATTTGCAACTCATTACCACGAGCTTAACGAGATGGAAAGCTCTTTTTCAAGAGTTAAAAATTATAGTGTTTCAATAAAAGAGCTTAATAATAAAGTCATTTTCCTAAGGAAGCTAAAGAGAGGTGGGAGTGAACATAGTTTTGGAATACATGTAGCAAGGATGGCAGGTATGCCCCGAAGTTTAGTGATCCGCGCTGATGAAATTCTTAAGGAGCTTGAGCAGGGCCATGATAAGCAGGAACTTGCAAAACCAATTGCAGATATCGCAGGTCACAGAGAAGGTATGCAACTTAGTATTTTTCAGTTGGATGATCCTGTTCTGAAACAGATTCGTGACGAGATCCTTGAAATTGATATAGACAATCTGACACCTGTTGAAGCTTTAAATAAGCTTTACAGTATTAAAAAGTATCTGAAATAATAAATAGATTTTAATATATCAGCTTATATCTTTTTCGTATTGTGAAGTAACAAATAAAACGGTGCCAAGATTATCATAACCTGTAAGAGTATTTTCCCAGGAATGTTTAAGGCTTTCTCTCTTTAGACCGATCATAGTAAGCGCAGCCATTGAAGATTTCTCATTGATCAGCTTTTTCTCAGACATTCCTGGATGCTCAACGATTATCTCGATATTTTGTTCTGTAATGGGCAACCTTCCGCTTCTGACCAGTTCAGACAATCCTCTCTTTGTCTCATCGTACTTTTCCAGTTTGCATATCTCAAATATTTTAATGCTCGATTTTTTCCAGTCGGGATGCCCTGAAATAATAAAACTCAGGAGGATAAGAAGGCTGGAGTTTTCACTCTCAGCGGAATTAATCCAGACATGGATACCATTTTTGAAGATGAAATTCTTCCGGCCGCTTGCAAGCAGACACACATCAAAATTGCCTGCTTTTAACAATCCGATATTCTCAACTATCTCTTCGAGGTTTTCAGGATCATCCTTATCGTATTCAAAAATTACCATATTGTTTTCCATGCCCGAAATACCTGGCACCTGAATGGCCTGTACGATAGCAGATGTGTATGATGGTGAGATCAGAGTATCAACATATACATGGTTATTAGTTGAATCGTATGTTTCAATAAGACGGGCGAGTTCCTCTTCTGCCTGCTGACAGGTTGTTTTGGAATAGTAACCATCAATCCTGTGCAGAAAGGTTCCAAATCCGTATCTGTATGAGATCCAGTTCAGGAGCTGAAATGCCCTTGTGCGAACAAAAGAATCTTTCGAAATACAAATTGCACTGGGTCGCCATTCCTTTTCTTTCTTCTTGCTTCCTGATTTTTGAAGAAAAACCTGAAGATTCCTGTTTATCTGAAAAAGAGTATTTGCAAAAAGAGATTCAAGTCCGTGTCTGTCGCGATGATAATAATTAATATAGGTATAAATCAATGTCATAATAATAATCGAACCGAGAGCATAGGCAGAGTTTATTTTAAACATAACCCATACTGCAATCAGAAATCCCATAAATGACAGGTACCATTTTGATTTAAAAGATGGTCTGTAAGAGGGAGATGATCCAAAGTGATTTAGAAATGAGATAAGACATAATGATCCATAAGTTACCATAAAGAACATGGATATTATTTCGGCCACAGCATTAACATTTCCCAGAGCAACAAAGAACATAGCAATTGTAATTGTTACAATTGAAGCGTTTATAGGTTCATTATCTTTTTTTCTGCTGAATGACAGCCATGAGTTTATTTTTGATGAAGGAAAAGCAGAATCCATAGCCAGGGCCTGCAGTGTTCTTGGAGCAACCATAATAGAACCTATTGCAGAAGACATTGTGGAGGCTGCGAGCCCAAGTGGTATAATCAATGCACCTCCAAGAGCTATTTTTGACATTACCAACTGGTTGCTGGTCAGATCTTCAGCGCTTGCAGATATTGCCAGTTTATAAACAATAAAAACATAAACTATCATTCCGGTAATTGTTGCAAGAGTTGTCCCTATTGGAATGGAACGCGATGGTTTTCTAAGTTCCCCCGATAACCCCACACCGGCTGTCATTCCTGTAAAAGCAGGAAATACAATTGCAAAAACAAGGAAAAAATTATTAAAATCATAGGAAGTTTCCAGAGGAAGTTTATTCCCATTAATGATTCCATAATCGGTCTTCCCCAGGAAAAAGAGAACAATGGAAATGAATAGTATTCCAACAATAACATAGAGGCTTTTAACTCCCATATTTGCCCCTTTCTTAAGTATCAGAAAACTTAGACCAACCATTACAGGAAGGCTTATTACCTGCCGGGGTAGAATGAAATTTAACTTCTCTGCAAAAAAATTAAAAAGAAATTCAAATGATTCTGTAAAAGCTATTATATAAAAAGCAACACTTATTGCCTGTGACATAAATAAAGCAATTCCGATCGTTGCACCAATATTTAGTCCGAATGATCGCGAAATAATGAAGTATTCGCCTCCTCCCTCTACACGCTTATTTGTAGCCAGTTCCGAAATGGCGAGCGCAGTAGGTATTGTTAAGGAATGTGCAAGAAGAATAATTAGAAGAACGCCCCAGAAACCCAGTGTTCCTACCGCAAATCCAAATCTTAAGAAAAGTATGGCTCCCAATATCGTGGAGATGGCTGTAAAAAATACCGGAGCAGTGCCAAAACCTTTGTTTTCCTTAGCTAATGCCATATCTTATTATGCTACTAATTATAAATCAAAATTACACTTTTTGGAAATTGAATTCAGTTAATTTAATAAATAAATAAATAATGGCATTTTAATAATTCCGTGATTTCAATAAAAAGGCTATATTGCAATTACAGTTATAGCTCATAAGAGGTCATCCGGATCAATTGAAATCCAGGTAACTGCTGAAAACTCTCAGGACAGAAATTTGTAATATTCATCACCATGACAAACTACATCATTCTGTTTTTATGCATACTCGTGATAATATCCTATATTTTTGCCATAACCAGCAAATACTCAAAGATTCCCAGTGTTATTCTACTGATTGGTTTAGGTATAGGGATTCAATTAATTGGAAAATCAACAAAATTTGAGATTCCTAACATACGGCCAATACTTCCGGTTATTGGAACCTTAGGTCTGATTATGATCATAATGGAAGCCAGCCTTGATCTTAAACTTGAAAGAAGCAAGAAGGGACTTATTGTGAAATCAATATCCTCAGCTTTTATATTGTTTGCAGTATTCACTGCGGCCTTCTCATATATTATGGTGGGATTCTTCGATTATTCTTTAAGGGATTCACTTCTCAATGGTATTCCTCTTGGCATAATAAGCAGTTCAGTTGCTATTCCTTCTGCAATCCATCTCCATGTTTATGAAAAAGAGTTTATTGTATATGAAAGCTCTTTTTCAGATATTTTTGGAATTATTTTGTTTGATTTTATTCTGATCAACCAGAGCTCAATAGGTAAAGGTATTTTGAACTTTGGCACAAGCATCTTTTTTACACTCATAATTGCAATTTTAACTTCATCAATACTTGCTTTCCTGTTGCATAAAGTTAAGTACCATGTCCACTATGTTATAATAATGACATCAGTAGTACTTGTATATATGCTGGCAAAACTGGTTCACCTGCCTGCCTTATTGCTGGTCCTTGTTTTCGGACTGGTGATGTCTAATAATCAGATACTTCAACATACAGTTGCAAATAAGGTGTTTGATTTTGATGAGTTCAGAGACGATCTGGGATCATTTAAAAAAATTCTGACAGAACTTACTTTCCTTGTTCGATCATTCTTTTTTATTATGTTTGGTTATTATACAAAGATTGAAGGCCTCTTTGACTGGCATAGCATCATTGCGGCAGTGTTTATTACAGCAGGTATTTTCTTACTTCGCATGATATATCTTAAGTATATAATAAAATTACCTCTCGTTCCTTTACTTTTTTTCTTCCCCCGCGGACTAATTACAATTCTGTTATTCATTAGTGTTCCGTTGGTTTCAAGAATCTCCGTAATTAGTGAGGAGGTTATAACCATAGTAATACTCCTGACTATTATTATTCTTATGATTGGAAATATTTTTTATAAGAAAGAACATATTGATGATCCGAATATCGGTGTCAGCAGGAATGAACCGGTGTTCCCGGTAAATATTTAAATACTAAAACATACATTGCTGTATTCTTATTAAATAAGTATAACTCACCTCTATAAAATTATAATTATGAAGATCAAATTTTGTTACCTGCTCATTCTTTGTCTTGTTATCTTTGTTCCGGCAAGCTCTCAGTCAGGTACAGTAAAACAAGTAAAACTAACGGATTTCCAATTACAATCTTCAGCACTGATCCTATCATCCGGCGAGGATATTTCCAAATTGGATTACCAATCCAAAGTTTACTGGTTCCCTGTAAAAGTTCCTTCAACTGTGCTGACAGGATTAGTTGCAAATAATGTTTATCCCGACCCATATTCCGGATTAAATAATATGCTTATCCCTGATGCTTCAGATGAGTTTAATAAAAAGTATAACCTGGAGCAATTCAGTCATCTGCCAAATGATCTTAATCCATGGAAGAAACCTTATTGGTATCGGACAACATTTGCGGTTCCTGCATCTGATCAGGGAAGGCATTTTCAGCTTATTTTCAAAGGGATTAACTACCGTGCTGCTGTCTGGGTCAATGGACAACCGGTAGCCGATTCCACAGAGATGGCGGGGATGTTTGCTGAATATAGTCTGGATATTAGTAATCATATTAAAGCAGGAGGAGAGAATGTGCTGGCAGTTAAAATTTATCCGCTTGATTATCCGGGCTTGCCATCAACTGAACAGTTAAGAGCTCTTGGTGATTTTTATGCCAATGGAGGTCCTACAGGAGATATTGGTAAGAATGTAACCATGCTCTGTTCGGTAGGCTGGGATTGGGTGCCTCCGGTGAGGGACCGTAATATAGGTATTTGGTTACCGGTCTATCTCAGAACTTCAGGAGGAATAACTATTGCTAATCCCAAGTTGGTTACCTCCCTTCCAAATCTTCCCGACACCACTCTGGCAAAATTGTCATTAAATCTGAAATTGCTAAACCATAACCAGGTTGATGAGAAGGGGAAACTTACTGTAACAATAACTCCTGAAAATTTTAAAGGAAAACCTCTGCAGTTTTCCAAAAAGGTATCTCTAGTTAAAAATTCAGCAGAGATAATTGACCTTAACGGCGGTAATACAAAAGAGCTAAATATTAGCAATCCATATCTTTGGTGGCCAAATGGTTATGGAGAGCCTAATCTTTACCGTATAAGATTACAGTATGCAAATAACTCCGGGATTTCAGATGATACTTCCTTTATATTTGGTATCCGTACAGTTAGCACAAAAGCTGTTGATGTAAACGGAACCCTTCGACGTGACTTCTATGTTAATGAAAAACGGGTTCATTTAACCGGAGGAGCCTGGGTACCAGATATGATGCTTAACCGAGATTCAATAAGGTATGATTATGAAATGCATCTTTGTCGCAATGCAAATATTAACCTTGTCAGAATATGGGGAGGAGGAGTAACTCCATGTGACGAGTTCTTTGAAGCTGCAGACAGATATGGTTTAATGATATGGTCAGATTTCTGGATTACTGGCGATACCCAGGGTGAATTTAAAGGGTCTCCTGACTGGCCGCTTGAAGGTAATGTTTTTATTAAAAATGTTCAAAGTACAATATTACGTATCCGGAATCATCCAAGTCTGCTGGTATGGACAGGCGGAAATGAAGGCCATGCCCGGAAAGAGCTCTACGATGTAATGAGAGAAAGCATCATTACTCTTGATGGAACCAGACCCTATATTCCCAGTTCATCAGGATTTGCAAAACTCCCTGCAGGATGGAATGGGTCGTGGCCTGATAATCTCTCTTCAGGAGTATACAGTGGAGGACCTTACACATGGAGAGATCCCAGAGATTATTATAACAGAGCGATAGCAGGCAAGGATTGGGTCTTTAAGGATGAAACAGGAATTCCTTCACAGCCGCCATACAATATTATGCCTAAAATAATTCCAAACCTGGTATGGGATAGTTCATTACCATTTCCATTAAACAATTCATGGGGATATCATGATGCAGCTACCGGAAACGGAAGGTGGGATCTGTATTATAAAGAGATGGCAAGGAGATACGGAGAGCCATCAAGCATGGAGGATTTCTGCAATAAGATGCAGTTAATGAATGCCATTGGTTATCAGGGTATTTTTGAAGCTGCAGGGCATAAGTTAAATGATATTGGCGGGGTGATGCTATGGAAGCTGAATGCTGCTTTCCCAAGTGTTGTCTGGCAGGTTTATGACTGGTTCCTTCAACCTAATGCTGGTTATTATTTTATGCAGAATAGCTGTGAACCGGTTCATATCCAGCTTAATCTGAATAATCATAAAGTTACAATTCTAAACAGAACATACACCTCTGTACAGAATCTCACTGCCCATGTCGAAGTATTCAATTTCGAAACGGAGTCATTGTTTAATGAAGATGTCTATTTCAGCCTTGGCCCGACAGAGGTAAAAGAGACGACTTCATTGGCTTCTTTGCTTGAGAAAACAAAGGGAATTGTTTTTGTTGTTCTGAATCTGAAAAATTCTGATGGGAAAGTTATTTCGCATAATGTTTACTGGCTGGCAGGAGATAACAATTATAAATCATTAAGCGAAATTACAAAGACATCAGTACAGGTAAAACTTCTTTCGTCAGAGAAATTAATTTCTGAAAATAGCTGGACAATCCAATTAACAAATACAACCAGTAAACTGGCATTCTTCATCAGACCGCAATTAATGGTTGAAGGAGAAGAGGTTTTACCAAGTTTCTGGACAACTAATTACTTTACACTGGCACCTTCCGAAACCCAAACTGTGACAGTAAGTTGCCCTGATGAAAAAGTTATTGGAAAATCCCTGTCAATTGTTGTTTCTGGCTGGAATGTTGAAGCTCAGGCGGTAGTCCTGAGCACTAAATAAATTAGCGTGACAATACCCTCATTGGCCCTCTGTGACAGTTCTTAAATTTAAAGTTTCACAGAGAGGCACAGAGAAGACACAAAGTTACACAGAGAAAAACAATCTTATTTTACTTTATTATAGAAGTTTGTTCCTTTTGTCTCAACATCTGACATATTATTTGTGAAGTCAATTGTCAGAGTTTTTCCTGTTTTATCAACTTTCCATGTCTCTTTTGCCAGGAGATCTTCCTCTCCATAGTTACCATTAAATGTAGTCTTAGATTCAATATTAACAGAACCATCTTCTTTTGATCGGGAAGCCTTTGTAGTTCTAGGCATATCATAAATGACAATCTTACAATCTGTTCCGTTTAGAGGCAGGTTCTCATCAAAAGGATATTGTTCACCATAACTGTTTTCATATATGCGGCTGGATAGTAAACTGTCATTTTTAATTTGGATTGTAACTGCCGAAAGGAAAAGCTGATCATCAGCCAGCACAGTTTTTTCTTTATCTAAGTTCCATTTACCGGAAAAGTTCTCTTTCTGGGCGAGTGCAGAGAATGAAGAGGTAACCATAAGTAATACCAGGAAGCTGAAAATTGTCTTAGTCTTCATAATAACGTTTTTAAGGTTGGTTGAATAAAATCAGATAAAAGTATAAAAAAGGAGAATATGATTATCAATCTCAGGATAGTTAATTATTCTGAAAGAGATTCAATGTTAACTTTTTTTCAAATACATGGCATTACGGAGGGAATAAATCGAATTTTAAGTATCTCACTGTTGAATAAGTAATTCATTTTTCTAATTTTAAGAAATAGAAAAAATATTTTGATTTTAGAGACGAAGTATTTAGAAAGGTTAACTAACAATTATCTGATATATTTAAACACTTTTACATTGTGCAATATGCTACGATTTCGTTTTTCTCTGAACTGAAAATCCAGTAACTATTCGGGTATTTATTTAAAAATGATAAGAATGACAAAACTACACATAAAGAAAGAACCAAACACCTGGGGAAAAGGCTGTTTTTTATTACTAGTTATTAGTATAATTACCTTAGGTTTAATGTCATGCAATTCTAATCCTGCTAAAGAAAAACCAAAAAGTATCAGTATTGATGTTGCCCATCTGGAAAGCAAAGTTGATCTGTCAAACATTAAAATCGGTTATTGTACTCCTTCGCTTAATGCACCATTCTATGTTGTACTATCGCAATACATTAATGAATATGCAGTGGGGTATGGAATGAAATTCATGATGGCTGATGGTCAGGACGATATTATCAAACAAATTACCTCGATCGAAGATCTGATTGCTACTGGTGTAAATGTACTGATATTGAATCCACTTGACCATAAAGCGTTGGTTCCTGCTGTAAATGCTGCAGTGAAATCAGGCATCCCGGTATTTATTGTTGACAGCTATATTGATCCGGCAGCAAATTATATAACATCTATACAGGCTAACAACGAGGGAAACGGAGAACTGGTTGGAGAATGGATTGTGAATAAAATGGGTAAAACAAAGATTAAAGCTGCACTTATCAGTGGCAGTCAGGGCAATCCTATCGGAAAAGAAAAGCGCCTTGGTTTTATTCGCGGATTGACTGAAATGCAATTAATATCGCAGGGCAATGTTGACCTGACAATTGTATCACAAGGATGGGGCAATTGGTCAAATAATGGCGGATTAAAAGCTATGGAAGATATATTGGTTGCAAATCCTGATATTAATCTTTTGGTAGCTGAAAACGATGCCATGGGAATGGGTGCCCTCAAAGCAATTAATGAATCTGGTAAAGCCGCAAATATTACCATTGTTGGTTTTGACGGACAAAAAGAAGCATATGAATTAATAAAACAAGGGAAATTTGGTGCAACTGCATTGAATAGCCCTAAAGAGTTGGGAAGATTAGTGGTTGAAGCTGTGGTTAAATATATGAATGGTGAAAAACAAATTAGTAAGGTGATTTATACTCCGGCAGTATTAATTACAGAAGAGAACGTGGATCAATATTATGATCCTGATGCAATATTTTAGCCTTATAATTCATTAGTATATCCTGTTTTAGATTTTTAAGATTAAAAAAATAAAACAATGGAGAATAGAGTAGAACTCAGAAATATTTCGAAATCATTCGGTGGGATTGCAGCATTAGAAAATGTTACATTAAAGGTTAAGCCTGGCGAAATCCATGCACTGATGGGTGAGAATGGTGCAGGTAAATCAACCCTAATGAAGATACTTTCAGGCGCTTATACCAAAGATGCAGGGCAGATCTTTATTGACGGCAGGGAAATCTTTATCAGGAATACTTATGACAGTAAAAAGCTGGGGATTGGTATTATTTATCAGGAATTTTCACTTGTTCCCGAATTATCAGTTGCCGAAAATGTTCTATTAAACCAGTTGAATATTACAGGGATATGGATGAAATGGGGCCAGATGAAAAAGAAAACAGAAGAAATCTTTCAAAGTATTGGCTTCAGCATTAACCCGTCGGTAAAAGCATGTACGCTAAGTGTAGCAGAACAGCAGATTGTAGAAATTGCAAAGGCATTATCTGAACGGGTCAAAGTGTTGATCCTCGATGAACCTTCTGCCGTATTAGGACCTCAGGAGATTCAAAAACTCTTCGATACATTAAAAAAACTCAAAAATGAAGGCGTTGGTATCATTTATATTTCCCATCACTTGAATGAGATTTTTCAGATTGCCGACAGGATAACTGTATTAAAAGACGGTAGCTCAAGTGAGAGTCTTCTGATATCCGAAACCGACAGAAATTCAATCATTAAATTAATGTTGGGAAGATCACTTGATACAATGTTTCCTGTAAACCATTCAATCATTGGTGAAGAGGTGCTGAGGGTTGTCGACATCGTTCCGGAAAACCAGTCAAAAGGTATTTCGTTAACATTAAGAGTTGGTGAGATAGTCGGAATTGCAGGTCTGGTAGGTAGTGGCCGATCTGAAACTGTCAGAGCTATTTTTGGTGCTGACAGACAAAAAAAAGGACAAATATTTCTGTCTGGAAAGGAGCTTCATTTCCGTTCGCCTCGAAGAGCAGTAATGGAGGGAATCGGTATGGTACCTGAAGATAGAAAGCAACATGGGGTTATTCTTTCGTTGAGTGTTAAGCATAACATTAGTTTAACAGATTATAAAGGAATTTCGAATCCATTTGGTTTTTTACATCTGAAAAAAGAACACAAAAACTCAACAGGACTCATCGAAAGACTGCAGATTAAAATGGAAAATGAAAATCAGGAAGTTGGAAAATTGAGCGGAGGAAATCAGCAAAAAGTTGTCCTGGCGAAATGGCTGAATAGAGAGTGTAAAGTTTTAATCATTGATGAACCAACACGCGGTGTTGATGTAGGGGCAAAGGTTGAGATTTATAATCTCATTAATGAACTTTCGCATAAAGGGGTAGCCATACTAGTGGTTTCTTCGGAAACTTCAGAATTGATGGGTATCTGCGACAGGATACTTGTTATGCGGAAAGGACAAATTCAGGGAGAGCTTTCAAAAAAAGAATTTTCTGAAGAAATTATCTTACGGCTCTCCATTGGCGAAAATAAAAATTTAACGGAATTAGTTTGCTGATATACTGATACCTTGATTAACTAACCAGAAATGAAAAGCATAAAGATGAGTATGAATTTTAAAAGATATTTGCAATTTGTCGTGAAGTATAATACAGTATTGATATTCCTGATTATGCTTTTAGTTTCAGCGATTGTATCAGATGTATTTTTTACTTCTTCAAATTTATTTAATTTAATAAGACAGGTTACTCCTGTGGGAATTATTAGCATGGGGATGCTACTGGTAATACTGACCGGGGGTATCGATCTTTCTGTTGGGTCAGTGGTAGCAATGAGTGGGGTATTGTGTGCTCTTTTTACCCAAACAATGCCTTTGCCTCTTGCAATTACCGCAGCCTTAGCCAGTGGACTTTTGGTTGGTAGCTTATCCGGATATTTGGTTTCCATACATAAAATGGCTCCTTTTATTGCAACCCTTGCATTGATGTCAATAGTGAGAGGCATTGGATTCATCGCGTCAAAGGGGGCACCAATTCTTGTGGCAGAAGAAGCTTCAGCTTTAACAGATTTTGGAAGCGGTAACACTATGGGAATTCCAAATCCGGCTTTGATCCTGTTTTTGGTATTTGCCATCACTTCGGTCATATTAAGGTACAATGTCTTCGGTCGAATTGTGATAGCTATAGGAAGCAATGAAGAGGCTGTTCGTTTATCAGGTATAAAGGTATCTGTTTTTAAATTTTGTGTTTACGCCATTACCGGAAGTCTGTCTGCAGTTGCCGGGATTATAACCACTGCAAGAACAGCTGTTGGTTCACCGGTAATGGGTGTTGGAATGGAATTGGATGTGATAGCTACAGTAGTAATTGGTGGTGCCAGTTTAAGTGGCGGCAAAGGTTCTGCTATCAATACCCTGTTGGGTGTATTAATCCTGGGAATGATAGGTAATATCATGAACCTGCTGATTATTCCATCATATTTACAGCAAATTATAAAGGGATTGATCATCATAGCAGCTGTTCTGCTGCAACGTTTTCAAACAAAAAACAATTAATTGCATATGCATGAAATCATCAAATTAAATTCAAAAAACCTGTATCTTCTTCCAAAAGAGGTGGTCGTGCCTGCTTATAACAGGGCCGAAATAAAAACAGGAATCGTTCATGTTGGTATTGGAAATTTTCACAGGGCTCACCAGGCGTTTTATACCGATCAGTTACTGCAAAAATTTAATATTAATGATTGGGGTATTTGTGGAGTGGCATTGCTTGAAACTGACCTTAAAATAGTTGAAGCACTGAGATGTCAGGACGGATTATATACGCTTATGGTAAATGAATCAGATGGTTCCCTTACAGCAAGAGTTATCGGGTCTGTCACCGAATTTCTTTTTGCTCCTGAAAATCCTGAAGCCGTACTTGAAAAGATGGCCAATCCTGCAATCAAAATTATTACTCTCACAATTACTGAAGGAGGATATAATTTTGATACAGCCACGGGTGAATTTCAGATTACTGAATCTGCAATTCAATGGGACCTTTGTTATCCAGACAATCCCAAAACAATTTTCGGATACCTTACTCAGGCATTGAAACGGCGCAGAGACAGAGGATTAGCAGGGTTAACTCTTCAGTCCTGTGACAATATTCAACATAACGGTGATATTTTAAAGGAAATGCTACTGGCCTTCATTCAAGTAGCTGAACCTGGGCTGACTGATTGGATTGAAAAACAGGTATCATTTCCAAATAGCATGGTTGACCGCATTACTCCCGCAATTAAAGCATCAGATATTGAAAATCTTAAGACTACCTTCGGAATAGAAGACACCTCACCTGTAGTATGCGAACCTTTTTTTCAGTGGGTAATAGAAGATCACTACGCAACCGCAAGACCACCGTGGGAAAAAGTAGGAGCTCATTTTGTTTCCGATGTCGCACCCTATGAAAAAATGAAAATAAGATTACTGAACGGAGGGCATTCCTTATTGGGAATAATTGGATCATTAAAACAATATAACACAATTGATGAAACAGTTAATGACCCGTTATTAAGGATTTTCCTTCGTGAATTTATGGACATTGAAGTTTCCCCTATCCTGGGAGAAATAGCAGGAGTCAATTTGGAGGAATATAAGAATAGTGTAATTCAACGCTTTGGAAACAAAAATATTAAGGACCAATTATCGAGGATATGCTCTCAGAGTTCAGCCAAACTCCCAAAATTTCTAATCCCAACTATTAAGGAACAACTTGAAATAGGAGGGCCAATAAAAAAAGGAACATTAATCCTGGCCGCATGGTGCAGGTATATGGAGTTAGCTGGTACTTCAGGATATGATTATGAAGTAATGGACGAGATGCAGGCGGTTTTAAAAGAAGGGGCAAAAGCCTCAGCTGGTGGAGATCCGCTTGCATTTCTGAAGATCAAAACAGTTTTTGGTGATTTGGTTAATTCAAAGCACTTTGTTGACACATACCTGGTATTGATTGATAGCATCCGGGAATATGGAGTTACTCACACAATCGGACAACTGAATTGATTGATAGGTTGCCTATTTCATGGTGACAAAAAAGAGGTTTCGTAAGTTAATAAAAGGAAATATCAGAATTTAAAACAGACATAATGAGACAAGCAGTAATGGTATCTCCGGGTGTAATCGAATTACATGAGGTGGCAGATTTAAAACAAGTGGCCCACAATGAAGTACTGATGAACGTTAAACGTATTGGAGTTTGTGGTTCAGATATACATGTTTATCATGGTAAACATCCATTTACCAAATATCCAATAATCCAAGGTCATGAATATAGCGGAGAAGTAATCAAGGTGGGTAAAGATGTTACAAAAGTTAAACCTGGAATGAAAATCACTGCTCGCCCTCAGTTAACCTGTGGAACCTGTGCCCCTTGTAAACGCGGCGACTATAATGTATGTCAGAAGTTACGAGTGGAGGGCTTCCATGCGAATGGTTGTGCTCAGGACTATTTTGTTGTAACCGAAGATCGTGTATTGGTATTGCCTGATTCGCTTTCTTTCGATGTTGCTGCAACCGTTGAACCTGTATCAGTTGCCGTACACGCTACTGGACGTGGAGGAGACCTGTATGAGAAGAATGTAGTGGTAGCAGGTGCCGGAACGATTGGTAATCTGGTTGCTCAGTGTGCCATGGCAAAAGGAGCAAGAAAAGTACTTGTAACCGATCTAAGTGAATTCCGACTCAATAAAGCAGTTGAATCAGGGATCGGATTTATTTCAAATTCAGGTACCGAATCATTTGAAGATGCTGTTACACGTGTTTTTGGCGACGAAGGATTCCAGGTTGGTTTCGAATGTGCTGGTGTTGAAATTACTTTACAAAACCTTGTAAACTACATTGAAAACGGCTCCAGAATTGTGGTGGTTGGGGTTTATTCCGAGTTTCCGAAGGTGAATTACAACTTCGTTGGAGAGCATGAGTTAATGATTATCGGAACATTAATGTACAAACATGAAGACTATGGAGAAGCTATCCGATTATTGGATAAAGGAGTAGTTAAGACCAACCAGTTAATCACGAATCATTTTTCTTTTGAAGAATACACTAAAGCTTATAATTTCATTGATGAACAAGGCGATCGCACCTTAAAAGTGATGATTGACCTGTAAATAGGTAGAGATATCACAATTACCGCTTAATTCAACTCTTGTTTTTCAGATCATCTCCAGACATAATTTTTTTAATCATTTCAATCTTCATCACTTATCGCCTATAGTTATAGATAAGGAAAAAGGTTGGAGCAGAGTAAGAATGAGTTTGAGGGTGAGTTCAGGTATCACCAATCTTAAAAAGATGCCTCCTTTTTATAGACATTTTGCATCAAAAAAGTGTTAAATTTATATAAGGATCCTGAATATACATATATGTCACGCCAACGTATGGATGAACGCTATGACGTGGTTCGTGCAGTCAGGGATCAAAAATACCGCTATATCAGGAATTATATGCCATTCCGCATATCTATGCAACATTTTGATTATGGGTTTTTAGCACCTTCTGCACAATCATGGGAGGATGCATTTAATGCAGGGAAAACAAACGAAGTGCAAAGCAAATTCTTCCTGACAAAGACGGTGGAAGAGCTTTATGATACAGAAAGTGATCCCTGGGAAATCAATAATCTGGCTGAAGATCCTTTATATGCAGATAATCTTATAAGAATGCGTAAAGCACTGTATGCCTGGAGGATAGAAACAAGAGATGTGGGTGTTATTCCTGAAACAGAATATGGGGATCTGGCGGGTAATATCCCGATGTATGATTATATTCGATCATCAGGATGTCCTTTTAAAGAACTGATTGAAGCATCAGATCTTGCTGTTTTGGGTGGACCCGCAAACATCGATGATTATGTTAGGTACCTGAAAAACGAAAACAGCGCCATCCGGTACTGGGGAGTAACGGGGTTTGCCAGGTATAGTCATTACGATATGCTGATGTCGGAATACCTGTTGAAGAAATGGGGAAAGTAAATTGGAATGTGAGCTAATGGGAGAAAACATTACGAGAGGGAGCGCTCTCGCTCTGTATTATTATCCCTGTCCACAGGAAAGCTGGGACGATGAATATTCTTAAAGGGTAATGTTGCTATATCCAGATTACAAAAGCCGGATGTTAAAGCGATTAAATGAACCGGGGCAATGTCGCGTAGTTCAGGAAACAAATAGCCCAGTTTTACAACCAAGTATCTCGTTCCTGAAATTTTCATAGGCTGAGCGTTCAACTACCCCTCCGGACCAGCCATGAGCATGCAAGGTCGGAATAAGTTCTATATCTGCTTTTTTAAAAACTTCAGCCCACAGCTGATCTTTCAGAACATCGGCTCCACGCAGAACATCAAAATCGGATTCTTTGGTTAAAAGAGTAGAAAACGTATTGGATTCGTGGCCGATCCCTAAAGTCAACACTCTTTTTTGTTTGTGTTCAGATTTGCAGAAACTACCTGAAAACAGCAATAATCCAGATATGAGAAATATTAATAGTCGGTTCATGATAATAATTGGCATTTACTATTTGAAGCTCAGTAATTGTTTGGTATGATAACCATTGTCACCTTACCTGTAATTAAATCTATTCAAATTTATCTTTTTTTTTCAAAGTTCATTGAATTAACCAGATGTAAAGGAAATAATTTGTTTAATTTAAACGATATAATCTATTTAAACCTTTTATACCAGTTTAACATGAAAATCAAATTAACATTACTTGTTATTGCTTTATTTGCAGTATCAAAGTTGTATGGACAGACCTCTGATAACTGTGTTGCTGATGTGATACTTTCCGGATACTCTGAAAGGGCATACACATCAGAGCCTGTAAATGATCAGCAGCTCGATTTAATACTGAAGTGTGGTATTAGGGCTCCCAGTGCAAGGAACAACCAGCCGTGGAAGTTCACGGTAATAAAAGACGAAGCCACCATGAAGGAGATTGTCAATAATGTTGTTCCCGGTAATGTACTTGTTATTGTTTCAGGGATTGAATCTGAAGTTGGAACCACCCCTGATTTCGATTGCGGACTGGCCACAGAGAGTATGTTTCTAGGTGCTCATGGTCTTGGTCTCGGTGCACGCATATACGGCAGTCCGACCGAAAACATCAATTCAAAGAAAGAGTTGTTTCAGATCCCATCAGGGTACAAGGCTGTTGTTGTCCTACGAATCGGCAATATTGATAAAAGTGTGGATGCTGTATCAGCAGCAACCCCAAGGAAAAAAGCAGAGGAGATTATTAATTACAAAAAATAGTAATTCTGACCATATTCCTCTGACTTTCGACACCAGAAAAAAATCTTTTGAGAACTGTTTTAATGATATCTGGCAGAATCTCCTTTGTGCATGATCAGTATCAGTAAAATACAACTACTTTTTTCATCAATTGAATACAAGCATCACTGAGCAACTTTGACACACATTAACCGGCTTTGATCCCGGATCAGGAGTTTACCGTTAGAAAGTGCCAGTGGTGCCCAGTTTTGATTTGGAAATCTTTGATCGCCTGTTTCCGCTTTGAGTAAATCTGATGTAGCAATCGGCTTAAAGGCTGAAGGATCTAGCTCAATAAGATACAACTTACTGCTGCCATCGGTGCTGAGCATCAAACCATTGACAAGAATCGAACCTCCCTTATCAAATAACGGAGACCTCCTCGTTTTCCATTTAACCTGGCCGTCCATACTCATACAAACCATACCGTCTTTTCTTTCGTTGGTTGAATATTGAGCATAAAAATAGCCGTTATATAGAACCGGAGGCTGGGTATGCGCACCAAAATCAGAATTTTTATAAAGTTCTGTAACACCGTAGCTGCCATCTGCTTTCTTTTCAACTTTTATCATTGCCGCACCGGCCTGGTATCCGCCTGTAATCAGTACTCTGCTTTCACCGGCATCAACTGCACTTGGGGCTGGAATTGCACATTGCCAGTTTGTATATTCCCACAGTATTTTCCCGGTAATCGGGTTCATTCCAATGACTTTACCACCGCTGGCGCTTTCTCCCCGACCCGATGCAGCGGTTATCATAACAACATGGTTATCTGTGCCAACTTTTACTATTGCCGGACTAACATATCCGACAGGTCCAAGAGACGGCGTTGTCCATTTAATCTTCCCGGTACGCTTTTCATATGCTACAACCCCTGCCTGAGGCGCCTGTGAAGCAACAATAAGCAAATCACCGTAAACTAAAGGACACTGAGCAATTGCCCATCTCGGAATTTCACCGCCGCCAAAATCAGTCCAGACGTTCTTATTCCAGAGGGGCTTGTGTGTGTTTATGTCTATGCAATAAAGGTTTCCGTTAGGACCGCATGAATAAATTCGATTGCCGTCTACAATCGGTACACTTCGCGAGCCGGGAAACATAACAGATCCGGGAGCTTCATAACTAAAATTCCAGAGTTCTTTTCCGCTGGAAAGGTCAAAACACCTCAGTTTATCGCCAACCTTGTCATCTCTATCCAGTAAATAGACCCTACCGTCTTTGATCACAGGTCCGCCAAAACCGATTCCCACATTAACGGTCCACAGAACTTCAGGACCTTGCTGAGGCCAGGTGCGCAAAAGATCTTTCTGGGTTGACACACCATTCCTGGTGGGCCCAAGGTATTGGGGCCAGTCTTGTGCATAGATATTCGATATACAAAGTACTAAGACAATCGCTGGAATAAACATCTTAATTTGTTTCATTTTCATTACTCCTTTCATTTTTGTAAAGTAAATTATTTTTCACATATTTCTGAATTTTAAAGGACTTAATTGAATGTGCTTTTTGAAGAAGTTATTGAAATGGGTCACTTCAGTGAAACCCATAGCATGCGAAATTTCAGCCACGCTCCGGTTACTGTGATTAAGCAGGATTTTTGATTCCTGTGAAATGCGATCGGCAATTATCTGAGTGGTTGTTTTTTGTGTTGTCTCTCTTATTGCCCTGTTTAAGTGATTCACATGAATGTTTAGCTATTTTTTCTACCTGTTCATCTGACAGTTCAAATATGTGTGTGCCATTTGGCTGGAAAACGGAATACTGATTCAGACTACCATATTGGTGAAAAAAATGTTGATTGAATACACAAAAGGAACCACTTTTAATGTTATCAGGAATCCAATCGAATTTTCTCTTATAAAATTCTTCTATAGTTTCAATCCTGTCCATTTCAAAGTATTTATTACGATATTCAAATAATTTGTAGTTTAATTATCAGATTGGTCAGAGCCGGGTACGTTTCAATACAATAAATAGAATGGAAGAAAATTAATTCATCAATTTTTAATGTACTCTATCAGAGAAACGCCTTTGTATTGCTTAAAATATTCTCCGAAAAACGGAAATTGATTCAATATTATAGTATTTTTAACCTTAACCATTAAGAATTAAGCGTATTTTGGACTTACTATCAAGTGAAACGGTTATTAGCAATGATATCGTATAAGCTATTAACAGTTTAAATTTAGTGTTATGAAAAAAGCAAAGATGTTTTATGCAGGAGTATTTTTTCTCCTTTTATCGATCGGTACAAACGCACAGACCAAAGCTGGTGTTGATTATTTTGTCGGCAAATGGAATTTGTCTGCAGAAACGGTCCCCGGTGGTGGTGCAAAAATGGTTGTTACCCTGGAACGTAAAGAAGGGAAATTGGAGGGAACGATAGAAGTAGGGGATGAGGGTAAGATAAAATTTTCTAAGATCGAAGAAAAGGGGTCATCGGTAACCTTATATTTTACCAGCAGCCACAGTAATGATGTTAGTATTAATCTGGAGAAGAAGGATGATAATCACGTTGGCGGATCTGTAGATACTGCGGTGATGGGCATTTTTGATGTTAAGGGTGAACGTATTGATGAAAATGGTCATTTGGTTCCTCAGGATTCATTAATTATTACACTGACTCTGACTGGTAATCATTCGTCCTTCAGGAAGTGGCAGTATAAAATTAATGGCGGAGTCTCAGGGTCTGAAAACAGAACGAGTGCGCTCGCTCTCGCGCTCACACTCGCTCTGTTTTGGTACCCCCAACGGACAAAAGTTGCAACCAGACGATTGACTATTCTATATCTAATATATTGAAGTCTATTCCAATGAATGACCACTAAATTGATAGGTTATAGGAAAGACCAATTTTCATTTTCACATCCTGTAGTATTAAATTGTTTATCATTAAGCGGTGAACTGCTATGATATTTTATCTAATGTAATGGCAGGCTAGACCTCATATTGGAATGCCTTCAGAATTGGAGTAAGATTAAAAAAACAGACTGTTGTTACTGAAAGCTCTTGACAAATGAAGATAAAACTTGTAACTTGCTAAAAGAAATATAGTCAATTCTGAGTCTAAGTAAATATATTATTGGATTATTTGCCGTTCGTTCCATTTTAAAGTGAGTTCTATAGTATTACATACTATACTCTGAGTTGATAGCAACACCTGGTTAAATCGAAAACGCATCTAAAACATGAAATCTTGATAATTAATCAACGCAATACTAACCACAAAATAACCAAACCATGAAAACTATTTTACCTAAATCTTTTTCGGCTAAAAGAGTAGTTGTGTATTCGGGTATGATTATGCTTCTACTTTTATCATCTGCGTTATGCTATGGACAGGACCCAACAAACAAGGAGTTTATAATAAACGACTTTGTCGTGACAATAACCAGTATCAGGGGCGAGAGAGATCCCAGTCCATGGAGAATTAATGAAAGTACATTTCCAAGAAGGCTGGAGAACGAAATTAATGGAACTGGCGTAATAGTATACAAGACCGAAAGGCTTCCTGTGAAGTTGAAAGGCATAAAACTTAAATATAACAGACAGACTCGAAGGGTCGAAGCTGTATCTGGTATTGTAAAGGGGAATTCCAGGAATATAGTGGAATATAAGATAGGTGATTATGATATTAGTTTTAAGTGGTCCCTTATAGAAATCAAGCCAGAATCTTCAAGTGTCCCCATAAGGATTAAAATACCTTTACATTCATGTAGTACAGCACCACTGCATTTTATAAGTATGTCTTCAGAGAATTGCCAGATTTGGGCTGATGGGTCGGTTTATTCGAATAATTTTTCGGGAAGCACAGAATTCCCACTTAAAGAATCAGTGTACACTGCATCAATTTATAATAATAAGGACGGAATAATTAAACTTGGAAGAAGTGTACAAAATAATAGGCCTTCAAACGGAGCTTATCTTAAAGGAAGAGACCTTGGTGGATTATTCAACATGAAGCTCTTTGTCCTTCAGGATGCTGGCGATTCTAGACTGGAGTTTAATCTACAAAACCCAATTGATAGAAAGCTTGAATATAACCTCGGTGGTGACCAATACTATTTTTTGCGATTATTGGCAGGCTCAATCAATTTTTACTACAACGAAGACACACTTTCAATATGTAAGGGACTTTTTAAATCAAACCTTAAGTTACCAAGCAGGTACAATAACATACTGAGTAGTGATGGACAACAGAATGATACTTTAAAGATTGAGCTTTTCACAGATCAAACGAATGCATTATTTGATACAATTGATATAGTGGACAATTACGGAGAAAGATATTTATTAAACATTGGGCCAGTCTCATTCGAAGCTTCTGCTTACAAGGCTTGGGCATATTTCCCTAATTGGCTTACAAACAGCTCCTCATATATTAGCGATAAGTCTGAGCCAAGTTGTGAGGAACTGATGATTTTATTAAAGCAAGCAAATAATGGCAACGGACAGAGATGGGATAGGAATCCTGGGTTAACTATTTCAAGAGGGACCGTATATTTGACATCTCCACAAATAGATTACAATCACCGTGAACCTATTACAGAAGATGAATCAAAAACAGTAAAATCTTATTTTACAGGCTTCATTACTCTTACTCCATATGGGGCACAAGGGACAGTAAGCAGTAATGGAAATACTTTCGTACCATATACTTACCAAATGGACCAATGTACTATCACAGAAAACTATTTGCCATCAACTTGGGATCAGATTATCGAAAAAGGGGATACTTTGCCAGAGGATGTTGAAGAATTATTCAGGATACAGAAACTTAAAATACTTGAGATGCGGTTGAGAAGAATGAGGTTGTGCAAGGGAGAAATAGATAGAGGATCAACAATATTCAGGTATTATGTTCATTTCCCTTATCCCTCATATTTGAGTCTTGAATTTGAGGACAAATCATTCGATAGTAATGGTACATTTTCAAAGGCCTATGGGCCAATAGTTCCTCTGTCTCAAGAAATTCTCAGCAACTGGGATCCATCTGGAGGAGAAGAATTAGGCTCTGGATCAGCTGGCAAGAGAGAAACAATCCAGGTGCCGGTAGGACATATATTTTGGGCGTGGAGGCTCCCAGTGACCTTTGCAGACCGCGGAATTGAAATAAACTATCCAGGATTAATCTCTCAACCAGATAAAGGTATTACCATAATGATGAATAATCAAAATGTTAATAGTCTTGGAGAAATTTATGGAAATGAGTTAAGTCTTGCCCCTCTTTATTCAGATAATTCTGCTTTTAAGAAAGGAGTTAGGTTTGGAGGGTTCCTGTCAGGAGAAGGGATGTTTAGGATAGACACTTGGGATAAGAGACCTTTTTTCGGGAAATTCTATTCTAAGAAGTTTCGATGTGACTTATCTGATGTGACGCTTGCGCCATTGGGGTCAAGCCCAACTCAAAGAGTTTCCGACTTCCAATGGAAGGGTGCCCTACAGTTTCCTTTCTTCTCCTATTCTTCAGACCAAACATGGATTCCAGTAGAATTTCAGGTTAAGGATATTGTCCCCGCAATGCCTTTCCCAATTGAAATTCAAACCACGATTCGGCAAAGACTGAAATGTGAGGATGGAGAGCAAGAGAATGTTCTGACCAATGAAACCTTTTCCTTAACAGTTAATGGCTTAAGGTATGATGATAGACAGAGCGGGTTTCTTTGCGATAGAATCAGGAAAAATGACACCGGCCCCATGGGTAGTCTGCAGATTTTCTCATACTCTCATGCCCTGCTTGTGGAGAATAATCTTGCCCCACGAGATACTATCCTAACTACTACTGTTGATAATTCATGTAATAATAATAAAACGGTAATTGAACGACTTCATAATTGTTACATAAGCACAGGAGGAATAACAGATCTGGTCTGTTATGACCCTGATGCTTCGGCTGAACGATCTGCAGCAATAAATAATCAGTCTTGCTGTTCGGTTTTTTATTATGGTACTTATCAAATTATTACCAAGACAAGTGCTGTGGATTCTACAGTAACACTTTCTGCCACCAATGTTAAGTATTATCCTTATGAGCCTGTAAATAAGTTGTCGCTTGATAATAGTAAGATGTCTTTCAGGTCTGATGACACATCGGACGGTGAGAACCAGATTATTGATATCCCCGGCATGCAGCTTGCTTTTACTGATCAGGGTTATTTTGGGGCATTTGGTTCTACATATACCGATGTTGCTTTTTCATTACCATATGAAGGAGAATTCAGATTCTTCCTTGATCCTAAATGTGGCTATTTTTACATGCTGGGGGCAGGGTCTTTTACGATTTATGGCATACCCTTGCGTGGACAAGTTTTCATATTACATGCACCACGCAGAGTGTTGGACACACATCCATTCACCAGTTATAATACGACTTCTCTTTTAGAAGATATGACAATTCGCTCCTTATCTAGAGATGTGACAGCCTTCCTTTCAGACACTCAGCTTGATGCAGTAAACTCAAATGCAGTCATTACAGGTTGTCTTACTAGTGGAGTAGCATCTTATGGAATTAACAGGTATGGGATTGACTTTCTTGTCCAAGTCGGCATTACAAACTATTTCTACCATTCTAATAGCAATAATACATTCAGAGTCGGTAGCTTTGGCAGTGTTAATGCCAGTGCCAGCTTGGACCTTTTATTGTTTAGTGTGGGAATTGAAGGATGGGCAAAACTTGCATTGGGCCTTAGTGTCGAATTCGGCAATTATGATAATATAATCGAATCATTACATAATACGGATATTATTTTAAAGGGGAAAATGGGTGTGGAAGGATGTGTCGGGTTAGTATTGTTGGGAGAATGTTGTGCCGGATTCGAATGTGGAGCTTCTTTATCAACTGAGAATGGATTAAGACTTGATGAGTTTGATCTCTATTCCTGTTGTGATTGTGGTAATTAATGTAGACACTATATAACAATATGAGGCGAAACAATTTTTCGCCTCATGATGGATGCAACATCTGCATGAAGTCAGCAAATATTGACCGGCTATTCAGGATTGTTGACTACCTTAAAACTGGATGCACTGACCACTAAACAAATTTTGTTGTAGAACCTTAAAGGCAAGAATAGACACCACTGTATTTCAGATACTTTGAAATGTAGGAATACTAGTAAGTGGAGTTCAGTCAGACCTAGTATGGAGGTTAGAAAAATGGAGGATGGTGGCCAATGAGGCAAGTTTCTCAAAAAGGGATATAATAATATCCTATTTCTAAAGAGGTCGATATTGATCTTAAACTCTTACGATCTTTCCAGAGCCAAAATCAAACTATTTCTATGCCTTCCTTATATTTTAGGTAATGGGTTAGATTCCTCAATTATTATCTTCACGTATACCCCTGATGTCAGTAATCTCATAAAAGCGTCCAAGAATCAATTGCTCGATGTCTGGATTGGATACATATTATCCAGTCTACCCCAAGCCTCTTATGAATTTCTTTACTTCATCTATTGTGTATGGGGGATTCTTTTTATGGATTATAGCATGACAATTTGGACAAACAGGTCTTAAATCATTGATGGGATTTAAAGTGTATTTTTTACCTATCTGTGACAAAGATATTAAGTGATGTACGTGTATATAATCCCTAAACAAATCGCCATAATGATCTCCAAATTTGAACCCACAAACAGAACATTTGGCTCCAAAATGTTTAATACAAGCTTCTCTCGCTTGCAGATTTCTTTCATAAGCGTTAACTAATATTGAGTGTTTTGCTCCTTCCTGATAATTTTCCGGAGCAACAATCTCCTCTGCAATTACTTGATCTGGAGATAGACCATATAATTCAGGGCCATTATAACCACCTTTAATGAGTCTTGCTCGGGCGACATCAAGTTCTTCCTTCGTGAATAGATTATTAAAAGGGTATCTCAGAACAAGTGCCTCAAGTGAGATGTCTAACATACCTTTCTTAATCAGGGTCTTGAAACCTTCGCTTGCTGGTTGGTCTTTATTTTTTGGATTAAGCCAATATTTTGATGACTTAATACCACCATCTTTTCTAATCTTTTGCAGATACCTCCTAGCAGAATAACCAATTTTTTTTGCTAAATCATAAATCTCAAAAATTTTGACATTGTATTCATTTTCTAATTTAGCCTGTACATCAGATATATCATAACCCGTCTGCGGCTTGCCGAATCCATCGTAATACTCAAGATGGTTCCATTTATAAGTCGGGAATAAAATATTATTTCTTAAAAAACCAAAACCCCAACGAATCGCTAAAAACGCCGGGTAGCTGTAATAATTTTCTTCTTTAAAAGACTTAATTTCCTCAACACTTCGCTTGAACAATCTTGGTGTGAGTTCCTGTCGATCTGGAGTAAAGGAATAACCTTGTTCAATCCATGAATCCTTTATGAAAGGATTACTGTCTTTATCAATTATACCAATCATAAATGGAACGTTATAGACTGAAAAGTTAAGAAAGATTTTTGGATATGGTTGAGCTAGATTAAATTATTTCCTTATAAATATTATGGGGAACAAATAAACATAAAACGCATGTAAATGCGTATTAAATAGAATCCTTGGTTGCAACTCTGACAAAAAACTATGATTCAGTAAAATAAAAGTTGCAACCCTTGTCTTCACGGAACCCACACGACTCATCCATAGAATTAGTGGGGGTTTCAGGATGTCATAAAAAGAAACAAGAGGTCGATTTTGACCTCTTGTGCCTCTGGGTACCCGGAGCGGGACTTGAACCCGCACAGCCGCAATGGCCACTGGATTTTAAGTCCAGCGTGTCTACCATTCCACCATCCGGGCATATGATAATCGGTGGTATATCTGAATGGACAAATTTAGAACAAATAATCATTAATAAAAAGAGGCTGCTTTCGCAGCCTCTTTTTGTTTGAGCGGGAGACGGGACTCGAACCCGCGACCCCGACCTTGGCAAGGTCGTGCTCTACCAACTGAGCTACTCCCGCAATTTCACGTGCAAAAATAAGAATATTTTTTTATCTGCAAACAGCAGCAGATAAAATAACACTTATGAAAATCGAAACTGAGATGATTATTGCTTCAGAGGGCCCCACTCAACCAGTGAATTGTTTTCGAAATATAACCAGGTGTTTTTAAAGATCCATTCTTCTTTAATGATATTTCCGCTGATCACCCTGTTGATCTTTTCAGCAGTTCCCCAGCTGTCTTTTACCATTTCAGCATTCATCCCTCTCCAAATCTTACCTGCAATAAGCCTGGCTGCCATATTTGAACCATATTTATTTTCGAGATATGAAAACCGGCTCATCTGCTGTGGCTGTTCCTGCTGTACTTCCTGCACTGGCTCTGGCTGCTGAATATTCTGAGGAGGAGTAACAGGTGTATTATCTATAACAGCATGTCGTTTGAAGATATAACCTTCGCTATCTTCAAAAGCAACATGATAATAGGTACTATCAGAGCTAAGTATTGTGACGGTAGAGCCGGAAGGAATTATAAAAATGACAGATGTAAGGTCTTCTTTGGCTCCAAAAAGACGACTTGATGATGTCATGGTTGCAGTTGGATTGCTTTCCTGTTGTGACATGTTTGTCTGTTCAAGCATTTGAAGGGTTTCGGCCTTTGATGATTGTCCGTTACATGGCAAACCCATCGCAACGACTAATAGTGGAATGATTATATTCTTCATAAGATATTTTTTAATATATGTACAAAAAACATACCAACAGGAAACAATATTAAGAAAAACATTTAAAGATAAAGTCGAGTGTGGGCACTTACTTTAAAAATCTTTGTTTTTTTTGCAGAATTTAGCTTAAATTAGCCATATACATAATTATCTTTATATGTGCCTTGCAGTTCCCGGGATAATAGTTTCTCTATCTTCGGAAGAAGGTTTGAGAATGGCCAAAGTCAGTTTTAATGGTGTTTTGAAAAATATTTCAGTTGAATGGGTCCGTGATGCAAAAGTGGGAGACTATATAATTGCTCATGCGGGTGCAGCATTGACTATACTCAATGCCAAAGAAGCTGAGGATACTCTTGAGATATTCAGACAAATCTCATCACAATAAATTAACATTCAAATATTATGTCTTGAAATATATTGATGAATACAGGGATATTAATGTTATTAACGCTCTGGCAAATAAGATAAGAAAGGTTATAAAACATCCATGGAATATCATGGAAATATGTGGTGGTCAAACCCACGCAATAATGAAATATAACCTTTCTGAGTTTCTGCCAGGGCAGATAAATCTTATTCATGGTCCGGGATGTCCTGTTTGTGTCACTCCTCTCGAAAAAATTGATAAGGCTCTGGCATTAGCGCAAATGAAAGATGTAATTCTGGTCTCCTTTGGTGATATGCTTCGGGTTCCGGGTTCTGACTCGGACCTTCTTCTGGAAAAATCAAGGGGTGCTGATGTAAGGATGGTCTATTCACCTCTTGATGCAGTCAAAATTGCTGCAGATAATCCACATAAAAAGGTGGTTTTCTTTGCAATTGGATTTGAGACAACTGCTCCGGTTAATGCATTGTCTGTTATTAGGGCGGAACAACTTCATTTGGAAAACTATTTTATCCTCTGTTCCCAGGTATTAGTTCCTCCTGCAATAGAAATGTTGCTGGAACAGGAAGGTTCATCTATTCAGGGCTTTCTTGCACCAGGTCATGTTTGTGCAGTTGCCGGATACAATGAATATATTTCTCTTGCGAAAAAATTCAACCTGCCTTTTGTGATTACAGGCTTTGAACCGACCGACATCCTTAAAGGAATTTTGGCACTGGTCAGTCTGCTGGAGGATGGGAGATCTGATGTTGTAAATGAATATAAGAGGGTTGTTACAAAAGAGGGTAATAAGGATGCCCTTAAAATGGTTAATGATGTTTTTGAGCTGACGGATCAGGAGTGGAGAGGCATTGGTGTTATTCCGGGAAGCGGATTAAGAGTACGGGAGAAATATTCCGGATTTGATGCCGAAAAGCATTTCACTTTTGAAGTTTTAAATACAAGAGAATCAAGTGTTTGTATTGCTGGCAAGATTCTTCAGGGAATCAGCAAGCCAACCGATTGTAAGGCATTTGGGAAAGAGTGTATCCCTGAACATCCTCTTGGTGCTCCTATGGTATCTCTCGAAGGAGCCTGTTCTGCATATCACCGCTACCAATAATCATAGTATGAAGATCACCTGTCCTGTACCAATCAATAAATACGATACTGTAACACTTGCACACGGTGGTGGTGGGAAACTATCGGACAGGTTAATCCACGATCTTTTTATCAGGGAACTGGGTAATGGTTGGCTTAATAAGGCTCATGATGGCGCAGTTCTCGAATTGAATGGGAGAATAGCATTTTCAACTGATTCTTTTGTTGTAAACCCACTGTTCTTCCCCGGTGGCAATATTGGCGATCTGGCTGTTAACGGGACAGTGAATGATCTTGTTTGTTGTGGCGCTGTACCTGAATATCTGTCACTGGGTCTTATAATTGAAGAAGGATTACAGATGGATGATCTGAGAAGAATTATCCTGACCATAAAGGATGCTGCAATAAATGCAAATGTCAAAATTGTTACCGGCGATACTAAGGTTGTTGAAAAGGGAAAGGGTGATAAAATATTTATTAATACATCAGGGGTAGGTACTATTCCGGAAGGGATCGCTATCTCTCCCGAGAGATGCTCTCCCGGTGATGTTGTTATTATAACCGGTAACATTGCTGATCATGGCGTCTCTATCCTCTCTTCACGTGAAGGGCTCAGCTTTGAATCATCAATAAAAAGTGATACTGCTCCTCTCAATGGTATTACAAACCTTCTTTTTCAGGTTACAAAAGATATCCATGTCCTCAGGGATCCTACAAGGGGAGGTGTCGCAAGCGCATTGAACGAAATCAGCAGGTCATCAGGACATGGAATTTTACTGGAAGAGAAAATGATTCCTGTTTCTGATCAGGTTAAGGGTGCATGCGAGATTATGGGATTCGACCCTCTTTATATTGCCAACGAAGGGAAACTTCTTATAATATTACCTGAAAAATATGCCGGGAAAGTAATCAGTGAAATCAGAAAGCATCCCCTCGGCAAAAATGCTGCAATTATTGGCAGAGTAAATGACGGGCCTCCGGTTGTAAAAATTACAACCCTGGTGGGGTCGACCAGGATTGTTGATATGATATCAGGTGAACAACTCCCAAGAATATGTTGAGGGACTAAAGTCCCGGTATTTTAAGTTCGGCAAACCGTCGGTTAAAACCGACGGTAATTGAGGTTATTGTAAGCTGAATTCTTTGATTTTTAAAAGTCAGTTATTGTTTTCTGCATCAATTACCGTTGGCTTCAGCCAACGGATCTGACTCTTAGATTTGAGCGGGCTTTAGCCCTCAATGTTTTTTAGCCATTGATACCACTCTTCCATTCCTTCCCCTGACTTTGCAGAGAGTTTAATAATTTGAAGTCGGGGATTAACCTGATGCCCAAATTCTATTGCTTTGGAGATATCAAAGTCGAGATAGGGCAGGAGATCACACTTGTTTAAGATACAGAGATTGGTTGACTGGAACATATTTGGATATTTCAATGGTTTATCTTCACCTTCAGTGACGCTCATTATTACTACTCTGTATCCTTCACCAAGGTCAAACAAAGAAGGGCACACAAGATTACCAACATTTTCGATCATAACAAAAGAACCATCCTGCGGCGCCAATCTTTTGATTGCCCTGTTGATCATCTCTGCATCGAGATGGCACCCGTTACCTGTGTTTATCTGAACAACCGGGACTCCAGTCTTCTTTATCCTCTCTGCATCATTCATCGTTTGCTGATCGCCCTCAATAACTGAAAATTGTATATTATCCTTTAATTCACTAATCGTTCTTTCCAGAAGGATCGTTTTACCTGAGCCGGGGGAGCTCATAAGATTTATCACGGTAAGATTTTTCGCCTCAAACATCCCCCGGTTTCTTTCTGCCATAAGGTTATTTGCCAGTAAAATATCAGTTTCAATGGTAACTATTTTTCTGGTAATGTCTGAATGGTCATGGTCATGATAATGATCGGATCCAGTGTGATTGTGATGGTCCGAATAAATATCATGGCTATGAGGATGGGAATGCTCATGCTCATGTTTATGCTCATGCTCATGCAGATTTTCTTCTTTATTTATCAGCTCTTCTCCGGGAACTCTGATTACAGCCTTTTCGCCGGGATTTCCACAACCGCAAGTGTCGCACATCTTATTAGCTTTAATTTATTGTAATTGACTTAACTCTGAGTTCTTTCCCCCTTATGATCTCAAGATCGAAGGAGTTACATAAATTACAGGATCCTAAAAAAGTATCAATAGAAAATTCGTTACCGCATTTACTGCATCGAGCAGTTCCTCCTGGTTTTTCAATATAAATTTCAGCGCCTTCTATTACAGAGCCGGGAGAAAGATTTTTGAACGCGAATTCAAGAGAAGAAAATTCAATACCAGACAGTTGTCCAATTTCAAGATTAACTTCTGTAACCCTTTCCACTCCTGAATTTTTTGCTTCTATGGCAACAATTTTTATGATATTTTGAACTATAGATAATTCATGCATGACCCTGGAATATGATTATTATCATCCTGCTTGCCTTGCAGCTGCAACTGCTACCTGACCCATTGCCAGACCACCATCATTGCAAGGAACCTGATTATGAAAATATACGAAATATTTTTCATCTGACAATTCAGTAATGATTTTTTCAGAAAGATATTTGTTCTGAAATGTACCGCCAGAAAGCACGATTTTTCTTATTCCGCTCATTTGGCTTATTATCTTCACTGCCTCAACGACTACTCTTGCTACAGTATTATGAAAAGCAGCAGAAATTTCACCAACAGGTTTCCCTTTTTCCAGATCAGATAAAATAGCAACTATGGTTTTTTCGAATGAAATCTCATTCTCTTTGATCTCAAAATCATAGCTAGAATAAATTCCCGGCTTAATTATCGATTCGAGCAGCATGGGGGCTTCAGCGTGGTAAGAAGAGAAAAGGCAAACACCTGTTATGGCGGCCACTGCATCAAATAAACGGCCTGCACCTGAATACCGGCAAGTGTTTACACCTGTTTCCAGAAGTTTCTGGTAGAGTAAGATCCTGTCATCACCAATCTCTTTTAGTTTCAAAGATCCGGTAGCTGTAATTAAATCTTCAACATATTTGTTTAAATATGCTACTCCTGATCTCCATGGTTCAGCAGATATCTTGTCAGCTCCTGAAATAGTGACATATTCAAAATGCATAAATCTTTCAAAATTGCAAAGGTCGGCGACCATGAACTCCCCCCCCCATATATTGCCGTCAGTTCCCAGTCCTACACCATCGAGTGCAACTCCTATTATTTTTTCATTAAGGCCATTATCGGCCATACATGATGCAATATGGGCGTGATGATGCTGTACCTGTTCCACAGCAATGTTCAATTCAGTTGCAAGTTGTTCTGCGAATGATGAGGACAAATAGTCGGGATGGAGGTCCTTTGCTATTATTTTGGGTTTAAACCTGAACATTTCAGAAAACCGTTCAAAAGAGGTTTTATAAAAATCGAGTGTTTCAGCGTTTTTAAGGTCTCCTATATGCTGACTCAATATTACGTTTTTACCTTTGCCAATGGCAAAACAATTGGTCAGTTCCGCTCCTGCTCCAAAAATGCCTTCTGTTAGTAACTTAAGATTTACAGGGGATGGGGCGTAACCTCTTGATCTTCTTATTATGAATTCGTTACCTTTAATTACCCTGCATACCGAATCGTCAGTTCTGTTAAATATTTCACGATTATATGTTAATATTGCCGTTGCCAGTTTATGCAATTCAGCCAGAGCAATATCATCTGAAATTATTACAGGTTCATCTGAGAAATTGGCACTTGTGAAAACAATTGTGTCTGTTTTCAATTCTTTAAACAGAAGGTAATGAAATGGCATGTAAGGTAAAATCACACCGACAGTACCGAGTCTGTTTGAGACCGAAGGAGCCAGAAGACCTTTGCTGTCGAGCAATAGAACCGGTCTTCGCCATGAAGTTATTACCTCCCTCTCTTTATTATTCAGAAAAGCTATTTTTTCAACTGTAGAAATATCTCTGCACATAACAGCAAATGGTTTTGCCTCCCTGGTCTTATTAATTCTAAGATTTAATATTGTCTTTTCATTGTTTGCATCACATATCAGGTGGTAACCGCCGGTTCCCTTTAAGGCAACTACCGATCCATCTTCGATAAGTTGTGAAACCATTTTTACAATATCAGAGATACTTTTGTTAATCACATTAGTGATGACCCCCCTCTGCCGCTTCGCAGCGTCTCCCCCCACGGTGGGAGAAAAAAGGTGAATGGAATAGGTTGGGCCGCAATTATTGCAGGCAACCGGTTGTGCATGAAAACGCCGGTTGGTGATATCTGTATACTCTTTACTGCATATTTCACACATCTCAAATTTTGCCATCGTTGTTGCTACCCTGTCGTATGGTACTCCTTTAATTATTGAAAATCTCGGTCCGCAATTAGTGCAATTGATTAAAGGATAACCCTTGCGGTGATCCTGCAACTCCATATCAGAAAGACAGTCATGGCATACAGCAATGTCTGGACTTATATTTGTAATGTCATCGGAAATACCTCCACTTGTCACAATTGAGAATTCTGAGAATGATTTGTTTTCAATCCTTTCAACCGTTATCTTATCTATTTTTGAATGTTGGGGAGCCAGGGCTTTTATTTTTTCAATAAAATTTTCGAGACTCCTGGCATCGGTACTGACAAAGATGTAGACACCGTTGTTTCTGTTTTCGACAGTTCCGCACAGTCTGAGGGAACCGGCCAGCTTGTAAACAAATGGTCTGAAACCGACACCCTGAACAAGTCCTTCTATCCTGATGCTGTATGTATTCATTAGAACCAGAATGATATTATTCCCAATATAGGGATATCTTCAGATTTTCCTGATGATTTCTATTATCTTTTCTGCAGACTCCCTGACAACAGGAGTAAGGTGTTCCCCTACACGAAGATCAGCAGGTTGCACACCAAGGACGTATACCTCCATTTTTAAAAACTCAGATACTCGTTTGAGTGAAATATTATGGCTGGTGATTGTGAACTCATTTGTCTGTTCCACAGGGATGATATCGGCATAACCGGGTTCCCTGTTGAAATCGAGACAATCAGCAATTATCAGAATGTCAGGAGAGATAGAATTTATTTTGGCAATATAATTTTCAATGCTTGCTTCGACGAGGAGCGTTGAAATATTATCCCGCTGGACTATTCCTGAAGCAATAAATACGCCGACTCCATCATCGTTTCTCAGAACATTTCCAACGCCGGCAAACAGTATGGTTTTGCTTTTCCTTCTGAGTATTTTTTCAAGTTTCTCCTTCACCTAAAGTAGGTTTTTAACCTGTACAGTTCTTTGACAATTTGGACATAATATATTAAACATGTCCTTTCGTTTCAGATCATCCTGTATCTCAATGGCGGTATTATCAGTTTCAGGAAGCAGGTTTTCGTTCAGGAGACTAAGATTTAATGTTGATGAGTATCCTTTTGGACCGAGTTTTTTAAACATGAACAGTATATGTTCTTTTGTTGTTATCACATCTCCACAATACTTGCAGATCAGCAGCTCTTTTTCCTGCTTTTCAATATTATTCTTAAGATCGAATGTAGCCATATCATAAATCTGATTTGATAATTTAACACCCTTTCCGGTAATACAGAAGGCTTCGCACTGTCCACAAAATATGCACCTGCCATAATCCCGGGTAATAGTGCGGATCCCGCTTACCCTGTCGTCTGAAACAGTTATTGCCATGGGAGGACAGACATTAGCACAAGTTTCACATCCAATACAATTTTTATCATCAACAACCGGTTTCCCCCTGAATTTTTCTGCAGGAGTATGTTCTTTATAAGGGAACGAAGAAGTAAAAGCCGGTGTAAGCAGTGAAATAACAGCCTCTTTTAACTCTCTTAATTTAGGATATCTCATCATTAGTATCTTTTTGATTTTCCTGATCTGAACTCCCTCCGTATCCATCATCAGCATATTCATCGATAATACTCTTTTCCCATAGCTTAATACCAAAAATATGCGAACCTCTTATCAATGCATGTGCTCCGACCGTGGAAGCAAAGAAAAGGATAGGTATTGCAAGCAATCCTTTTATACCCGATTCGGTAAAACCATATCTTATCACAAGACTAAGCAGTATACAGCATGCTCCAAGGGTAACACATTTTGTAGCTGCCTGGAGACGGTTATAAATGTCCGGTAATCTTATAAGTCCCAAACAACCCAGCAGGCTGAACAACATCCCGATACCCAATAAAATGTCAGCTATCAATTTATTCATCGAGTTTCCTCCTTCCAAGATATTTTGCCATTGTAAGAGTACCTATAAAGCTAAGAATGATCCAGGCTATCCCGATATCAATAAGGAATGCTTTTTCTGTTTTGATACTTAGGATTATACATATGCCCACAACTATTATCCCAATAATATCAATAGCAACAACTCTGTCAGCAACTGACGGACCTTTTATCACCCTGTAAAGACATAATGCAACCAGGGCAATCATGAAGTAAAGAGCAAAGTCAATCCATTCCATTATTCAAATATCTTAGTTAATATTTTCTCAAACTTTCCCGAGATCTTATATGAGTAAGTTTCAGGATTTGTATCCTTCAGATATATACAATGAACATACAATGTATCTTCAATAATATCGACTGTAATAGTGCCGGGTGTCATTGTAATCGAATTTGCAAGAATAGTACGCGCAAGGGGTCTTTTAAGAGTAAGTTTGATTTTAACAATTCCCGGACGGACAGGCATTGCAGGATGCAATACTCTGTAGGCAACATCGAAGTTCGCTTTTACACATTCCCATGTAAAATAGATGATATATATAATCAACCAGAAGTATCTTTTAGGATGAGTAAGTTTACGGACATCAATCTGAAAATATCGAGAAAATATCAGAGTTGTGATCAATGAGACTACTGCTCCGGCAATCAGATTCTGCATGTAAAGTCTGCCTGTAAGCAGTAACCATGTAGCAAAACACATTATGAAATATATAACAGCATTCATTGGTAATTATTTACATAATAATTGAAATAAGTGAATTTACAGCAGGGTCAAGAAATGTTTCCCTGACACCGGGTATAACCATTAAACTCATAACCAGGCAGAGCAATGCAAGGATAATCATCGGTAAACACATTAAAAAAGGTACTTCTTTGATATTCAGAGATTTGGGTTTCTTAAGTTTATCAAGAAATGCATATCTCTGAACCTTCATAAAGGAGGCCAGGGTAATAATACTAACAATAACTGCCAGTAAGGCCAGCAGATAAAACCGACCCTGTATAGCAGCGATAATAATAATCAGTTTACTGAAAAATCCATTAAATGGAGGGATTCCGGAGATTGACAGAGAGGCACCCAGTGATGTTACTGAAGTTATGGGTAACACCTCCGACAGACCTCCCAGTTCTTTAAGGTTTCGGGTTCCTGTGGCATACTCAACTGAACCGGCATTAAGGAATAAAAGCCCTTTAAACACAGAGTGATTAAACATGTGGAAGAGTCCACCGGAAAGGGCTAAAACCGCAACACTTTTATCACCTCCTTTTGATAAAATAATCATTGCCATTCCGGCTGCCATTACCACATATCCCATCTGGCTTATACTATGGTAAGCAAACAATCGTTTCATGTCCCACTGACCAATCGCCAGAATCACTCCTATTACCATTGATAAGACACCGATAATTGTAATTATTACACTTATCTCCATTGTGATCTGGAACATATTAAAAAATAGTCTCAGGAGGGCATAAATACCAATTGCCTTGATAAGAACCCCTGATAGCATTGCTGAAATAGGTGAGGGAGCTGAGGAGTGTGCATCAGGTAACCATGCATGAAATGGGATTAGAGCTGCTTTCAATCCAAACCCTGCAATTAAGAATAATTGAATGAATACGGTGATCTTACTGGCTGGAGATTGTTTTAGCAGATGGGAAATATCAGCTATGTTAAGAGTACTTGTATACCAGAAGGTAATGGCAAGAGCGAACAGGATTAGTAGGGATGCAATTCCTCCCAGAACCTGGTATTTAAATGATGCTTCCAGCTCATCTTTTGAACTGCCGAAAGCAACCAGAGCATAGGAAGAAATAACTGATATTTCAAGAAAAACAAAAAGGTTAAAGAGATCACCTGTTATTACAACTCCGTTCATTCCTGCTACCATCAGAGAGAATAAAGCGAAAAAATAATTTTCGCCGGTAAATTTCTTCATATAAGGTACAGAATATAATCCTGCAAGAAATCCAATGAGGTTAATTATTATCAACATCGTCATACTCAGACCATCAACAACAAGATGTATCCCGATCGGGATATTTTTCACCGGTTCCCATCCACCGACTTTGTATGTCAGTGTCTCACCTCCACTTGAAATCAGCATATAGAATGCGATTACCAGAAGGAATAGCATGCCAGCTGCCGGGAGATATTTAAATGCAGAAGGGATAACTTTCCATATCAGCGGTATCAGGAATGCAATTCCCAATGGTACAATAACAAACAGAGGAATCAATGAATCCATCTTTCAACCTTTTAAATTATTAATTTTATCTATATCAAAGGTTTTATACTTTTTATATAATTTAATGGCTATAGCAAGCAGTAATGCAGTTGTTGCCAGCCCGATAACAATAGCAGTAAGCACAAAAGCCTGAGGCAGAGGGTCAACATACGTAACTGCCTGTTTTGAAGTCACATCAACAATCGGAGCTACTCCTCCATCAATATATCCTATCATGATGAAAAATAAGTTAAGACTGTATTCCATGATGCACAGGCCTATGATTATCTTAATTATATTCTTCCGGGTAAGCACCCCGTAAAGACCAATAAGAAAGAGAATAAAACAAAGTATGAAGCTCAGCATCTTAATCCTCCTTTTTATAAATTACAAATGCAAGAAATATCGATAGCAATGCGGCTGCAACCTCTATTCCAATAAATATGTTGTATAGCGGAATGACTCCTCCACTGATAAGATTACCGGGAGTTCCTGCAGGCAGAAAGTTTTTGAAGAAAACGTGTGTAGTTAGTATTAATCCGCAGGTAGCAAAAAGAAGGAAAAGCAAGATCCCGGCTCCTTCAGCCAGAGATGATTCTTCTTTTTCCTTTTTAAGCCTGAAATACTGGATCCCGTTTGCAATTATCAGTAGAATGAATGAACCTGCAATTATAGTTCCTCCGGCAAAACCGCCTCCAGGCGTTAGATGACCATGGAAGATAATATAACAGCCATAGAGGAAGACCAGCCCTGAAATTAATGCTGAAACTTTTTTTACTATTGAAGTCATCCCTTTCATTACTAGTCCTGTTTATGTGTTTTCAATCTAAGAATAGCCAGCACACCCATCACCGCTGTAAATAGAATAGTTGCCTCCCCAAGAGTATCATAACCCCTGTAATCGAATACCACTCCTGTAACGAGATTTACTGACCCGGTGTCTTTTACTCCGTTAATAATATACTCAGATGCCATTCTTGTTTTGTGCAAACCAATAGGGTCAAGATCTCCTGTGGTAATTATGAAGAAGTATATCAGGAAAGAGGCGATTATCATCGAAAAAATGATGTATGAGAGACTTCTAACATTAATATATGATTTGCCCTTTATTTTTACTGTTTCTTTTTCAGAAAGATCTTTATCGGTACTGATAATAAGTACAGAGATCATTATTATCAGAGAGATTGTTTCCACTACTATCTGGACTATTGCCAGATCAGGAGCTTTAAGAATCAGAAATGCAATTACAAGGCTGAATCCTACAATCCCATATGAGACTATTGCTGATAAAAGGTCTTTTGCATGAAGGGAGAATATTGAACCCGCAATCATTAATACCAGAATCAAGGTAAGGGGTATTTCCATATCAATCTGATTTTAAATGAGCATAATTATTAATAGTATTACAAGGCCGGATATTAGCCAGGCAATATAAAACGGCAGTATTCCTGTATGCCATGAACTGACTATCCTGCTGCATGCCAATACTATATTCCTGCTAATGTCATACAGATCAAACCACTTTTTACCGGCTGCATGATAAATTCCTGCAAAGAACCTGTTTGTGCTTATTGTCTTGTAGAAGTCCAGCACACTTGCCCTGCTTAGGTCCTGATCCTTTTCGCCACCGATATAACTGTCTTCCGATCTGAATTTTTTAATATTTCCTGCCATGTAGATTACAATCCCTATGATTATTGAGACTCCAACCAGTGCTGCAACCTGACCTGATTGCCAGATTCCCGGGACATCGAATCCGGCGTATAAAGGTTTGATTACTGATGGAATAACAAGGTCTGATGCAAAAATTCCTGTCAGGATACAAACCAATGCAAGTATTGCTACCGGTACCATCATAACAGTTTTTGTTTCATAATTAATTGAAGATGTATTTTTGGATCGACCGAGAAAAACACCTGCCAGAAATTTCATAAAGCTGGCCAACGTCAGGGCTGATCCCAGCACAGCAAGGCTAAGCCATACCATCCATAACTGGTTGGCAATTCCGGTTCCGTTTCCAAAGTCAATGATCCCCTGGTAAATGAGCCATTTGGAAGCAAATCCATTAAAAGGAGGAACACCTGAGATAGAGAGGGAAAAGATAACTGCTGCCAGAAAGGTGAGAGGCATAAACTTAGCTGATCCTCCCAGATGATCAATATTATCTGTGCCGAACCGGTCCTCAACATTTCCGGCAACAAGGAAAAGACCTGATTTATAAATGGCATTGTTAATCATATGAAATAGTCCTCCTGCAATACCAATAGGGCTGCCCAAAGCTAATCCCAGCACCATATACCCTACCTGGGAGACTGCATGATAGCCAAGTAATTGCTTCGTATTATGTTGTACAAGGGCCATCATAACCCCTGTAATAATGGTAACAACTCCAATTATAACAAGTATTAAAGTAATAAATTCTGTGAGAGTGAAAAGAGTAGTGCATATCCTGAACATGAAGTAGATACCCAGAAGTTTATCAAGTGAAGCAGGAAGAAGCGCAGTTGATGAGGCTGGAGCTTTCTTTGCAAAATCGGGAACCCATGTATGGAACGGGAATGCTCCTGCTTTGGTGAAACTACCAATTAGCAAGGCAAAGAGGGCAACTGCTCCAAGGGTAGTATTTGCAGGGATTAAGCCTGCGGAAATGCTGAATGAACCATTTATTTTATATACAATTCCTATCCCAATGAGCATTATGGTGTCGGAAGCTCCGATAAGTATTAATGTTTTCTTTGCAGCAGCAGCGCTCTCCTCGTCGTGGCCACTAATCAGTTTATATAGTAAAACACCAAGAATCCCCCAGCAAAATATGAAGAAAATAAGATGGTCAGACAAAACAGCAAGAGATGAGAAGGATGCTGTTAACAGTACATAAGAGTAATATCCTTTAATTCTGTGATTCGTTTTTGTATATGCGAGGGAGTATATAACAATAAGAAAGGTGAAGAATGTTATCAGCATAACAATCAGTTTTGCAATATTGTCAATAAACAGACCGCTAAACTCCCCAAGGAAATTGTTATAGTTGATAAATTGCTCACTTAATGCCGGCAGTAGAGATATAATACCATGAGTGAAATGATTTGTATCAAAGAAGAGAATTATTGAAACTGCCAGGGCGATAGCCGAGATCACTGAGGCAATCAAACCTGTGATCTTCCTTAAAGACTCCGGCACTAAAAATAATACCAATCCTGCTATCAAAGGAATCCAGATTATATATAAGAGTTCGTTCATTATTTATCCTTTACATCTTCATTTTAAGCTCATTAGTTTTTTGATGAGAGATCCTGATAAGATCCAGGCCATTCATTATCTTTTTCCCTGTGCAATAGTCGTATGCAAACGCCATACGCTCAGTGCAGCAGTAACAAGGATCGACAGCAGCAAGAATAATGGTAGCATCCGCAATTGTCTGGCCAACACACGATTTCTTGAATGTGGCAATATTTACATAGCTTGGGGCCCTGATCTTATGTCTTACCGGTGAGTTTGAGCCATCCGATTTTACAAAATGGAAAACTTCACCGCGGGGCGCTTCAGCCCTGCCAAAGGCCATTCCTTCAGGTATGTTCTTAACAGGGTTTAAAATATCACCTTCTTTGAGGTGTGTCATTTTATCAAGGCACTGGTCAATTATTGATATTGATTCATATAATTCGAGCAGTCTGACTTCTGCTTTGGCAAAAACATCGCATCCTTCGGAAGTTATTACTTTCCAGTTAACCAGAGGGTATGCAGCATACGGATCATCTTTTCTGACATCGATTGCAATGCCTGATGCCCTGGCTGTCGGACCTACTGCACCATAGTTTATTATATCTTCCTTTGACAGTATTCCAACCTTTTTCGTACGGGCATGAATAACCGGATCGTCCATTACAGCACCTGTCAGTAAATCGACTTTGGGTTTTAGTGTATCAAGCACACTTTTAATATCCGCGATCTGAGAGTTTGGTATATCCCTTCTTACTCCCCCTATTTTGAACATAGCATAGTTATTCCGGTTACCTGTTATTCTTTCAAACAGATCAAGTACTATTTCCCTGTATTTCCATGCCCACATAAAAACGGTGTTGTAACCAAGAAAGTGGCCTGCCAGGCCTACCCACAGAAGGTGACTGTGTAACCTTTCAAGTTCACCTATTATGGTCCGGATATATTTTGCCCTGTCAGGGATTTCAGCTTTTGCCAACTCCTCCATTGCATTGGCATAAGCAAAAGGATGAGAGGTTGAACAGATGCCACAAACCCTTTCCACAACAAAGAATACCTGATCGAATGTTTTTGATTCATTGATCTTTTCTATACCTCTGTGGTTATAACCTGTTTCCCACTCAATATCCTTAACAATCTCTCCCTCACAATAAAGCTTGAATAGCTCAGGTTCTTCCTGAAGCGGGTGGTACGGTCCGATTGGTATAATTGTCTTTGTACTCATAATCCTGCCGGGTTTTGATTGTCTCCCTTTTTTCTTGCATACGGGAATTCATTATCTTTCCATAGACCATCAGAAATCAGTTTTGTAAGATTGGGATGGTTAATGAATTTGATTCCATATAATTCATGAATCTCGCGTTCAATCCAGTTTGCTGCATCGATAAGGTTTGCAAGGGATTCTATCTCAGGTTTACTCTCTTCCAACTCGGTCAGAAGATTTATTATATATCCGTTTTTGTCGTCGCTGAAATGATAAATAACTTCATAACCCTTATCAGAAACCATTCCTGTTGCAATTATAAACCTGTAGGCAAGTTCATCGAGAAAATAGTTAGCTATCTCAAGTAATGATTCTTTTCTGATATAAACTACCAGTCTTTTTCTCTGCTGAATAACAATTCTGCGAATATCACTGTTGAAATTCAGTTTTAAGATATCAGGTAATATATCGTAGTTAATAGCTGTCATAACTTGCTATTTGTTAGTTAGTTTCAATATTCCAGCCAGTATTGCTTCAGGTTTGGGAGGACATCCCGGAATATAGGCATCGACTGGTATTATCTTATCAACAGGCCCGGCAAAGGGAATACCCTCAGCAAAAATTCCACCTGTGCATCCACATGCTCCGAATGCGACAACAAGCAGTGGCTTTGGTGCCTGATTATATAATTCAATCAATCTAACCTTATCTTTCTTATTAATAGAACCGGAAACCAGTAGTACATCGGCATGCCTTATTGTCCCAACCAGCAGAATACCAAATCTTTCCACATCGTATCTTGGTGTAAGACAATCCAGAATCTCGATATCGCAATTGTTGCATGAGGCACCTCCAAAATGAAATACCCACAACGATTTTTTAAAACAATAACTACCTAGTCCCAACTTATTAGTTTTTACAGGTTAAAAATTGACAATACAATTGCAGCCAGAGCTAAAAGGCTCATCCAGACAAAGAAAAACTTCATTGCCTGGTTAATCTTGACCCTGGGATTAGTATTCCTTATCAGTGTTATAAGAAGTAGTACAAGAATCAATTTTAATAATGACCAGAGTATCCCAATTCCTTCAAGGCTGAATCCGCCAAGGAGCAGGGTTATTAACAGCGATGGCAGGGCAAATAGCATTATGTACCTGGCCATCTTGATTATAGCGTAAGCAATACCTGAATATTCAATGAAGATCCCGTGGGCTAATTCTGCTTCAGCTTCTGCCATATCGAAAGGGACAAGTGCAAGCTTGGCCTGGATTACAAACAGTATTACTATGAACAGAATAACTCCGGAGATACTCCCGATAAATGCTCCATCTGTTTGTTGTTTAGCCAGAATATCGCTTACTGTAAAACTCAAATCAGTCTTTATAACTATTGCAGCCAGTGCAAGGATGAATGCAAGTTCATAGGCTATTATAAGTTTCATCTCGCGTGAAGCCCCTATTGCTCCAATGGGATTTCCCGATGCAAGAGCTCCAATAATGAATGATAATGATGGGATAGTAAGAAGATAGAAAATGACTATAAGGTCCCCTTTGAATCCTGCATCAGGGAAGAAAACAGGAAGGAGAATAAAGACATTTGCCATAGTGGCACTGAACAGAGCGAAAACAGGTGCGGCAAGAAATGTGAATTTTGCGCCGTATTTCGGCAATATTGTCTCCTTGTAAAACAGTTTTCCCAGATCGTAAAAAGGCTGCAGGAAAGGAGGTCCTTTCCTGAACTGGACCCTGGCTGTTATTTTTCTGTCGGACCATGAAAGAATACCTCCAACCAGAACAGAAAAGATCATTCCGGGAAAAACTATGAAATAGAAGATATCTTTAATCATATTGTTCAGTTATTCATGTTTTAACTTTTCCCAGATAAATTCCTTTACGAGTACTTTATCGTTTAGCCTGTGAATGTTTTCATCAGGATTTTCATCTTTTTCAGTTATTGTTAATGCATGTTCTTTACAGGTTTCAACACATAGGAGCTTTTTAACCTCTCCGTTAAGATGGCAGTAATTACAGATTGACTTTCTCACTTCAAAAAAGCTGTTTAACATTGTCCCGAATGGGCATATTGTAACACATGATTTACATGCAATACATAGGTTTGTAGCTCTGGTAAGTATCCCGGAACTATCTTTTTCAAGTGCATCGACCGGACAAACTTCTATACATGGAGCATCTTCACATCTTCTGCAGGTGAAGCTGAAGACAGCTTTCTCGAGAAGATATTTCATGCCATTGTTATCGGGGTGATAATCATAAGAACAGTCAACTGAGCAATCGCTGCAAGTACGGCACTTCATCAGGTCTATTTGTATCTTATAGTTCATAAAAAATATTTTTGAACTTATGATCCTAACTATAAAGTTAACTGGTTCATTAATTGGAATCTTGTATCACTTAGTCTGTTCGATATTGTCCTGGCAATTTTAGAGATTGTGATAAAGCCAAATTCACAATCCTTCTTAAACTCGCTTTGGAGTTTTTTTGCGTCAATAGCCATTACTTTTGTAGGGCTGGTGGCCTTTACCCATGCTGTAGAGATACAAGGTTCAAATCCTGCCGACCAGGAAAACATTTGCCCTGGCTGAATATTACTGAGATGAATTCTTTTCTCTTTTGGCAGACTAATTCCCAGGGATAAGGTTCCTTCAAGAAGGATGTAAAGGTCAGAGAGCTTGTCATATTGTTCAAACAAGATCTCCTTTACACTGAATTCCTTTATTGTGCTAATCTTTGAAATTATTTTCAAATGATCATCACTATAATTATCAAAAAAACTTACCTTTTTCAATTCATTTATTTCCAGTACCATGATCTATAAATACTTTTTAATTAATTTTTTGCAGTTCAATCTATTTCCATAAGTCTGGTGTGTGCTTGACTTCCTCATAAGTAAATACAGGTCCGTCTTTGCACACAAAAAATTCACCCATCATGCAGTGGCCGCATTTGCCGGCTCCGCACGACATGTTTTTTTCCATTGACAGATAAATCTGGGCATCCTTATATCCCATTTCGAGTAGCCTTATAGTACCGAATTTCATCATTATCGGCGGACCGCATACAATTGCCACTGAGTTCTCAATATCCATATTAACCCGATCCAGAAGGGTCGTCACAACACCTACTGACTCATCCCATCCGGGCTCATATTTATCGACCGTACGGTAGGTTTCAAACTTTTCAATTTTGTTTAGCCGGTTAAAGAGCGGTTTGTAAATGCAATCGGCAGGCGATTTGGATCCGTAGCATAAGACAACCCGCTTCAGGTTATCCCTTACGGCTTCAAGAGCATAAAGGAGTGATCTTATTGGAGCAAGACCACATCCACCACCTAATATAAGAACCTCTTTCCCATAGAATTTTTCAACCGGATAACCTCTTCCAAATGGCCCACGAATGCCTAATACTTCACCGGGTTTTAGCATATGGAATTTTTCAGTCACATACCCGGTCTTCATTATGGTAATCTCCAGTTTATCAGATATTAATGGAGATGATGAGGGGGTGAAAGGTGCTTCTCCAAATCCATTTAAAGTGAGTTCTATGAATTCCCCGGTACTGAACTTAAATGGACTTTCCGGTGTCAGAACAAATGTTTTTATAAGCGGTGATTCATCTATCACCTCTTCAACGGTAGCTTTTAATACCTTATATATATTGTCAGATGCCACTTATTAACTAATTTAAGTTTCAAGCGAGTTCCATAATAAGTTCATTTTTACTGATCTTTGCAATGCAGGCTTCAATGCATCTTCCGCAACCTGTACAGGCAATAGCATTAAATCTTTCGGGTTTCCAGACATATTTGCACATATATCTGTTCTTAAACCTTTTGCTTAGTTCTTTTAGAGGGTCCTCACCACCGGCGACCCTCTCAAAGGCAGGATACTGGCAGGTGTCTTGCTGCTTTATCTTCTGAAAGCCCGGCTTGTCAATTAACAGAAAACATGAACAAGTAGGACAAATAGCTGAGCATGCTCCACACGACACACATTTTGATGAATATTTTTTCCAGATTTCCTGGCCTGACTTATTTATTTTTTCTTTGGTTTTTTCAGTGCCGGGCAGGTTGCTGTTTTTGTAGGAAAGCTCATTAATTGTTTTCTCCCTACGGGCTGAAATTGATTCGATCTTATTATTTTCAAGCGCCTCAATCTGTGCTGACGAACCGAGTTCTTTTATAAACAGATCTCCCTTTTCAGACCATGTCATTAAGTAATGATCATCTTTTTCAGTAGAGAGGGAGATATCGCAACCATTTTCAGGATAAGGGTTAATGCCGTATGTGGTACAATGACAATGTTCCTGAGTCACATAACAGTCGGTCGAGATAATTATAGTGTTTTCTCTTCTTGAAAGATATGTTTCATCACTGAATTTTTCATCAATGTATATCAGGTCAAGAAGTTTTAATCCTTCAACATCGCAAGCAGGAGCCCCTATTATAATTGTTTTTCTTAAGACCTTTTCCGGTTCTGTTACATTGAGTTTAACAGGCAGGAAGAACATTTTCAGGGGAGTGGCAGGTTTCGCTTCATTATATACAATTTCATCTTTGTTTTCATCATTGATAATTGTATAATCGATACCTCCGTTTTTCCGGACAGGGGCATAGATGTTATATGATGAAACTGATAGTGCCTGAATTAGTCTGAACCATTCGTCCCGGTTGATTTTAAAGAGGTTATTCATTTATCCGGAATAATACTGTAAACTCAATTATTAATCAGGCTAATTTCTGCAGACTATATTTTTAATCCAATGAGCCTGGTCAGACTGGAAGATAATATTCGTCATACACAAGGATAATACTGGTTATCTCCGGATATGATTAGTGTCATATCGCAATGTGTAAAACATATATTTCCAGGAGATTAACTTTTTTGAATTCATGAACTTTTCCATCCGTCTTCGCCTTTGGTTACTGCAGATAAAACCAGCCCCTTCTGGTTGCCTTTTACCTCATCCCCCTGCCCCCTTCTCCTTAAAGAGAAGGGGGTAAGAAAGACATAATCAGCATATTAGCCCTTCTCCTTCAGGAGAGGCGTTGTGGTGAGGTGAAAATGATGGGTTCGATGTAAGTGTGAAGATTACTGAACTTTAAAATTAGCAATCCTTTTCAGTTTTCTTACATCCTTCAGGATGATTCTGCGTCCTTCGATTGAGATTAGTTTTTCCTCCCTGAACTCTGACAATAACCTTATTATTGTCTCTGTTGCAGAACCAACAATATTTGCGAGATCTTCTCGTGAGAGATTAAGAACATTGTCATCCTTGCAGCCCTCGGGATGAAATTTATGGCATAGAGTAAGAAGAGCTTCAGCCAACCTTTCCCTGACAGGTTTTTGTGCGATAGAGATCATTCTGTCTTCAGTCTCATTAAGCATATTCCCCAATGCAGTAATAAGGGTTTTTGTGATTTCGGGGTACTTATCTGTCAGGTCAGAAAACGTATTCCCGTTAATGAAGCATATAATTGAGTCTTCAATCGCTTCGGCTGTTAAAAGATAAGTACGTGAGCCGATTATTGAATTGTAACCTAAAAGCTCTCCTGGAGTAACAAACCTGACAATTTGTTCTTTACCGTCGCTGCCGACTTTATAGAGTTTTACTTTCCCTGAGTGCAGACAATATACTCCTACTGCTCGGCTGTCTTCATGGAAAACCAACTGGCCCGTCTTATAGAAGGAACTTGATTTTTCATATTTCAAACTCTCAAGTTCCCCGTTTTCAAGGGTTGAAAAATAAGACTTTTTGAAAACCTTGCATGTTAAACACTCCGGCCGGTCTTTCATATCTATTTGATAATGAAAAGAATAAAACACCGCTAATCATCTACCTGATAATCACTCCATACAAAATTAAGATTGTTATTGTAAAAACCAAAAGTATTGTTAATTAATTAACAGCAGAGTGCTAAAAGTGTCTAAAGTTCATAGAGTGCCTGGAGTGCCTAAAGTGCCTTAAGTGATTGGAGTCGTGGGGGTTAAGGAGACTAAACTTATAATGTTTTTTGAATGATCATAATGCCATCACGTAAAGGGAGAATAAACTTTTCAATTGCTACATCATTTTTAATTAGCTCATTAAATTCGATAATCCCTCTTGCTTGTGGATCAGTTGTTCCAGACTCAAGTACTTTTCCTCCCCATAGTACATTGTCAGCAAGAATGAATCCTCCGGGTTTAATTTTATCAATCACAAGATGGTAGTATTCAGAGTATTCTCTTTTGTCACCATCGATGAAAACAAGGTCGAACATCTGATCGAGACCGGGTATGACTTGCAGAGCATTGCCTGTGAGTTGAATGATTTTTGAATCGACCCCTGCCCTGCAGAAGTAGGAGTGGGCGAAGGAGGTCAGCTCATCATTTAATTCAATGGTTATCAGTTTTCCGCCTTGTTTAAGGCCTTTAGAAAGACAAATAGCTGAATAGCCGGTGAAGGTTCCTATCTCGAGAATACTCTCAGGCCTGATCATCATTGATATAAGTTCGAGGAATTTCCCCTGGAGATGGCCTGAAGCCATATTAGGGTTTACAAACCTTATATGAGTCTGTCTGTAAAGATCTTCCAGTACAGGGTCTTCTGGTGAGGAATGGTGGAGGATGTATTGCTCAAACTTACTGTTCATAGTGTCACGTTTCGCGTTTATCGTTTATCGTTACTCGTTTCGCGTCTGGTTTTTGTATAATTTTTATCTCTTACCTGTTGCCGCAAGCCGCACACCGCTAACCTCACGCCTGACGCCTCACGCCTCACGCCTGACACCTGACACCTGACGCCTGACACCTGACGCCTGACACCTGACGCCTGACGCCTCACGCCTGACGCCTGACGCCTGACGCCTGACGCCTATTTGTATATCAGGGTTGAAAGCTTTGATGGCTCGAATATGTCATTAGCTGTCTCAAGTAATTCAGATGCAGTAACTTTATCAATCTTCCTGCAGATATCCTCAATACTGTCGATTTTGTCAAACACAAGAAGACTTTTACCGAGACTTAACATAAGGCTCTCGTGGTTTTCATAGCCTCTTGCCAGATAGCCTTTTATCTGGTTTTTGGCTTTACTTAGCTGTACTGTGCCCAGTTTTATAGTTCGAAGTTTCTTAAGTTCAGCCATGGCAATTGCAATGCTTTTATTCAGATACAGACTATCTGTCCCAAAATAAATTGAGAAGATACCAGTATCGTAATATGGACTGTAACTTGATTCAACATTATATGCAAATCCGTTTTTTTCACGTAACGAAAGGTTCAGTCTCGAGTTGAGCCCCTGGCCTCCCAGGATGTTATTCAGCAGGAACATTCCCATCCGGCGTTTGTCTTTCAGATCATATGCAAGATTACCTAAGATACAGTGATTCTGAAAAGTATCCATCTTTTTTGTAAGGGAGGCAGGTTTGTACAACCAGATCTCATCAGCTCTTGGTTCTATGCTGTTTGTTACGATGTGTGAAAAATGTGTTTTAAACAGTTTCAGGATTTTTTCATCTGCTATATTACCTACTGAGCAGAAGACCATCTGGCGGGTGTTGTAATTGTTAGAAATAAAATCGGATATACTTTTTTGGGAAAAAGATTTAACTGATTCGGGAGTACCAAGTATATTACGGCCTATTGGCTGGTTTGAAAAGATCAGCTCTTCAAAATCATCAAAGATGAGTTCAGAAGGGTTATCGAGATATGAGTTTATCTCTTCGATAACAACATCTTTTTCTTTTTCAATCTCTTTTTCCGGGAAGAGGGAATTAAATGTTATATCGCTTATCAGTTCAACAGCTCTTTCATAATCTTCCTTAAGGAAAGAGGCATGAATAGATGTTTCCTCTTTAGTAGTGTATGCATTAAGTTCGCCACCAACATCTTCAAGACGGCTCAGTATATGGTAAGCTTTTCTTTTCCTTGTACCCTTAAACAGCATATGCTCAATGAAATGTGCCATACCATGCTCTGCGTCAGTTTCATCGCGCGATCCGGTATTAATTATCAGGCCGCAGTGTGCAACTAATCCGGGTATCCTGTGGTGAACCAGCCTGACACCATTGTCGAGAGTGTGAAGGAGGAGATCCATGTAAGTATATAAGTAAGGATACAAAGGTATCACATCTTAAAATGATTCCAAATAGAAATTTTTTTACCAAAGTTTTTGCTTACTCGGATTTGCGATATATATTTGCAGTCCGAAAAGGAGGTGCCATAGCTCATCCCGATAGCTATCGGGAGGTAGAGCAACAGTCTGAAATTCAATGTTTATCACGTTCCTAAAATTCTGTGAAATTCAAGTGTTAAAAGGCTAATAAATAGCA
>DATKUO010000195.1:0-49449 GCA_035530515.1 Bacteroidales bacterium
AAGCCTTAATCTGGGCAAACATGTTATTTTTCTGAACGAATTTATGAATCAAAAGGAATTGTTTAAATATTTATCCGCATCTGATATTTATATCACACCCTATCTGAATGAAGCTCAGATCACCAGCGGTACACTTGCCTATGCGGTAGGTTCTGGTTCAGCTGTAGTGTCAACTCCTTACTGGCATGCAACAGAATTATTGGCGGATGGAAGAGGAAAGTTTTTTAATTTTAATGATTCAGATGAACTTTCAACTATTTTAATGGAATTGTTGGATAAACCGGATGTATTGAATATGCTCCGAAAAAAGGCATACGATTATGGCAGAGAAATAACATGGCCCAAGAGCGGGAAAAAATATATCGCAGTCGCAAAAAAAATTCTTGCCACTAAGCCTGTAGTAATGGCAACAAAGGAGACCACTATTGATCCGCTCATCCTGCCTCCATTTTCGCTTGTTCATATTAAACGGCTAACAGATGATACCGGTATTATCCAGCATGCAAATTTTGGTATTCCAAATTTAAAAGAAGGCTACTGTCTGGATGATAATGCACGGGCTTTACTCATGGTATTAATGGCATACAGGCAAAAAAAGAATTCTCTTGCCCTTGATTTATCTCCCATCTATTTAAGCTACATCAACTATATGCAAAACAAAGACGGGACATTCAGGAATTTTCTCAGTTTCAACCGGAACTTTCTCGATGAGGTGGGTACAGAAGATTCTTTCGGAAGAACCATCTGGGCGCTCGGATACCTGCTTGGCAATGCTCCGAATGATGCCTATTACCAAACCGGCAGATCTGTATTTTTTAATGCATCACCTAATTTTGAGAAACTACTGTCTATCAGGGGTATTGCCAATACTATGGTTGGTATCAGTTATTACCTCAGGAGGAATCCGTCAGATGACTCCATGACTGAAATTTTAAGGAGTCTCACCAATAAGTTAATCAAACATTATGAAGAAAACAGCTCTCCTGACTGGAGATGGTTTGAATCTTTGCTGGCTTATGATAATGGGATTTTACCACTTGCTCTATTACATTCAGCAGGAATAATTAAGGATCGTAAAATAGCTGAGGTAGCACTGGAAACCATGAATTTCCTCACAGAAATCACCCTTAAGGATGGTTATTTGTCGATCATAGGTAATGAAAAATGGTATAAAAAAGATGGTGAACGATCTTTGTTTGCCCAGCAGCCTGTGGATGCACTTGCAATGGTATTAATGTATCATCAGGCTTTTAATCTGACAAAAGATAAAGAATATCTTACCAAATTATTTACTTGTTTCATGTGGTTCCTGGGAGAAAATGATCTCAGGATGAATTTGTTCGATTTTGAAACCAAAGGTTGCTGTGATGGTTTTGAAAAATATGGTGTAAATCGAAACCAGGGTGCTGAAAGTTCACTGGCCTATTTGATATCTCACTTAACAGTTTTATTGGCATTTGAAGAGTATGAAAAAGTAGATTTAAGACAACTGCAGCTGCAAGTGTAATGAAAATTAAACTATAAATTGTGTTAATAAAAAGATATCACAATAATCCAATCCTTACAAAGGATGATGTGCCTTACCCTGTTGCAACAGTACATAATGCCGGTGTTATAAAATTCAATGACAGGTATATAATGATTTTCCGGTCTCATAAACTTAACGGTAGAAGCATATTGGGTAAAGCAGAAAGTGATGATGGGTATAGTTTTAAAGTTGATAAAGAGCCTTTTATGGTTCCTGCTTCTGAAGGTATATTCAAAGAATATGAGGAGTATGGTGTTGAAGACCCCCGGATCATATTTTTTGATGGAGAATATCTTATAACTTACAGTGCCTATTCCCGGCATGGCGTACGTGTTGGTCTTGCAAAAACCAGGGATTTTACATCTGTTGAACGGTTTTCTCTTATCACTGAAGCTGATTACCGTAATGTTGTAATCTTTCCTGAAAAGTTCAACGGTTTATATGCACGACTAGACAGACCTCATTCTGAAATTTCTCCCTGGTCAATCTGGATTTCCTATTCTCCTGACCTGAAGTATTGGGGCGAATCAAAGCTAATTATGAAACCAATTCAGTACCATTGGGATGAAATGAAAATTGGCCCCGGAGCGCCTCCCATTAAAACTTCGAAAGGCTGGTTAAGTATTTATCATGGTGTATTTCCTACCATGGACGGATGTGTTTACAGGTTGGGTGTTGCATTACATGATCTTGAAGATCCTTCCAAAATAATTGCTGTTGGAGATGAATGGATTTTACAACCGGAAGAAGTTTATGAAATAACTGGTTATGTGCATAATGTAGTGTTTACCTGCGGTGCTGTTCCCGAAGAAGATGGTAGTATTAAAATCTATTGGGGTGGCGCTGATAAAGTGATGTGTGTAGGAACGGCAAATATAGATGATCTTGTTGATCATTGTTTGAATAATCCGAGAAAAGCGCTCTAGTTGCCAGTTGAAAATTGTAAAGTTGAAAGTTTTAATGTCTTGAATATGAAGATAGCGGTATTATCACCTGTTGCATGGAGAACACCTCCACGAAAATATGGACCATGGGAACAGGTTACTTCAAATATTACCGAAGGGCTTATTGAAAAAGGGATTGATGTTACTTTATTTGCTACTGCTGATTCCATTACAAAAGGCAAACTGGAATCAGTTTGTGAACATTCCTGGTCAGAACACACAGAACTTGACCCTAAAGTATGTGAGTGTCTTCATATTAGCAACTTGATGGAGCAGGCAGACAAATTCGATATAATTCATAATAACTTCGATTTTCTTCCACTGACTTATTCGCGTTTGATAAAAACGCCTATGGTAACTACAATTCATGGCTTTTCTTCTCAAAAAATACTAGCTGTTTATAAAAAGTATAATAGTACTAACACCTATGTTTCTATAAGTGATTCTGATCGAAGTCCTGAGCTTGATTACCTTGCAACTGTTTATAATGGAATAAATACCAATGAATTTACATTCTGTTCTGAGCCAAGAGATTACCTGCTTTTTTTCGGCAGGATTCATCCCGAAAAGGGCACTTCTGAATCCATTCAGATAGCAAAACAATCAGGAAGAAAACTTATCATTTCCGGTTTGATTCAGCATCAGGAATATTTTGACAGTAAGATTAAGCCCTTCATTAATGATGAAGACATTGTGTATGTTGGAAATTCCGGACCAAAGAAAAGGGATAAACTTATGGGTGAGGCTTATGCCCTGTTACATCCGATTAGTTTTGAGGAACCTTTCGGATTAAGCGTTGCAGAATCGATGCTTTGCGGGACCCCTGTTATCGCATTTAACAGGGGCTCCATGCCGGAATTAATTATAAATGGAGAAACCGGATTTTTAATTAATACTATTGATGAAGCATTGAATGCAGTAAATAATATTCAATCTATTGACAGAAAATATTGCAGGGAGTGGGCTGCTTCAAAATTCAGTCGTCAAAAAATGGTTGAAGGATACCTGGAGGTTTATAAGAATGTTTTTGAAGCAAAAAAGTAGCGGTCACATCATCTGCCACACTATTCCGTCCGTACCCTTATTCCGATTTGTCTGGAAAATTTCGTATCGTATCAAAGAATGGAGTTCTCTTTTCTTCAACGCATTTTACGGCATATAGATAAAGCGCAGCTGACCATGTTTGCCAATCCTGCCCCATGGGTTTGCCATCCTGTGCTTTTAACCACTCATTAAAGCCAAAATCAATGTTTCCGGTATTTGAAGTTTTTATAAGATTGGTAAGCGCCATGAGTTTTTTTTCTGCTAGTTTGTACTTTTTAGCAGCAACTAAAGCGGCCACATAAAACCCGTCAATAAAAGGCCAGATACCTCCATTATGGTATTCTCCGGGCAAGTTGAATTTTCTATACCGGGGTAGCCAATCAGGATCTTCAGGTTTAATAAAAGGGAAGAAATTTGGTGGCAGATCAACAGCCAGGTCTCCTCTTTCTCTCATGTCTGAACATTCCTCTTCAATCCACGAAATCATTTCTTCAGCTCGTGAGGGTGATGCAATTCCTGAAAGAATTGCCAGGCTGTTTCCAAGCAGGTCGAACCGTTCGCTGCTGTAGATCTTATATGACCATAATGCAAAGTAGGGTTTATGTTTTACAACAAGACCTTCGTGGACATGATGGTGCTTGCTATCTCCTGTTATGGTGAACCTACTCATTTCGTTTCGTACCCTGTCTGCTTTATCATTCTGATTCAGGAGCCGCAGATAGCTATATACCAGCGTGTTCACAAACAGGCCATATCCCATCACCCATTGCTCGTCGCGCCAGTCACTTGTAGGTTGCTGTGCAACCAGGTATCTGTCTGACGGGCTTTGATATTCCATCCATGTCAATGCTTTACTTACAGCCTCCTGAAGAAAATCTTGCTCCCCCGATAACTCTCTGAAAATGGCAGCACCCAGTAAAAACAAGGGAGTTGAGTCACTGGATCCCCTATCCTCTTTGTCATGCACGAGAGAAGGGATATGACCATGTTCTGTTTGGTTTTTGGCCAGAGTTTCCAGTACTTTTCTGATGCTTGCTATCAGCTTTTGATTACCGGAGACAGCAATTCCCAGAATGGAAAACATCAGATCCCGCGTATATGGCTCAGGATACCCCCATCCTGCTGTACGCGGAAGACCATGGAATGGGCCGTGAGCATTATGAAGCAGTACTTCAAGAGCTGCCTTCTTAGCTTCCCCGATCTCTAGCCAGTTTGCAGTTTGCATGGTATATATATGTTAATTTATTAATGTGTTAATGATATTTTTCTAATTTTATTATTACCTTAAGAGACTATCAAATAAGTAGTTATAACGCAAATAGCACTTTTCCCTTTTCATTCTCAGCACTTCTTATCACTACTTTTCCATCCCTTACATCTATTACAATGTGAGAGCTGGGCTTGACTTTCTCTCCCAGGATGGCAATTGAAATATTATCTATAATCTGTTTTTGAATGAGCCGTTTCAAAGGTCTTGCCCCGAATTGCACATCATACCCCTTATTCTTGAGGTATTCCAGGCAATTATCTGTAACATGAAAACTGATTTCCTGTTTTTTCAGTACACTTAATAAATTGTATAACTGGATGCGAATAATACCTGCAATATTCTCTTTACTTAAAGGTTTGAACATAATCAAGTCATCAATCCTATTCAAAAATTCCGGACGCACACTATGCTTCAGAAGTTCAAAAACCTGATTCTTGGTTTTTTCAACTATTTCCTCTGTATTGGATTCATTTATTTTTTCAAAATTGTCACGGATAATATCTGACCCAATATTGGAAGTCATAATAATTATGGTATTCTTGAAATTAGCCAGCCGTCCTTTATTATCTGTAAGCCTGCCATCTTCCAATACTTGTAAAAGAATATTGAAAGTGTCCGGGTGAGCTTTTTCAATTTCATCGAGCAGAATCACAGAATACGGTTTTCTTCTAACCGCCTCAGTAAGCTGTCCCCCCTCTTCATACCCTATATATCCGGGAGGCGCTCCTACCAATCTGGAAACAGCATGCCGTTCCTGATATTCGCTCATATCAATGCGTGTTAACAGATGCTCATCATTGAAAAGATATTCGGCCAGCGCTTTAGCCAGTTCCGTTTTACCAACCCCTGTTGTGCCCAGAAAAAGAAAAGTCCCAACAGGTCTGTGTTCATCCGAAAGGCCAGTTCTGCTTCTTCGAATTGCTGAAGCGACTGCTTCAATGGCTTCATCCTGCCCAACTACACGTTTATGCAATTCTTTCTCAATTTGTAAAAGTTTCTCTTTTTCACTTTGCAACATTCTTTTCACGGGCACCCCTGTCCATTTTGCAACCACTTCTGCTATATCCTCAGAAGTTACCTCTTCACGTACCAATCTTTTGCCTTCCAGATCATATTCTTTCAGCTCATTAATTGTTTCTGACAATACTTTCTCAGCTTTTGGCAAAGTTCCATAACGAATTTCAGCTACCTTACCCAAATCACTATTTCTTTCAGCTCTCTCTGCTTCGAATTTGTATGATTCAATTTCCTGTTTTATTTGTTGAACTTTAGCAATGATTTTCTTTTCGCCCTCCCATTTAGCCATGTATTGCTTTCGCACCTCTTCCAAATTGGCCAATTGCTTAATAATTTGTTCAATCTTAGCTTTGTCCTTTTCACGTTTAAAAGCCACCTTTTCTATTTCGAGCTGTTGAATTTTTCTATCCAAAACATCAATCTCTTCCGGTTTGGAATTCATTTCCAACCTTAACTTCGCGGAAGCCTCGTCTATTAAATCAATGGCCTTGTCTGGTAAATACCTGTCGGTAATATATCGGATCGAAAACTGAACGGCAGAAATTATTGCTTCATCTTTGATTCGAATTTTATGATAACTTTCGTACCGTTCCTTTATACCTCTTAGAATGGATATAGCATCCTCTTCGCCTGGTTCATCCACGAATATTTTTTGAAACCTTCTTTCCAGCGCTTTGTCTTTTTCAAAGTATTTCTGGTATTCATTTAATGTAGTAGCTCCTATAGCTCTTAATTCACCACGGGCAAGAGCGGGTTTTAAAATATTGGCAGCATCCATCGCTCCTTCTCCTCCTCCGGCACCAACAAGAGTATGAATTTCATCAATAAACAGAATAATATGCCCTTCTGAGTTTACAACTTCTTTCACAACTGACTTTAGACGTTCTTCAAACTCACCTTTATATTTCGCTCCCGCGATAAGGGATCCCATATCAAGAGAATATATTTCTTTTGACAAAAGATCATCCGGTGCGTCTCCGTTTACAATCCGAAACGCTATACCTTCTGCAATTGCTGTTTTACCAACACCCGGCTCTCCAACAAGAATAGGATTGTTCTTGGTCCTCCGGGATAGTATCTGTAGAACCCGCCGTATTTCATCATCGCGACCGATCACAGGGTCCAGCTTTCCGGTCCTTGCTCTTTCAATAAGGTTTACTGCATACTTCTCCAGCGCGTTATACGTATCCTCTGCTCCCTGACTGGTAACCTTTTCACCTTTTCTTAAATCGCGGATTGCTGCTTCCATTTCCTTTTCTTTCAATCCACTGTCTTTCAACAAACCGGCAATGGTGTCTTTCACTTTTAACAAACCCAGCAACAAATGTTCAAGGGAGACATAATCATCGCCCGAGTTTTTTGTTGATTGCTGTGCCTTGGTTAAAGCCTCGTTAACAATATCCGACAAGTAAACCTGGCCTCCGGTTACTTTGGGGTATCCCCGCAAAATAGTATCCAGAGCCCGTTCCAAATTATCTTTATTAATAAGCAGCTTTTTAAAAACAAAAGGCAAAACATTCTGATCCACCTCCAATATGGCTTTTAATAAATGTCCGCATTCAATAGCTTGATTTTCTGCTCCTATGGTCAGTTGCTGAGCCCGTTGTATGGCTTCCTGCGATTTTGTGGTGAATTTATCCAGTTGCATTTTATTAATCTTTAGTGTTTATTTTCTTCATTTACATGTTGTAGAAAATCATGCCAAACAAAAAAGACCCTGCAATTATGAGATTTTGTCATATAATAATTATTCATGATATTTCCGTTTAGAGTATCAACCAGTTTATGTGTATGTTATTACCCGGAAATCAGTATATGACGAGAACCTTCATATACCTGTCAAATTGTCAAATACCTGTATGCAAATGCTAAATAGCAAATTAGCACATCAATGTATTCCCAATTTTTCGGTTATAATCTGAACAAACCGTTTCGCGACTACCCGGTAGTCGAAATTCGCGACTACGCGCTTCCTTCCTGCTTTGCCCATTTTCTCGCGTAATGCCTTATTAGTCATTAGATCCATCAAATAGTTGGCAATATCATGAACACTGGCACGATAGTCCACTGTACGAGGATCTTTAAAAACAACCCTGTGTTTGTCTTCAAACCCGGATTCCTCACCAACGATCACTTTTTTCATAATAATTTTTTGTGCCACACTTGCCAGGAATGCGGTTTCTCCATGTACAAGAGTATCGAGCATTCCCATGGCATTAATACTTATAACCGGTTTCCCACAGGCGCCTGCTTCCACCTGGGGCATTCCAAAGCCTTCCAGCCTCGAAGGTGCAGCATATATGTCGCACGCGCCTATCAGGTAAGGCATGAAATTACGTGAAATGACATTTGTTGTATAGATTACATTTTTATCAATACCCAAGTGTGTTGCTAATTCCAGATCAGCAAGGTTTTGAAGTTTTGTTCGTGGTTGGGGCCATACTTTGCAAACATATTTCCAGTCGGGAGCTTTAGTATCATTAATGGCAAGGGCCTGCATTACCTCCTGTGCACCTTTTGAAGCGGCATCGCCGCCAACAGTGAGGATCATTATCTGTTCCGGTGAAACCCCCAGAGCTTCGCGTACTGCTAAAATTTTCGGTTCGTTCTTGCTGAATGGGATAAAGGAATCCGTATCGCATCCTACAGGTAAAACTTCAATTATATCACTATTTATCCCGTCGCGAACATACATCTCCTTTACCCAATTCGATGTTACCAGTATCAGGGGAAGGGCATTAAGTACCTCATGATAGTTTGCTATGTAACCATCAGCAACCAGCCAGGGTACGGGCTGAACTCCGTATCGCTGAGGATGGAGTACCAGATGGGGCGTATGGCCCCAATAGCCGACACCCACAACAACATCCGGCTCAAACCATCGATAGTACCATTCCTTTTCCTGAGCTGATTCAAAATGAACAGCATGGGCATCAACACCCATTTCAAGCAACCCCTTATAAAGTAAATCTCCCTGTGTTGCTAATCCTCCTGGTGAGGGGGGATAATCGTATAATACCAATACTTTCATGACAAAGAATTTAATGATGTGCTAATTGTAAAGATATTAAAATTATCAATTAATAGATAATTTAAACTTCTCATTTTCAAATCATCACATTTTTAAATTATCAAATTGATTAAACCATTTTTGAGCATCAGACGGGTTAGTAAATTGCCAGAATGCTTCTGCCCTGGGGGTTGTTTCCGCTTCAAAACTTGTTTTTCCAAATCCATAAGTTTCTGTAATTATCTTGTATTTTTTTAACCATATCTGTTCTGTAAGTTCACGGCAGACAGAAGCAGTTTCAATAGGTCTGGGATAGTATTTTTTATCACCGTCTTCATAGGCAAAAGTCCAGAGTTCATTTGCAGATATTTTATCATCATGCCAAAGTTTAATTACTGCTTTTCCTGTTTCCTCATGTCTTGCATGTCTTGTATATTCTCCGTTAGGATTATGGGATATTATGAGATCAAATTCTTTATGCGGCAATAGCTTAAGTATTGAAAGTTCCAGCTCTTTTTCATCCAGAGGTTTTTGTTCCGGGCCATCGTCCAAATCTCCCATTATTCCTTCCGATCTTAGAATTTGTAATGTTTTAAAGAATTTGGGAGCACGATCTGGATCACTTCCCCTGCATAGGCAAACAACAAAACATTTCCATGAAGGATGGCTCAGCATGGTTCCGCCGGCCCATAATGTTTCATCATCGGGGTGAGCTACTATAACTGCAACTTGCTTTGGATTTTTTTTATCCACTGCTACTGTTATTTTGAGTTTTTCAGTTCTTCCAGTAACTCGTTTAGATTAACAGAAGCGTAAGCAGATGCGCAGTCTGACATGCCATAAGGAATAATCAGATTACCATTGTGGCGAATAGAACCGCATGAGTAGACAACATTGGGTACATATCCTTCCCTCTCTTCAGCATTGGGAGCCAATAAAGGTGTCTTTAACCTGCCAATTTCTTTTTCAGGATTATCGAGTTCATATAAGGATGCTCCTAAAACGTATTCCCTCATGGGTCCTACTCCATGTGTTATTACCAGCCAACCTTCTTCCGTCTCGATGGGGGAGCCGCAATTTCCAACCTGTAACATTTCCCAGGGAAATTTTGGTTTCTGTATGAGTTTGGCCTCGCGCCATGTATTTATATCATCTGAAAAAGCTATATAATTATTCATGCCATCTATTCGGCACAGCATGGCATATTTACCTTTGATCTTCCTGGGAAACAGTGCCATGCCTTTGTTCCGGGCAATCTCACCATGAATGGCTAATGCTTTGAAATGGTAGAAATTTTTAGTCTGAAGTAACTTTGGTAGTATAGTTATACCATCATAAGCAGTATAGGTTGCATAATAAGTTGCTTCACCGTTATCATCTGTGAATTTCACAAAACGTGCATCTTCAATGCCATTTCTTTCAGCTTCGGAGGTAGGAAAGATAACTCTCTCAGAAATTGCCGAATCAATTGAAAAGTCAAGTTCGTAGTGAGATTTTGCCAGCCACATCATGTGATTAATGACCAATTTTTTATTTGCTGTAAGGTCATATGTTTTTCTTATTTCTTCTATGGTCCTTTTCAATTCACCATAAGTAAAACTGTCTCCTAATTTTTCTAATACAAAGAGCGGAGAGATTTTATTATCAAAATCATGCATTTCATCCAGCTTCTTTACGAATGATTTTTTATTGTAAACATGCCTTTTGATTCGTTCTGCTTCTGCCAGCATTTTACCAACTGGTTCAATAATCAGATCGCTGTTTTTATCGATAACCGCTGATCTGAAAACAATTGACGAAATATGCCCCTCACCGGTTGCCCTGAAACTAAAAATCACCCTCTTCTCATCCGGCCATAATTCCGACTGATCGGGGTCTTCTACAACAGATGGATTAAAAAAAGCTGTCGATTCAATTGAATATTCCTTTGTGAAATACGAACCTATAAGCGCTTTTCGTGATTGATTAATCTTGCCAGGTTTAATATCCATCTCATTAAATAAGTCAGACAGGTTATTAAAATGTGTTTCAAATATTACTGAAATATTTCTATGACGTCTGGCATAACCCCTCAGCACCTGACTTAATGCTGTATCTACCTCATTATCTGACATAGCCAATACGCTATTGACAATATTTTTACTTCTTCCATTGGAAGTATAATGGTAGCGGGCGATTACCCTGCTGGGATCAGGAAGAAATTTACTATCCTTTCTGGTAACAGTAACTTGCATCGTTCTGTGATTTTATTTTAAATTTTAATTCGTAAATGTAATATATTCAGAGAAAGTAAATAAAAAAGCTTTAAGTAATTGAAATTATTTTTCAACATAAAATTGTAAGATATAAAATTTGCATATCATACTTTCAGTTTTAAATAAAAGATATTCTGTTAGGGTATGCAAATTTCCCTGTCTTTGTTAATTTTGCAGGCATAATCTTCAGCTATGATTATTCATGAAGGATATGAAAATCTTAATCTTGTTACCCCAGTAGTAACTCTTGGAATTTTTGACGGAGTTCACAGGGGGCACAGGGCGCTACTCGACAGACTTGTATCAAGGGCAAGAGAGGTGAAGGGAAATTCGGTTGTAATAACATTTTCCCCTCATCCGAGGCTGGTACTTGACCACAACAGGGTTAACCTCTCTTTTCTTACAACGATGGAAGAGAGGAAGGTTCTTCTTGAAAAATCAAATATTGACCATCTGGTTATTGTCGAGTTCAATGAGAAGTTTAGTAAGATCCCGGCCTGTGATTTTATTAAGGAGGTACTTGTGAAAAAGATAGGTACCAAACAACTAATTATAGGGTTCAATCATCACTTTGGAAGAAGTGGATACGGAGATTTTAATACCATAGTACAATGTGCAGAATCGCTCGAATTCAAAGTTGAACAGGTACAGGGCTTTCATACTGAAGAGGGAGCAATAAGCTCATCCTCAATTCGTGAAGCTTTATTAAAAGGGAGGATCGATGAGGCAAACAGGTGGCTTGGATATTCCTATTCAATAAGCGGAAAAATTGTTGAAGGACAGAAAATTGGCAGGGCTATTGGATTTCCAACAGCAAATATAGAACCTGACTATAAGTATAAGCTGGTACCTGCAAATGGCGTCTATGCTGTTGAAGTTCTTCTTGATGGGAAACAGTACCATGGGATGCTGAGCATCGGGTCAAATCCTACAGTAAATAGTGACAACAGAGCCAGAAGTATTGAGGTTAATATTCTTGATTTAAATGGTGATATTTATGGAAGGACCATCTCCGTTGTTTTCAGAAAAAGGCTGAGAGATGAGGTGAAATTTGATAGCAGAGAGCAGCTTACTGAACAGATGAAGCTTGATAGGCAGCAGGTCCTGAGATTGTTTGGATTAACAGGAATTTAAGAATATTTGCTACCTTTGCATTTCGAAATAAAACGACAATTATGAATGTAACAAGTGATACAATGGAATACCAGATAAAGGATATATCTCTGGCAGATTTTGGCAGGAAAGAGATAGAGATTGCAGAGAAAGAGATGCCGGGACTGCTGGCTATAAGGAAGAAATATTCTTCAAAAAAACCGTTAAAGGGGGCCCGTATTACCGGATCTCTGCATATGACAATTCAGACTGCAGTACTTATTGAGACGCTTGTTGAGCTTGGCGCAGATGTGAGGTGGGCAAGTTGTAATATATTCTCTACACAGGATCATGCCGCTGCCGCAATAGCCGCCAGAGGTATCCCGGTTTTTGCATGGAAAGGAGAAACTCTTGAAGAATATTGGTGGTGCACTTCACAAGCGCTTTCGTTCCCGGGAGGAAAAGGACCGCATCTTATTGTTGATGATGGCGGCGATGCTTCACTTATGGTACACCTGGGGTTTAAAGCGGAAAAAACACCGGAAGTACTTGATAAGAAACCAAAAAGCAGAGAAGAGGCTGTTGTTCTGGCAACTTTAAAAGATATACTGAAAAAAGAACCAGGTAGATGGCATAGTACAGTAAGTGAACTAAAAGGAATCTCCGAAGAGACCACTACCGGTGTTCATAGATTGTATCAGATGATGGAAAATGGTGAGTTGCTTGTTCCTGCAATGAATGTAAATGACTCTGTTACAAAATCAAAATTCGATAACCTTTATGGATGTCGCGAATCGCTTGCTGATGGTATTAAAAGGGCAACTGATGTGATGATAGCCGGGAAAGTTGTTGTTGTATGTGGATATGGAGATGTTGGGAAAGGATGTGCAAAATCGATGAAATCATATGGAGCCAGAGTTATTGTTACAGAAATAGATCCTATCTGTGCACTTCAGGCATCGATGGAAGGATTCCAGGTTAAGATAATTGAAGATACCCTTGAAGAAGGGAATATTTTTGTGACAGCAACCGGCAATCTGGGTGTTCTCACAGTTGATCATATGACGAAAATGAAAGATCAGGCAATAGTATGTAATATAGGTCATTTCGATAATGAAATACAGGTCGATGATCTTAACGATATGAAGGGGGTCGAAAAAATCAATATCAAACCACAGGTTGATAAATACCTTTTCCCCGACGGTCATGCAATTTTTATGCTCGCTGAGGGCAGACTGGTTAATCTTGGCTGTGCAACAGGACATCCTTCTTTTGTTATGAGTAACTCTTTCAGTAATCAGACCCTTGCTCAGATCGATCTGTGGGAAAATAATTATGCGATCGGTGTATACAGGCTTTCTAAAAGTCTCGATGAAGAGGTTGCACGATTACACCTTGAACAACTTGGAGTGAAGCTTACAAAGTTGACCAAGGAACAATCTGATTATATCGGAGTGCCGGTAGCCGGGCCTTATAAGCCTGATCATTACAGGTATTAAGATTTATTTTAGTAATTCCACACTGTTACGCGCCTTCCGTCGAAACTTGTTTTATAGTTTTTAAGAGGGTATCTTCCGATGCCGCTGGCAGGAGTACCACCAGTTGGAAGGGAGTATGAGGTAGAGCATCTCGGACATATAGCATAAAGGGAAGATGATATATCAATGTTAACTTTTATACTTAGATCATTAACTGTATAATCGTGAGGACAAGTACGGTCGTAGGCGTAAAACTCATCGGGTCCTCTGTAAATAATAATGCCATTGCCATCAAATCCGGCAGCATCATATCCAGGATTATTTGTTTTGGCATCTACAGTAACAGAACCTCCCAATGCACTAAGATCAACAAATTGAGGATCATTGATGTCAATGTAGAAATCAACATAAACATCAGGTATCACATCGTTCTTCTTATTGCAGGAACTTAAGCCTAAAGCGAATGTAATTATTATTAAAAAAAATCCTATTTTTGAAGCTGACGCCACTTGAATGTTTTTATTGGTGCAAAATTAATATTACCTCCGGAAATTTAACGGTATCGTGAAAAAATTATTGTAATAACTGAAAATGAATAATTTATTTATGAGGAAATTTTTTCTTTTTGTGTTTATATTTTTATTAGCAATTGAAACATGTAATGCGCAAATTTTTCATAAAAAAGGTTCAGTAAGAGCTGAAAAGGCATTATTCAGAAAATCTTCGGGCAGTAAAAAAATAAAAGTAAAAGAACCCAGGGTTGTTCTTAAAGCTAAAAAGAAGCAGGAAGCTAACGATAAAAAGCTGAAGAAAGAGTATGCACAATCCGTGAAGAGATCCCGGGGAAGATCAATTAAAATTCAATCGCCTGAGGTACAGGCCCGTATGAAACAAAACAGGAAAGATTCTTCCGCACAAAGTAAAATAAAAAAGAAAAAGGTAAGGGCATCGTCAAAGAAAGCAGGAAAAAAATACAAATAATGATCAATTATATAAGATAAATACTTGGATAGCACCAATTCACAGGATTATTATTTGTAATTAATCAAAATATTTTATATATTTGCTTTTGAAGAGTTCCGGCAACCCCGGAATTCTTCTTATTTTTTTAATATAAGAAGAAAAATGTCAGAGGTTATTTATGTGACAGAGGATGGGCTTCAGAAACTTAAAGTGGAGCTGGATCAATTGAGAAGTATTGAAAGACCTATGATATCCCGTCAGATAGCTGAGGCAAGGGATAAAGGTGACCTTTCTGAGAATGCTGAGTATTCTGCGGCTAAAGAGGCTCAGGGAATGCTTGAGATGAAGATATCGAAACTATCGGATATTGTTGTAAGGTCAAGGATTATTGACGAATCAAAAATTGATATTTCATCAGTTCAGATACTTAACAGAGTTAAGATAAAGAACAAATCTACAAATACAGTTATGGAATATCAGCTTGTTCCTGAAAGTGAAGCTGATTTAAAGCATGGGAAGATTGCTGTCAGTTCTCCTATTGCCCAGGGACTTATTGGTAAAAAGGTAGGTGATATTGCAGAGATTAAGGTGCCTTCAGGAATTATCCCGTTTGAGATCATATCTATTTCACTATAACAAATCATTTTTTACATCACCATGGCAACTATCTTCACAAAAATCATTAATGGGGAAATCCCTTGTTATAAGATAGCCGAGGATGATAATTATTTTGCATTTCTCGACATCAATCCATTAAAGGCTGGTCATTCCCTTGTTGTGCCCAAAATGGAGACAGACTATGTTTTTGATCTGAAAGATGAGTATCTGTCCGGGCTCATTCTTTTTTCAAAAAAGGTAGCTACAGCAATAAAGAGTGCAATTCCATGTAATCGCATTGGTGTTGCAATTCTTGGTCTTGAAGTACCTCATGCACATATCCATCTTGTTCCGATGGATTCAATGGAGGATGTTAACTTTAAAAATCCAAAACTTAAGTTCTCGCCTGAAGAGTTTAAAGAGATTGCTGCAAAAATTAGCAGTAAAGTAATTCTTTGATTTACTTCAATGATCCCCCTTCCCCATAGGGATACGGAATGGGTTCTGTGAGATGTCTGGCTCAAACCTCTACGAGCATTGAAACCAGATTGCTATTATAATCGGGTAATTATTTCATATCTTTATAGAAATAATTCTGCATCGCTGCATGAGTTTTATCTATAATTTGTGGGACGATTTTATCAGCCTTCTCTTTCCCCGGCTATGCTATTCATGTGGAGATCATCTGCTTAGGAATGAAAACCTTATTTGTACCGGGTGCTATGTTGTTATACCAAGAACCAATTATCATTTAGACGCTGGAAACCCTGTCGCACAATTGTTTTGGGGGAGATGCATGATAGAGAAGGCTGCTGCCTTCTCATATTATAATAAGGGAAGCCGGATAAGAAATCTGATCCATAACCTGAAGTACAAAGGAATAAGAGAATTAGGAAATGAACTGGGTCGTATATATGCCTTATCACTTAAATCTTCCGGATTTATGTCAGATATCGATCTGATAATTCCTGTTCCTCTTCATTATTCCAAAAAACGTATCCGTGGTTTCAACCAGAGTGATCTGATCTCCTCAGGCATGTCTGATGTTACCGGAATACCGGTTTATTTGAATTCGTTGTCGAGGATAACTGTCTCAGCTACACAGACAAAACGTTCCAGATATGACAGATGGACCAATGTAGAAGGTATTTTCAGTATTAATGATTCAGAAATGTTAAAGGGAAAGCATATCCTGCTCGTTGATGATGTTATAACAACCGGGTCAACAATTGAATCATGCACTAATGAACTACTTAAGGTTGAAGGGGTAAGAGTTAGTGTTGTTGCTATTGCATTTGCGGTATTATAGCATTAGTCATGCTACTTCACTCTCTTCGGATTTTTACTCATAAAATCTTTCCAGCTATTGTATCCTTTTCCCATAACGGGATTATTAGTCTGGTAAAAATGACACAAAGCTGCAGCCAGGCCGTCAGTGGCATCAAGCTTTATCTCTGTCAGGTTGAATTTTAGAATATTCATCAGCATTGCTGCAACCTGTTCCTTTGATGCTGCTCCCTGGCCGGTAATTGCCATTTTGATTTTTCTTGGAGCATATTCGAATATTGGCAACGACCGGCTTAAAGCTGCCGCTATAGCAGCGCCCTGAGCTCTTCCCAGCTTAAGCATTGACTGAACATTTTTACCATAGAATGGTGCCTCAACGGCGAGTTCATCAGGATTATACTCATCGATGATCCCGATGGTCCTGTCAAAGATCTGCTTCAGTTTGATGTAGTGGTCGTCATATTTTGAAAGGTCAATCGATCCGATAGCTATAAGTTCGGGCACTGTACCCACAGTTTTAATTACTCCGTACCCTGTTATACTGGTGCCCGGGTCGATACCCAGTATTATTCTCTCTTTTGGTTTGACTTTCAAATGCTTTTTATATCTGTAATGGCTATTACTTTTCTATTATAAATACATTATTCATCCATTCGGGTTTTTCAGAAAATTGGGGATACCGTTTAAATGCTGTTACTCCTTTTGTGGAAACAGAACCGGTTTCGAGATAATGGATGGCCTCTTTCAAACAAAGTTCATCCTTATCGTCAAAATCATGTGTGATATCATCAGATACTAATTTTGAAGGGAAAATACCCTCAAAATAATCCCCTTCGTCGTCCTTATTTACCATTTTAAAAGTGATCGGCCACATAATATATTTATCACCAACATTCCAACCATTCATACCTGTTGGTTTGCCATTAGTTGTATCACCGATACTTACTACATCAATAAATGGATTAAGCCCGTTCATTACTGCTTCACTTGCCGAAGCTGTTGACCTCGAAGTTATCACAACAAGTCTTGGAAGAGTAAGTGGATAGAGAGTTGTTATAAATGAAAGAGAGTTGTTCACATCTTTGTGTGAATCGTTGTATTGTAGTTTTGCAAAAAGAGTTCCCGTATAAGAGTTTCCGGCTATATAACTTGCAAGTATCTGAGCTATATATAGATATCCGCCTGAGTTATATCTAAGGTCAAGAATTAAATCATTTACGTTATTTGTACTGAAGAAAGCAAACGCGGTTGCCAGGTCCTCCTGAGAGGGCTCAATAAAAGATTCAAATACCAGATGCCCGGCAAGCCCATTTGAGAGATGTAGAGTATCATAAAGCAGTACTGAATTGATCTGGAAGCTCTCTTTGGTTGATTCGATAGGAACTTCATCTCCATCAGGATTCTGGAAAATAAATCTATTTGTAATTCCGGCAGTACCTGGTCCAATTAAACTTGAATAGGCATTGGCATCGTTCGCGATAAGAATTGGGGCAATCTCAACTTCGTTTATTTTTTTCACAATCCAGCCTCTGCGGACACCTTCTAAATATAGAGGTGATCGATCATAAATCATTGCAATACGGGCATTACCTGAATTGTCAACACCAATCCTGAAGCCATGTCCAACAAATTCTCCCAGCATCTGGGCATTGAACTCATCATAGTCAGCAACAAAACTCCACCTGTCGAGTGTTTTGTATCGCATAGCCTCAAGGAGCTGATAAGGGTCAGCATAGTTTTCCTTGGTTACAGTTGGCATCAGTTTATACCAGTAATACCATTCTTTCATGATATAGTATAAACTATCCCGTGCCATCGCCGGAGTTAATGTGTTATCTTCAGGTTGAATATTATCTTTCCTGCATGAAACAAATAATGTCAAAAATATTATAGGTATGAAAAGAATCTTTTTCATTTTAATCATAAATAAATTGTCTTACATATAAGAGTCTCAAAGATAATTATTTAAATTCTTGATAATTTCCGGTTTTGTATCAATATACCCGAAATGATCAGCAATAATCCTGCCGGAGTTGTATAATAAACGGGTTCGTGAAGAATAAAGTGTATAAAAATCAGAGAAATGAATGGAGCCAGATAAACAAGATTACTTACTTTATCGGTAGTGGAAGCCATCTGCAGAGCTTTCAACCAGAAGAGAAAAGTGATGCCCATCTCAAATATGCCAATATAAACTGAACCGGCAGCTCCCTTTAATCCTATTTCTATTTGAAAATTACCTGTTATTATCATTGCAACAATAAGATAAGCTGATCCAAAAAGAAAGTTGAGAAATAACTTAACTGCTTCATCTCTTTTGTCTCTGACATTCAGAATAAAATAGAATGCCCAAAAAACTGAACTGCCAGTGGCAAGGATTACCCCTGTCAGATCAGCATGGCCCTGTTGAAAAGGGTTACCCTGTGAAGAGATTATATAAACTCCTGTAAAACTGATAAGAAGAGCAATGAAACTTTTTCTTTTTATCTTTTGCCGGAGTATTAGCAACGACAGGAAGACCAGGATTATCGGCCAGATCATATTCAGTGGTTGAGCAACCTGAGCCGGAAGCAACTGGTATGCTTTAAGCAGAATGAGATAATAGAGAAACGGATTAATAAACCCGAGAACAGCTGAGTTTAAAAGTTCTTTGCCTGTCGATTTTCTGATAAGACTTAACTTTTTCCCGGCTAAAACAACTATCAGCAGTACCAGGGCAGATGTAAATGAAGCGATTGTAAGCATTGGCAGAATATCCAGCTCCCCAAGAGTTATTTTAAAGGCTGTTGGGACTGTTGACCAGAAGAGTATCGCCAGACCGGCATAGATATAAGATTTTCGGTTCTTATCCATTCTTTACTCTGCGCTATTTGCGCCATCTTTGTGCACTTTGCGGTTAAATGTTTAGTTGATCAGATCAAACCCGGTATATGGAATAAGTGCCTTGGGTACTTTGATTCCTGTTTCTGTCTGGTTGTTTTCAAGGATAGCTGCAACGATCCTGGGTAAGGCCAGGGCACTGCCATTAAGGGTATGAGCAAGCCGGGTCTGTTTGTCTCCTTTATCCTTAAACCTGCATTTCAGCCTGTTAGCCTGGAATGATTCAAAATTAGATACTGAACTTACCTCAAGCCACCGTTTCTGTGCTGCTGACCATACTTCAAAATCGTATGTGAGAGCAGAGGTGAATGATATGTCGCCTCCACAGAGTCTGAGTATTCGATAAGGAAGATCCAGTTTGGAAACAAGGCCCTCGACATGGTTCACCATATCTTCAAGAGACTTATAAGAGTGATCGGGGTGTGCGATCTGGACAATCTCGACCTTATCGAACTGATGGAGGCGGTTCAATCCTCTGACATGAGCTCCCCATGATCCGGCCTCTCTTCTGAAACAAGGAGTATAGGCAATATTCTTAACCGGAAGGATATCGGCGCTTAGTATAACATCCCTATAGATATTTGTAACAGGTACTTCAGCAGTAGGTATAAGATAAAAATTATCAAGAGTGGCATGGTACATCTGTCCCTCTTTATCAGGTAATTGGCCGGTGCCAAAGCCTGAATCTTCATTAACCATTATAGGAGGCAATATTTCCCTGTATCCCGCTTTCTCGCCTTCGTCAAGAAAAAAACTGATCAGAGCTCTTTGCAGTTTAGCCCCTTTCCCTTTGTAAACCGGAAATCCTGCTCCAGTAAGTTTAATACCAAGATCGAAATCGATAATATCATATTTTTTTATTAGATCCCAGTGTGGAAGTGCATTTTTGGAGATATCAGGCATAACACCACCCTCTCTTACTTTCACATTCTCCTCTGCACCATGTCCTGGTGCAACAGATTCGTGTGGGAGGTTAGGAAGCCTGATGATCTCATTTTTAAGCTCAATATCAATAGGGATCAGTTTGTCGGAAAGTAATTTGATCTCTTCTTTAAGTGAATATGTTTTTCCTTTGGCAGCTTCCGCCTCATATCTTTTTCCTTCTTTCATAAGAGTCCCAATCTCTTTTGAGAGACGGTTCATATCGCTCTGCATTAAATCGGTTTTGGATTGTATCTCACGGCGTGAGGAGTCAAGTTTAAGAATTCTGTTGATTATTTCTTCTGCCTCAAAGTTTTTTACTTTCAGGCGGTCGATGATAAATTCTTTTTTTTCGCGGATAAAATTAATTGTTAACATATTCAGGTATGAGTTAATGAAAAAAGCAGGCCGTAAGATGCCTGCTGTAAAAATATTAAAAAACTCCCGATAATTATTTTCTATGACAGAAAAGAATTTTGGGAGTAAGTATCTTTTGTGATAATATGTTATTCACCAACCGGTTTAATCGATACGAAAGATTTATTATCTCTTTTTCTTTTGAACTCAACTTCTCCATCGATAAGAGCAAAAAGAGTGTGGTCTTTTCCAAGTCCAACATTGAGACCCGGATTATGTTTGGTTCCTCTCTGGCGAACTATAATACTGCCTGCTTTGGCTACCTGGCCGCCAAAGAGCTTCACGCCAAGTCGTTTGCTTTCAGAATCGCGACCGTTACGTGAACTACCTGCTCCTTTCTTGTGTGCCATAATTTTATATTTTTATTTGCTAATACTATTACTTAATTATTCTTTTGCTTTTGGGGGCTTCTTAGCAGCTGGTTTTTTTTCTGCTGGTTTCTTAACCGCAGGTTTTTTTTCTGCTGGCTTCTTTTCAGAACTCTTTTTGGCAGGAGCCACTTCTTTCTTAACAGCAGGCTTCTTCTCCTTAACAGGTTCTTCTGCAACTTTAACTTCAGCTACCTTAACCTCTGCTTGTTTTGGAGCGGCTTTTTTAGGTGATGCTTTCCCGTTAATACTTACAATTTCAACCTGAGTAAAGTTTTGGCGGTGTCCGTTTTTAACCCTGTAACCCTTTCTTCTCTTCTTTTTGAATACAATTACCTTATCGCCTCTCATGTGGTCAAGGATCTTTCCCCCAACAACAGCATCTTTTATTGTAGGTTCTCCTATTGTGATGTTACCATCGTCCTCAATTAAAAGAACCTTATCAAAATCAATCTGGTTTCCCTCTTCAACTTCGAGACGGTGTACAAAAATCTTTTTACCTTCTTCTACTTTAAACTGCTGACCTGCAATTTCTACGATTGCGTACATTTATTACTTTTTTTACGTTACTCCGTGAGGCGTATATAATTATGTGATCATATAGCTTTAATTTGCCCCGGCGGATTTATTCAAATTTGGACTGCAAAGATATACAAATTAGATTATTTACAAACCAATACAGTTAATTTTTTATTAGCAGAAGTAAAACAGGGAAATTATAGGTTATTATGATTATTTTAGGTTGATTGAAAAACTTTTTTACACGACTCAAAACTTTAACTGTTGAAAAAAAAGAATATTGTTACCTATTGTCTTACTTCTATTATCTTTATATTTGTCATGAGCAACAAAAAGAACCCGCTATCTATCTGGCATATAAATAATTGACATGAAGAGAGTTAAGCTAAAAGTGATGGGTATATCTTACAGTCAGACTCAATCCGGAGCTTATGCTTTGATATTGATAGAAGAAGAGGGTGAGAGAAGGATACCTATTATTATAGGCGGGTTTGAAGCACAGGCAATAGTAATTAAACTTGAAAATCTGGATCCCCCGAGGCCACTTACTCATGACCTGTTCAAGAAATTTGCAGATGAGTTTAAGATTTCGGTTATTGAAGTTATGATTTATAAACTTGAAGAGGGGGTTTTCTTCTCAAAGCTTGTATGTAATAATGGTGAAAGGGAATACTCTATCGACAGCAGAACATCTGACGCAGTTGCTATTGCATTGAGGTTCAGTTGTCCGATTTTTATTACTGAAGAGATCCTTGAAAAAGCTGGCATAACGATTAATCCTACCGATTCAAAATTATCTTCAGAAGATGAAGTTGAAAATATTTTTGAGACGGAACCTACAAAATATGATTCATACTCTGATGAGGAGTTATATAAAATGATTGATGAGGCTGTCAGAACTGAAGATTATGAGCGTGCGGCTTCTGTGAGGGATGAAATTGATAAAAGAAAGAAAAAGAAGGATTAATGTATGACGCATATCTTTTAAAAAATTTAAAGATTCATTAAACATATTAATATGAAAAGAACAGTATTATTGGTTTTAGTATTTCTATCCTTAGCATCATACTCTTTTGCAAAAGAGTATAAGGTCAATTCTCCCGATAATAGAATATCCCTTGTTGTGAATGTAGGGAGCGGCATTAAATGGTCAGCATCGCTCGATGGCAAGGAAATTATTAACTCAACAAAAGTTGCAATCAGGCTTGCCGACGGAAAGATACTAGGTGAAAACGAGAAAATTAAAAGAGTAAAAATCAGCCAATTAAATGAAATCATCAAGCCGGTTGTAGCACATAAAAGATCTGAGATTACTGATAATTGCAATATTATTGTAATTACTTTTAATTCAGGCTTCTCCCTCCAATTTAGAGCATATAATGATGGTGTGGCTTACCGGTTTGAGACATTTTTAAAAGGAGATATTACGATAAATAATGAAATTTCAGATTTTCAGTTTCCTGCCGGGACTCATTCATGGTATCCTCTTGAAGAGAGTTTTATGTCGCACAACGAGAGAACTTTTTTATACTCATCACTTGATACAATAGGGGATAAGCATCTTGCCAGCCTTCCCACGCTTTTCCAGGTAAATGGAGCTAATATTCTTATTACAGAATCAGATATTGAGGATTATCCCGGCATGTGGTTACTGGGTGGAGGTTCAGGTAAAGTGACTGCCACATGGGCAAAATATCCGGAAACTGAAAAACTTAACCAGGACAGGAACCTGTTGGTTACCAGTACCAGAGATTATATTGCAAAAACAAAAGGTACACGTACATTCCCATGGAGGGTGTTTGTTATTGCTTCAAACGATGCTAAGCTTCTGGAAAGCGATCTCGTATTTAAACTAGCTGCCCCTAATAAGATTGAAGATACAAAATGGATTAAACCCGGGCAGGTAGCATGGGATTGGTGGAACGCAAATAATATTTATGGTGTTGATTTCAGAGCAGGTATTAACAACGATACTTATAAATATTATATTGACTTTGCCTCTGGAAACGGGATTGAATATATCATTCTTGATGAGGGCTGGTATGAACTGGGAAATGTGCTTAAGGAGATACCGGACATCAATGTTCAGGAGTTGTGTAAATACGCTGAAAGTAAGCATGTTGGAGTAATTTTGTGGGTAGTGTGGAAATCCTTCTGGGACAAGATTGATGAGGCAGTTTTGCAATATGAGAAATGGGGGGTAAAAGGTGTGAAGGTTGATTTTATGCAGAGGGATGATCAGAAGATTGTTAATTTTTACCTTGAAGCAGCTAAGAAGACAGCTGAGCATCATCTTCTTATTGACTTTCATGGTGCTTATAAGCCAGATGGACTAAGGCGTACATGGCCAAATGCACTCACACGCGAAGGAGTGAAGGGTATGGAGAACAATAAGTGGAGCAGAGATATTAATCCGGAACATGATGTGACACTTCCCTTTACAAGAATGGTAACCGGACCAATGGATTATACTCCGGGAGCAATGATAAATATGGATAAGATAAACTTCACTCCTCAGTTTACTCGTCCCGAGAGCCAGGGCACAAGAGCTCATCAGATTGCATTGTATGTTATCTATGAAAGTCCGCTCCAGATGCTTTCAGATAGCCCTTCAAACTATATGAAGGAAAAGGAGTCAACCGATTTTATTGTAAATATCCCTGTGGTCTGGGATGATATTAAAGTTCTTGATGGGAAAGTCGGAGATTATCTTCTTCTTGCAAGACGATCGGGAAAAGAGTGGTTTGTAGGGGCACTTACAGACTGGACAAGTCGTGACATGGAGCTCAATCTTTCTTTTTTACCGGAAGGGGAATATTCAATTGATATATTTCAGGATGGGATGAACGCTGATAGGTATGCAGGCGATTATAAACATCTGAAAAACAGTGTTAAATCAAGTGATAAGATGAAAATTCATCTGGCTCCGGGAGGTGGTTGGGCGGCAAGAATTTCACCCAAATAATTTTATTAATTTATTGAATGAGGCAATATCTCGATCTTCTGGATCATGTTATAGAAAACGGAGCTAAGAAACAAGACAGGACCGGTACCGGAACAATTAGTGTATTCGGCTATCAGATGCGATTCAATCTTGAAGAGGGATTTCCTCTTCTTACAACGAAAAAGCTCCATCTTAAATCCATAATTCATGAGTTACTCTGGTTTATTGCAGGGGATACAAATATCAGATATCTGAATAATAATGGAGTAAAGATTTGGGACGAATGGGCCGATAAAGATGGGAATCTTGGACCCATTTACGGATATCAGTGGAGGTCGTGGCCTTCCGGGAAAGGTGAAAAAGTTGACCAGCTTGTAAATGTTATAAGTTCAATAAGGAAATCACCAGACTCACGACGGCATATTGTAAGTGCCTGGAATGTAGGTGAATTAGATAAGATGGCACTTCCCCCCTGTCATATTATGTTCCAGTTTTATGTTGCTGAAGGGAGATTATCCTGTCAGCTCTATCAGCGTAGTGCTGATATTTTTCTTGGTGTTCCTTTCAATATTGCGTCTTATTCTCTTCTGACGCTTATGGTAGCTCAGGCAACTGGACTGAAGCCGGGAGATTTTGTTCACACACTTGGCGACGCACATATTTATCTTAACCATATTGATCAGGTGAAACTGCAGATGACAAGGGAGCCTTTTCGTTTACCCAAAATGTTAATTAACCCTGAAGTAAAAGATATTCTGAAATTCAGTTATGATGATTTTACTCTGACAGACTATAATGCCCATCCGCATATTAAAGGTGAAATATCAGTTTAATAATTAAAGTATGATTTCAATAATCGTTGCTGTTTCTGAAGATTTGGGAATAGGGAGGGATAATGAGCTTTTATGGCACCTTCCGGAGGATCTGAGGAGATTTAAAAGGCTAACATTAGGGAATGCGGTTATCATGGGTAAAAAAACCTGGGAATCGTTACCGCGACGACCACTTCCGGGACGTAAAAATATTGTTCTTACCGACGACCCGCTTGAATGTATCGATTGTGCGATAACTGCATATTCAATAGATGATGCTTTACACAAATGTGAAGAAGGAGAGAAAATCTTTGTGATCGGAGGCGGGAGTGTTTATAAACAGTTTATTACCATTGCCGACAGGCTTTATATTACACATGTACATGAAAAAACCAGGGCCGATATCTATTTTCCTGAGATCGACCTGAATGATTGGAAAGTTGTTGATGAAGAGGTGTTTGCAGGCAATGAAGACAACGAGATCTCTTATACGTATGTAATTTACGATAGAAATAAATAATTTTTTTTTAATTCCCGGTTAAACCTTTTTAATCTGCTTTCATCTTGTACAAAACAGTCCGAGATCGATCTGACCCGATTGAAATAAATTACGGAGAAGGAAATTGTGATGCTGTTGCAACTGTTACTTCCGGAGGAGAGAGTAAAGAAATTCAACTCAGGTTCAGGCACCGGACGATGTTAAATAATTGATAATTATTAGATTATAAAAAGAGGAGGCTAAGTTTTTAGTCTCTTTTTTTTATGATGCTTTAAGAACTTTCAGATTTATTCTTTCAATTTTCCGACTTGCATAATCGATAGTAATTTCAAGTTCATTTTTCCCGAGAGATGGCATTTCGAACATCGCATCAAGCATGATGGTCTCGCAGATGGATCTGAGGCCGCGTGCTCCGAGCTTAAATTCAATTGACTTATCAACTATATAATCAAGTACTCCTTCGGCAAAAGTAAGATCAATATCGTCCATTTTAAACAATTTAATATACTGTTTTATCAGGGCGTTTTTTGGATCTGTAAGGATTGCTCTCAGGGCATCTCTGTCGAGCGGATTCAGATGGGTAAGAACAGGAAGCCTACCGATTATTTCAGGTATTAGACCGTAAGATCTTAGATCCTGAGGAGCTATATATTGAAGCAGATTATCTTTGTCAACCTTATCCCTTATTTTTGATGCTCCGAATCCAATAATCTGAGTATTAAGTCGCATTGCAATCTTCTTCTCTATTCCTTCAAAAGCACCGCCACAAATAAATAATACATTTTTTGTATCGAGAGGGATCATTTTCTGTTCGGGATGCTTGCGGCCACCCTGCGGAGGAACATTAACTATTGATCCCTCAAGCAGTTTAAGAAGACCTTGTTGCACGCCCTCTCCTGAGACGTCGCGGGTTATAGAAGGATTGTCACCTTTTCTGGCAATTTTATCGATTTCATCAATAAATACGATACCTTTTTCAGCTGCCGGAACATTATAATCTGCATTTTGTAGCAAACGGGTCAGCAGACTTTCAATATCTTCGCCTACATATCCTGCTTCAGTAAGAACAGTTGCATCAACAATTGTAAAAGGTACATGTAGCATTTTTGCAACGGTTCTTGCCAGAAGGGTTTTCCCTGTTCCTGTCTCGCCAACAAGTATAATGTTTGATTTTTCGATCTCAATATCATCGCCATCAGGCTTTTGCATTAGCCTTTTGTAGTGATTATATACAGCTACTGAGATTATCTTCTTAGCCATATCCTGACCAATTACAAACTGATCAAGAAATTTTTTGATTTCGACTGGTTTAAGAAGGCTTATAGTATCAAATGAAACATCCTTTTTATTGCCAAGTTCTTCATTCATTATGCTGTGAGCCTGCTCAATGCAGTGATCGCAGATATGGCCCTCGAGGCCGGCAATTAGCATGTTGGCCTCTTTTTTTGTTCTGCCGCAAAATGAACATTTATCCATAACAGGCTATTTTTCAGTTTTCTGAAGAATCTCATCAATCATTCCGTATTCTTTAGCCTCAATGGATGTCATCCAATGGTCTCTGTCAGAATCTTTTTCAACCTGTTCGTAGGTATTGCCGGAATGAAATGCGATGATTTCATAAAGTTCTTTTTTTAACTTAACGATTTCACGGGCAGTAATTTCTATATCAGAAGCTTGGCCTTCAGCACCACCCATGGGTTGGTGAATCATAATCCTGGAATGCTTAAGAGCTGATCGTTTACCTTTTTTACCGGCTATAAGGAGTACCGCTCCCATCGATGCTGCCATACCTGTACAGATAGTGGCAATATCCGATGAAATGTATTGCATTGTATCATATATGCCAAGGCCAGCATGTACAGATCCTCCTGGTGTATTGAAATAAATCTGGATATCTTTTCCCGGATCAGATGAATCGAGATAGAGTAGTTGTGCCTGGATAATATTTGCAACATAATCATCAATAGGTAAACCAAGAAAAATAATTCTGTCCATCATCAGACGTGAAAACACATCCATCGATGCAACATTCAACTGGCGCTCTTCAATAATTGTCGGTGAGATATAGCTGCTGTGAATAGATGTATACCTGTGCAGGTTCAGACTGCTTATTCCATGTTTGCTTTTTGCATATTTTCCAAAATCGTCAATAATATTCATATTTTCAGGCTTATTAATTAATAAACAAAGATAGTAAATAATAAATAAATTAGCGCAATGCCTTGATTACTATTCAAAAAGCTTATTGAATTCCTCAACTGTGATGCTCTTCTCTTCAAGCTTCACCAGCTCCTTCAGGATTAAAATAACCTTTTCTTCGAGTATTTTATCCGCTATTCGTTTTGCTTCATCTTCCCGCTTGAGAGTCTCTTTTGCATAGTTGGTTATTCGTTCATCAGCTGCATAGAATAAGCCATACTGTTGAAACTGTTGTCTGGTAATGTTCTCAGCTTCTTTCAGTAGTTCTTCCTCAGTGATTTTCACTTCGTTGTCACGGGCGATTTTATTTCTTATAAGCTGCCAGTTAAGGTCTTTCCTAAAACTGTCAAATTCTTTTTCTATCTTCTCTTCCGTTGTATTTTCATTAACTTTAAGAAGCCATTTTTTCAGGAACTCTTCAGGAAGATTAAAATCAGTTTTTTCGATAACCAGATTTTTAATATCCATCATTAACTTAAACTCGCTTTCACGTATTAAGTTTAAAGATATCTCGTCTGTAATTTTACTCATGAATTCGTCTTTCGAACTAACTATTCCTTCACCATAAATCTTGTCGTACAGTTCCTTTCCCAATTTGGCCGGATGGAAACGGTTTATTTCATTGATGGTAAACCTGAATAGGCCATCAAGTTCTGCTACCTCTCCTTTTTCTATATGTAATATCCCGGCTATTTCAGTATCATTTGGGTATGCTTTTTTGAGGTCAAAGTCAATTGAATCGCTCTGGCTTTTACCTATAAATTGTTTTTTGATTTTTTTATCTTTAATGATGTCAATTCCAATTGAGGTGTCATCAACAGAAAGGCCTTCAGGTATCACATTGCCCTCATTATCAATAGCTTCAATTTTACCCTTTAGCATATCCTTTTCTTCAGTAAGATCGGCTTTTTGCAATTCACCAAAACGACGGGTATAATTTTCAAGATAATCACTTTTCATCTTCTCATCGATGATGATCTCATGCAGGTTGACTTTATTTTTTTTAGTTAATTTCAGTTCAATTTCCGGAGCCAGGCCAAGGTCAAATGAGAAGGTAAAATCCTCCTGGGTACCGAAATTAATTTTTTCCTGATCATTATCTTTTGGAAGCGGATCACCAAGGATTTCAATTTTTTCGTCCTGAAGGTACTTCTGAATATTATCTGTAACTATTTTGTTGATTTCTTCAATCTGTACAGCTCTGCCATACATTTTTCTTACCAGACCCATAGGGACCATACCAGGACGAAATCCTTTGATATTTGCCTTTTTCCTGTAATCTTTCAATACGGTCTCAACTTTATTTTCATAATCTGGTTTTTCGATACTGATTTTTAACACAGCATTCAGATCATCGATATTTTCTTTGGTGATATTCATTTTAATTATTGTTTATTGCATAGTTAAAAAACCGCCAAAACGCAATATAATAGATCGTTACGGGTGGTTTGATACATTTGTGCGGATGAAGGGACTCGAACCCCCACGTCACGAAGACACAAGATCCTAAATCTTGCTCGGCTACCAATTACGACACATCCGCGGTAAAATTCCCCGCAAAAGTATAATAAATTATTATCAAAACAAATTGATATTACCGGCGCAGTTCAAAGTTCTTTCCGAGATAGACTTTTCTTACGTGCTCATCATCTGCCAATTGTGAAGATGTTCCGGATTTAAGGATACGACCTTCAAAGAGAAGGTATGCACGATCAGTAATTGAAAGGGTCTCATGAACGTTATGGTCGGTGATAAGAATCCCGATTTGTTTCTCCCTAAGCTTAGATACAATCTCCTGAATATCTTCAACAGCAATAGGATCAACTCCAGCAAATGGTTCGTCAAGTAAAATGAAATTTGGCTTAAGCGCCAGGGCTCTTGCTATTTCGGTACGTCTTCGCTCACCTCCTGAGAGTTGAATTCCCTTGCTTTTCCTTATCTTCTGAAGTCCAAATTCAAGTAAGAGATTCTCCAGTCTTTCTCTTTGTTCCTCTTTTGGAAAACCTGACATCTCAAGTACGGCACGAATATTATCTTCTACAGACATGTTTCTGAAAACGGAGGCTTCCTGTGCCAGATAACCAATGCCCTTTCTTGCACGTTTATAAACAGGAAGGGATGTTATATCTTCATTATCCAGAAATATTTTTCCCTCTCTTGGCCTTATCAGCCCAACAATCATATAAAAAGAGGTTGTTTTACCAGCACCGTTAGGGCCAAGTAGTCCAACAATTTCTCCCTGTTCAACCTCAATGGAAACATGGTCAACTACTGTTCTGGCTCGATACTTTTTAACTAGATTTTCAGTATAAAGTTTCATTTATAATATTATAAGGTTGCCGTCTCAGTTTTAGTGGAATCATCATCAGTCATAAAATCATCATGCTGCTTTTCTCTCTGTTTCATTACCCTGGATGAAATTACAATTCCAATCTCATAAAGAAACAGGACGGGAACACAGACAAGTGCCTGAGAAAAGACATCAGGAGGTGTGATTATGGCTGCGAGAATGAATATAACGACAATAGCATGTTTCCTGTACTTTCGAAGGAATGTAGGTGTAATAATACCAACCTTGGTAAGGAAGTATGTAATTATAGGTAGTTCGAACACAATTCCTGTGGCCAGACATATTGATGATATCAGGCCGATATATGAGCGGACATTAATTTGATTGACAACCTCTGCACTAACTTCATATGTCCCCAGAAAATGCATAGAGAGAGGAGCAAGCAGGAAATAACCGAAAAGCACACCAATAAAAAAAAGTATTGATGCTGCAGTAACTGCTCCTTTTGCATGCATTGACTCATTTGGACGGAGGGCTGGTTTGAAGAATTGCCAGAATTCCCAGAGAATAACTGGAAAGGCAAGAATAAGGCCGGCAACCATCGAAACCGCTATATGGGTTGTAAGCTGTCCCGCCATTTTTATACTAATCAGGTTTAAGTGTTTGGTGTTAATACACAATGCTGACGTATTTAAGAGTTCACCAATATGACAAAGGAATCGGTTTGTAGGGAAAGATGGACTCTTGGGGGCAAGGATAATCTTATCGAAAAGAAAGGATTTGAAAACAAAAGCTATTACCATAAAAATAACGATAGCTAATACAGAGCGGATGATATGCCATCTTAATTCCTCCAGATGTTCAAGGAATGACATCTCCTTTTCGCCTTTCTTTCCTTTTTTCCAAGACATAGCCATAACCGCTTAATATATTTGGTTTAATTAGAGCCTGTAAAGATGAGAAATCTTCTTTTGCAAAACAATATTAATCTTTTCGCCGTTTTGAAATTAGTTAGCCATTTCATTTTATTTGGGACAAGAGGCGTTTAACGCATAGAAAATCAGGATAATAATGTATTTGCTGAAGTTTAGGAAAAAAAACTTAACATTCTTTTTTGGAAAGGATTTAGACAATTAGAGGCAATCATTTTTGTTAATTATAAAATAAAACGAGGTTATAATAAGGAAATTTATTAACTTTATGTAAACTGTAAAATCAAACTTTTACATAGTTGAACAGTTTTTCTTTCAGGGGAATATTATGTTGAATGATTCTACGATACAGGATTACTTAAAAAAGTACTTTGGATTTGATACTTTTAAAGGCAATCAGGAGCCGATAATCAGGAATGTACTTGCTGGCAAAGATACTTTCGTGCTTATGCCCACTGGCGGAGGCAAATCACTTTGCTATCAACTACCTGCTGTTATGAAGAAAGGAACTGCTATAGTAATCTCCCCACTTATCGCTCTTATGAAAAATCAGGTTGATGCCATGAGGAACTTCAGCACCGACGACGATGTTGCTCACTTCCTTAACTCATCACTTACAAAGACAGAAATAACAAGAGTTAAAAACGACGTATTATCAGGTAAGGCAAAACTTCTCTATGTTGCACCTGAATCTCTTACAAAAGAGGAGAATATAGATTTCCTTAAAAAGATTGAGATATCATTCTATGCTATCGATGAAGCTCATTGTATATCTGAATGGGGACATGATTTCAGGCCTGAATACAGGCGAATAAGACCAATAATTGATACCATAGGCAGATCACCTATAATAGCTCTTACGGCAACAGCCACTCCAAAAGTTCAGCATGATATCCAGAAAAACCTTGGTATCCTTGACGCAGATGTTTTTAAATCTTCATTTAACCGGCCAAACCTTTACTATGAGGTTAAATCGAAACAGGATGTCACAAAGGAGATAATTAAGTATGTTAAAAACAATCCAGGTAAATCTGGGATAATTTATTGTCTGAGTCGTAAGAAAGTTGAGGAGATAGCCGAAGTTCTTAAGGTTAATGGTATTAAATCTCTTCCATATCATGCCGGAATGGACACAGCTACTCGCACAAAAAACCAGGATAAATTCCTTATGGAGGAGGCCGATATAATTGTTGCAACTATTGCTTTTGGGATGGGAATTGATAAACCTGATGTGAGGTTTGTTATCCATTACGATATACCTAAAAGTCTGGAAGGGTATTATCAGGAAACCGGAAGAGCCGGACGCGATGGCGGTGAAGGGAATTGTATTGCATACTATAGTTATAATGATATTCTGAAACTTGAGAAATTTATGCAGGGTAAACCGATTGCTGAACAGGAGATCGGAAAACAACTGCTTCTCGAAACGGTTTCATATGCTGAATCATCTGAATGCAGAAGGAGGTTGTTGCTCCATTATTTTGGAGAAGAGTACCAGAAGGAAAACTGTGAAGCATGTGATAACTGTCTTCATCCTAAATCACAGTTTGAGGGTAATGAGGCTGTTATTAGTGTATTGGAGACTATCCTGGCTGTAAAGGAGAAATTTAAGGCCGATCATGTTGCAAATATCTTATCAGGAAAAATTACCTCAGCTATTAAATCATATAAGCACCATAAGATCGAATTTTTTGGAATAGGAGAAGACAGGGATGAGAAATTCTGGAATATGGTTATAAGGCAGGCTCTTATTGCGAAATTTCTTACAAAGGATATTGAAAACTATGGCCTGTTGAAACTGACACAGAAGGGGATGGAGTTTCTGGAAAAGCCCACCTCTTTTATGCTTGCTGAAGATCATGACTATGCAGATACAACAGATGAAGAAAATGCCTTTGGGGCAAGAACAGCTGCTGTTGATGAGGAGTTGTTCAGCATTCTTAAGGATCTCCGGAAACAAATATCGAAGCACAAAGATGTACCTCCATTTGTTGTTTTTCAGGATCCATCCCTGGAGGACATGGCTATACAATACCCGATAACCATTGATGAACTTCAGAATATTTCCGGTGTTGGAGCAGGAAAAGCACAGCGATATGGTGAAGAGGTTATTGATATAATCAAAAAGTATGTTGAGGAAAAAGAGATAATCAGACCTCTCGACATGGTGGTTAAATCGGTTGTCAATAAATCGGGGCTTAAAGTATATATTATTCATTCTATTGATATGAAAAGGGCTTTAGAGGATATTGCCGAAGCTAAAGGTCTGGAAATGGGAGAACTGATATCGGAGATTGAGGCTATTGTCAATTCAGGTACCCGGATTAACATTGATTATTATGTAAGTTCTATGATTGATGAGGAGAGGCAACTGGATATATATTCATATTTTAGAGAGGAGGCTGAATCTGACTCACTCGAAGAGGCTATTAAAGAGTTGGGAAATGAGTTTGAAGAGGAGGAGATCAGGTTGATAAGGATCAAGTTTCTTTCCGAAATGGGGAATTAATATTCCTTATTTTTCCGGGATATCCAACTATAAAATACTACACCCAGAACATAAAAAGGATAGACGACCAGAGCCGGTAAAAACCAGTTTAATAGTTTTCTTGTTCCATAACTTCGTGCTCTATTCCGTATTATTAATAAATCGGGAATCGTTTTTAATAGAAAAATGGTCAGGAAGATCCACCAGAAGTCCCGATTAATGAATCCGGCTATTAAAACAGATACTTGCAGTATAATTGTAACAAATGTTACAATTGCAAGGGAAATAGTAAATGTATCATTATAAGCTTTTCCTTTGGATATCCATCTTCTTCTCTGTTTAATAAATGATACAACTGATGGGGATAAAGCTGTTGTTACGATAGCATCAGTCGATTCAAGCCAAAATATTTTTGATCCGCTCTCATGTTTCAGACTCTGTAAGAAGAAAATATCATCGCCTGAATCAATCTCCTCATGCAGATTATCATAATGATCAAAGTAGGATCTCCTGGTAAATGCAAGATTAGCACCATTGCACATTGTCGCTTCACCTGAAAATGCAGAACCCGCTGAGATACCCTGCAGACTAAGAAACTCCATTTCCTGAAACTTTTTGAAAAATCCAGATCCGGATTCCAGTTTAACCGGACATATTATCATATCAGGCTTATGTTTTTCAAAGAATGCCGATATGGTTCTTATCCATCCTTCTTTCATCAGGCAATCGGCATCCGTTGTGATTATAAGGTTGCCTGAAGAATTTTCTATCCCGGTTCTTATAGCCTGTTTTTTACCTTTACCTTTATTGTTAACTGCTTTAAGATTGAGGACTCCGCTATAACCGGTGGCGATTCCATATGTTTTGTCAGTTGAATTATCATTTACAATTATGACTTCAAATAATTCATCTGGATAATTCTGCTTTTCAAAACTTTTCAGCAGGAATGGAAGACTTTCCTCTTCATTACGACACGCTACTACTACAGATACAAATGTTACAGTATCGACAGATATATTAAAGAGTTCAATTTTAAGAAGGCTTCTGTAAATTTTTAGAAGGAGAAATAAGTAAGGAAGAATAAGTATAGTTGGTAGCCAGCACATAATTTACGAATGGAGGTCATATTGTCATATTGTCTGATTGTCTGTATGTCTTGTTGTCTGATTGTCTGTTAGGTCTCAATAATGACTTTAATGTTTCTACAGCCTTATTTATACTCATCCCAGCTCTTAATAGCCAGGTCGTCAATACTCATTTTGCAGAAAGCCAGGATGAATGCACTTGCAAGCCGTGAATTGGTAATCAGAGGAACATTATAATCCACTGCACCTCTTCTTATAGTATAGTCGTTATTAAGTTCTTCAGCACTCAGGTCTTTAGGTATGTTCACAACAAGATCCACCTCGCGCGATTTAATAAGCTCAATAGTGTTTGGTGATTTATCCTCATCTGGCCAGTATGCAACATGAGCTTCGACCCCGGCATTCTGCAGAAATTGTTGGGTGCCACGAGTAGCATAGAGCTTATGTCCTTTTTCCCTGAGAGCTCTTGCACTGTTAAGAAGTTCGACTTTTGAACGGGCCGGGCCTGTTGAAAGCAGGATACTCTTCTTTGGAATTCTGTAACCAACAGAAAACATTGCTTTAAGTATTGCTTCATAGAAACCTTCACCAATGCATCCGACTTCTCCGGTTGATGACATATCCACTCCGAGAACAGGATCGGCTTTGGCCAGGCGCGAAAAGCTAAATTGAGGAGCTTTAACTCCTACATAATCAAGCTCAAATACAGTTTTATTTATTTTTTCAGTCGGAACACCAAGCATCACTTTAGTTGCAAGTTCAATGAGGTTTGATTTAAGAACTTTTGAAACAAAAGGCATGCTGCGACTTGCTCGCAGGTTACATTCTATAACTTTAATGTCATTGTCTTTTGCCAGAAACTGTATATTAAAAGGTCCTGAAATATGCAGTTCACTGGCTATCTGTCGCGAAATACGTTTAATCCTCCTGGATGTTTCAAAATATATTTTCTGTGCAGGGAATACCATAGTTGCATCTCCTGAGTGAACTCCGGCAAACTCAACATGTTCACTTATGGCATAAGCTATCATTTCACCGTCGCTTGCTACTGCATCCATCTCTATCTCTTTAGCATTCTCTATAAATTCAGAAACTACAACCGGATATTGTTTTGAAACCTGTGCTGCAAGCTCAAGATAATGTGATAATTCATTCTTGTTTGAGACTACATTCATGGCAGCTCCTGATAATACATAGGAGGGCCTGATAAGAACCGGAAATCCAATCCGGTCGACAAAATCAAAAATATCATCAATAGAAGTGAGCTCTTGCCATCGTGGCTGGTCAACACCAAGGTTATCAAGCATTTTTGAAAATTTATGCCTGTTTTCGGCCTTGTCGATAGAAACCGGAGAGGTGCCGAGCACCGGTACATTTTCTTTGTAAAGCCTCATTGCCAGGTTATTCGGGATCTGACCGCCGACAGAGACGATAACACCACCGGGTTTTTCCAGATCAATTATATCAAGGACCCTTTCGAAAGTAAGCTCATCGAAATATAGCCTGTCACATATATCGTAATCAGTACTTACAGTTTCAGGATTGTAGTTTATCATTATTGATCTGAATCCTTCTTTATTTATTGTATCAATTGCATTAACAGAACACCAGTCGAATTCCACACTAGAACCTATCCTGTAAGCTCCAGATCCAAGAACAATAATCGATTTTTTGTCGTTTTCACATTCAATATCATGTTCGGAACCACTGTATGTCAGATAAAGATAATTTGTTATTGCCGGGTATTCCGCAGCAAGAGTATCAATCTGTTTAACATAAGGAACTATCCCCAGCGATTTCCGGAAACTTCTTACTTTCATCAGGTCGTCATTGATTTGTGACGGTTCTGATTTAAGTACATGCCTTGCAATCTGAAAATCGCTGAATCCGTTTATTTTAGAATGTAAAATCAGTTCTGAGGGGATAGATTCCAGAGTATTGTATTCTGAAAGCTCATCTTTTATACTGACAATGTTTTTCAATTTAAAAAGAAACCATTTATCAATTTTAGTCAGTTCATAGATTCTTTCAACCGGTATACCTATTTCAAGGGCTTCAGCAATTGAAAAAATCCGCATATCAGTCGGCTCTGCAAGCTCCCGCTCAATATCTTCAAAACCGAGGTTGCGGTTTCCTGTAAACCCGTGCATTCCCTGTCCGATCATTCTTAATCCTTTTTGAATAACCTCTTCAAATGTTCTTCCGATGGCCATTACCTCTCCGACACTCTTCATACTACTGCCAATGAGGTGTGAAACTCCTTCGAATTTATTTAAGTCCCATCGTGGAATTTTGCACACAATATAATCAAGAGCCGGCTCAAAACAGGCGGTAGTGTTTTTCGTAACAGAATTTTTAAGTTCATGAAGACCATATCCCAATCCAAGCTTTGCTGCCACAAATGCTAATGGATAACCTGTTGCTTTTGAGGCAAGTGCGCTGGATCTCGATAAACGGGCATTCACTTCAATTACCCTGTAATCTTCAGAATCAGGAGCAAGAGCATACTGAACATTACATTCACCTACAATGCCAATATGCCTGATTATCCTGATGGACAATTCTCTTAGCTTGTGATATTCACTGTTCGTCAGAGTCTGGGAAGGTGCAACAACTATACTTTCACCAGTATGTATGCCAAGAGGATCAAAATTCTCCATATTACATACTGTGATGCAATTGTCATATTTGTCTCTGACAACCTCATACTCTACTTCTTTCCATCCCTTAAGTGATTCTTCAACAAGAATCTGGTCAGTAAATGAAAATGCTTTGGATGCAAGTGCTCTCAATTCATCAACATCATATGCAAATCCACTTCCCTGCCCTCCAAGGGAATAGGCAGCCCTGATAATAATGGGAAATCCAAGTTTCCTGGAGGCTTCTATTGCTTCTTCAACTCCGGTAACAGCAATGCTGCTGGGCGTTTTAACAGCTATCTCATTAAGTTTTCTTATGAAAAGTTCTCGGTCCTCAGTATCCATTATAGCCGAAACCGGTGTACCAAGAACTTTAACACTGTATTTTTCAAATACACCCGATTCATACAGCTCAGTTCCACAATTTAGTGCTGTTTGTCCGCCAAAAGATAAGAGTATCCCATCAGGCTTTTCTTTCGCAATCACTTTTTCTACAAAATATGGAGTTACCGGAAGAAAATAAATCTTATCAGCCAGTTCTTCAGATGTCTGAACCGTAGCAATATTAGGATTTATTAAAACGGTTCTTATATCTTCCTCCTTTAATGCTTTAAGAGCCTGAGAACCTGAATAATCAAACTCACCAGCTTCACCTATCTTGAGTGCTCCCGATCCAAGTATGATCACCTTTTTAACGACATCTTTCATTATCTGAATTTGAGGTCCAAAAATAACATAATTTTTTAATTAGAGTTTGAATTTTGAATAAAATGAATATATTTGCAAAATAAATGTATAAATATGCAGAAGACAAAAAGACTTTTGGCAATTGAAAAAATAATTACCGAAGAGATCATATCTACACAGGATGAGTTGCTTAAGAGACTGAAAGGGAATGGGATAAGTTGTACACAGGCTACACTATCCCGTAATTTAAGGCAGCTTGGGGTTGGTAGGATCCCCGACGGCAATGGTAACTATAAGTACTCTTTATCAGAAAATATCAGGGGTAAAATTAATACACAGATGAAATTGAGTATTGTCCCGGTAATTCAGGATATAGTTGAAGCAAAAGGGCTTATGGTAATAAAGACAATTCCGGGGAACGCAAGCAATACAGCTTTTTTTATAGATAGTACCGGGAGATATGAGATTGCAGGTACCATTGCCGGTGATGATACCATCCTGCTTATACCCCGTGATGGAGTAACACTTCAGCAAATTCATACATGCCTTGAAATAATTCTTCCGGGAATACATGATCAAATTAAAAAGAGATAAAATTTCAACACTAATATCAAATAATAATATAATGAAAGAAAAAGTAGTTCTAGCGTACAGTGGTGGTTTGGATACTTCTGTAATACTCAAATGGTTAATAGAAAAGGATTATGAGGTTATTGCCTTTGTGGCAGATGTCGGGCAGGCTGATGATTTTGAAGAATGTAGGAAAAAGGCATTATTACTTGGGGCTTCCAAAGTAATTATATCTGACCTGAAAAGGGAATTTATTGATGATTATGTTTTTAAAGCTATAATGGGGAATGCTATATATGAGGAGAGATACTTACTCGGCACAGCTCTTGCCAGGCCTCTTATTGCTAAAAAGCAGATTGAGGTTGCAATTGAAGAAGGAGCTAATGCTGTAGCACATGGTGCTACCGGAAAAGGCAATGACCAGGTAAGGTTTGAACTTTGCTATTATGCTCTTAAACCTGATATTAAGGTAATTTCACCATGGAAAGACAAAGAGTTTCTTGAAATATTCAAAGGAAGAACAGATCTGCTGAAATATGCAGCTGAAAAAAAGATACCTGTGAAAGCCAGCATTGATAAGCCTTACAGTGAAGATGATAATTTGATGCATATAAGCCATGAAGCTGGTATTCTTGAAGATCCGATGTATTCGATGCATAAAAACATGCTGGAAAAAATGGTAATGCCTCAGGATGCGCCTGAAACAGAGACTCGTATTGTTGTTCATTTCAAAAACGGGATACCTGTGAAGGTCATAAATAAGAATGATGGAACAGTAAAGGAGGATTCTTACGATCTCTTTGTCTATCTTAATGAGATAGCCGGGAAGAATGGTATTGGTCTGCTCGACATGGTTGAAAACAGATTTGTAGGTATCAAATCGCGTGGAGTATATGAAACACCGGGTGCTACTATTCTTCATATAGCTCACAGGGACATTGAAGGTATAGCAATGGACAGAGAAGTGATGCGATTGAGAAACATGCTCACTCCAAAGTTTGCTGAACTAATCTACAATGGATTCTGGTTCAGTCCTGAAATGGATTTTCTTATGGCAGCTATGGAGAAGAGTCAGGAGATTATTGACGGAAGTGTTCATCTTTGCCTGTATAAAGGGAATGTCATTATTGAAGGACGCGAGTCGCCTTCCTCTTTATATAACAAGAGACTTTCGAGCATGGATATTGAAGGTGGATTTGATCAGACTGACAGCAAAGGCTTTATAAGGATTAATGCAATCAGGCTGATGGCTCACAGAGCTATAGTTGAGGCAAGTCAGAAAAAGGAATAAATATGAAACTTTGGGAAAAAGGAATAAACCCCGAGCCTGCAATTATTGAATTTACTGCAGGCAAAGACAGAAAAACCGATCTGGCTCTCGCAAAATGGGATATAATTGGCTCAATGGCTCATGTTATTATGCTTGATAATGTTGGATTAATTTCTGAAGATGATAAAAACGGGTTATTGAATGCCCTGTATTCCCTCTTTGTCAGTGACGAAGAGGGAACTCTTGTTATTGAAAAAGATGTTGAGGATATTCATTCACAGATTGAAAAGGAGATTTCATCGAAACTTGGAACAACAGGTAAAAAAATTCATACCGGAAGGTCAAGAAATGATCAGGTGCTGGTTGATATACGTCTTTGCACAAGAGAGGAGATAGATAATCTTTCAGGTATGATCCGGAGGCTATTTACCGGGCTACAAAGTCTGAGTGAGCGGTATAAGGATGTATTATTACCCGGATATACACATATGCAACCGGCAATGGTCTCATCATTCGGATTATGGTTTGGAGCATATGCTGAATGTCTGGCTGATGATGTGATACTGCTTGCCGGGGCGAGGGCACTCAATAATCAGAATCCTTTGGGAACAGCAGCTGGTTATGGGACTACATTACCCATAAACAGGAAACTGACCTCAGAGCTTCTCGAATTTGATAATCTTCTATATAATTCTGCCTATGCAAGTCTGAGCAGAGGGAAGATTGAAATGGCAATAGGTTCTGCTCTGGCTTCTGTTGCACAAACACTTTCTCGATTTTCAATGGATATATGTCTGTATATGAGTTCCGAATTCAGGTTCATAGATTTCCCTGATGAATATATTACCGGTTCAAGTATAATGCCTCAGAAAAGAAACCCTGACGTATTCGAACTTATCAGAGCCAGGGCAAATTTAATTCAAACTCTTCCTAATCAGATCGCCATGCTGACAAGCAATCTTCCCTCCGGATATAACAGAGATCTTCAATTGCTGAAGTATCTGATTTTTGATGCATTTAATGAAGTAAGGGAATGTATTGAGATAATGCTCCTAATGATGAATAATATAAAGATCAGGAAAGATATTACGGAGAATACATTGTATAACACTATATTCAGTACCGAAGAGGTCAACCGTCTGGTGAAAGAGGGAATTCCTTTCAGAGATGCTTATAAAGCAGTATCTGAGATGGTTAAAAATTCCTCATTTTCAAAGACCTCTATATCCGATTATCAGCATGAAGGCAGCATAGGTAATTTATGTAACAAAGAGATTGCAGAAATTTTTGAGAGCAGGATGAAATCTTTTAAAAACATAACCGCTAAGGAGCTGGCAGATAAGATGATGCAATATGTGACAACATAGGGGTTTGCGATGACAAGCCCCTATTTCATTGATTTCTCAATATTCTCTATAAAAACATCGAACAGATAATCAGTATCAGTCGGTCCTCCTGATGCTTCAGGATGAAATTGTGTTGAGAAGAATGACCTTTCTTTATGTTTCATACCCTCATTAGTCTGATCGTTGATATTGATGAAAAGTGGCTCCCAGTCTTTTCCTAAAGTATTATTATCGACAGCAAATCCGTGATTTTGGGATGTTATATATGCTTTGTCGGTGCCTGCCTGAAGAACAGGCTGATTATGGCTCCGGTGCCCATACTTAAGTTTATATGTATCAGCCCCGGATGCAAGTGCCATTAGCTGATTACCAAGACATATCCCGAATATAGGTTTCTCACCGGAAAAGGATTTTTTTATATTTTCGATAGTAGTGCCACACATTTTTGGATCACCAGGACCATTAGATAAAAATAATCCATCAAATTCTTCCTTATGGAAATTATAATCCCACGGGACTCTAATAATTGTTGTGTCGCGTTTCAGAAGGTTTCTTATTATATTATATTTAACTCCGCAGTCTACCAGTAATATCTTATATTTTCCAGAACCGTAAACCTTTTTTTCATGTGTGCTGACCTCAGCAACAAGATTAATTTTGTTAGGATCATAAAACTCTATCTCTGTTCCTTCTGGCTCAACCTTTCCAAGCATTGCTCCTTTTTCACGGATTCGCTTTGTCAATGCCCTTGTATCAATACCGTAAATCCCGGGCACATTGTTTTTTCTCAACCACTCATCAAGACTTTCTGTGGCATTCCAGTGACTATATTCAAATGAATAATCAGAAACTATGAGTCCGGAGATATGAATAGATGAGGATTCATAAAAACGGTACAGATCATTTTCTTCACTCTTATTTGGTGCTCCATAATTCCCAACAAGGGGATAGGTAAGACAAAGAATTTGTCCACGATAGGAGGGATCTGTTAAGCTCTCCGGATATCCTGTCATGGCCGTATTAAAAACTACCTCCCCTGCTGCAGGAGCAGGTGAGCCAAATGAACGACCGTGATATATTGTTCCGTCTTCAAGGGTTAATCTTACCTTCACATTATTTTTCATCATTAAATATATCAGTTTATCTTATCGTTGAAACAGCTTTTCCAATCTGCTCCATGGCTTTCATTACTGTCTGGTGCGGAGTAGCAACATTCATCCTCATGAATCCTTCTCCTCCCGGACCAAAAGATGAACCCTCATTCATTCCTACGCCTGCCTTGTCAACAAAAAAACGGTTGAGCTCTTTTCCTGTCATCCCAAATTTACGGCAATCGAGCCATATCATATAGGTTGCTTCAGGTTTAACAGGAATAATCTCAGGAATCATTTTTCTGCAATAATTTTCCACAAAATCAATATTATGATCAATATAGTCAAGTAATGCATCGAGCCATTTATGTCCGTTTGAATATGCTGCTATTGAAGCTATTGTGCCAAAGATGTTGCCATTTCCAATATGCAGGTTTTCAACAATTCTGTTAAACGATTTTCTAAGGAGAGGGTTTGAAATAATGACAGATGATGTTGAAAGTCCTGCAAGGTTGAATGTCTTGCTGGGTGCAATACAGGTAATAGTATTTTCAGCAATTTTTTCAGATAATTTTGCCAATGGATTATGATTGAATCCTGGAAGAACAAGATCACAATGTATTTCATCGGAGAGGATCAGAATATTGTTTGTAATGCAGATGTCTGCAAGTCTGACAAGCTCCTCTGGAGTCCATACCCGCCCTATTGGATTATGAGGGTTAGATATAATGATCATTTTTGTTTTCCCATCAATTTGTGCAATAAGGGAATCATAATCCATTACCCATTTCCCGTCAGTCTCTACCAGTCTGTTATAAATAAGCCTGCGGCCATGCGATTCTGCTGCAGAAAAGAAGGGGAAATAAACAGGAGGCTGAACAATAATATTATCACCAGGTTGGGTAAATGCCAGTGTACAAATATTGAGCGCAGGAACAATACCCGGGCAATAGGTAATCCACTCTTTTTCGACAAGCCAGTTATGCCTGCTTTCAAGCCAGTCGATTATTGATGAGAAATACTCTGGTGGGCGAAAAGAATAACCGAAAATCTCATGGTTAAGACGGCTCTTAAATGATTTTATTACAAATTCGGGTGTATTAAAATCCATATCTGCGACCCACATTGGAATAACATCATTTACACCAAATATTTCTTCCCTGAGATCATACTTGATACAGCTTGTCCCATCCCTTTTGACAGGTTCATCAAAATTCCAGATCATCAATTAATAGTATAAATTCAGGTGCATAAAGATATATAAAAAATAAAGATCACAGAATGAGGAACTTTTGGTAAGTAATCAGTTCTAAAAGTGAGTTATAGGCAAGCTGATAAAAATATAGATAGCTTTTCTATTCGAGACAACAAGACAGATTTGTACCGTTAACAAACTTATATCTTGACGTTTAATTCCCTGCCACTTACCGGGACTTTGCCCGCGCGTAAAAATTTTAAATTCAGACAAGCCACGTTGCACACATTTGCAAGCCCACACTAGCCTTACTACACAACCAAAGGCTTGCAAATGAGTGCAATTTTGCCTTCCTCAAATTTGACCTATAAATAGTATATAACTTGGTTTTGTAGAACCACTACTCAGTAATATATTAAAATATGTTTGGTAGATTGGAATATTTTACCTATCTTTGTAGCCGTATTACTTAAATAAATATTTTGAGAGTAGCATTAAAACATATCGCTTTTATTCAAACCGGGATCTTTGCGAAGCCAATTAAGGAAGGCCAGATTGTGTACTTGCAGGCAAAGCAATTTGATGAAAACGGAATACTTAGAAGCACTTTATACCCTGATTTAAAAGCTGAAAGCATTTCCGAAAAACATTTATTACAGAATGGTGATATAATATTTGCTGCCAAAGGAACAAAAAATTTTGCAGCTCTTTACGAAAGTAAAAACCAATCTGCAGTAGCTTCCACTTCGTTCTTTGTGATTAGGTTAAATGAGGATTTTCAAGATAAAATTCTGCCGGAGTATTTGACATGGTATCTCAACAGGGCCTCATCTCAGAATTATCTGAAAAGTCAGGCAGTGGGGAGCTCAATGGTTTCCATCTCAAAATCTGTGCTTGATGAATTGGACTTATACATCCCAGATTTGAATACTCAAAAAGCGATTTTAAGAATTATACATCTCAGAAACTCAGAAAAAAAACTGCAGCAGCAAATTGAAATGCTCAGGGAAAAGCAAATTCAACAACAAATAATCAACGCTATAAAATAAATAACATGACAAAATTAATAACACAAAAAGATATTAACGACGCAGTCTGGAAAGCATGTGACACGTTTCGTGGGAGCATTGACCCAAGTGTTTATAAGGATTATGTGCTCACTATGCTTTTTGTAAAATATCTAAGTGATGTGCATGATGATAAATATGAATCTCATTTGAAAAAATATAGCGGTGACAAAGAACGTGCCGATCGTGCCATGAAGCACGAACGTTTTGTGGTGCCGGAACAGAGCCATTTCAACTATTTGTTTGACCACAGGAATGAACTTAATATTGGCGAGTTAATAGATATTGCTTTGGAAGATCTGGTGGAAGCCAACCGTGACAAACTATATAGCGAAGATGGTGCAGGAATATTCCAGAACATTAATTTTAACAGCAGTGTATTGGGCGATACTAAAGATAAGAACACCAGGCTAAAAAACCTTCTGCTCGATTTTAATAAAGAATCATTAAATCTGAAACCGTCACACCTTGAAGGCACCGATATTATCGGTGGTGCATACATGTTCCTGATTGAAAATTTTGCAAGCGATGCTGGGAAAAAGGCTGGAGAATTCTTTACTCCAAAAGAGGTATCTACCCTCATTGCTAAACTTACCAAATCAAAACCTGGTTCACGTATCTGCGACCCTACTTGTGGATCTGCCTCGTTGCTGATTAAAGCAGGAGATGAAGTTGGTTCAGATAATTTTTCGCTTTATGGTCAGGAAGCAAACGGAAGCACATGGGCTCTGGCGGTTATGAATATGTTTTTACACGGATTTGATAACGCCACAATTCGTTGGGGAGACACTATCCGCAATCCCAAACTAAAAGAAGGTGATGCTCTGATGAAATTTGATACGGTAGTTGCAAATCCACCCTTCAGTCTGGATAAATGGGGAAAGAGTGATGATAAAGAGGAGAACAAATCCAGCGATAGCTTTGACCCGGAAACAGACAAATATAATCGTTTCTGGAGAGGAACTCCTCCAAAGAGTAAGGGCGATTGGGCGTTTATCAGCCATATGATTGAAACAACTTATGAAGGTAAAGGCAAGGTAGGTGTAGTTGTACCTCATGGAGTTCTGTTCCGGGGAGCAAGTGAAGGAAAAATACGTCAGAAAACGATTGAGGAAAATATACTTGAAGCAGTTATTGGTATACCGGCAAATTTGTTTTTCGGAACTGGTATTCCGGCTGCAATTTTGATTTTTAATAAGGGTAAAGGCGACAACAAAGATGTTTTATTCATTGATGCAAGTAAATACTACGAATCAGTTAAAAATCAAAATCAATTACGACCCACTGATATTGAACATATTGTGGATACATACCGGAGATTCAATGAAGGGAAACTGACTGCTGGAATTATTGAAGATAAATTCAGCTTTGTAGCAACATTCGACGAAATAAAAGAAAACGAATTCAACCTTAACATCCCTCGATATGTGGATACTTTTGAGGAGGAAGAAGAAGTTGATATTGCGAAAGTGCAAACTGAAATCGATAAACTTGAGGTAGAATTGAAAACAGTGCAGGCCGAACTGAATAAGTATTTAAAAGAACTGGGAGCATAATATGAAACTTCAGTACGCCTCCGACTTACACCTGGAATTCCCTGAAAATAAAGAATTTCTTAAAAGAAACCCTCTGCTACCTATAGGTGATGTTTTATTGTTGGCAGGCGATATTGTTCCATTTGCGGTAATGGATAAACATGCTGATTTTTTCAGTTATATCTCAGATAGTTTTGATACTACATATTGGATTCCTGGTAATCATGAACACTATTATTCGGATCTCTCAGACCGGGCAGATTCTTTTAATGAAAAAATCAGGGATAATCTGTTTCTGGTGAACAATGTTTCTGTTATTCAGGAGAATTTAAAACTCATTTTCTCAACCCTCTGGACAAACATCAGCCCGGGAACCCAATTTGAAATACGAGAACGACTTTCAGATTTTCATGCAATTAAATATAATCGAAAAGGACTTACAACCGATCATTACAACCTGCTTCATAAACAATGCCTCTCTTTCCTGAATGAAGAACTTTCTAAAGTCGGGACTGAGAAAAAAGTCATTGTCACCCATCATGTTCCGACATTCATGAATTATCCTGAAAAGTACAAAGGTGACAGCCTTAACGAAGCTTTCGCCGTGGAAATGTTTAATGATATTTTAAGAGCGGATGCTGACTTTTGGATTTTCGGTCACCACCATAGCAATACGAACGATTTTCGGATCGGATCAACGACTCTTACAACAAATCAGCTGGGTTATGTAAAATATGATGAGTGCACAGGATTTGATGCGAAAAAGATAATTACAGTATAAAATGAATAATTCTATTGATATTCAGTACGATATAGTTGGTCTTGCACGATATCCCAGGAAGGTATATTGTGCATTTTTAGTGATATTTTATTAACTTACAATCAGATGCACAATAACAACACTATATATAAAGACTCGCCTCTCGGTAAAATTCCATGTGATTGGGAAGTGAAAGAGTTGGAAAAAATTACTGAAAAGATAGGAGATGGGTTACATGGAACACCAGAATATGTCAGTTCCTCAGAATACTATTTTATCAACGGAAATAATTTAAAGGATGGTTTAGTCCAAATAAATGCTGATACAAAATGTGTTAGTAAAGAAGAATATTTGAAGCATAAGAAAGAATTGAAGTATAAAACAATCCTTCTTTCTATTAATGGTACAATTGGAAGCATTGCTTTTTATAAAAATGAAAATATTGTTCTTGGAAAAAGTGCCGCATATATTAATTGCAAAGATGAAAATGTTGATTATTTATACTACTATCTTCAATCTCAATCAACTGTAAATTTTTTTGAGGGTGAATTAACTGGTTCAACAATTAGGAATCTTTCATTAAAATCTATTCGTGAAATTCCAGTTTCTCTCCCTCCCCTCCGCGAACAGAAAGCCATTGCCCATGTCCTTAGTTTGATGGACTCAGCGATCAATACTAACAACCAGCTTATTGAAAAAAAAGAATTGCAGAAAAAATGGCTGATGCAAAATTTATTGACCGGGAAGAAAAGGTTGAAAGGGTTTGGATTGGAGTGGAAGAATTATAGACTAGAATATTTTATTGAAGATTATAATGAAAAACCAAAGGATGAGATTAAATATGAAGTTCTGACATCAGCAAAGGCAGGCCTCATGAAACAAACAGATTACTACGGAGATAATAGGATTACAAACCGAGAAGATGCCGATTATAACATTATTCCTCCAAATTATTTAACCTATCGGTCTCGAAGTGATGATGGATTATTCACTTTTAATAAAAACACCTTAGGTTTTGTTGGATTAATCAGTGGTTATTATCCAGTCTTTACAATTAAAAATGGAGACTTAGATTTCATTTTAATGTATTGTAACTTTTATCGATACAAATTCAAGAAATATTGTATTGGAACTTCACAATTAGTTCTGTCAATGAATGCGTTAAAATCTGCAAATTTTACCCTTCCCAAGAAAGAAGAACAAACCGCCATTGCTGAAGTTTTGCAGGCAGCCAACAAAGAAATACAGTTACTCAAAAGCAAAACAGAAAAACTTAGGGAACAGAAAAAGTGGTTGATGCAGATGTTACTGACAGGAAAGAAACGATTTAAAATAGCTAACACACAATAAGAATTATGATTATGGCTGATGACCAGAAAAATAAAGAGGAGAAGTATCTCTTTCACAGATTTCTTGATGAAGCCGGTGATACAACTTTTTACGGAAGGGGGAAAATTAGGATTCTGGGAACTGAAGGAGTATCTAAATGTTTTATTCTGGGGATGCTGAAAATAAACGAACCGTTGGAAGCTATCAGAGAAAAGGTTTTAGGATTACAAAGTGAAATTTCTACCAATCCATACTTTGAATACATTCCAAGTATTGAAAAGAAGAAAGCAAAACGAGGTTATTATCTTCATGCAAAAGATGATATTCCAGAAGTCAGAAAACTAATGTACGATCTCATTAAATCTACAGATTGTAGTTTTGAGTGTGTGGTGGCCAGAAAAATATACCCAATATATGAAGGAACACATAATGGAAATGAAAGTGAGTTTTATGCAGATTTATTATCTCACCTTTTGAAGAATAAATTAAACAAGTATCATTCACTTGTTTTGAATATTGCAACGAGGAAAAAATGTACAACTCATAACAATCTTCAAACTGGTCTGACAAAAGCATTAGAGAGGGCTAAAACTAAAAATCCATGCGTTGAAAATGGTTGTAAAGTTGTATTCAATATTCAAGAACCTACAAACGAACCTTTGTTAAACATTGCAGACTACTTCTGCTGGGCGGTTCAGAGAGTGTTTGAAAAGGGAGAGATAAGATATTACGACTTTATATACGATAAAATATCTTTGATAATAGACTTATATGATAAAAAGAAATTTCAAGGAAGTAAAAACTATTATACTAAGAGGAATAGACTTACGAAGGAAAACCAGTTAAAATAAAAATGCCCGTGGTTGCACTAAGAAGGAAAACCTTCAACGGCTTGAAGCCGACCTTCATGCAAAACAGGCAATACGAAGATAGACTAAAAAACACATACAAAAACATGATATTTGTCATGTTTTGAGTTGACTAGTGTCTTGACAAATTAATATAGAAACATTATCTTTGTGGCAAAAACCACAAAGCCATGAGTAAAATGACATTAAAATTAAAAGACCGGGAGTTTCTTACAAATTTGACAAAGACCGGGAATAGGAATTCTCGTGAGT
>DATKUO010000196.1:0-6123 GCA_035530515.1 Bacteroidales bacterium
ACTCACGAGAATTCCTATTCCCGGTCTTTGTCAAATTTGTAAGAAACTCCCGGTCTTTTAATTTTAATGTCATTTTACTCATGGCTTTGTGGTTTTTGCCACAAAGATAATGTTTCTATATTAATTTGTCAAGACACTAGCCTGAATTATTCATAAAAAAAGGGTTTTTGTTCTTTATTTATAACTTAAATAGCTATATTTAAAGTGCTTACAACAAAAAACCCCTTTGTACAATGATACACAAAAAAACTGAATTTACTGCCTCCGAAATTAACCTTTTTCCGATACAAGGTAAAAATATTAAACTTAGTTTTAGCGGTGACCGCATAAGCAGCGATGGTGGATTTTTGCTTCTTCGTGAGATTGACAATCAGCTAAATCTCTTATCTTCAGCGAGTAACTGCATACATGACGAAAGAGACCAACGCTACATTGATCATTCAGTAAAGGAGCTATTGAGACAACATGTTTTCCAAATTGCAGCCGGATATGAGGATTGCAACGACTGTAATGATCTGCGTGAAGATATGATATTAAAAATGTGTGCAGGTAGGTTACCCCAAAGCGAGAACGATTTAACATCTCAACCTACAATGAGTCGTTTGGAAAATACAGTTAAAAAAACCGACTTGTTTCGTTTGGGCAAGTATTTAGTAGACGTGTTTATAAATTCTTATTCTGAAGCCCCTTCAGTCATCATTCTGGACTGTGATGATACCAACAATGATACCTATGGGCAACAAGAACTGGCATTATTTAATAACTTCTACAACGAGCACTGTTATATGCCAATACATATTTATGAGGGATTGTCGGGGAAGTTAGTAACCACCATTTTAAGGCCTGGCCGCCGGAATAAACAAGCCAATATTGCCCGACTATTACAAAAACTGATATCATATCTTCGTGTGCAATGGCCCAAAACAAAAATTATAGTACGTGGTGACAGCCATTTTGCATCGCAGGATTTTATGGATTGGACACGTATTCAAGCTAAAGTTGGTTTCATCACCGGATTAGCGGGCAATGCCATACTCCACGAATTGGCCCATGTAACTGTTGAAAGTGCTCAGAGAGAGTTTAATCAATACCAAAAACCCGTAAAACGCTATCATTCATTTATGTACAAAGCCGGAAGTTGGGAAAGCTACCAACGAGTTATCGTGAAAGTTGAGGTAACCTCCATGGGAACTAACATCCGTTACATAGTTACAAACCTGAACGACTTTCGTGCACGTGATTTATATGAGAAAGGTTATTGTGCACGTGGTTCGATGGAGTTACGCATTAAAGATCATAAGTTATACCTTAAGTCAGACCGGTCGTCTTGCACAAAGTTTACAGCAAACCAGTTTCGTTTGTTTCTGCACTCAATGGCATACATTCTTATACACACATTGCAAAAACAGGTATTAAAAGGTACAGAGTATGCCAACGCAACCATGAAAACCATCCAGCTTAAAATTATTAAAACCGCTGCATGGGTTAAAGAAATGAAGACCAAGATAAAGATAATTTAAAGATATCTAAGATTATTGGAAGAACCAGTTTGACCGGTTTTTCCACATTTTTTAAGCAAATGCATAATTGCCCTTACACAACACGCTCGATTTCAATCTCTGCATATGGAATTGGTCATAAATGATGAAGGATCTGGTCTATTATATGAATACCATTGTATCCTTTAATTCTTGGTTCCAAAGATAACCCATTCCAAAAATGAAGGCATTTATCATACTATTCATGCTCTAATTCGGTATTAGTAATCCCTTGCTTAACAATACTTAATCTTCTTTGGATCCATTAACTTCCAGATATCTCATTAATATCTTAATATCAATGTTTTCTGCTTTTTTTCCCATTACTTATTTTATAAGGATAATGAAGCTAAAAGATGTTAATCTTCCAGCTTCATATCACCTAACCAACCTAACTACCCAATTGAAATTATCTTCAAAACCAACTATGAAACCAATTATCATAGAACAACTTAAATAATTGCTATTTCAAAGATAAAATATTTATGAAGAAGATACTGAGTGTATTTTATTGTTCTTTTACACTATATTCATTAGGATACCTCTAATTTAATCTGGAAATAATAGATTAGAGTGATGTCCTAATTAAAAATGAAGTTTATTCATCATAGTTTTCGTCAAGACCATCTAACTCATATATAAACTACCTCTGGTATCATAGTCAATTCTACACCAATGTTACTCTATTGCTGATAAAAAAGTCGATCAGGTTGTAAAATAGCACATAAACAACTATTAATACTGTTTTATTCATGGCTGTTTTTCTTTGTTACAATTTAATATCTCTTCAGTCAATGCAAGAAACTCTATAACCTTTGAGTCAGGAGTGGTATTCTCTACGTCAGCAAGAACAATATCGCAAGGTGCTATGTCATCATAGATTTTTTGGAGGTTAACCCTTATATCCTCAACAGATTTACTTTCGAGTAGAACAGGACTATACATTACTGCCCTTCTGGCATTAGGAAATACTGCCTTAACTTTTTTCATATCCGACTCTATACCCATATCAATGTATCCTATTTTTTCAATCTTACTTAATGCATCAATATATGGCGTTATGTTCCAGTTACATGTATGAATCCCAAAACGTTCAAATTCTTTTGACATTATTATATCATATGGCATAACAAACTCTTCAACTAAATCAGGAGAGAGCATATTCATCACACAATTACTATTGGAAAGCAAATTGATGTAGAATCCCGATTTTCTTTGTCTTTCCTGAACCATTTTGGCTGTATTTAACATTGTCTCCATAATATGCCGAAACAAGTGATGAACAAATTCGGGTTCTTCAAACATATCGGTAAATATTTTATTTCCACGAATACGAAACGCATTATTAAGTACTCCCTGATAGTTAAGATACCCATGAATTTGCCCCCAATTTTTCTCAATAGTATCCATTTGTTGTATAAGTTGCTTCATTGGAGGTGTAGCAGAAACATCAATCGGTTTAAGTTTTTCTATCTGCTCTTTTGTCAGCGGTTTTTCAGGATTAGCCGATGGCCAATTGTCCTTTGTATAAACAACCTCAAGTCCATAAATTAGTGATATAAGCATGGCTCCATGCACACCCGATATCGTAGCACATGTTCTTTCCGCCCCATCTTGCATATTTATTTTGAAGTAAGGTATCATGGGAAAACAGTCTTGAAGATGTGTTCTCATTTTTAAAAGAGTTTCATACCTGTAACCAGGGTCATAATGCCATTTTTCTGAAAATTCAATTCCAAGTCTTTTATTATACCAATGCGGAGTAAATCCAAGCGAAACCCTTAAATCAGATTCGTCGCCTATAAATGGCTCGCGTGTTGCGGGTCCACTTATTGGAATATGATTTCGTAATTTGTAGTTTTCCATTAATTTGTTCTCAATTTAAGTTACCATTCATCACCCATGCAAGGTTGAATGTGTACACTACCTTTCCATCAGTCAGGTAGATTATTCCATCTGGCGTTTGCGTAGCCACCATGTAGCCTTCTTTCTGACCATTAGTTTTGGTAAGAATATTATCGTTAGCGTTTACACCTATTTTTATAGTTTTCGTATCATTCCCTTGCAGATTACTCACTACATGTCTATACTCTTGCGGCCAGGTTTTTCCTTCATCATACGATATGGCAACATAGAGGCCTGTAATAGTATTTATTTCCCCTTCACCATCTCTTGCAATAAATCCTTTTTCAGAAAATCCAGTAAATAGTAAAGGCTTTTTCCCTGGGTATTTTGAATTATCAGGAGAGTAATTAAGTCTTATTAGTGTCATTCGCTTCCCTGAACCAATTGAAGGAAAAATGGAAGGAGCATGAGACGACCAGGAAAAACCGCCATCAATAGAAAAACCTTGAGGAGCTTTACCATCAAAGTATTCTCCTTTGTCCCTGCTAATGTAAAATAAGTCGCGCTTCCCATCGTTATTGATGTCGTCAATATCAACAACCTGAGCATGTATCCCTTTTATTCTTAAGCTATCTGGAGTAGTTCTTGAAAAACCACGGTGTTCCCAACTTTTACCTCCATCTGTACTAATAATCATACTTCCAGTACTCTTTACATCATCTTTGGCTCCAGCAAATGTACCGTCTAATGTTTGAAACATCTGACCTTGTATTGTTGTTGCTCCTCCATCAAGTTCGCGATCAATCTCAAGGATCATTTTCACGGTAGACCATGTTACACCGTTATCTATGCTTGTCCGATAGCCTAAAGCTTGCTTGTCCCATCTTCCCGTTAAACCAATACTTGCCAGCTGATATAGAACAAAAGCCTTATCCTTTCCTGCAGAAACACGAACTGAATTATTAAACAAGTTGGAACTGTGCATATTTCTATCTGCTGCCTTTAGAAACTCTGAGGGAGCAGTCCAATTGAGGGATCCATCTGCTAGACGTTGCCCCCTGGATGCAAGTAAGGTCAACTCCGGCCCCACTTCACTCTCGCCAGAAAACCACGAAATAAGAATATCACCATTTTCTGCCCAACATATTGTAGGTGAGTGATTTTCCGCATAAACAGGACCTGTCAGCAGGGGTTTATTATTCTGCGAATCAAACCCAAATTGCTTTACCTGTTCATCTGATCCATAATGAGCCCCATCAATCTTCGTAGGAACTACATTGTATAAAGATGTTATAGAAAATTTTGACTCTTTTGTGTCTGTTTTCCACTCAAATTTCTTACTTAATATAACATTGTTCCAAGGACGCACGGGCTGTTTCATCGTTGCTCCTTTTAACACCTGTTTTTTGGGTACTCGTACTACTCTAAAACCTAATAGATAGTGCATATCATTGGTTGCAGAACTCATACGGTTTGCCGATCGAGTATGCTGAATATGGTCGTTATGGCTTCCCCCTCTTACAACTTTAAAATCTCCTGTCTTATAGCCTACAGGATCAATCGTATCGTTTCCATTATATGGCCCATACCAATCGTTTACCCACTCCTCTACCCCACCGTGCATATCGTACACACCAAAGTTATTTGGGCCTTGTTGTCCGACGCTTAGATCAGCGTCTTTAATATCTGAGGCAGCAGGGTAAGCTTTTTCTACTCCAAAACAATTTTGTGGCTTCCATGTTACCCAACTACGACAACCATTGCTCAAAGTTAATGGATATTGCCAATAATAGTTCATTTTTCTCATTTGGGTTGAGTCGAATGGATTCAATTCATAAATACTACCATCTTTGCCATCGTTATATGCCGTTCCAGTGCCTGCTCTGGCAACATACTCCCACTCAGCCTCTGTTGGCAATCGATAGGTGTACTTCTCGTCATTTTCCGAAAGCCACTTGGTGTAGGCTACAGCGTCATCCCAGCTAACATATATAACCGCCTCGTTATCTTCGGCGGATAAATTCCTGAATTTTCCTCTCAAAGAGCGGTGCTCAGGATCAAATTGTTCATACTGTTCATTCGTAGTTTCAAATTTTGCAATCTCAAAGGAATAAGAAATGGTAACCTTCCTAACAGGAAATTCATCTTGAATAAATATGCTCCTCCATCCTTCGGATTTGCCAGCCGTAATATATTTCGGATCTAAATCGGCTCCCATCATAAATACTCCTGCGGGTATGTTTACGAACTCAATTTGAGGAACTTTGCTAGATATGTTTGAACAGCTTGACAGCATTTTAAAACTAGCGACTGCGAACATCATAGCTAAAGAGAGTGCTATTTTCTTAATTAGTTTTCTTTTCATTTTAATTAGTGAATTTTGTAACGGATCAGTACTTAAAGTGAGCTAAAGTTTAGAGTGCCTAAAGTTAATATTTAAAGAGAGTGAATGAATCAGTTTCTTTTATATTCGGCGATAACATTTAAAGCCAATAACACATTTTGATTGTTTTTTATGGCAGTGTCAATAATGGATCTCAGGATGGCGAAGTTTTCAGCAGCACTAAATATTTTGAACTGCCCGGATATTTTTTGTTTAACCTTGACATTTCTGATGGCTCGTTCAGAACCATTATTATCAGGAGGCACATTTGGATGATAGAGAAAGGTAAAGACATAATCACGATACCTGGTAATTCGCTTTTGAAAAGCTATCAACTCTTTGTGCTTTGGATCCAAA
>DATKUO010000197.1:0-3595 GCA_035530515.1 Bacteroidales bacterium
AATTACTTAATCCATCCTGGCTCTATTTCGCTTAACTTGAAATAACCAAATTATTTCGTTTATGTTTCCAAATTGGCATATTTTAGAAAGTAATTTGTTATTATCAGTAATATAATTTTTCTATATTCATTATACTACTAATCTTTTAAAAATCCTTTTTTAAATAAACAAGTCCTTCAGCTAAAAGCCAAAGAGCTTGAAATAAATTTAAATAGGGACACCCTATTTATTATTTTACCGGGCATCCTTTAATTTGTTCACTCGGATAATTATTAATTACCCAACTGCAACACTCCCCTATACTTATCAGAGGTTTTGCTGATTTGACTGTACCATACTTAAAATTAGAAGCAAACTCATTTTCTCTTTCTCTCAATCTTTGCTCCATAAGTATGGTACAGTATGAAAGGGAATTCTTTACTATTAACTCGATCAGATTGGACCTCTTTTAATTTTAGAGGGCTTATAATCTTAATTTCTTCGAGGTCAGCTGGTTCCAGATGAGCTTGAGCTGCCAAGAGTTTGTTATATTGCAAGACCCCCTATTGCTTCATCATTCCAAAGTATTTAATTTAATAGGGTCACCTCCTATTTTATTTAAGGTTAGGCGTAATGGCAACCTTATTCCTTAATCATCTTTTATATTTTTAGACCTTTAACTACAGATTTACCCAACTGCGGGTCAGCCTTAGTCAGGTTTTCAGCCACCCGCTGCTGTATCGGTTTGTCAATGTGCATAAGATCGGTGATGAGGTTATCTACCAAATGTTCCTGGTCTATCTTGCTCAAGGACCGATATCTTTCCCCTGCTTGGGCGAAATCATTGGTTATACTGATCTTCTGACGAGTCACTTTTCCTTCCATCTGGTATTCTCTTGGAGTACTAGTAGGGGCTTCCTTAGGTACATCACGAATCAGGCTGCTGGGTTCATAATTAACCGGTCCACTGAATTCTCCACTCTGCATAGCTCCATCTCGTTGATTATTATTAACCGGGACGATAGGACGGTTAATAGGAAGTTGCAGGTAATTCGCACCCAACCGATGGCGTTGAGTATCAGCGTAGGAGAAGGTTCGACCTTGCAGTAATTTGTCAGCAGATAATTCGATTCCCGGAACAATGCTGGCAGGGCAGAAAGCGGCTTGCTCTACTTCAGTAAAAAAATTTTTGGGATTGCGATTGAGTACCATTTTACCCACTAACATCAAGGGGAATTTATCCTCAGGCCAGGTCTTGGTAGCATCAAGTGGATCAAAATCCTGATGCAATTCATCAGCGATATCCATCAACTGAACATTGAGCTCGAATTCAACCTCCCCATTATTGGCTATCATCTCCCAGAGATCACGGGTAAGGAAATCCGGGTCAGTACCGGCCAGTTTGCCTGCTTCATGACGGTTAAAATTTTGTACACCCAATTTAGGTTTCCAGTGATACTTCACATAGACAGCCTTCCCCTTATCATTCACCCAGACATAGGTATTGACACCAAAACCCTCCATCATCCGGAAACTTTTTGGTGTTCCACGATCAGAAAAAAGCCAGGTAATCATATGGGTCGATTCTGGCGTCAAAGATATGAAATCCCAAAAGCGGTTATGAGCGGAAGATGCTGATGGCATATTGTTATCCGGTGCACCTTTAAAGGCATGAACCATATCCGGGAATTTGATGGCGTCCCTGATGAAAAATACCGGAAGATTATTTCCCACCAGGTCATAGTTACCTTCTTTGGTATAAAACTTAACGGCAAAGCCTCTGGGATCCCGCACTGTATCTGCAGAACCTCGTCCTCCGGTGACAGTTGAAAACCTTACAAATACCGGAGTTTTTTTCTCTGGAACTTGAAGGAATTTCGCCTTGGTGTAGGGCATCATATTCTCGTAAACCTGAAAATAACCGTGTGCTCCTGCTCCTTTGGCGTGAACAACTCTTTCCGGAATACGCTCCCGGTCAAAGTGAGCCATCTTCTCGATAAACTGTACATCTTGTAACAACACCGGACCACGTTGGCCAGCGGTCATCGAATTCTGATTATCAGAGATGGGAACACCCTGATTGGTAGTCAAATATTTTCCTTTCAATTTTTTTTTCTTTTTTTCTTTCATAATATTAACCTCCTTTTATAAATAAAAAGTCCCTTCTTTTTTTATTTTTCTTAGGTTAATCTAGCAACTTTTAGGTTTGAAACCTGACCGCAAGTTGCCATTGCGCCTAACTTATAATATTTAAATTATCTCATTATATATTCAAGTAGCAGAAGTAGCTAGTATTACCGGACCTATATAGATTGTTCATTGTTCCTATTAAACTATTTTAACTGATCAAGTATATCCTTCAATTTGACCTCTGCATATGCAATACAAGTGTCAGCCGCGCCGTAGTATATTTTTACCTTACCTTCTTCATATAAATTCCCACAACTAAAAATCACATTACCAAAGAAACCATTTAATTCATAATCCGTTTCAGGCTCAATTATTGGTTTTTCGCTTCTCGCTATAACTTTCCAGGGTTCAGCAGCATCCAATAGTACCGCCCCAAGACAGTACCTGTCAATCTTTGACGATCCGTGGTATATTTCCATCCAACCCTCTTCTATTTTAAATGGAACACCACTGCAGCCTATCCTTCCGTCATCCCAGTATTTTTCTCTTGCGCTCATTAACTTCAGATGGTTACCCCAGTAAACAAGATCGGGTGATTCGGATATCCACATGTCTCTTACCCTATATTCGGCAGATACAGGACGGTTCAAGGCATAATATCTTCCTTTTATCTTTTCAGGGAAAATTGCAACGTCCTTATTATCAGGCATAAAGATTACGCCGTGTCTAGTAAATGTAACAAAATCAGTCGTGGATATTAAACAGGTAGTAACCCCGGTTATGTTGGATATTGCACTATAATTTATATAATATCTTCCATCAATCCGGGTTATCCTTGGATCTTCTATGCCGAATCTCTCATATTTGTTTTCAGGAAATATGGCAGGCTTTTCATCTATCTTAAAATCAATACCGTTTCTGCTCCTGGCAATCCTTAAATGGGAAATAGATGTAGGGTATTGATTAGTAGGTGTCCTTATAACTCTGGGGTCCGAGAAATCTATTGAAAAATCAGTCTTATTAAATTCCTTTACCAAGACTTTATCTGTTTTCAAATCTAATATAGGTACAAGTTCTTTTTTCGGTTTATTATTAATTGGCATTTCAGCAACTCTCATAAGAAGCAATATTTCTCCATTGAACCTGGTAACACCGCAATTAAAAACACCAACCACCTTGAGATCAGGTCTTGATGGCTTTATGTCCTCTGGCGTTATAATTGGATTTTTCTCTGATCTAAATATGTTCATTGTATAAAAATTCCCTTTTTCTGTGAGCATATTGCAGATAAAATAGTTGTGTTTAAAAGTTCTAATCGTATGAACTAATAGATGTAAATTCACTTCTCGATTTTCAGATCATTTAATAATTTCTAATCTTTTAGCTGCAAGAAATGCCATCAAAAAGCATATATTTGATTCAGCCCCTTGATTTAAATTTACACCTTCCGGTTTTAATGCATCATAACATGCGAAGTTTTCATCTA
>DATKUO010000198.1:0-94438 GCA_035530515.1 Bacteroidales bacterium
TATACAACAACTATGGAAGATTACATAAAATGCAAAACTATAAATGACAGCCCTGTTGAACGCTATGCATTACCTTACAATGATGAAATCAAATTTGCATTCCACATTCAGCCAAAGAAAACCGATACATTGCAAAGAGGAACAGTACAACCTGCAAACGGAAAAAGAGGCGGAGGCAAAGAAGCATATTTCGCCAATGGTACAGCCGCTGGAACATTTCTAAAACAAACATCTTATTAAAAACTTTTAGTCATGCAAACCCGAACATTAAAATTGTCTGACAGTTTCATAAACATTTTAGTAAACCTTCCGGAAAGCGGAATGGGTTATCAATTAGTTAAAGTGATTTTGAAAAGTGGCATAGTATTGCATCAGCACAAAGTTCTCAATTCTGAATTATTGATGTTAGAAGAAAACGAAAATATCACCATAAAAGACATTGATAAAATAGAATTGGAAAGCAGGAAATAAATTTATTTTAATCAACATCAGACTATGCAGGTTCTTTCCTGAAAAGCTGATTATGTGAGTTGGTAGAAAGGCTTTTAACAAGATAAGCCAATGCCGCGCTAATGCCTGCAATCAGAACAATCTTAAGTGAAGGCCAGTCAAAAACTGCACCTGATCCAAGTATCTTTATGATCCCATCAATCATCGCTGCCAGAAATGCAATAAGAAGACCATTGATTAGATCCCTGTAGTCGAGTGTAAAAATCTTCGATTTCATTTGTCATGTTTTTAAATGATTAATAAAAATATTGATGGCTCACGTCTTTTTTTATACAAAACCACACGTAATTTAATGCAGGTAACGGGCGATAAAGGTTACGGCTGGATGCCCTATGATTATATCCTTAATAACCTGGCTCTGGATTTCTGGTCGTTGCCTGGGATGAATTGGGTTGATTCCAAAATCGACCCCTTCAAGGTCTTTATCCCTTAGCTTGGTTACATTCATATCTACAAGTTTTTTCTCCCAATCTTTTGGAAGCATTGCCGCTACAGTTGCAGCTGTTATTATCTTACTTGCATGTATTTCTCTTTTAATAGGAAAAGGAATTTGGGGTTTTAATCATGCCGTGAATTTTTTCCAGGCCGCAAACAGCTTCCTGTTGCTGGCCATAGCTATGTTTATCGTAGCCAAAAAATGTGAATGTAAAAACGATAAATAAGCTGCCCTAAGTATTTACCGATTAGATCTTCTTACTGATACAGTACCTTTAAGTATTTTGCAAGTTACTACTTATGCCGTTTCTGCAACACCTCTTCAATACTCTGGAAATCGATACCCTTTGCTTTCAATAAAATCAGCAGATGATAAAGCAGATCAGCTGCTTCATTTTTAAAAAGCTCTATATTATTGTCTTTGGCTTCGATAACTAATTCAACAGCTTCTTCCCCGACTTTCTGTGCCATTTTGTTAATCCCTTTCTTATATAGCTTATTGGTATATGAATCCTCGATATTATTTATTATACGCTGATTAATAATTTGTTCCAGTTTATATACAAATCCTTTTTCAGATTCATCACCAAAGCAGCTGGTACTGCCTGTATGGCAGACAGGCCCGGCAGGTCTTACTTTTATAAGTATTGAGTCATTATCGCAATCAGCTGACATCTCTTCAACGTATAAATAATTACCTGATGTCTCTCCTTTGGTCCATAGACGGTATTTACTCCTGCTAAAAAAAGTTACAATTTTCTCTTTTGTGGTTTTTTCAAAAGCCTCTTCATTCATATAACCAACCATGAGTACCTGTAGAGTGTTATAATCCTGAATAACAACAGGTACCAGGCCGTTTCCTTTGGTAAAATCAATTTGTATCATATATAATTAAAAATTACTTATTTAGTTTATATACCTCTGTGCCCCTCGTATGCAATCATCTTATCGCAATCGCTTCATTTTTAAGGTACTCCTTCAGATTTCTGATATCAATCTCACCAAAATGGAAGATACTGGCTGCAAGTGCTGCACTGCAACCGGTATTAAAGAAAATTTCTCTGAAGTGTTCCATTGTTCCAGCCCCTCCTGAAGCAATAACCGGAATATTTACATTGCTGCTCACTTCAGCTGTTATTTCGATTGAAAATCCGGATTTTGTTCCATCATTATTCATTGATGTTAATAGAATTTCACCTGATCCCAACTCCTCAACCCTGCGTGCCCAGCTGACTGTTCGTAATTCAGTAGGTGTCCTGCCACCATTAATAAATACGGTCCATTCATCATCAATAAATTTTGTATCGATGGCAACAACAACGCATTGATTTCCAAACTGACCTGCTATTTCAGATATTAATTCGGGTCTTCTTACTGCAGATGAGTTTACAGTAACTTTATCGGCACCAGCTTTTATTAATACTGCAACATCCTCAACAGTATCAATACCTCCTCCAACTGTAAAAGGAATATTTATCTCAGCAGCAATCCTTTCAACAAGTCCGGCAAGAGCTTTCCTATTCTCAATGGTGGCAGTTATATCAAGGAAAACAAGTTCATCGGCACCCTGTTTCACATATATCTTAGCCAGTTCAACAGGATCTCCGGCATCTCTCAGATTTATAAAATTTACACCTTTTACTGTTCGCCCGTCTTTAATATCCAGACAGGGAATAATTCGTCTTTTTAGCATTGCTCTCCCAAATCTTTTAAAGTTATTTTATGTTCGTATACTGCCTTCCCGATAATTGCACCTTCACATCCGGCTTCTCTTAGCTCCTCAATATCTTTGATAGATGAAATCCCTCCGCTTGCAATAAGATTGATTTTTACTGAATCCAGTATATCTTTATAAAGAGCCGTTGAGGGCCCCTGAAGCATACCATCTTTCTTAATATCAGTACATATCGTATATTTCACCCCTCTGGACCTATAATCGGAGATAAAACTGATTATATCTTTGTCTGAGTGTTCCTGCCATCCATCTGTTGCGACTTTTCTGTCGATGCAATCTGCTCCCAATATTAACTTTTCCTGTCCAAGTTTTGATAGCCATTCTATGAATATATGGGGATCTGAAACGGCTAAACTTCCGGCTGTAACCTGTCGGGCACCTGCATTAAATACTGTTAACAGGTCGTCATATGATCTTAACCCGCCACCAAAGTCAATTTTCAGGGTTGTCTTCCAGGCAATCTTTTCAAGAACAATTAAGTTCTCAATCTTTTTATTCTTTGCACCATCCAGATCCACAAGGTGAAGATATTCTATCCCGTTGGCTTCAATCTCTTTTGCAACTTCCAGAGGGTCCTCATTATAAACTTTCTTTGTTTGAAAGTCTCCTCGTGTCAGGCGGACACATTTTCCACCAATTATATCAAGAGCTACTATTATTCTCATAAGTTTAAAAAATTTTGCAGGATCGTGGCACCAACACTTGCTGATTTCTCTGGATGAAACTGTGTTGCATAGAAATTATCGGATCTCATAGATGCACTAAATGGCAAGATATAATCGCATGTAGCTGAGGTACATGATGAGATTTCAGCGTAGTAGCTGTGTACATAGTAAACATCATCCTCAAGAGCTATACCCTTGAAAAGATCTCCTTTCATCGTGAGAAAATTATTCCAGCCCATGTGTGGGATCTTGTCTACCGGGGGAAACAATTTAACCTCTGAGTCAAATATTCCCAGACATTGCGTCTCTCCCTCTTCTGTATAGCGGCACATAAGCTGTAATCCCAGGCAAATCCCAAGGACAGGTTGGCTTAAGGAAATGATAGCCTGATCCAATCCTCTCTCTTTAAGATATTGCATAGCGGAACGTGCCTCTCCTACACCAGGGATTATGACTTTATCAGCTTTCGATAATTCCATCGGATCATCTGTAATGATGCTATCATAGCCAAGACGGGTAAGGGCATTTTTCACTGACTTATTATTCCCGGCATTATATTTCAAAATTGCTATCATAAGCTGCCTTTTGTTGTTGGTAAATTAAAGTTATCTGATTGTTTTACAGCCAATCTTATTGCTTTTGCAAATGCCTTGAATATAGCTTCAATCTTGTGATGTTCGTTTTGACCACCGGCACTGATATTAAGATTGCATTTTGCGTTATCGCTAAATGACTTAAAGAAATGAAAAAACAATTCAGACGGCATCTCTCCAATCTTCTCCCGCTGGAACTCCACCTCCCATATCAGCCATGGTCTGCCGCCAAAATCAAGAGCGACCTGTGCCAGGCAATCATCCATAGGTAGTACAAAGCTATACCTTTCTATCCCTTTTTTCCCGCCCAACGCTTTGAGTATTGATTCTCCTAATGTAATGGCCACATCTTCAACCGTATGGTGCTCGTCGATTTTCAGGTCACCATTAACTTTAATATTAAGATCGATGTTCCCATGACGGGCAATCTGTTCAAGCATGTGGTCGAAGAATCCTATCCCTGTATCGATGGCACTTTTACCATTTCCATCCAGATTAAGCTCAACCCGTATATCTGTTTCAGATGTTTTCCTTTCTACTTTTGCTATCCGCTGTATCTGTGTCAGATACTTATATATATCGTTCCAGTCCGTGGTTGAAAAATTAGCATCTTTACTGGATTTACCATTAAAATAAATTGCTTTACATCCTAGATTCTTTGCAAGCTCAATATCTGTAAGCCTGTCGCCAATAACGAATGAAGATTTGAGGTCGACCCCTTTTGTTAAGTAATTAATCAGCATTTCAGTCCCGGGTTTACGTGTCGATGCCTTTTGTGACAGTAAAGACCTGTCAATAAATATTTCAGTGAAGATAATACCTTCCCCTTTAAGAATATGTAACATTTTGTTCTGGATCGGCCAGAAGGTATCTTCAGGAAAAGACTCAGTACCCAGACCATCCTGATTGGTTACCATTACCAGTTCATAGTCTGTCTCATTTGCAATTTTCGATAAGGAGGATATTGCTCGAGGAAGAAATTCAAACTTCTCAAAACTATCTATCTGCTTATCTTCCGGTTCGGCTAAAATTGTGCCATCCCTGTCAATAAATAGTACCTTCTTCATATTGCAATTGTTTTTAATGCTTTGATAAGCTTGTTGTTCTCTGATGGTTTGCCTACTGTAATCCGGAGGCAGTTATCAATAACGGTGCTTCGATTCCTTACAACTATATTTTTGTCAACCAGCATTTTATAGATGTTATTGGCGTTCTTAACTTTTACCATAATGAAGTTTGCATCTGAGGGATAGACCTCTTCCGTCATTTTCATTTTTTTCAGATTAGCCGAAAGTCTTTCTCTCTCCTTAATAATGTTGATGATCTGATTTTTATATATCTCAACCTTTTCCATTTTCTGCAATGCTGCTTTCTGATTTATTGTGCTTATGTTATACGGAGGCTTTAACTTGTTGAAATACTGTATAATAGAAGAATTTGAAAAGGCAATGCCGACCCTTACACCTGCCAGTCCTAATGCTTTGCTGAATGTCTGTAAGAGTATCAGGTTGGGATACCTGCAGACCAATTTAATAAATGAGGGTTTGTCGCTGAAATCGATATAAGCTTCATCGATTATCACTATTCCTTTGAAATTGGCAATGATATATTCGATGTCGGAATAATTCATGGAGTTTCCAGTAGGGTTATTGGGAGAACAGATGAAGATCAGTTTCAGGTTTTTATCTGAAAAATAAGGTTCTGCTTTTTGCAAATCTATTTGAAAACTCTCATTAAGTGAGATCTTTACAATTTCAATGTCATTAACTGAAGCTGATACTTCATACATTCCGTAGGTGGGAGTGAAGGTTAGGGCTTTGTCGACACCGGGATTACAGAACACCCTGAAGCAAAGATCGATTATCTCATCACTACCGTTTCCCAGGAAGATACTTTCCTCGGTTACCCCTTTAAGTCTTGAAATGGCAGCTTTTAACTCTTTCTGATATGGATCGGGATACCTGTTCAGATTTCCAAAAGGGTTCTCATTGGCATCCATAAAGATGCCGGTTTTTCCCTTGAATTCATCCCTTGCGCATGAGTAGGGGGTAAGCTTTTTAACATTCTCCCTTACTAATTCATTCAGATTAAACATTTTGTAAATTTTTTAGTCTGACACTCACTGCATTTTTATGTCCATTTAGTAATTCGGCTTCCGCTAAAAGTTCAATCGCGGGTCCAAGGTTCTTTATGCCTTCTTCTGTAACTTCCTGAAAAGATATTTTTTTAAGGAAGCTTTCAGTAGAGACACCGCTGTAATTCCTGGCAAATCCATTTGTTGGCAGGGTATGATTTGTTCCTGTGGCATAATCGCCGGCACTTTCGCAACTGAAATTTCCAAGGAAAACCGAACCGGCGTTGATTACCTTATCGGCCAATTCTTTGGGGTTTAATGTGTTAATGATGAGGTGCTCCGGTGCATAGAGGTTACTAAAATCAATACATTCGCCTAATGAGTACAAGAGAATTAGTTTACTGTTTTCCAGTGATTTTGTTGCAATATTTCTACGAGAAAGAGACTTCAACTGTTTATCAACCTCTGTTTTCACTTTATCAATAAGCTCCTTATTATCAGTCAGCATTATTACCTGGCTGTCGGCTCCATGCTCTGCCTGTGACAGGAGGTCAGCGGCAATAAATTCAGGATTGGCTGTTCCATCTGCAATTACTAAAACTTCGCTGGGACCTGCCGGCAAATCTATTGCAATACCATCCTGTTGAATCAGTTCTTTGGCTTTTGTAACATACTGATTACCGGGACCGAATATTTTAAAGACTTTTGGGATACTCTCAGACCCATAAGCCATTGCAGCAATAGCCTGGGCACCTCCAGCTTTAAATATTTGGGTTACTCCGATAAGCAAGGCAGCATAAAGAATTAAGGGATTAATTTTTCCATCTCTTCCAGGCGGTGTACAAATATTGATCTCTTTGCATCCAGCCAGTTTTGCCGGTATACCCAGCATAAGAACAGTTGAAAAAAGAGGGGCGCTACCTCCTGGAATATATAGCCCAACTTTTTCAATAGCAACGCTCTTTCTCCAGCATTTTACACCTCTGGAAGTCTCAATAACCGGTTCTTTAAGGAGTTGGGCAGCATGGAAATTTTCAATATTGGTTTTAGCAATATTTATTGCGATTTTCAGATCTTCAGGAATTTGCTCTACAGATTCAAGGATCTCAGCTGAGGATACTTTTAAACTGCCCTGAGGCACACCATCATATTTCTCTGAGAAAAGCCAGACGGCATTGTCTCCTTCCGTTCTTATTCTGCCAATAATATCTTTAACAGTATCTTCCAGATCTGATTTATCAATTCCGGGGCGTTTGGAAATTGTTTCCCATCTCTCCCTCTCCGGAAAAATTATTGTTTCCATTACAAAATCATTTTCTCTATTGGAATAACCAAAATGCCTTCTGCTCCAGCCTCTTTCAACTGATCGATTCTTTCCCAGAATTCATCCTCTTTAACGACTGAGTGGAGGCTGCACCATCCCTTTTCAGCCAGTGGCAGGACAGTAGGGCTTTTCATTCCGGGAAGGATATTGCATATCCTTCTTACTGATGATTCAGGAGCATTAAGCAAAATATATTTGTTCTCTTTTGCATTCTTTACAGCTCTAATTCTGAATAATAGTTTTTTTAGTATAGCCTGCTTTTCCGGGGTTAGATTCTTATTTCCAATTATCACAGCCTGGCTTTTCAGAATAGTTTCAACTTCGCGTAATCCATTAGTAAGCAGAGTGCTGCCTGAGCTAACGATATCGCATACTCCATCGGCCAACCCGATTCCCGGAGCGATTTCCACACTTCCGCTGATCTCTTCAATTTTAGCTTTTATTTTATTTTTTTTGAAGAAACCTGAGAGAATATTAGGGTAACTTGTGGCAACCTTTTTATTCATGAAATATGAAGCACCGGAATAGGTCTCATCTTTTGGTATCGCAAGGCTCAGCCGGCATTGGGCAAAACCAAGCTGTTCAATAACACTAACATCCTTGTTCTTTTCAAAGACAACATTTTCGCCAAGAATACCTATGTCGGCTACTTGTTGCTCAACGTATTGAGGAATGTCATCATCTCTAAGGAAAAGAACTTCAACAGGGAAATTTCTGGCAGTCGTTTTAAGCACATCAGCACCATTAGAAAATTTTATTCCGCATTCTTCCAATAGTTTTCTTGAATTTTCACTAAGCCGTCCGTTTTTTTGAATAGCAATTTTCAGTTCACTCATTTTTATTTTTCAGATTTGTCTGAGCAATCCTGCCGGTAAATGAAAAACCCGTCAGACATACTCAGACGGGTTTATGATATATTAATTTAACACATATCACTATCTCCTCGCCTGAGGGCAAATATGAGAATGATGATGATGTAATATTTTGTAAAGCATTTCTTTAAAAGATGAATACAAAGATAGTAAAAATTTAATAACTGTTATATATTAAACATAACAGTTGATTTTTTTCAATAATTTAAATTCTTTCAGCAACCATATCTCCAACCTCTGTAGTTGAATATCCCATTCGGCCGGCTCCCATATCTTTTAATTTATTAGCTGTTACATCCATAATAGCATTTTCGATAACAAGAGCAGCTTTTACTTCACCCAGGTGATCAAGCATCATAGCACCAGCTGCAATAGAAGCCAGTGGATTAATAACATTTTTACCCGTATATTTTGGAGCAGAACCACCAATAGGTTCAAACATTGAAACACCTTCGGGATTAATATTACCACCTGCAGCAATACCCATTCCTCCTTGAGTAATAGCTCCCAGGTCGGTTATTATATCTCCGAACATGTTACCGGTAACAATTACATCGAACCATTCCGGATTTTTTACCATCCACATGACGGTAGCATCTACATGATAGTATTCGCGATTAATTTCCGGATAATCAGCTTTCCCAACTTCATTAAATGCCCTATCCCAAAGATCATAAACATAAGTCAATACATTTGTTTTTCCGCTGAGAGCAAGAGTATTTTTCTTATTTCTTTTTTTTGTGTAATCAAAAGCATACCTCAGACAACGCTCAACCTGCATGCGGTTATATACCATGCTTTGAATAGCCACTTCATGCGGAGTACCTTTCTGGGTAATTCCACCAATACCTGTATAGATTCCGCCAGTATTTTCCCTGACAACAACGTAATCAATATGCTCCGGACCTTTATCTTTAAGGGGGGTTGCCACACCAGGATAAAGTTTTATAGGACGAAGATTAATATATTGGTCTAATTCAAAGCGTAGCCTCAGAAGAATTCCCTTTTCAAGAATACCCGGTTTAACATCAGGATGTCCGATGGCTCCCAGAAAAATAGAATCAAATTTTTTCAACTGATCTGATGCAGAATCAGGAAGTACTTCACCTGTTCTCAGATAACGATCTCCTCCAAAATCGAACTCTTCATAATTAAGTTTGAATCCAAATTTGGCAGCAGCAGCATCAAGCACTTTTATACCTTCCCTGACAACTTCCGGGCCGGTACCATCACCAGGTAAAGTGGCAATATCATACGATTTACTCATAAGTTTAATAATTTATCTTTATTTATTTGAAGCGCAATATTATGATTTCTAATTTGATTTTTGAATAACCAGATGATTATTTTCTTTCTCATTCAATCCTTCAATAATATTCAACATTCTCTCAGTGGCTTTTATAGCTGATTCAGTCTGATCAGCATCAAGACCTTTTGTATTGAATTCCTTCCCATTGTAGTCCCAGGTAATAATTGTTTCAACGAGTGCATCAGTTTTTCCACCAGGAGGTATTGATACCTGGTAATCAATAAGTAACGGATATTGCTTCCCAAGCTTGTCATAGATTTTCCGCAATGACTTCATAAAAGCGTCATACTGTCCGTCGCCAGAAGAAGTCTCCTGGTATAGTTTACTATCAATTTCGATCTGGACACTCGCGAAAGGTTTTAAACCGTAAGATAGTGACAGTGAATAGTTTTTAATAAATATTTTATAATTGATCTGATTGTTGCCGAGTACATCTGCAATTATAAATGGCAGATCATCAGAGGTTACATTTTCTTTTTTATCACTAAGTTCAATTACTCTCTGCGTTACTTTAGAAAGTGATTCCGGATCGAGAAACAATCCGAACTCTTCGAGGTTTTTTCTTATAGTTGCTTTACCTGATTGTTTACCGAGAGCATATTTCCTTTTTCTACCGAACCTTTCCGGCATGAGGTTATTAAAGTAGAGATTGTCTTTACTATCACCATCAGCATGGATTCCTGATGTCTGAGTAAAAACATTCTCGCCGATAAGTGGTTTATTAACCGGGATACGTATTCCACTGAATGTCTCAATTATTTTACTTGCTTTAGTTATCTCATACTCATTTATACCTGTTTCTGTATCAAGAAGATCGCGAAGTACACCAATAATACTCGAAAGAGGTGCATTGCCGGCTCTTTCTCCGAGGCCATTAATAGTAGTATGTAGTCCTTTGATTCCTGCTTTTACTGCTGAAAATATATTTGCTACAGCAAGATCATAATCGTTATGTGCATGAAAATCAAAATGAAGGCCAGGGTATCGGTCAATAATTTTCTTACAGAATTTATAAGTTTGATCGGGGTTTAGTATACCCAGAGTATCAGGTAACATAAATCTTTTTATATTTTCATCCTTTAACGAATCGATCATAAAAAGAACATACTCTTCTGAATGGATCATGCCGTTAGACCAGTCCTCAAGGTAAATATTTACCTGCATATCAAGTACTTCAGCTTTTTTTATAATTTCTTTGATATCGCTGACATGTTTTTCCGGTGTTTTCTTAAGTTGTTTCTCGAGATGCCGGAGCGACCCCTTACATAAGAGATTGATAACCTTTCCTCCAGCATCATTTATCCAGTTTAGCGATATATCTCCGTCAACAAAACCAAGTACTTCCACTTTCCTGTGGAGGTTATTATGACGGGCCCAGTCAGTTATTTGCCTGATTGCTTCAAATTCACCTGTTGATACTCGTGCGGATGCGACTTCAATGCGGTCAACTTTCAGATCTTTTAGGAGAAGTTTGGCAACATGGAGCTTTTCGAGTGGTGAGTATGACACACCCTGTGTCTGTTCTCCATCCCTCAGGGTAGTATCCATTATTTCAACTCTCATTTTAAAATGCTTTTATTGGTCTCATAACCGGTTATTAAGCTTTTCATACTCAGAAGAAAATCGATATCATCGAGTCCATTAAGAAGACATTCTTTCTTATAGGGATTGATTTCGAATCTTACAGAATCGCCAGCTGGAATTATGGTAAATGTCTGTTTGTCAAGATCAATTTTAACTTTTGTATCAGGATTCTTCTGAACCATGTTCTGTAGTTTATCCAGAAGCTCTTCAGATATTACAATAGGCAGAAGTCCATTGTTGAGGGCATTATTCATGAAGATATCGGCGAAAAAGCTCGATACCACTGCTCTGAATCCGTAGTCAAAAATAGCCCAGACGGCATGTTCACGACTTGATCCGCTACCAAAATTTTTCCCGGCAACAAGTACCTTTCCACTAAATTTCGGATTGTTCAGAATGAACTCACTGTTTTTTTCGCCTCTCTTATCATATCTCCAGTCGCGGAAAAGATTATCACCGAAGCCTTCTCTTGAGGTGGCGCTTAGAAATCTTGCCGGAATAATCTGATCAGTATCCACATTTTCGAATGGTAAAGGGATACAGGTTGACTCGAGAATATCAAATTTTACTTTTGCCATGTCAGACTATTTTTAGTTTTTTTTCTCATCAAAAATTAATTCCCTCGGATCGGTTATTTTTCCGGTAATAGCAGCAGCAGCAGCTGTAAGTGGGCTGGCAAGTAATGTTCTTGCACCTGGTCCCTGCCTCCCTTCAAAATTTCTGTTAGAGGTAGAAACTGCATATTTCCCCAAAGGAATTTTATCCTCGTTCATCGCCAGACAAGATGAACACCCAGGTTGCCTTACTTCGAATCCTGCATTTTTATAAATTTCTAAAAGACCTTCAGCTCCCATTTGCTCTTCAACCTTTTTTGATCCTGGTACTATCAGAGCAGTTACATTGGTAGCTTTCTTCCTTCCCTTTATCATTTGTGCAAATGCTCTGAAATCTTCGATCCTTCCATTTGTGCAACTTCCTATAAATACATAATCTATCGGGTGTCCAAGAAGCTTCATACCTGGTTTAAAACCCATATAATCAAGCGATTTAATAAAGGAAGCAGAGGCCTCAGTATTAATAACTTCTGACATTGGAATATTGCCGTCGATTGCCATTCCCATGCCGGGGTTAGTACCATATGTGATCATAGGTGTTATTATTGAAGCATCAAATTCCAGTTCGCTGTCAAATGATGCTCCCTTATCACTTTTAAGATTTTTCCACTGATTGACAGATTCTTCTATGTCATCTATTCCAGGGATTGAAGATAGTTGCCTTAGATAATTAAAAGTAGTTTCATCTGGTTCTATTAACCCGCCTCGGGCACCCATCTCAATGCTCATATTGCAAATTGTCATTCTTGCTTCCATGCTAAGACTTCTGATTGCTGAACCACTATATTCTACAAAATAGCCTGTTGCACCGCCGGTTGATATCTCAGAGATAATATGCATAATTATATCCTTCGAAGTTACTCCTTTATGAAGAGTCCCATTTACGGTAATTCTCATTCTCTGGGGTTTTGGCTGAAGAATACATTGCGTTGCCAGAACCATTTCCACCTCACTTGTTCCGATACCAAATGCTATTGTGCCAAATGCACCATGGGTTGAAGTATGACTATCACCACAGACGATTGTCATTCCTGGAAGAGTGTAACCCAGCTCGGGACCAATAACATGCACAATTCCGTTTTTTTGATGGTTAAGACCGAATAATTCAATTCCATGCTCATGACAATTTTCGGTCAGTTTTTCTACCTGGTTACGCGATAATAGGTCTTTGATCTGCAGATGTTGGTCCTTAGTAGGTATGTTATGGTCAGCAGTTGCAATAGTATTACCGGGCCGGAATACCGGAATGCCACGTTCATTAAGTCCATTAAATGCCTGAGGGCTGGTTACTTCGTGGATATAATGCCGGTCGATGTAAAGAACATCAGGTCCGTCTTCTATGGAACGCACCACATGTCCGTCCCAGATTTTATCGAAAAGTGTTTTTGGCTTCATTTATTTATTCTATGTGGAAAATTCTTCTTGTATTTACACCTCTCTGTGTCACTCTGTGTCTTCTCTGTGCTCTCTGTGTAACAAAAAATAATTAAGAACTATCAAAGAGTTTCACAGAGGTATTATTTAAATCTATCAGTTTATTTTTGCCAGTGCATCAATAAATGCTTCAACCGAAGCAGTAATAATATCAGTATTTGCGGAAAACCCGTGATACATTTTCCCCTCGTGCTCAACCTGAATATGAACCTTACCCAGATCATCGCTTCCTCTCGTAATAGCCTGAATCAGGAATTCCTCAAGATGTACTGTTTTGCTAATCAGGTGTTTTACAGCTGTAAATGCAGCATCAATAGGTCCGTTGCCGGATGCTGTTGAGTGATGAACCTCACCATTAATTTTCATGCCAACAGTTGCCACCGGGATTAATGATTTTCCGCATGAGACTTGTAAAAGATCCAGCTTGAGAGATTTTTCTTCCTGAAAAACCATCCCGGCAAGAATTTTTATATCTTCATCGTTAATCTCTTTCTTCTTATCTGCAAGGAGAAGAAAACGATGGTAAATATCATCTATTTCCTCCTTCCCAAACTTGAATCCGAGTAGTTCAAGCCGGTGATTAAGAGCCGCTCTTCCACTTCGGGCTGTAAGAATTATTGAAGACTCTCTTATCCCAACTTCTACAGGATCAATGATCTCATAATTTTCCCTGTTCTTCAGAACACCATCCTGGTGAATGCCTGAAGAATGAGCAAATGCGTTTCTGCCGACAATAGCTTTATTTGCCTGTACAGGCATACTCATTAGAGTTGATACAAGCCTGCTGGTACTGTAGATCAGTTTGGAGTTAATATCTGTTCTTAAATTTAGGCTATGGTGACTTTTAATGATCATTGCTATTTCCTCAAGTGAAGTGTTCCCTGCACGTTCGCCGATTCCGTTTATTGTCACTTCAACCTGCCTTGCACCGTTTATCACGCCCATCATTGTATTTGCTGTTGCCATTCCAAGATCGTTATGGCAATGTGTTGAAATGATTGCTTTATCAATATTCGGAACATTATCTATAAGGTATTTTATTTTTTGCCCGTACTCTTCTGGCAAACAGTAGCCTGTAGTATCAGGAATATTTACTACTGTTGCACCGGCTTTTATTACAGCTTCAATAACCTTTGCAAGATATTCGTTGTCACTTCTGCCTGCATCTTCAGCATAAAATTCCACATCATCAACAAAATTTCTGGCGTATTTTACTGCATCATAGGCTCTCCTCAGTATCTCTTCAGGAGTTGTTTTGATTTTGTATTTAATGTGAAAAGGAGAGGTGCTAATACCTGTGTGAATCCTTTTTTTCTTTGCATATTGAAGAGCTTCAGCTGCCACATCAATATCTTTTTTGATTGCCCGGGTAAGAGCACAAATCACAGGATTTGTAACAGCTTTCGATATTTCTACTACCGATTTGAAATCTCCGGGGCTGGAAATGGGGAATCCAGCTTCGATAATATCGACACCCAAAGCTTCCAGAGCCTGGGCTATTTCAATCTTCTCAATTGTATTTAACTGGCATCCGGGTACCTGTTCGCCATCCCTAAGGGTGGTATCGAAAATAATGACCTTATTATCCATTTTTGAAAATTATTTGTGATAGATTATTATTTCAATGGTCTTAGTTTCCTTACTGCTGCACCTGCTCTCCACATTTCTGAATCGCCAAGTTCTTTTAGTTCCCCGTCAAGTACCTCTTTGTAGTTGGCAGCGCCTGTCGAATTCAGAACTCTTATACACTCTTCTCCTGATTTAACCTTACTATAGAGGTCAGTGAAAACCGGCAATGTAGCTTCTTTGAATTTTGGACGCCAGTCGAGTGCTCCTCGTTGTGCAGTAGCACTGCAATTAGCATACATCCAGTCCATTCCTTTCTCATCAACCAGGCGGATTAAACTTTGTGTTAATTCTTCAACTGTTTCGTTAAAGGCTTCAGATGGACTGTGGCCGTTTTCGCGAAGTACCTGATACTGAGCATCCATGATACCAGCTAATGCACCCATTAATACACCACGCTCGCCTGTCAGATCACTGTATACTTCCTGTTTAAAAGTTGTAGGGAAGAGATAACCTGAACCAATTGCAATACCCAATGCAATTGTCCGTTTTTCTGCTTTACCTGTAAAATCCTGAAAAACTGAATAGCTTGAGTTTATTCCGGCTCCTGCAAGGAAATTACGCCTTACACTTGTTCCTGAACCTTTTGGTGCGCATAGTATAACATCAATATCAGCAGGAGGGATCACTCCTGTGTGCTCCTTATATGTAATTGAGAATCCATGTGAAAAATAGAGTGCATCTCCTTTTTTCAGGCATGGTTTCAGTTTTGGCCAGAGTATACGTTGTGCGGCATCTGAAACGAGATATTGAATTATTGTCCCTTTTGATGCAGCTTCCTCAACATTAAACAGAGTTTTCCCGGGTACAAAACCATCAGCCACTGCTTTGTCCCAATCAGCTTTAAATTCTGGTGCCTGACCTATAATAACATTAATGCCGTTATCCTTCATGTTCATCGCCTGGGCGGGCCCTTGAACACCATAACCAATAACTGCTATAACTTCATCTTTAAGAACGTCGCGGGCTTTTGCAAGTGGAAACTCTTCTCTTGTTACTACATTTTCGACGACACCGCCAAAATCAATTTTTGCCATGATATTAGATTTTAAGTATTTTATTAGTACAAATTATTATCATATTATTAATTAACTACTTGCATTTCTTCAGGTTTATACCGGTTAGCTTCATCCATCTCCTTGAGATATGAATTTAATTCTTTAACCTGTTTGGTTACAGCTACCCTTCCGGATCTTGCAAACTGCAATACTCCGTAGGGCTCAAGCTGAGAAAGCAGATCAGTTATTTCTGTTTTATTACCAGTTTTTTCTAAAATTATATATTCGGGTGAAACCTCTAAAATGCGGGCATGATGTGCACGAACCACATGGTCAATAATATTCCCCGACATTAAACTATTTGTAGAAATCTTAAAAAGTGCAATCTCCTGATATATGATCTGGTCGGAGGAATGTGTAAAGACCTTTAAGACATCAACCAGCTTTTCCATTTGTCTTGCTACCTTCTGGATCATCTCACTGGTTGTTTTTACAACTATAGTTAGCAGGTGCACCCCTTTTACTGCCGATTCTGAAGCTGTAAGACTATCAATATTTATCTGTCTCCGGGTTAGTATTATTGTTATCTGGCCAAGGATTCCAATATGATCCTCAGTGAAAAGCGATATTGTAAATTCCTGTTTCATAGTGTATTATTATCTTTGGTTTATTCTCTGTGGTTCTGTGTGTCACAGAGCTACACAGAGATGGTATTATTCATTTTTTATAGTTAATAAGTTAATCTTATTTCTGATACTGATGATCCTGGTTCAATCATAGGAAATACATTTCCTTCTTTCTCAACAACTATATCAAGCAGATATGGCCCTTTTGCACCAAGCATCTCTATTATTGAATCATGGAGTTCCTCCCTCTTCGAAACCTTCTTTGCGGGAATACTAAACCCCTTTGCAATAGCAACGAAATCTGGATTTACTAATGCTGTTGATGCATATCTTTTATCGAAAAACATATCCTGCCATTGCCGAACCATCCCCAGGAAATTATTATCAAGGATAATAATTTTAACAGGTATCTTATACTGTAATATTGTTCCCAGTTCCTGTATAGTCATCTGGAAGCCACCATCTCCGAGGAATGTTACAACCTGTTTATCAGGGCATCCTATCTTAGCGCCAATAGCAGCAGGAAGTCCAAATCCCATTGTTCCCATTCCTCCTGAAGTGACAAAGCTGTTAGGTATAGAATATTTATAATAGCGTGCTGCATACATCTGATTCTGTCCGACATCTGTAACAATTATTGCTTCACCTTTTGTAAGTTCGGATACCTTATTTACAACCTCACCCATCTTCAGATTACCTGATTCTGGTTTCGTTTCCGGCTTTATAACTTTTTCATATTCAGTCTTATCATAAATTCTGAATTCTCTGATCCATTTTTCATAAGATTTCTCTTTAACAATGGGAGTAAGATACCTGAGAACCTCTTTTGCATCATTGTTTATTTCGATATCGACCTGTACATTTTTATTTATCTCAGCTTCATCGATCTCAATATGTATGATGGCAGCATTTTTTGCATACTTTTTCAGATTTCCTGTAACCCGGTCATCGAAACGCATTCCGATAGCAATAATGAGGTCAGCCTCATTGGTCAGGATATTGGCTCCGTAATTTCCATGCATACCAAGCATTCCGGCAAATAAACGGTGATCAGAAGGAAATGCTGACAGACCGAGCAAGGTTGAAGCAACAGGGATCCCTGTTTTTTCTGCAAATGTTTTCAGTTCGTTTTCTGCTCTTGAGAGAAGGACTCCGTGACCTGCCAGGATTAAAGGTCTTTCGGCATGGTTAATCATAATTGCCGCTGATTCTATAGCCTTGGTATGTAATATAATATTTGGATTATAACTCCTTAGATAATCACATTTTATATATTTGAAATCAAGTTTTTCAATCTGAGCATCTTTTGTAATATCAATCAATACCGGTCCTGGACGACCAGATTTAGCTATATAAAAAGCTTTTGCAATTGTATCTGGTATATCCTGTGGCCTTTTTACCTGGCAGTTCCATTTTGTTACCGGCATCGAAACTCCAATTATATCGGTCTCCTGAAAGGCATCAGTTCCAATAGACCCCGATATTACCTGGGCGGTTATAAATACTACAGGGACTGAATCGAGAAAGGCGTTGGCAATTCCTGTAACAAGATTAGTAGCGCCGGGCCCTGATGTGGCAAAGCAAATACCTGGTTTTCCGGTAACCATTGAATAAGCCTGAGCTGCATGTGCTGCTCCCTGTTCATGCCTGGTAAGGATATGTAGGAGATTACTTTCATAATCCATTAATTTGTCATAAATAGGCATTATAGCACCGCCGGGATATCCAAAAATAGTATCCACTCCCTCTTCAATCAGGCATTTTAAAAGGGCTTCTGCCCCCGAAATGTGTTCATAACCATTTACCTTCATGATTGTATTTTTTATTTCCTTTTCAGTCTTCATATAATTTGTGTCTTATTGTCTTTATGTCTTGTTGTCTTGCACCTTATATTATCCTTACTGCTCCCAGGTCTGCTGAACTTACAATTGCAGCATAAGCTCTAAGGGAAGAAGGAATTTCCCTGTTACGGGTTTCCGGTTTATAAGCTTTGTTGCCTCTTTGATTCTCTTTGTTCTTTCTTTCATTAAGCTCTTCATCCGATAGCAAAACATTAATTTTTCTATTAGCGATATCAATTTCAATAGGATCTCCTGTTTTGAGCAGAGCCAGTTCGCCCCCGGATGCTGCTTCCGGAGAAACATGTCCGATTGATAATCCTGAAGTGCCTCCTGAGAATCGTCCATCAGTAATCAGAGCACATTTTTTATCGAGTCCTTTTGATTTAATATAGGAGGTAGGATAGAGCATCTCCTGCATACCCGGACCACCTTTAGGACCTTCGTATCTAATAACAACCACATCACCTTCTTTAACTGCTCCGTTAAGAATACCCTCAACCGCATCCTCCTGTGATTCAAAAATTATGGCATTTCCTGTAAATGTAAAAAGAGAGGAATCAATGCCGGCTGTTTTAACAATACATCCTTTTCTAGCAATATTTCCATAAAGGACGGCTAATCCTCCATCTTTGCTGTAGGCATGTTTAACTGACCTTATGCATCCCTTTTCCCTGTCGGTATCCAGTTCATTAAATACTGAATTATGAGAACCCATCTTAAGATTTCTTTCATTTGATGGAGCACTTTTGAAATAGTCAAAAGCGATTTTTTGTGCTTTTCCACCCCTGATATCCCAATCTGATATAGCATCGCCTAGAGTTGGATAATCCACTCTTTTTACTGAAGTGTCAATAAGGTTATTGCGATCGAGCTCGCCCATTATTGATAATATTCCACCAGCGCGGTTGACATCCTGAACATGATATTGGGAGCTTGGGGATACTTTGCATATATTGGGAATTTTACGGGAAAGTTCATCAATATCTTTCATTGTAAAATCAACTCCTGCCTCCTGAGCAATGGCTAAAAGATGAAGGACAGTATTAGTCGATCCACCCATAGCAATATCGAGCGACATAGCATTTATAAATGCTTCACGTGTTGCTATAGAGCGGGGTAGAACGGAATCGTCACCTTCGTTGTAATATTTGTTAGCCAGATCGACTATTAATGCGGCAGCAGTTTCAAATAGCTTAACCCGGTTCTGATGTGTGGCGACAATAGTTCCATTACCGGGAAGTGCAAGCCCCAGGGCCTCGTTAAGACAATTCATGGAGTTTGCCGTAAACATCCCTGAGCATGATCCACATGTCGGGCAAGCAATCTTTTCAATGTCACTTAGATCAGAATCGCTGACCGAGTCATCAGCGGCAGCGACCATAGCGTCAACCAGATCGAGATACTTGTTTTTAAGCCTGCCTGCTTCCATAGGTCCCCCGGAAACAAAAACAACAGGTATATTTATTCTCATTGCTGCCATCAGCATTCCAGGCGTGATTTTATCACAATTACTTATACAGATCATTGCATCTGCAAGATGTGCATTGCACACATATTCAACACTATCTGCTATTAATTCTCTGGAAGGCAGGGAGTAAAGCATCCCGGCATGTCCCATTGCAATTCCATCATCAATAGCAATTGTATTGAACTCCGCAGCGAAAAGACCTCTCTTTTCAATCTCTTTTTTAACAACCTGTCCAATTTCGTGGAGGTGGGCATGACCCGGCACAAATTGGGAAAATGAGTTTACAATAGCAATAACCGGCTTCCCAAATTGTTCCTGTTTCATCCCGTTAGCGCGCCACAGGCTTCTGGCCCCTGCCATATTTCTGCCTGTTGTCGTCGTTGAACTCCTTAGCGGATTTTTCATAGTTAAAATTCTTATTAGCAAAAAAGCTTCCCGGTTCACCGGAAAGCTTCTGTATATTTATATCAATACATATTATTCCCGGATCATTTTTGCAGAGCAATAATAAGGACGAGGGCAATAATACGTATTAAAGATATTCTCATTGTTTAATTATAAATTGACGGACAAATGTATTCAAAATTTTAATAGATCAAACAAAATAACCAAATTTTCTTTATTATTGTCACTAGTGTCTCGTTTAATTAATAAAATGTTCTTTGAAAAATTTGATAATCAATTATTTGCAGCGATTTTTCTAGCGTGACGATTTGAATTGACAGAAAGATTTAATTAGTAATCTATCACTTTCTTTTAAGGTTTTATCAATTACCGTTGGCTTCAGCCAACGGTATATAAGCCTCATTTGAAAGGACTTTAGTCCATCATTTGTGGGCTAAAGCCCATACCTGGTCAGTATTAATATCCGTTGGCTAAAGCCAACGGTAAGTAAAAAATTCAACAAACTTCTACCATTTTAAAGCATAATACATTTGGACAAAACACCTGTAAAAGAGCTATTTCAAATAATGATTACAAAAATGTCAAAGAACTAGAATATAAACAACTGTCACTCAGTCTCTTTTAACGAGACACTAGTGTATTATTGTTATTAATTATTTGTATCAGTAGTGATTATTTCATAATGTTTAACTCATAATATCAGTAGATTACCTGAATTATTTTCAGCTTTTTTTTCTGTTTCCGGAATATGTTGAATAGAAATGCAGTTCCAAAAAAAATCAAAACCACACTACCCATCATCTTCTAATAATTTAGTATCTTAGTCATACAAAGTATGATTTTATAACATTCTGAAAATGAGAATTATAACATTTATGCTAGCTATTGTTTTTTGCAATTCTGTCTCGATTGCCCAAAAAAATCAAGTTGAAGATCAGAAAAGTTCAAGGATTGAAAAAATTATTAATTCCCAATGGACTTTCAATTATTTTCCTTATGAATCTGCGGATAAGGGTTATGAATCATCACGATTCGATGATTCCAAATGGCCCGCTGTCAGCCTGCCCCACACCTGGAATACTTATGAGACTACAGGTGAACTTCATCCATATATAAGGAATGCATCAGAAAGCGATAACCCTTACTGGTGGATGGGATGGGGGTGGTACCGTAAACACTTTACAATTAATGGCAATTATTCAGATAAAAAGATTTTTATCGAGTTTGAAGGCGTTCATAAGTATTGCAAAGTATGGCTTAACGGTAAATATTTAGGGGATCATAAAGGTGGATACGGCTCATTTGATTTTGATGTTACTGATCTGATTAAGCCAGGTGAGGATAATATTCTGGCAGTTGCTGTAAACAACCTGCAGGAAGATAAATCTAAAATACCTCCTATGGCTGCAGGAAATTTCAATGTTTATGGTGGGATCTACCGTGATGTGACATTGGTTTTGAAAAGCAACCTCTACATCCCAATGCAGGGGTCGGCAAGTCATGAGGGAGGTACTTTTGTTACTACTCCTAAGGTATCAGATAATGAAGGTGTTGTAAGGGTACTGACCTGGGTTAAAAATGACAATCAAGAAAAGAAAAACTGCACTTTGGTGACTTCAGTTGCCGATGCCACAGGCAAAATAGTGCAGGTGATCAAGTCCGAAGCAGAAATAAATCCAGGGCAATTGTACAAATTCGATCAGACAGGAAAGGCTATTAAAAATCCTCACCTATGGTCAAATGAGGATCCTTATCTCTATATGGTTTATTCCGAAGTGATGGATGGGAAAAAAGTTGCAGATGACTATTCGAGTCCTTTCGGTTTTCGTTGGTTCAGGTGGGATTATAAAGAAAATTACCTTTATGTTAATGGAAGTAAAATATTAATTCATGGTGGTGACCGGAATCAGGAGTATCCATGGCTGGGTAATGCTATTCCTAAATGGATCACTGTAATGGATTACCTGGATATGTCTGAAAAACTGAACTATAACTTCATACGAACGGCACATTATCCAAATGATAAACTGGTTTATGAGCTAGCAGATAAATATGGTATAATTATCGATGAAGAGACTCCAGGTATTAAGAACCAGTTCTTTTCAGTTGAAGTGCAGGAGCAACAATTGAAAGAGATGATACGGCGAGATCGCAATCATCCGAGTATTATGTTCTGGAGCATGGGAAACGAGACCAATCATGCTGTCGATTCAAAATTTGCTATAGCTACCAAAAATGGTCAAACCGTTACAGCACAGGTGGTAATGGCAGGAGAACCTGCAAAGATTATTCTTACCGGATCACATCAAAAAATATTAGCAGACCGTGGCTCAGTAGCTATTATAACTGCAGATATTGTTGATTCAGGAGGAAATCATGTTTATGGCGCTACCCACTCTGTCAGGTGGACTGTTACAGGGCCTGCAACCCTTGTTGGACCTGCAATTTATGAATCGGATATTAATAAACATCATCAGATGGAGGGAGTCAGGTATATGGATATGCCTGTATCAAATGTGATCAGGTCAACAGGAAATCCCGGGAATATTCATATTACAGTATCAGCAGGCGGTCTGGCATCAGGATCATTCGACATACTGGCTGAGGAAATAGTACAGGATAATTCCTTAATTACTGAACCCGTACTTGATGATGAAGGACGTAAACCTGTTTCCAGAATTACCCTTAGCGTTAACAGGCTTGAAGAGCCACCCCGAGAGATAAAAATGGCAACTGATGAATTCAATTTTAAAACTTCAGATAAACCGGAATTTGCCCGTCTGATAAGAGATTATATACTTAAAAACAATTCTTCTATCGACTCTGCTTCGATCGAGTTCAGAGCACTTGTTAAGCTATATTCTTCATATCTCTTCAATAATAATGGACGTATGGTTGCTAATGATTATAATTTCAATGCTGACCATTATAATAATTGTCGGTTAATCACCAGTTATATAAGTAGTACAAAGCTTCCTCTATTATTTAAGGAAGGTTTAAGTAATTTTTATGCCGAAGCAATTATTTTACAGGGAAGTGAAAGAAATGCAGGAGAGGAAATGAACTGGTTGAACTGGATCCCTTCAGGAGGCACAGTAGTTATCTTTACGGAAGATACCATAACTGCGGGTAATAGAGGAGCATTTGTCATTAATAAAAATAAACTTAGTGATCTGATAGCACTGGTTCATCCGGGATTTGTTAATTTTTCGGAAGTAGCTAAGGAGCGGGCTTTAATTTTCATAAGCAAAATGAATCCTTATATCAGTGTCTCTTTTTTAAGTGAAAAGAGCCATGGAGGTAATAAAAATGATGTAATAACCACGTCTTATTTAGCAGAAAAGGGTCAGCCAATTTTAATACCCGATTTGAAATTCATCGCCGAATAATTTCCATTGCGCCCCGCCCGAACGAATGACTTCGTTCAGTCGGTCGGGAATTGAGCCTTTGCGCCATTGAGCTATTGTGCTATTGTGCCGGTTTAAAATAAATGTTGTATCTTACACCAAATTTAAAATCCTGATCAAAATGAAGAAAACAAGTATTTTTACAGTTTTAATGTTAATTGCCGTTATCGGCTTGACTTTTACGGCCTTAAATTCATGCAACCAATCTCCTAAAGGGAAGAATATCGGCTTGCAATTATACTCAATTCGTGACTCTATAATGAAGGATGTTCCAACTGCAATAGCTAAAGTATCCAATATGGGTTACAAATTTGTTGAACCTGCAGGCTATAGGGATGGAAAGTTCTATAATATGGAACCAGCTGCTTTTAAAGCTCTTTGTGACGCTAATAAATTGTCTGTTATTAGTTCGCATACCGGTCAGATGGCACCTGATTCTGCCAATTATGAAAGGATCATGGCGTGGTGGGATACATGTGTTGATGCGCATGTTGCTGTCGGTGCCAAATTTATTGTACAGCCATCTATGGGTCGTACAGCATATGAAAGTCTCGAAGGGCTACAGGCTTACTGCGATTATTTTAATGAAGTTGGTGCAAAATGTAATGCAAAAGGCATCCGTTTTGGTTATCATAATCATGACAAGGAATTTTCTACAAAGCTTGACAGTACAGTTATAATATATGATTATATGCTCGAGAATACGGATCCTTCTAAAGTGATGTTTCAGATGGACCTTGGCCATTTAGTCGATGGAGGTGCAGATCCTGTCTATTATTTCAATAAATATCCCGGCCGTTTTGAGTTATGGCATATTGCAGAAGGTTATGAAATAGGTTCAACAGGGAACATGGATTGGAAAGCTATTTGGGCCGGTGCTGCTCAATCAGGTATGCAATATGGTATTGTTGAGGTGGAAAAATATAACTACGATCAGTTTACAAGTTGCGCGATGAGCCTTGATTTCCTGAATGCTGCCGACTATGTGGTAATGCCTAAATAAGTATTCCCGGTCGAAGACTGATAGATTTTTACAGGGGGAGGATAACAAAATATTTGTGTTATTCTCCTTTTTGTTTTATTTTTATTCTGAATTGAAAAGTGAAAAAAGATGAAAACAAGGATCTTTATTACAGTTATTGCTTTATTAGCATTCACATGTTGTCATAGAGGTTATTATACTTCAGAAGATTTTCAATCAGTGCTCAAGATCGACTCTCACGTCCACATTAATAGTGGTGATGGAGCTTTTGAGGATCAGATAAATGCCCGTGATCATCTTCTTGAATTGCATCCTGACCTTACTTTCATAGGGTGCCATCTCGGAAGTCTGGAATGGAACGTTGATGAACTTGCAAAGAGACTCGATAAATTTCCTAATATGGCAGTAGACATGTCAGCTCGTATCTGTCACCTGCAGTATCAATCTGCCCAGGACCGCAAGCGTGTCAGGAATTTTTGCATTAAATACCAGGACAGGTTGCTGTATGGTACAGATGTTGGATACAGCGGAGGCAGCAATCCGGAAGGATTTAAGAAAAGGACGCATGAGGTTTGGCTCGACGACTGGAAATACTTCACTTCAAAAGATGAAATGACTTCTGATTTGTTCAGAGGGAAATTTGAAGGACTTCAGCTGCCTAAAGAGGTGGTCAATAAGATCTACTATGACAATGCTGTAAAGTGGTATAAATTGGCCCCCTAACCCTTGGATTATATTGACCCCCCAAACCCCCCATTTAGAGATTTAGAGGGGTTGGAGGGCAAAAAAAACGAACTACAGCAATTTAATGTTGGGGGCAAAAAAAACGGACTACAGCAGGTTCATATATTTTAATCAGTTTTTATTTCATTTTAGGATCAAATTATTTATCTTTACACGTGAAAGCACACGTGTAAGTAATTTTTAAACAACAAATTTCTTTATTAGGATGGTTAATGAAAATTAATTGGTTCATTTTACATATTATTAGTGAAAGATGTTACTTATTAAAAATATTGCCATACAAGTCGGGATAATCACCTTAAAATCATTACGATGAAACAACTACTTGTACTATTTATGACTCTGCTGATTTTGTTTGCCTGCAAGACCAAGAGCCCATCAGATACTGATTCTGAAGAGAAGGTATCATTCCATGAGTGGGCACAAACTCCTCCAATGGGTTGGAACAGCTGGGATTGTTATGGTCCAACTGTTGTCGAAGCAGAAGTCAAAGCGAATGCTGATTACATGGCTGATAACCTTAAGGAATATGGATGGGAATATATTGTTGTGGATATTCGCTGGTATGTGGAAAACGACAAGGCGGGTGGCTATAACCAGGACGACCCGATTTATACCCTTGATGAGTATGGTCGTTACCTCCCTGCAGTCAATCGTTTTCCCTCAACTGCTGATGGTAAGGGCTTTAAGCCACTTGCCGATTATGTTCATAGTAAAGGTCTTAAGTTTGGAATTCACGTAATGCGTGGAGTGCCGGTACAGGCCGTTGAGAAAAATTTGCCTGTTAAGGGTGCAAATATAAATGCCGGAGAAATCTGTTCCACAGACGGACAATGTCCCTGGCTGAAAGATATGTACACTGTTGATTATACCAGACCTGGTGCACAGGAATATTATAACTCAATAATGGATTTATACGCTTCCTGGGGAGTTGACTTCCTGAAAATTGATGATCTGTCTGCTCCTTATCACACCGAAGAGATTGAAATGATACGAAAGGCTATTGATAATACAGGACGGGAAATTGTTCTGAGTACATCACCCGGGCCTACTCCCCTGGATAAAGTAGATCATATAAGTCAGAATGCTAATATGTGGCGTACTGTAGGTGATTTCTGGGATAACTGGAAACAACTTAAAGAACAATTTAAAGTATTTGAGAAATGGAGTCCATACATGGCGCAGGGTAAATGGCCCGATGGCGATATGCTGCCTCTGGGACATATTGGAATACGTGCTGAGAGAGGAGAAGACCGAATGGCTGGCTTAACACACGATGAGCAATATACTTTAATGACCCTTTTTGCAATATTTCGCTCCCCTCTAATGTTTGGGGGCGATCTGCCCGGCAATGATGAATTTACATTGTCTTTACTCACAAATAAAGATGTGATTTATGTAAACCAGCATAGTATTAATGGGAAACAACTTTTCAGGGAAAATGATCTTATTGCCTGGATAGCTGATGATCCAAAAACAGGTGATAAGTATCTTGCTCTTTTTAATGCACAGGATTCTGCTGAACCTGCAACTATAAGTGTGAAAGCTGATCAAATCGGAATGACTGGAGAATATTATGTAATGGACTTGTGGAGTAGAGAAAATCTCGGAAATTTCAATGGTGAATTTTCACGATCAATAAACTCTCATGGAGCCGGACTTTACAGAATAACGAAAGATTAGGAAATATTTGTGGCATCACTTTTATAATAAATAGAAACTTCAATATGAGATACAAAATCAAAGTTTTCTTACTGTTAATAGCAGGTTTTTTAGTTTCATTGCCTTTGATTGCACAAAAGGAAAAGCCAATTATTATGTACAAAAATTATTTTCAACAAATAAAGGAACTGATGTTTTGAATATGACCCTGGACAAAAAACCACTTACCGGTCAACAGGGATTGTATGCAACAGCAGCAATTGATAATCTAACTAATGAAATTATTCTTAAAATTGTAAACACTTCAGATAAAATGCAGGATAATAGCATTCTTCTTCAAACAGCAGGGAAAATTTCCAAAGACGCAAAATTAATAGTGTTGAAAAATGAAAATCTCGATGGTATTAATACAATTGAAAATCCGGAATCTATTAAACCTGTTACAGAGGATATTTCAATCAGAGGAAAAAAAATCGAATTAACAGTTGTACCTTATTCTTTAACTGTTATGAGAATAAAAATGCTTTAATTAATCTGTACAATGCTTTGATTGATAAGTGCATTTAGATGCTGACAAATTTCATTAATCAGACAAATTCAGGTAGAAATAATTTATGGTCAACGTACGACAATCTGATATCGCAAAAAAACTGGGAGTGTCTCGTGTAACCGTTTCGAAAGCCTTGAGAAATCATCCTGATATTTCGACAGCGATGAAAAAAAAGGTAATCGCCATGGCAGATAAAATGGGTTATGTCCCAAACTTAATAGCCACACAGCTTAATTCCAGAAAGACAAACACCATTGGGATAGTTGTACCCGACCTGGAGAATAGTTTTTTTTCCTATGTTGTTGACAGCATGATAGATTATGCTACTGAAAACAATTATCGTGTTATTCTGACTGTTTCAAGGGAAAAGGAAAGCGTTGAGAAACAGAATATTGAAAATCTTATTGGTATAAGGGTAGATGGACTCCTGCTATGTAACTCTCAGGAGACTAAAGATACCTCAATACTGTCACTGATAAAAAAGATGAAGATACCACTTGTGTTTTTTGACAGAGTTGTAAAGAATGCCGGTTTCCCAAGTGTTGTTTTTAACGATAGGGAAGGCGCCCTGTTATCACTCACTCAGGTGATAGGTTCAGGCTATTCAAAAATAGCCCATTTTGCAGGTTATCAGGGTATTAATATTGGTAAAGAGAGACTGGAAGGATATAAAGCATCTCTGGAACAAAATGGGATTCCGGTGCGCAAGGAATGGATTTTAGAGGGAGGTTATGAGCTTATTGATGGACAGAATGCTTTTAAAAAATTATTATCTCTTGAAGAGTTACCGGAGATAGTTTTTGCAGTCAATGACAGGGTTGCACTTGGAGCTTATCTTGCAGCAAAGGAAGCAGGTCTTGTCATTCCTTCTGAAATTGGAATTATGGGATTCGGATTCAGCGAAACAACCAATCTCTTCAGTCCTCCCTTAGCTGTCATAAACCAGGACCCCCGTAAAATGGGACGTGTTTCGGCTCAGAAGCTTATTGATGAGATCAATACCGGAAAAAGAACAAAACCCCTGAAAATAAAGATTGAAGAGGAGTTTTATTGGAGAGAATCATTGAAGAAGGTTGAGCTTCGGCTGAGCTCAGCTTAAGAGGTTGACAGGGTTCCTTAGTGAAAGCAATGGAAGGCAAGTAGCAGCCTCTGTGGTTAAAAAGCCGCGAGCCGCGAACCGCACGCCATAAAAATGTTGAAGGGGCTGAATAGTTTGTACTGATTATTATTAAAAAAATTACCTAAATATTAAATATCAAAATTATGAAAAAAATTATTGTTGCCGGTGCAGGTGGTTTTATTGGAGGACACTTGGTTAAAGAATTTGTTAAAGCTGGCCATCAGGTAAGGGCCGTTGATATAAAACCTTTGAATGAATGGTACCAGGTGTCAGAAAAGACTGAGAACCTTGTACTTGACCTGCGATTGCGGGAAAACTGTTATACTGCTGTAAATGGGTATCATGAAGTATTTAACCTGGCAGCCGATATGGGAGGTATGGGGTTTATAGAAAATAATAAAGCTGCTTGTATGATCAGTGTTCTGATCAATACCCATCTGTTGATGGCATCAAAGGATTGTGGCATCGAAAGGTTTTTCTATGCATCATCAGCTTGTGTCTATAATGGTGAAAAACAGACTGATCCTAAAAATCCGGGACTAAAGGAATCTGATGCTTACCCGGCTCTGGCTGAAGATGGTTATGGTTGGGAAAAATTGTTTAGTGAACGTATGTGTCGTCATTTCTCAGAAGATTACGGGTTGATAACCAGGGTAGCAAGGTTTCATAATGTTTATGGACCGTATGGTACATTTGATGGTGGCCGCGAAAAAGCACCTGCCGCAATCTGTCGTAAAGTGATTGAAGGAGAGATAGCAGGGGAAAAAGAAATTGTAATATGGGGAGATGGTCATCAGACCAGAAGTTTTATGTACATTGATGACTGTATCAAGGGTATAAAAGATATTATGTACAGCAATATTGAAGAGCCTATCAACCTCGGCAGTAGTGAGATGGTATCTATAAACCAACTTGTTGATATTGTTGAGGATATTGCAGGGTCTAATCTTGAAAGGCAATATGATTTGAATGCTCCAAAAGGTGTAAGAGGGCGAAATTCAGAAAATACCCTTATAAAGAAATATCTTGGATGGGAACCTTCAATTCCACTCAGAACAGGTATGAAAAAAACATACGCTTGGATAAACAGGCAGCTTACTGACGACGAAAGGAGTAAAAAAGGGATGAATCGCTTTAATAAATAAGTCAGATTTTCTGATGAAAAGCAAAAAAGTACTTGTAAGTGGCTGTTATGATCTGCTTCATGGGGGCCATATAGCTTTTTTTAAGACGGCTTCATTATATGGTAACCTGTATGTCAGTATCGGCAGAGATGAGAATCTTCTTTTACTGAAAGGTAAAAAACCAGTTTTTTCAGAGGAAGAACGATTATATATTGTAAAATCGATCAGATATGTTTACGATGCTTTTCTTGCTTTAGGATCAGGGATCCTTGATTTTGAACCTGATTTGAAAAAGATAAAGCCTGATATTTTTATTGTTAATTACGATGGCCATTCTGTAGACAAAGAGATTCTTTGCAAAAGGCTTGGCATAGAATATATTGTATTGGAGCGTATTCCGGAACCCGGGTTGCCTGCCAGATCGAGTTCCGGAACAAAAAGGGATATGAGGTTTCCGTACAGGTTATGCCTTGCAGGTGGTTGGATTGACCAGCCATGGATTTCTGAAATACATCCTGGCTCAGTTGTTGTTGCACAGATATTGCCCACAATGGATTTTAATGACAGGTCTGGTCTGGCAACAAGTTCAAGAAAAGTTGGGATACATCTCTGGGGCGACAAATACCCTGAGGGCGACCATGAACAAAACGCTAAGTTGTTTTTCGGTGCAGAGAATCCTCCGGGAAAAAAATACATTTCAGGATCACAGGATCACATCGGACTTCTTTATCCGGGTATTAGCAGGCTATATTATAAGGGTGGTTACTGGCCTGAGAAAATCGAGTCAACAACTGATAAAGATATCTGTGACTGGCTTTCTGATGTCCTTTATTTGGTTCCGCTCGAACCTCGTCCTGATGGTTATGACCCGCTGAAAATTATGAATCTGGAAAAACCACTGATCAAAGAACTTGGAGAAGCAGGAGATTTATGTTGGGAGGCTATCCGGAAGAAAGATATTTATGGTCTGGGTAAAGCATTGACAAATACTTTTCTTTCGTGGAAAAAAATACTGCCTCTGACAGTTCCTGATTGGGTTATGAAGGAGATGGAGACAAAATATTTTCCGGATTATCCGGGTGCAATAACATCAGGAAGTGGCGGTGGGTATGTGATAACAGTTTCGAATGAAGAAGTGGAGGGCGCGATAAAGATAAAGGTGAGGTGTTAATAAAATGGCGCAAAGGCGCAATGGCGCAATGACAGTTAAGTAATGGAGTTCCTCCTGGGAGAGGTTAGGGGTGGGTTATTAAAGACAAAAGACAAAAGTAAAGCGTTATTTAAGGTAGGATCCTAAAAAGTGTGTCAAAGTAGAAATTTAAGTATAAATATTAAATCCTTAGAAAATGAAAAGCAATCAATTTAAACAATTTATTCTTTCAGGTTTTCTTTTTTTGATTCTGATTTTATCAGTTTCAGGACAGCAGCAGAAATCACTGGTTGCAGAAGGTCCTTATAAGCCTACTGATGAGTCGTTTAGTCAATACCAGTATCCTGAGTGGTTTCGGGATGCAAAGTTTGGAATATGGTCGCACTGGGGACCACAGGCAGTGCCCCGTCAGGGCGATTGGTATGCAAAAAGAATGTATCAGGAAGGTAATCCAGCATACAAGTATCATCTTGAACATTATGGACATCCCTCGGAATTCGGGTTTAAAGATATTATACCTCTCTGGAAGGCTGAGAGGTGGGATCCTGAAAAACTGATGGAACTCTATAAAAAAGCAGGTGCAAAATATTTTGTCAGTATGGGCACTCATCACGACAACTTCTTTCTGTGGAACTCAAAGATAAACAGGTGGAATGCTGTTAATATGGGCCCAAAAAAGGATGTTGTTGCCCTATGGCAAAAGGCTGCTAAAAACCAGGGGCTTAAATTTGGTGTGTCTGAGCATCTGGGTGCAAGTTTCACATGGTACCAGACTTCACATGGAGCAGATAAAGAGGGTCCTATGGCTGGTGTCTCTTATGATGGTGCTAACCTCAATAATCAGGATCTTTATCATGCTAATGCATTGCCTGATGATAAGGCATGGCTTACCACTAACCCGGCATTTCAGCTCGAATGGTACCGAAGTATTAAAGAGCTGATAGATAATTATCAGCCTGATCTTCTTTATTCCGACAGCCCAATGCCCTTTGGGGATGTCGGGCGTACTCTTATTGCCAGTTTATATAACCAGGATATTGTTAAGAACAATGGGAAACTTGAGGCAATATATACCTGCAAACAAGCATCAGGGGGCTTATGGGTACGGGATGTTGAACGAGGCGTTCTGGATACAGTGAGTGCATATCCTTGGCAGACAGATACTTCCATTGGTGACTGGTATTATCGCACAGGACAGAAGTATAAAACTGCCACGGAGGTTATTCAGATGCTCGTCGATATAGTAAGTAAAAATGGCAATCTTCTTATTAATGTTGTACAGACACCTGAAGGAGATCTTGAGCCGGATATGCTTGATATCCTGGAAGAGATTGGAGTATGGACTGCAGCGAACGGTGATGGTATTTATGGTTCAAGGCCCTGGAAAATTTTTGGTGAGAAATCGGCTGAGTCGATGGCTGTCAAACGTACCAGGTTTAATGAAAACTATAAATTCAATTCCAGAGATATCCGTTTCACAACAAAAGGGGAGACCCTTTATGCATATTGCCTGGGGAAACCAGAGTCTGAAATTATTGTTAAATCATTGGGTAAATCCTCTAAACTTGCCTGTAAAGCCGTTGCTTCAGTATCAATGGTTGGCAGTAATGTGAAACTCAGCTGGAAGCAAACCGCTGATGCTCTTGTTATTAAGAAACCTGCAAAACTGCCAGTTTGGGAAGTAATCGGATTTAAAATTGAGTTCAGAAAATAGCTATTGCGATAGCTGTTTAGCTTTCAAAGTAGACATTATTTTTTTCAAGACTGCTTCTCAGGTCGCTATAGGTTAAGTCGCGGGTACCATATTCTTTAGAGGCACATAGTGCTGCCGCGGTACCTGCTGCCTGACCCTGTCCCATGCAGCATACTGTATTTCTTGTTGACATATGCGCGTGACGGTCTGAAGTTATCATCATACCTGCAGCCAGAAGATTATCAATATTTTTTACCCGCAGAGCTTTTAAAGGAATTCCGTATGTTCCTCCGTTCTTAATTTGTAAACGTGGTGCCTCATCATGAAATCCGTATGCCATTATTTCATCATCAAAATGTCTTCCTTCTGTCACATCCTCAGATGTTATATCATAGTCACAAGATATTGTCCTTCCCCTACGTATATTCAATGAAGGACTTGTACGTGCTATAAAGGCGTTTTCGCATCCGGGAAGATATTTTCGGAATAACTCCAGTGTCTTATATTGATTCTGGCGAAGTAATAATTCAACTTTTGCCACTTCATCTCTATTTGTAGGACTTACTTTCATTTTATAATTTACCTTAATAAACATCAGGTAATTATCATGAACTGTAGTAGTTATAAGTCCTGACCCTAATTGTTTAATCCCTGAAACAAATTCCGGATGCATCCTTGCTGCCCTCCGTCCTGTTCCTTCGCTGCCCATTCTTATTATCTGTCCATCTTTCCCATCGCGAATCCCAAGGGAATAATCACCAACAGCATCAATTGATTTAAGGTAGTCGTGAAGCCTTTCAATATTAATATTCCCCATTCCCATGCTGTTACATACGGCATGGTCGTTCAGCTCGATGAATTCTGCTCCTGCATGGGCAGAAAGATCACCGTATGCTGTACAGTCGATAAAGCATCTGGCTTTGAATAATTCTCTTCCTAAACGGCTTTCGGTTATAACTCCTTCAATAGCGGAGCCCTTTTTTACGGCACCGGCAACGAGTGTGTTCACGCAGATAAAGACTCCTGCTTCTGCCAGCATCTCGAATGCAACAAGCTTATACAACTCCGTATCAATTGAAGTACATACAGAATCATAATTATATCTTGTTAGCATTTCAGCATGTCCCGATGTACCACCAACTAATAAAAGACGGTCAATTATTTCCTGGGGAATACCTTTTACAACCTGGCGTTTTTCAACACCAGGAAATGCTTTCCAGAGGTTGAAAAAACTATGCAGGGCTGTCCCCCCCTCTACAACTGTACCTCCCGGATATCCTTTAGCTTCAACAAGGGCGGTTTTTGCACCCTGTCTGGCAGCTGCAATAGCAGCGACAACTCCGGCAGTACCACCTCCTGCAACAACGACATCAAAATCTCTGACAGGTAATTTTTTTGATCCTTCCTTATAGACATCTTGCTCAAGAGGTTCAGTTACAAAATTCGTATTTATTACAGGTATTGCCAGACCTGACAATAACATACTCTTTGAAAATTTTCTGCGATCCATAATTATAAGATTATTAATGAGTTTGTTTATCAGCCAGAATAATACCTCCATCTAAGGGCGTTGTCAAACAATTGAAAACCATTAACTGCGAAGGTGGTATTTCTGCAACCTTCCACTGTTCGGTGCCAGGCTCACCTACCTCGATTTTATAAAGCCCTTTCGCAAATACTTTCGGATGGAAAGAATTTTCCTTTGCCCTGACAGCACAGACGCCCCTTGTCAACCTGCCAGTCCTGCAATGGGTTGGTCCAGTATTCAGGTCCGATCCATGTTCTTGATCCTGTCGAATTCCAATTACTTTTAAAGATACCCTTGTCGGTTAGCGATGTGCATGATAAGAATGATAATGTTGAAATGATAACCAGAAATATTACTTTTCTCATAGGAATAAGATTATAGGCTTAGTTTACAAGTTTAATGATTTTATGACTACCAGGAATTAATAAGAATTAATATTTTTTCTCTGTATAATTATAATGCGTCACCTGGCTAAATTTGCTTCAGTTCACCATTGAGTTTATACGTTTTCCCCTTAGTTGTATCAAACTCCACAGTTTTTCCATTATAACGAAGCCGACATGGGTTCCCTGTCTTTGACAACACTTCAACATCGATAAGTTTTCTATCTTTCCAGATGAAGGAGAGTTCAAATCCTCCTCTGGCACATACTCCTGATATCTTTCCATCAGGCAATGATGTTGGTAAAGCAGGTAAGATATCGATAGCGCTTAAGTGAGACTGTATAAGCATTTCAATAATACCTGCCGGAGCTCCAAAGTTGCCATCTATCTGGAATGGAGGATGGGCATCGAAGAGATTAGGGTAAGAACCACCACCTCTTTCGTATCTTGTGTCATTGGTTCCAACGGGACGGAAAAGAAGTTTGATCAGCTCATAAGCATGGTCACCGTCGCGCAGACGGGCCCAGAAATTGATCTTCCATGCCAGGCTCCATCCGGTTGCTTCATCTCCCCTGAACAGAAGGGATTGTTTGGCGGCTTTCATAAGTTCAGGGGTCGATTCCCAGTTTATATCGTTCGAGGGATATAATCCCCATAAATGTGAAACGTGCCTGTGTTTGTTATCCGGATCGTCAATATCTTTCATCCATTCCTGAAGTTGTCCGTATTGTCCGATCTTGTTTGGGGCAATTTTAACTACTTTTTCTTTTAGTGTCTCAGCAAATTCATGATCAGTATTAAGTATTTCGGATGCCTGAATACATGCTTTGAAAAGTGAACGGATTATCTGGTGATCCATAGTCGGACCAGCTACCAGTCCTCCGTTCTCAGGAGAATTGGAGGGAGTGCTTATTAGCCAACCGGATTCGGGATCAACGGTGAGGAATTCAGAATAAAAGAGAGCTGCACCTTTCATCAGCGGCCATGCCCTGTTTCGAAGAAAATCCACATCTTGGGTAAATAAATAATGTTCCCATAAATGAGAAGCCAGCCACCCACTGCCACCTACCCATATCCCGTGGTTTGAATTATTTATGGGAGCGGCTCCCCTCCAGATATCTGTATTATGGTGAAGCACCCAACCATCGAGGTTGTAATGTTCCTTTGCCACTACAGAACCTGTTTCAGAACAATCTTGCATAAGACCAAACAGAGGTTCGGCACATTCTGAAAGATTTGTTACTTCTGCGGGCCAGTAATTCATCTCAGTATTAATGTTGACGGTATACTTACTGCCCCAGGCTGGTGCCAGATCTATATTCCAAATACCCTGCAGGTTGGCAGGTTGTGTCCCTGAGCGGCTGGAGGAAATCAGGAGGTAACGGCCATACTGAGTGTATAGACCAATAAGCTGTGGATCGTCAGGTGAATCAGTAAACTTTTGGAGCCTTATGTTAGTTGGCAATGTATCCCTGGCACTGGTACCAAGATCGATTGTAAATCTGTTAAATAATGACTGATAATCATTTATATGCTTCTTTTTCACTTCATTAAAGGAAAGTCCTTTAATACCTTCAAATGTGGTTTTGAGAGCTGCCATGGGGTCTTTGCTGACGTCTTTGTAATTCTTGAAGTTTGTGTTTGCACTCAACCAAATTGTTGCAGACCTGGCCCCGGATACTGATATTTCGTTCTTCTCAGTTGCCATCTCACCATCCGTGTCAATTTTGATTTTGGCAACACCCTTAAGGACACCATCTTTCACGGCAACATTAAGAATCTGAGTATTGTTACTTGTAGCAACAGATTTCTTCTCATGTTCTGAATCCAAATACACCTTGAAAACAAGTGCTTTGGCTTTATCTGCAGTTAAATGTATTGCAATAACCTGGTCCGGGTTACTTGCTATAACTTCCCTGCGGTAATTCACACCGTCAACATTATATGAAGTGTAACAGACTGCATCAGAGATATCAAGCTCACGATGATAATTGCTATATTTTTCATGCCCTGGAAAGTCAATATAAAGATCGCCAAACGGCTGATATTCAGTTTGTTTCAGCGGCATGCTCATAAATTCTTTCATGGCCAGTTGTTCGGCCTCTTTTTGTTTTCCGACAAAAAGCAATTGCCTGATATCATCTAGGTAATCAGAGGCTCCTTTATGCGAATAGTCATGCGGTGCACCCGTCCAGAGAGTCTCCTCATTGAACTGTATCTGTTCTCTTTCAACACCTCCGAAAACCATTGCTCCCAGACGTCCGTTCCCCACAGGTAATGCCTCAGTCCATTTATCTGCAGGTTTATTGTAATATAGCAATAAGTTGGGATCTTTTTTTCCTGTACAAGCCGAAAAAAACATAATTGCTACTATAATAAATACTTGTCTCATCGAATAATGATTATTTATCACAAATCTAATAAAAAGAGTTTTACTTATTTGTGTATAATTTTGTAGAATATGAATAGAACTTGTATATATAACTTACTTACATATATAATTTTTATTTATATGTAATTTATAAAAAATAATATTTTGAGAATATTATCAATTATTTATATGGAGATGTAATCGGGCTGGAGGATCAGCTACCTTTTCAGCCTTTTTAATTCATTAAAGTGATCCATTGACATTTTTTCACGGGCTTCGCGGGTAGTTTGTCGATACACCTCAAATTCATTTTTAAGACTTTCTAACTCTTTTTTTGTATGAAGAGTGGTAACCATGTTTCTCTTAAAAACAAGGAACCCGAGAGCCAGTAATGCTAAAAGTCCGGCAATGATTATCCCCATTATAGAGTTATAGGTTATCTTGTTCACTTCCATCCCTAAAATGCTGATACTGTTTTTTGTGGCAGTGATCTCATCCAGACTGTTTTTTGTTGTTTGAAGGGAGGTAGATAAGGAATCGATACGATGGCTAAGTACTAAAGTGAGATTCTTTAAATCGCTGATCTCTATTTTTGATTTCGAAAGTGAATCTATAGCATTATTCTTGATCTTCTGAAACATATCTTCTCTGATGGCCCGGTAGTTTTCATAGATTCTGGTACGTTCCTGAATATAATTCATCTGTTCTTTCAAAGTACTGTTAGTAAGAATATCCGGTAAGGCAGTCTGGCTGGTTCCGCTAACAGGGAAAATTATTAGCAATGCAAATATCAATGCATATCTGCTTAAAGATTGATTCATTTTTCTCATAAGCTTTATAAGTTTAATAGGCTCATTCTTTGTTTTAACAAACGCTTTAATCATTTATTTATTATATCTTCCGGAATAGAGGGAACCTACCTGTTTAGATGGTCACTATTCCAGAGTGCAATGGTATACTAATTAAAAGTTGAAGATAGTCATTTTGAATCAGTTCCCAAAAAGTTACGAATACAGAAATGTTATCTTTCATCATAATTCTTCAGAATTAATATGTTATGTAAAAAAATGACCTTTTAGCTGGTTTTATTTTAAAAAGATGTATATTTACTTTTTACGTGTCTATAAATTTGTAAAGGGAGTAATGTTGATTCCAATAATCCAATTACTAATTTAAATTTTTCGACTCATGAAAATATTTTCTCAATTACTTAAAACCTAACTAATTCTTCTAAATTATGAAACAAAATCATGTTCAGCAGGTACATTCATTAAAGTACCTGAAAAAGCTGTTTTTAAGGTTTAAGATTACAATTATCATAATTATGATCGGGGCTTTAAATCTCTTAGCTGTATCTTCCATAAATCCCGAAATGGATGGATTAAATTATGTTCCATCTGGGGTTGAACTCCAGCAATTAAATATATCCGGGACTGTAACCGACGCTTCAACAAGAGAAGCAATGCCCGGAGTAAATATTGTAGTTAAGGGTTCCAGTACCGGTACACTTACTGATATAAGCGGAAAATATACAATAACGATACCTGATCAGAATGGCGTATTGGTCTTCACATTTATCGGGTATGATCCTTTCGAAGCGACCTACTCCGGCTCAGCGACTATTAATGTTGCACTTACTCCCACAACCCAGGCCCTGGATGAGGTAATAGTTATTGGATACGGAACTCAAAAGAAGAGTGACCTTACAGGTTCTGTGGTGAGAGTAAATATGGAGGATAAAGCCACTCTTGCGAACATAAACGTTACTTCGGCTCTTTCAGGAGCAAGTGCCGGGGTAAATGTTTCAAATAATGGTCTTGCAGGAAGTGAACCGGATCTGTCAATAAGGGGACAAACCTCTCTGTCAGCAAATGACGACCCATTGATTGTACTGGATGGTATTATATATAACGGCGCAATATCTGATATAAATATTGGAGATGTGGAATCAATAGATATTCTGAAAGATGCAAGCTCTGCAGCAGTATATGGATCCAGATCAGCAAACGGGGTAATGCTTATAACCACCAAGAAGGGTAAAACAGATAAACCGGTTGTCTCCTTCAATATGTACTATGGTTATCAGGATATGACCAATAATCCCATGAGAGTTATGAATGCAGAGGAGTATACAGTGCGATTAACCGATTATTACTACCAGCAGGACCTCTATACTTGGTACAAGACTAATCCTACAAGCGCTACTGGAAAGCCTGTAAGACCTGATGTAACGGATCGTAATGTTGTGGCTTCACGGTTGCGGACACAGGAGGAGAAAGATAATTACCTTGCAGGAAATGAGATTAACTGGTTTGATGAAGTTACACAATTAGCTCCGATTCAAAACTATAACCTTAGCTTATCAGGTAAAGGCGAGAGGAGCAGCTACTTTGTTTCAGGTTCTTATACTAATGAGGAGGGAATTCTTCTTAATGATAAATTCCAGAGACTTACTTTGCATACCAATATTGAGAGTAAAGTAACCGATTGGCTTACTCTTGGATTAATATCATCATATTCTTATCGTGATTATTCAGGTTTGGAAGCATTGCTGAATGATGCCAGGCGATGCAGCCCGCTGGCAAATAACAAAATTGGTCAGCCGAATTACGATATGTATCTGACCGGAGAAGCTTACATGCCATATCCTCTTAATAATTTATTTGTTAATAATAAAGATGTCAGAAATAATCTATTTTTGGTTGGTAGTGCAAAAATAACAGTTCCATGGGTAGAAGGGTTGACATATGAGTTCAACTATTCTAACACATACACCAACGAGAATGATTTCACCTTTTGGCCTTCCTCTACTCCTGACGGTTCCGGTAATAACGGAAGGGCAATTAAGGAGCCAGAAGATACGAGAAACTGGATTGTCAATAATATAGTCTCTTATCTGGGAAACTTCGGTGATCATCAGATCAATGCCACTCTGCTTTACAGTAGTGAAAACCGTCAACACCAATACTCAAGGCTCTTTGCAGAGGGATTTGACAATCCTGTTCTTGGTTATAATAATATGGGTCTGGGTACTGTTGCAACTGTTGGATCGGAGGCCTGGGAGGAAAACAGCTTATCGTACATGGCACGGGCAAACTACTCTTATAAGAACAGGTACATGTTTACAGCAACTGTAAGGAGAGACGGTTTCTCAGGATTTGGTGAAAACAAAAAGTTTGCAACATTCCCATCTGTATCATTAGCCTGGGTTACCTCTGAAGAACCTTTTATGAGCAATCTGAGCTGGTTGTATCTGAAATCAAGAATCTCATACGGACAAAACGGGAACCAGGGAATTGGACGTTATTCAAGCTTCTCAAGAATGACTGCCGATGCTTACGTTTACGGCTCAGCTACTTCCATTGCTGTTTATCCAAGTTCATTGGGAAATTCTGACCTTGGATGGGAGACAACATCATCATTCAATCTCGGAGTGGATTTTGGTTTTATGAACCGCAGAATTTCAGGATCTATAGACTTGTACAAGTCCCAGACAACCGATGTGCTTGTAGAAAGGGCTCTGCCTCCGACTACCGGTTATGTCAGTGTATGGACCAATATCGGAGCAATTGATAATAAAGGGATTGAACTTGAGCTGGCAACCAGGAATCTTGAAGGAGCTTTGAGCTGGGAAACAAATTTCATTTTTTCGCTGAACAGGGATAAGATTACCAAACTTTATGGTGACGAGAATGATAAGGATATCGGAAACCATTGGTTCGTCGGTGAGTCTATCAGTGCATTTTATGATTATGAAATGGCAGGTGGCGTATGGACAGAGGAGGAGCTTTACAGTGGTCAGACCTATGATAACTGGTATCCCGGTCAGTTCAGATATGTTGATCAGAATGGCGATGGTGTTATCGAGCCAAATAATGACAGGAAAATTGTTGGGTACAGGACCCCGAGCTATCGTTTCAGTATAAATAATACACTGACATATAAGAACTGGTTGTTCTCCTTCTTCCTTAACTCAATACAGGGTGGTAAGGACTACTATTTAGCTGATAATGCAATTGTCACCAATGTGGCATGGAGGTCAGATGATGTACTCAGGATAAACGCCTCGGCAGTACGGCCTTACTGGACCCCTGATAACGGAATTGATGATGCGACAGGTGTATATAATTCCCCTGCAGTTTCCAGTGGTATATATCAGAGCAGGAGTTTTGTGAGATTACAGGATGTATCCCTTACCTATAAGTTTGGCCCCGAGTTGCTGAATACTCTTGGTATAGAGGCATGTCAGTTCTACATTGCCGCTAAAAATCCCTACACATGGACCAAATGGGAAGGCTGGGATCCTGAGATTGGCGTTAGTAATTCACCATTAATGAGAAACATTACAGCAGGTTTCAGACTTACATTCTAAGTTGATTACTCAATATTAGCAGATCAAAATTATGAAACCTAATAAAAATTATGAAATGAAAAAATATATGAATCAATTAAGCAAAAAATATTTATTGCTTGCAGGAATTCTGTTTTTAGTGTTTTCCTCTTGCAGTGAAGATATTCTCAAAGAGACACCTCTCGATTTTCTGGCACCTGATAATGCCTACAATACATTGCCTGGTATCCAACAGGGAATTACAGGATTACATTACTCAGTGCGGTCAAACTGGTTTTACGGAGGCCAGCAGGATGCCGGTTCCATTATGAAGGGCATTGGCAGTGATGTTGCCTTTCATGGTGAAGACCCTAACAGTACACGATTCCTGTGCAACTATTTAAATTATCTTACATCAGAGAATAATTATATCAGTTATTTCTGGACCTGGCAGTATGAGCTTATTCAGAGGGCTAATGTTCTTATTGACGGTATTGAAAATTCCGATGAGGCGATATGGTCAAGTGAAGTCCAGAAGAAGGCTTACCTGGCTGAGGCAAGATTTTTCAGGGCCTTCGCCTATCGTATTCTTGTCTCCTTCTATGGAGATGTTCCACTTGTTGATTATGTTGTTAATTCAGCAAAGACAGATTTTGTCAGAGATCCCAAATCGGAGGTCTATAGGCTTATGGAGGAAGATCTTTCATATGGTGCTGAAAACCTGCCGGATCCTGGTAGTGAAGAGGCTCCGGGAAGAATTACAAAAGGCGCAGCCCTTCATATGCTTAGTGAAGTATATCTGACTCAGGGAAAATTCCAGTTAGCCGTTGATGCAGCAACTGACGTTATTGACGGATTTAACTATGCCCTCATGACACAACGTTTCGGATCGAGAGTCGGGAATGAAATCTTTGGAGTTGGTGATGTGTATAATGATCTGTTTGGATATGGGAATCATAATCTTCCTGAAAATACCGAATCCATATGGGTTGTACAGATAGAGCCTTACATCACCGGGGGGGGATCTGTTGAAGGAGAGAGGTCATTCGGACCTGCCTATTTCAGAATGGGAAACACGCCTGATGGTGAAAAGGCATTTCGGGGTGAGCTTGTTGATGGTAAATATACGGGATATTCCGATACACTTGGTCGTCCAGTATCATGGATACATCCTACTAATTATGCTGCATATGATATATGGGTCAGCGACTGGAATAATGATGTACGTAATGCCAAACAGAATATTAAGCGCGATTTCTACTTTGACAATCCCGCATCAACGTATGACAAGCAAAAGGTTGATTTCAACCTTTATCCTCCGGGAACAAGGGATTGGATAAGGGATACCTGCCAATATATCTACCCGTTCTTCATGAAGTTTGCAGACCCGCTTAACCATTTTACTGACCCTGCAAGGTCCGGCGGAGGGAATAATCATAAGGACCTCTATGCAATACGTCTTGCTGAAACAATCCTCCTCAGGGCTGAGGCCTATCTTGGATTGAATAATACAGGTCTGGCAGCAGCTGATATAAATGCAATCAGGACCAGGGCTAATGCAACTCCTATTTTGCCTGCAGAGGCAACCCTTGATTATATTCTTGATGAGAGGGCGCGGGAACTATATGGTGAAGAATGGAGACATATCACTCTGCGACGGATGGGAAAGCTTGTGGAGAGAGTAAGGCTTTATAATAATAATCCATTGAATCCCGGATTGAATATTCAGGATTATCATAACCTGTTTCCAATTCCTCAGTCACAGATCGATTTAAATATTGATGCCGTGATACAACAGAATCCTGGTTATCCGCAGAATTAATAACCCTGGAAAAAGGAATAACCTGAATTTCAGGTTGAATTGATATTCTGTCAAATTGTTTAATAAGAATCAGTGGAGCACGGAGGTGTCTCCACTGATTCTTTTTGTGGGATTACCCAAACTTTTTTAAGGATTCACACATGGTAACAATATTCTGAGGCGGGACCTCTGACTGTATATTATGAACTGTTGCAAAGACGAAACCTCCGCCGGATGACAGAGCCTCAATATTCTTTTTAACATCTTCTTTTACCTGTTCTTTAGTTCCGTATGCAAGGATTTTCTGAGTGTCCACTCCGCCGCCCCAGAATACAATATCTTTGCCAAAATCTTTTTTTAACTTGTAAGGTTCCATGCCAGTTGCATTGATATGTACCGGATTAAGAATATCAATACCCATCTCAATAAAGTCAGATATTATTGGACGAACATTTCCACAGGAGTGAAACATAATCTTTGCTTCCGGGGCTTTTTCCTTCAGTGTATTGATTATTCTGGAGATATGAGGTTTGTAATATTGTCTGAAATGATCAGGATCAACCAGTTGTGATTCCTGTGTCCCATAATCATCTGCTTCTGCTATTACATCCACGGCATCTCCAAGTTCATCAAGTGCCATTTCCCAGAACTCAATTTTAAGATCTGCTAATTTGCCAATCAGCATGTCAGAAAATTCAGGATAGAGGAATGGATCAACCAGAGCATTTGTCATGCCCCTGAACCTCTGATGCATTTCAAATATTCCTGCACATAAGCCTTTAAGCATTACAAGTTTGCCACGCTCTTTAAACCTTAGAGCTTTTTGGCGCAATCCCTTTATCCTCTCTTTATCTGATGCTTCAGGCCACTTATACCTGCTTATTTCCATAATATCGGGGACAATATTCTCCATAGGGAATTTCACCAGAGAAAACCAGTGACCGTCAGTTTTAGGAAAGTGGTGAGTGAAACCCCATTCATCAAGGTATTCCCATCTGTCACCAATGTCAGTAAGCTTTTCATATACATCCCAGTTGTGGCTTGTAAGCGGGAATAATCCCCGTGTGTCAACATCAAGGTCATCAAGGATATCCTCCGAGGGCACCACTATCTGCTGTACTACATCCGACCAAGCCGGCTCTTCACGGCTCTTCCCCAGGTAATTACGTAAATTTTGGTATGCGCCATTTGTTATACCTGTCCATGTCGAACCTGCCAGATCGAAAGGGACATGGTCGGGTTCCCTGTGGTTAATGGCAGCAAGTATTCTTTCTCTGCTATTCATAGTGAAAAGTTACATTTTTATTGGTTCAATTTTCCGGACCAGCAAATGGATAATAAGCAGTGCAATCAGGTAACCAAATCCGGCAATAGCAAATGGAACAGCATAACCATCTACTCCGGCATTCTGAAGTATTTTCCCAACAAGAAATGCACCAAGTGCACCACCGACGGCACCTGAGAAACCACCAAATCCGGCAATTGTTGCTGTTGCTCTTCTGGGGAAGATATCTGACATCAGGCTGAAGATATTGGCTGACCATCCGCAGTGTCCGCCAGCAGCAAGGGCAATTAAGCCAACCGCTACCCATAAATTACTGGTATGAGGAACAAAAATAACAGGAACGGCTAATATACCGCACGATAATAATCCAAGCTTACGTCCCTTATTGATTCCCCATCCCAGCTTCAGGAATTTTGAGGACAACCAGCCAAGGAATACCCCAATGCCCCATGAAATAAGGTAAATGGTAAAGAAGGGCAATCCTATATCTTTGAGATTGACTCCAAATTTCTCATTCAGGAATTTTGCACCCCAGAAAAGGTAAAACCACCAGATAGGATCGGCCATAAATTTTCCAACTGCAATTGCCCATGTTCCCCTGTGAGGGAGGATATCTTTCCATTTCACTTTATCAATACCGGTTTCCTCTTTGCTATCGCTATTAATATAATCCAGTTCGGCCTTTGACACTTTTTGATGTACAGCGGGTTGTTTATAATATCTCAGCCAGATCAGTATCCAGATCATAGATATCGGGAATGTCCAGAGAAATCCGGCTTTCCAGCTATGGAATGAAAGTACCAGAGGCGGAATTATCAGGGGTGACAGTATTGTCCCCATGTTGGAACCGCCGTTGAACAGGCCGATCGCCAGTGCCCTCTCTTTTTTAGGGAACCATTCAGCCACAACCTTTATGGCCGCAGGAAAATTACCTGACTGACCTATTGCCAGGTTAAATCTGGCCACAGCAAACCCAACCCAGCTTCTTGCGAAAGTATGTGCCAGTGTGGCAAGACTCCATATACCTATCGAAACGATGTACCCTCTTTTTGTTCCGATCCTGTCAATTACCGTTCCCATCACCAGGAAACAGATGGCATAAGCCACCATGAATGCACTGTTGATATAACCGTATTGCTCTTCACTCCAGCCTATCTCTTTCTGAAGGTCCGGAGCCAGTATTCCAAGTGCTGAACGGTCTATATATAAGATAGTTGTAGCAATAAACAGGAGGGTAAGTATGATCCACCTGAAATTTGTCTTTTTAATATCGCTCATGCACACAGATTAACATAATCCTGCAAGGACACCGTTAAAATAACCTATTGATTCAGCAATCCCGGGTAAAGGGTCCTTCATGTCTTTTCCATATTCAAGACTACAGGTCCCGGAATATTTCGTTTCACGCAATGTCCTGAAAAATTTTGGGAAGTCTATTATCCCGCGACCCGCTTCAACGCACCAGCCTGCTTTTTCAGGTTTATCGACATCCCATACATGAAAGTCGAATATACGGTTTTTGAATTTAATATAGGTTTCAATAGGATCAAGTCCAAGACGTTTTGTATGTGCAATATCAAGACAGAAACCGATTCGTGAATCGAGGGTACTGATCTCTTTCCAAATATCTTCTGCACTTGAATAAAGCGGCAAATCAGGTCCATGATTATGTATGGCCACCCGGATATTATATTCCTTCACCTTCTTTTCAACATAAGGAAGAAACTGGATGTCAGGAACACCAACCAGGAGATCTACTCCGACCATTTTTGTGTAAGCAAATGCCTGGTCGATAGATCCTTCTGATTTCATATAAATGGGTCCAACTCCATAAGGTTGAACTCCGAAAGACTTCATTTTCGCAAGTGTCTGATCAATTACCTCCTGGGTACTGGTAAGTGGCAGATGGAAATCTTTAACTCCAAGCAAACCCACATCAACTCTTTTCATCATTGCCAATGACTGGTCGAGATCTAATTTTGCGAAGGTATAACCGGCAATCGCCAGTTTGAAAGTATCCGGAACAATAGCCGGACTTAATGATTCTGAACCTGAAGCTAAAGATGGCAGACCCGTTGCAATGACAGCTGTTCCGGCAGTTTTTACAAAATTACGTCTGGTAAATTTCATGATAGTATTATGAATTATTATTAAGGTTGTTATGAATATTTCTTCTGTCTCTATTATTTATGATTTTCAATGATCAAAATCCTGATTCAGAACTTAAAATATTTCTCTCTGATAGGGATGTTCAACAATGCTGATGCAGCATTGTCACCGGCTATCTCTTCTGTTTCCGGATTCCAGGTGAGTACAGATCCGGTTTTTATGGCAATTAAACCCAACTGGCACATAGATATTGTCCGGTGTGCTGTCTCCAATGGTTCAATAGTCTGTCTTCCATTTTTTATGGCAAGCAGAAAGTCTTCCTTATCCGAGGGCAGATCTTTAAATGATATATCCCCTGGTCCTGTTGGTGAATCCAGAATCGACTGGGAACTGGCACTGAGTTTATCGATATATTCTACTTCAATCCAGCCTTCAGTTCCTTCGAAACGGACATATGGACGTTCTATTTTGAAGTAAACCTCCACTCCATTGGCATAGCGGTATTTAATATCAAATTTATTCAGTGTATTCCATAATCCCTTGTCAAATTCTCCGGTGCCTTCAATTCTTACCGGTCCTGTATATTCAGTGTTGTTACCCCACTGGACAATACCCATCAGGTGTGCACCCCAGTTTGATATCATACCATTGCAGTAACTATCCACACGCATCCATCCGGGGCGTTTGTTATTAACCTTTATATCATGTACCCTTTTCTCAGTATAGGGGACTTCCCAGGCAGGTCCAAGCCAGAAATCATAATTGAGTTCAGGAGGTACGGCCATTGTGGGCTGAACCGGCAGGGGCGGACCATCGGATGGTACTGCAACAAATATCCTTTGTACCTTACCGATACGGCCATTACGTACCAGTTCGACTGCACGTGCAAATTCAGGTAATGCCCTGAATTCACTGTCATTACGTGTTATTACTCCATATTTTTTTATTGCTTTAACCAGTTGACGGCCATGTTCAATGCAAGTTGAAATAGGTTTTTCAAGGGAGATATGTTTCCCTGCACGAGCCGCTTCAATAGCCATTGGAACATGCCAGTGATCAGGTGTGGCAATCATAACTGCATCTACATCCTTGCGCAGCAGTACCTCCCTGAAATCACCATAGGCATCACAACCTTTATATGTAAAACCTTTTTGTTGGGCATAATGATCGTTAACCTGCTTCTGCCCGTTGGCAAGGCGCCATGAATCCACATCGCATACTGCAACGATCTGGGCATTGTCTGATTTCAGGAACTGGGGAATATTAGGATTAACAGTCTGCCTGCCAATGCCAATTACTGCCACATTGATCCTGTTTCCGGGTGCTTTTTTCCCAAGTAAGTAAGATGGTACCAGAGTCGGGAGGACAAATGCTCCGGCAGTTCCAAGTGCAGTTTTTTTCAGGAAAGATCTTCTTCCAGTTTTCATACTTCAATGTTTTTAACTATAGGTTTAATTTATTTTGCCACTTTCATAATTAATTTTATGACAATATAATAAATAATCATTACTCCGGAGTCCGGCAGGACAACCATGTTTATTTTCTTTCCGGGAATTACAGTAATGTTTGGTTATTACCAACATCTTATGTAAATTTGAATACCTCATAAAAGTATCAAAACCGGTCAATAAAATCAATTTTAAGTCTGAAAAAAATGAAAAACTCAACTATTTCGAGACGCAAATTTTTAGGCACTGCAGCAGCAGCAGCAGCTTTTACCATGGTTCCATTAAATTATTCCTGCAGTGGTGGAACTAAGAGCAATAAGCCCAACTCCAAAGTTAATGGTGTTCAATTAGGTCTGACCACTTATTCCTATCGGCAGATTTCACACAGCCTCGAGGAAGTCCTGGAATACATATTGAAGGCAGGAGTCAATGCGGTGGAGATGAGAAGTGTTCTTGAGGAAGGACTTGGTATTCCTCAGGCTCAGAGACGGGCTCCGGCTCCGGCAATGGGCCAGGGACAGGAAATGACTGCTCCGGGTGATCAGGGAAGGCAGGCAAGAGCTGAATTATCCGAGGAGGAGAAAGCCGAGCGCGCAAAAGCTGCTGAAGATCTCAGAGAGGAACAACGTCAGTGGCGTCTCTCTTTACCCATGCAAAAGTATGCAGATGTGCGCAAGATGTACAATGATGCAGGTGTGGATCTTCACATTGCCAAGTTTGCACCTTCAAGCTGGTCAGATGAAGAGATAGACTATGCTTTTGAAGCAACCAAGGTGTTAGGAGCTTATGGTATAACTAATGAAGCGAGTGTAGAAGCCTGTAAACGCCTTGGGCCATTTGCTGAAAAGCATAATAGCCTTGCCATTTATCATACCCATGGACAATTTGGCCAGGAAGGCTTTGACCTCGATACATTACTTGGTTATTCACCGGCCAACAGACTCAATCTTGATGTGGGACACTATTGGGGAGCCACAGGGTTGCATCCCAACGATATAATAACAAAATATCACGACAAAATCCCCATGTTGCACATGAAGGATAAAACAGGACCAAATGATACACCGGCCAACACCAATAAGCCGTTTGGGCAAGGTACTACTCCAATTGCTGATGTACTACTGTTGCTTAAGGAAGAGAAATGGCCAATCGATGTTTTCGTTGAACTGGAATATAGAATTGAGTCGTACTCGGATCCTGTTAAAGAAGTCATAAAATGTATTGAATACATGAGAAATATTCTTGAGTGATATTAAGGTTAAGTGTTTGCGATCTGGGAATATGGTTTTTATGAGCCGACTTGTCATTCTGACTAATGTAAATTCAGGGAAATGAAAATAAAAATCGGGTTTTTAGTATTGCTTTTACTTTGTTGTTCTTTTATTTCGCTTGGACAGAAGAGAATTACTGTTTCAGGTACGGTGGTAGATGCTAAACTGGCACCTGTTGAAGGTGCCACTATTTTTATTGATAATGTAAAAACTAATGCAGTAACAGATAAGGAAGGACATTATAAGGTTAAAGTCCGTGCTGATGCAGAAGATATTTTAGTTTTCACTCTTTTTTATGGTGCTGGAGAAACGAAAATTAATGGAAGGACATCTATTGATTTCATTCTTACTGACAAATCAGCAGAAAAGGAAGCAGATGATAAAAAAAATGCTGCAAGAGAGTTAGGCATGGTTGACGGACAAAATCCGAGTTTTGCATCATACCAGAGCGTATATGATATGATTCGCGGACGTTTCGCGGGTGTCGAAGTCTCTGGTAACAGTATTAAGATAATGGGATCATCGTCCTTAAATATAAGCACCGAACCACTTTTTGTTGTTGATGGAGTTATTGTAAACAGTATCGATGATATTTCACCACAGGACGTTAAGTCTATCGAGGTGCTAAAAGGCCCGGAAGCCTCAGTTTATGGTATGAGAGGTGCAAGCGGAGTAATTGTAATAACTCGTCTATCGGGGAAAGACTAAAGTTAATATTCGATAAATAATAAGTAAATGCATATGATCCACATATATTTGAGATAATACTTTTTCTTAATGATTAAAATAAATAACATCCAAAAAAGATCGTAAATAATCTTGTAATATTTTTAAAAAATCAATATTATGAAAAACAAACTATCCAGAAGTAATTTTTTAAAAACCGTCGGACTGGCTGGATCGGGGATTATACTTGGAGGGAGTGCCTCAGAAAAGATAATACTTCCCGAAATAGTACCCAGCAGAACTGCAAGAAGTAGTGCCAGTAAGGTTAATCTGGCTTTAATCGGAGCTGCACATCAGGGAGCCAGTGATGCCAGACAGTTTATCAACTCAGGTCTTGCAAATATCGTTGCCATCTGTGACGTAGACCTTGATTCCGAGGGCTGCCAGAACACAATCAAATCAGCTCCTAAAGCAAAGCAATTCAGGGATTTCCGGGTAATGTTTGATAAAATGGCAGGCGATATCGATGCAGTGCAGGTAGCTATTCCAGATTTTGCCCACTTCCCGGTATGTATGGCAGCCATGCAACTAGGGAAAAGCGTATATGTTGAAAAACCGATGTGCCGTACATTTCTAGAAGCCGAATTGCTTGCTCAGGCAGCCAATAACAATCCTAAACTGGTTACCCAGGTTGGTAACCAGGGGCATTCAGGCGAGAATTATTTCCAGTTTAAAGCCTGGAAAGAGGCTGGTATCATTAAGGATGTTACTGCAGTAACTGCATTCATGAATGGCAACCGCAGATGGCATCCATATGATCCGAAAATCACTAAATTCCCAGAGGCACAGCCACTTCCCAAAGGAATGACAGATAAGGATTGGGATACCTGGCTCACTACAGCTGCATATCACGATTTCAATGAAAAATATCACCCAGGCAACTGGCGCGGCTGGTATGATTTCGGTATGGGTGCCCTTGGAGACTGGGCAGCACACATACTCGATACAATTCACCAATTCCTTGAACTTGGTCTGCCATACGAGATTGAACCTGTTCACGTTCGTAATCTGAATGATTTCTTCTTCCCATTGGAAACAACACTTAAGTTCCGTTTCAGAAGCCGGGGCGATATGCCTGCATGTGACATAACATGGTACGATGGTGTTGAGAACCTTCCGCCAATTCCTGAGGGTTATGATACTGTAACTGCCAGGGTTGATAAAACCATTCCTCCTCCTGGTGGTGTACCACCGCAGGAAGGACAGCCCGCCAGAACTCCAAGGAGACCAGTATCCGGTAAAATTATCTACAGCAAAGAACTGACATTTAAGGGAGGTACGCACTCTGCCCCTCTCTTCATCATTCCTGAAGAGAAAGCAAAGGAAATGGCCTCCAGGTTGCCTGAGTATCCTGAAAGTCCATCCAATCACTATGAAAACTTCCTGAAAGCTTGTTTGGGAGAGGAAGAAACTCGTTCCCCATTTCAGGTATTTGCTCCGCTGGCCCAGATATTTTCGCTTGGCGTCATTGCAATGCGTCGTAACAAAAAACTTATCTTCAACAGCAATACCAGAGAGATAATCAATGATAAGTTTGCAAATTCGATGCTGACAGACAGGCCTCCCCGTTTGGGTTGGGAAAGTTATTACAAAGTCTAATATATTTATACTTTGATTCAGATAATGTCAGGGCAGTAAAAGACCAGCAGTATCGATATATTCGGAACTACATGCCTTTCCGTCCTATAATGCAATATTTACGTACATTATTTGGTCTTCCTTCAACACAATCATGGGTGAATGAATATAAATCAGGAAGGACAAATGCAATACAGAGTATGTTTTTTCATGAGAAGCCTGTAGAAGAGCTTTATGATTCAGAGAAAGATCCATGGAATGTTAATAATCTGGCGGATGATCCTGCGTATACAGAAGTATTGGAGAGGATGCTTTCGTTGAGTACCTGAAGAATGACCATAGTGGCATCCGGTATTGGGGTGTAACAGGATTATTAATATTGAAGGATGCTGCCAGGCCTGTTATTTCTGCATTGAAAGAAGCTGCATATGACAGATCAGGATCAGTTGCCACACTTGCAGCTGAGGCATTATATGGCTTGGGAGAGAAGGAAGCAGCACTTCAGGCATATATTAACATTTTACAGGACATAAACGTGTATGATTATTCGGACAGGAACTGGGCTTTAAATAGTATTGATATCATCCATGAGTTAAGTCCTGAAATAGCAAGTCCTGAACTAATTAATGCTGTTAAGAATGTGGTTCAATATAGAAATGATAATCCTATTTCTGGAAGCGTTGCTGGTTATGAGATGAGGACAGCGCCATACCTTTTACAAAAGTGGGGAGTAGAAATGGAAGTATCAAATGAACGTGGCGGCTTTGCCCCTGGTGACTTTAGAGCTGAAAGACCTGCTGGAGCTGAGAGACCTGGAACTAATCTGTGATAATTCTTTTCAATATTTAAATACCATTGACAAATAAAAAAACCTAATTATGAGAAATTATTCTAAAATTTTGATTACCTGTGTTTTGGTAATAACTTTTCTGGTATCATGTAGAGGAGTAAAAGAATCGAAACCACAACCTGAAATTGGAACAAGATCTGTTTCCATAATTGAAGAAGACGGATTACAGTTTAAGGACTTAAACAAAAATGGAAGTCTCGATGTTTATGAAGATTGGCGATTGACAGCTGAAGAACGAGCAGAAGATCTAACGTCAATGATGACGCTCGAAGAAAAAGCAGGTTTGATGCATATAAGTTCAGAGCGCAGGCGCGGCGGCGGTGTACCTGGCGGCGGTCGTTTTCCTGGCGGAACAGCTGGAGCTGCCAGACCTGAAGCTACTGCTGATGTTGTTGAGGTCTTAGCTGAAGATCCATTTCCTGCAACGGTTGATTATATCAATAGTCGCCACCTTCGGTATTTTGTTCTTCGAGACAACCTTCCTGCTTTCGACAATGCTAGTCGAAACAATAAATATCAGGAAATAACGGAACAAACACGCTTAGGTATACCTATTGTATTTACCTCTAATCCACGCAATCATACTGGCCGAATAGAATTTGGAATTACTGAAGCAAGCGGACAATTTTCACTTTGGCCAGGCCAACTTGGATTGGCGGCAGCTCACGATTCATCTTTAATACGCGAATTTGCAGAGATTGCACGTAAAGAATGGAGGTCCGCTGGAATTCGAAAAATTTACGGTTACCAAGTCGATGTTGCAACCGAACCCAGGTGGCGTCGCATTAGCGGGACTTTTGGTGAAAGTCCAGATCTGAGTGCTGAATATGCCTGGGCTTTGGTGCGTGGATTTCAAGGAGCTGAAATCAATAGTGAGTCTGTTGTACATACCATCAAACATTTTCCCGGAGATGGTCCCGTATACCTGGGACTTGATCCACATGGTGTACAGGGTCAGTGGGCTGTTTATCCAACAGAAGGAAGTCTGTATAAATATCAACTTCCACCATTTCAAGCTGCGTTTGATGCGGGTGTAAGTTCTCTTATGAGTTTTTACAATCGTCCGAGTAACGCATTATCAGTGCCACAACTTAACGGTGACCCTTTTGAAGAAGTGGCTGGGGCATATAATAAGGCTATTATTACTGATCTTCCTAAAGAAATGGGCTTTAAGGGTTATGTGAATACTGATAGTGGGATACTTGGTGGAATGGCCTGGGGGGTAGAAGATCTATCCATGGAAGAGCGATATGCAAAGGCAGTCATTGCAGGGACAGCTATTTTCTCAGATGTTAATGATCCTTCTCCTTTGATTAGTGCCGTACAAAATGGTTTACTCTCAGAAGAAGATCTCAATCCAGCTGTAAAATCTTTACTCTCAGAGATTTTTGCCCTGGGTTTATTTGAGAATCCTTATGTTGATCCTGAGGAAGCTCAAGAAATTTCAGATAACCCTGAATCACAAGCTATTGCAGATGAGGCCCATCGGAAATCAATAGTACTGTTACGTAATTCTGGCATCTTGCCTCTTACAAATAATCAGAAGGCGTATATAGAGGTTTTTAATGGTAACAATAGTGATGCGACTACTAATTCTTTTAAAGAAGAATTAGCTGGACAGTCAGTGCAAGTAGTCAATAGTCCTTCAGAAGCTGACGTTGCATTGGTATGGGTCCTGCCAAGTACTTACGAAATCTCGGCAGAAGAAGGTATGTCTATAAGTCTTAATGAGGATACGGGGATTGACGTTGCAAAAATTCGAGTTATTGAATCTACAGTACCAACTGTATTAATGATAAACATGAATAATCCCTGGATTATCAATGAAATTGAGCCTGAGGCCTCCGCCGTTTTAGCTACTTTCAGTGTTAAGGGCGAAGCTCTATTGGATGTAGTTTACGGTCGCTTTAATCCAACTGGAAAATTGCCATTATCATTTCCAGCTGATCTGGAAGCAGTAGAGAAAAATGCATCTGATGTTCCTGGTTATGCCGAGGATTTCGATTATGTTTATACTAATGAGGTTGGTGATGATTATATCTTTGGCTTTGGATTAAGCTATTAAAATAGGCCTTGTGAAACGTAGCATGTTATACATGCTGTGTAACCTGTTGATCTGGAACTTGATTATCGTATACCTGAGGGCTCAGATGCCGTTAAAGAGCCGAAGATATCAGGATCTAATTGCCGATATAGAACAGGGACATATATCAACTGCACAGATGCATCTTGGGAACATTGCATACAGAACCGGCCGGAAACTTATATTTGACGGGAAAACCGAAAAATTTGTCAATGATAATGATGCAAATACCTATCTGGCGCGACCGGGAGGAGGGAGAAAGCCCTATAATATACCAAATGTGGTTTAGGTTTAAAGCTTTAATTATGGCTTGATTAAGCAACCTTTTCTGGTACTAATCCTGTCAGCTATTAAATAACAATAAACAAATGTCATATAAGCACCATAAATAAACTGTTAATCAAATCATACTGCGTTTCTTTCCAGCCTGCTTGAAATTTATCTTTTTATTATCAGTCATATAGTTATATTTAACTCAAGCATGCCAGTACTCCATTAAAATAGCCTATGGATTCGGCAATTCCGGGTAATGGATCGCTCATGTCTTTCCCGTATTCGAGACTGCATGCTCCGGCGGTTTTAACAAAATTACGTCTTGTAAATTTCATGATGGTCGTCTTGTATAAAGATAAAAATTGTAAAGTTTATTTCTTCTGTTTCTTATTTATGACTTTCAATGATTGAAATTCAGATTCAGAACTTAAAATATTTCTCCCTGACAGGAATGCTCTTCTGTTAGTTTTCATTCCAATAATTTATTAGTAATATTTCAACCGTTTTCTGGTTGTAACATTCGTGAAATTTGAATGGTCTCCATAGCCCCATAACCTGGAAGGCATGATTGGTTTAATTTTCTCATACTAAATCCTAAGTAAATGGTTAGTTTTTACGTACATAATGAGTATATTTGAAAGTATCATAAAAATAGGAAAATTTTTATAAAAAATTTATATTAGGTCAACTAAATATAAAACAAACAATTATTTCAAGACTCAAATTTTTAGGTACTACAGCAGCAGCTTTTACAGCTGAAATAACAAATATCGTCAGTGGATATTAAACCCAGACTTTCTTCTGTCAGTGATTTTGATTTAATGCTACAATTCGAATGTACATGTCCCGCATAAGCAACAATTTTCGATGGATTATCACTGACGTATTTTTTGTCATTTATTTCCTCTATTTTATCGTATTTAATCGCTACCATCTTATTTATCTGGAACAAATCCAATTATTCCGTTTCAATTGTAATTATTTTTCAGATTTTCTTTTGAGACCAGGTGGTTTATCGGAATTTATCGGTGCTTTTCTGACCCAATTTTATCTTTTCCCTTTTGCTGGAGCTTCAATTATCACTCTGGCTGGGATTGCTCTATATGCAATTACTAGATACATATTTCATAAACATCAATTTGCCGGTGTGATATGGACACTTCTACCGGCGGTGCTTTTAGCATCTCTTCACAGTTATCATCTATATACTTTGGCTCACTGCATTGGCCTGATTGTCTCTCTCGGGTTTTTTGCAATAATCATTTCAGTTGAGAATATCAGTTATCGATTTTTATTAGTTGTAATCGGTTGGCCACTGCTTTATATTTTTACAGGTGGGTATGCAATTTATGCGATCCTGCTATGTATGCTTAACGAATTGCTATTCAGACGGGGACGCTTGCATGTGATAATCCTTGGTATATATCTGTTTCTTGCATTATTCGTTCCATATCTGGCTTCACATTTTATTTTTTATATTAAAGCTGGAGCGGAGTGGACCTTATTAATACCATTATTTTTAGGGTCACCCTATAGATATATCCTGATTATACTTATAGCTTACATCCCTTTTATGTTATTGGTTATCAAGACCTTATTGATATATACAAAAGGTTCTGATATTTCATCTGCATGGAAATGGAAATCCATTTTAGCCGGAACAGTTATCTTGGTCAATTTGACCTTCGTGATAATCAGGTTAACCTATGACAGGAAAACAGAAATCTTATTGGGAATCGACAATTGTGTTCAAAAAGCTGATTGGGATGGTGTATTAAAGCTCTCTTCTGAAAGCCCTGTCACTAACCGGATGGTTATCCATTTTACCAACCTTGCTCTTTTCAAGTCAGGTCGGATGGGTGATCAATTGTTCCATTACAGGCAAGGTGGATCGACGGGCTTATGGCTTGATTGGTCGCAAGACTGGATAGCTGCATTCTTCGGTGGTGAAATATATTATCATCTTGCTTATAATAGCGAGGCATACCGTTGGGCTTTCGAAGCAATGGTGGCAAAAGGGCCAAACCCCCGCTCACTCAAACGTCTGGTTATTACCAGCCTGATCGACAATAACATTGCACTTGCTAAGAAATATCTTGAGGTGTTGGATCAATCCCTTTTTTACCGGAAATGGGCACAACATTACCTCACCTTTGTCAATCATCCGGAAAGCCTAAGAGAGGATAAAGAAATCTCGGAGAAACGTTATTTTGAAATTCACTCAGATTTTATAAGTTCTGATAATTTTGGTGTTAAATTACCCCAATTACTTGCGGACCACCCCGATAACCGAATGGTCTTTGAATACTATATGGCTTCGCTGCTCCTAGATAAAAACCTGGGCGAATTTGTAGCAAATGTTTACCGGCTAAAAGAATTGGGGTACACATCTGTACCGGTACATTACGAAGAAGCTATGTTGGCATATATGAGTATGACCGGAAAGAATATTGTTCCGGAAGGATATACTATCAGTCTCGCTTCCCGTAACCGTTTATCAGATTATGTCAGTACAATTAATTCTTTTGAAAATAATATGAAAATGGCGGCCCGTTCAATGTATGGTAAATTTGGGAAAACCTATTGGTACTATCTGGAATTCATTAATAATCAACCTTAATAGAAGGATGCTGAAAAAACTAAATATAGAAATTCATGCTAAAGTACAGTACAATGCAAAGGTATTAGTATTCATTTTAACCGTCATAATCCTCAATGCCTGTTCCGGTAAAATACCAACATTCACAGAGCTTAATATGGAGGTGCAAATTTTACCCGATTACTCAGGAATTACTCTTCCTCCAAACATAGCTCCGTTAAACTTCACCATCAAAGAAAATGGTGAAAAGTATCTGACAAAGATCTACGAATCCGGAGGAGAGACAATAATCATAAAATCATCAACTGGACATATCCGTATTCCTGAAGGAAAATGGAAGAAGCTATTACAAAAATGTAAGGGAAAGGATATGTTTGTTGAGATATTAATAAAAAAAGATGGCGGTTGGTTGAAGTTCCCTACAATAATCAATCATGTTGCGGTTAATCCGATCGACAGCTATGTGGTGTACCGGTTGATCGATCCCGGATTTGAATTATGGAATAAAATGGGAATATACCAGCGATGCCTGGAGAATTTTGCAGAACGTCCAATAATGATAAACAATATGAGTGATGACAATTGTATGAATTGTCATTCGTTCTGTCTCAATGACAGTCATACAATGATGTTTCATATGAGATCAAAATATTCCGGTACTATTATTTATCGTGAAGGGAAAGTGACGAAAGTTGATACAAAAACCGATCAAACAATTTCACCTGGAGTTTACCCTGCATGGCATCCCGGAGGAAGATATATTGCCTACTCAGTTAATAATATTGTCCAGGCTTTTCATTCTGTACGACAGATTAAAGTTGAAGTAACAGATACCTTGTCGGATGTGATTGTTTTGGATACTGAGAAGAATAATATATTTACAAGCCCTTCTTTAACATCAAAGGAGCGATTCGAAACATTTCCCACATGGTCACCTGACGGAAAATATTTGTACTATTGCAGTGCAAGGGCATTACCATTGGCACAATATAGTCAGATCAGATACGATTTGCTGCGTATATCGTTCGATTTAACAACCTGCCGGTTTGGGGCTGTTGACACAATTGTTTCAGCATCTACTGACGGTCATAGTGTATCATTCCCAAGGATCTCTCCAGATGGGAAATACCTGCTGTTTTGCATGTCAGATTTTGGAAATTTCTCTATCTGGCATTCTGAAAGCGATTTATACCTGAAGAACCTTGATTCGGGTGAGATATCAAAACCTGAAATAAATAGCAAGGAGTCTGAAAGCTACCATACCTGGTCATCAGATGGTCGTTGGATTGTTTTTAGTAGCCGTCGTATCGATGGACTTCATACACGGTTGTATTTCAGTTATTTTGATACTGATGGCCGAGCACATAAACCATTTTTACTGCCACAAAAGAATCCGGTATTTTACTCTACATTCCTGAAATCCTATAATGTGCCGGAACTTATCACCACAGAAGTTGAATTAAATCCAAGGAAATTGATGAAAGCAGTTAAATCAGAACCTGTAAGAGCTACTTTTAAAGATATTTCCCCATAATCTTCCTGATTGCTCATCTGCCCAACTCCTCTTCTATTACAATGTGGTGAGATTAATTAAAAAATGAACAAAATCCAGATTAAGTATCATAAAAAACTAATAGTAATCTTTCCAGTCATTCTCATGGTAAACATTACACTTTCAGCACAAACAAAAGGTGTAAACCGCGATAAGTACAAAATACATATTTACCAGACTGATAAACAAATAAATATTGATGGTCTCCTTGATGAACAGCCATGGATGACAGCCGAGCATACAGGCAAGATGCAGCGTGTGACACCCACTGATACAGGCTATGCAGCTGCACAAACGGAAGTAATGCTTACATATGATGAGTCAAATTTATACCTTGGTGTAATTTGCTATGATCCTACACCCGGCAAAAGGCCTATCCAATCATTACGCAGGGATTTCAATTTTAGTAGTAATGACAACTTTATGGTCTTCATTGATACATATAATGACCAGACTAATGGGTTTGCCTTTGGTGTATCGGCAGCTGGTGTGCAAAGAGACGGAGTGATGTCAAACGGCAGCCAAACTTTATACAGCTGGGACATAAAGTGGAAATCGGCTGTAAAAAGTTATGACGACCGGTGGGTAGCAGAGTTTAGTATTCCTTTTCGTAGTATTCGTTATTTCGAGGGAGCTATTGAGTGGGGTATTAATTTTGGCCGACTTGATTTAAAAACCAATGAAAAGTCTGCATGGGGGCCTATGCCACGTCAATTCACCCACTCTAATCTGGCTTTCACCGGAACACTGATTTGGGATAAACCTTTGAAAAAAGTCGGACTGGGTTTCTCACTTATTCCTTATATTACCGGTAAGGAGACAAGAGATAATCAGGCTGGGGAAAATACCAGGTGGAATGGAAATGCAGGATTTGATACAAAAATGATTTTATCCACATCAATGAACTTTGACCTTACGGTAAATCCTGACTACTCACAAGTTGAAGAGGACCAGCAGGTGACAAATCTCGACCGTTTTGAACTGTTCTTCCCGGAGAGAAGACAATTTTTTCTTGAAAACAGTGATTTGTTTGCTAATCTTGGAAAAAGTGGATCGCAACCTTTCTTTTCAAGACGTATAGGGCTCAATATCCCCGTAATAGGAGGAGGGAGATTAAGCGGAAAGATTGGAGATAACTGGAGAATAGGATTGATGGATATGCAAACAGGATCAAAGGGTGATACTCCTTCCAGCAATTTTGCGGTTGCTGTTTTACAAAGACGGGTTTTCAGCAGATCAAATATAGTGGCATTCCTTGTCAACAAACAAGTAACCGGCGATTATAATGACAAATTGTATTCAGGTTATCGATATAACAGGATTGCAGGTCTGGAATATAATCTGGCAAGCCCGGATGATAAATGGTCAGGCAAAGTATTTTACCACCAGGCCTTTTATCCTGGTGCCACTTCTGATGCGGCATCTGTTTCAGGAAATATTCTTTACTCCACACCGTACTTCAATGCAATGTTAAGACAGTCGTGGATTGGATCTGATTATGTTGCTGAAGCAGGTTATATCAGAAGAACAGGTTATTTTGAAACTTCACCCGGACTAAGATATACTATATATCCAACTGATAGTAAAATATTAAGTCATGGTCCGAGTGTCGATTTCGATATTATTTTAGATACTGACCTTAACATGACTGACCGTGAAACACAACTTGGGTATTCTATTGGGTGGCAGAACAGAAACCAGCTTTCTTTTAACGTGAGTGAACAATTCGTTAAGCTTAACCGGGCGTTTGATCCTACGAACACAGGAGGTATAAAACTAATTTTCGGAGGTGAATATAATTGGCAATCGGCTGATATTCGTTTTTCTTCCGATTCGCGCCGGATGTTTTATTACACTTTAAATGGTGGATATGGCAGTTATTATAATGGGAACAGATTAACGCTTGGCGGTTCGATCAATTACAGGATACAACCCTATGGTAGTATTGCAATTACTGCCAATTATAACAATATATCCTTACCGGATCCATATAACAGTGCTGATTTGGTATTAATTGGACCCAGGCTTGATATTACTTTTACTGATAAATTATTCCTTACTACCTTTGTGCAATATAATGACCAGATCGACAACATCAATTTGAACATGCGTTTTCAATGGCGTTTCGCTCCTGTCTCTGATCTGTTTATTGTTTACACCGGTAATTCCTACATCGAGGATTTCAGGAATAAAAACCGCGGATTGGCTATAAAATTATCATACTGGTTTAACTAGATTCAAAAAATAAGAGACTGGTAACTATCACAAATAATGTTTAAAATGAAAAGATTTGACTCACTGTTTAAAGGAATCACTTTTGTTGTACTGGTACTGTCCATTTTTAGTACCAGGGTATATGCACAGGATGAACTTGATATTATTAGTAATAAATGGCTTAAGTACAGCGATGCATCCAATTCATTATATCATCATCTCACCGGTCAGGCTTATTTGCTTCTTGATCAACGGGAGCAAAAAATTGCTAAAATAAATTCGCTGGACTCATGGCAACAGAGACAAAAATATATCCGCGAGACCCTGATTGATATCGTCGGTCCTTTTCCTGAAAAGACTCCCCTGAATCCTAAAATTGTCAGGACTATTACCAGAGAAAAATTCAGAGTTGAGCATATTATTTTTGAATCACGACCAAACTTTTTTGTTACATCCTCACTTTATATTCCTTCAGTAATAACTAAAGCAGAAAAAGCGCCTGCTGTGATTTATTGCAGTGGTCATTCAGCGGAAGGATACAGAAGTGCTGTATATCAGCATGTAATTCTAAACCTTGTCAGTAAGGGATTCATTGTTTTTGCGTTTGATCCTGTCGGACAGGGCGAGCGGCTTGAGTATTTTGATAAGCAGACAGGTAAATCAATTATCGGCGGCCCGACAAAAGAGCATTCCTATCCCGGAGCGCAGGCCCTTATTACAGGCAGCTCACAGGCGAATTATATGATTTGGGATGGAATACGAGCTGTTGATTATCTGCTTTCACGAGAGGAGGTGGACCCAGCAAGGATTGGAATAACAGGACGTTCAGGCGGTGGAACACAATCTGCATATATAGCTGCCATGGATGACAGGATTTATGCTGCTGCACCAGAGAATTATATCACCAATTACACAAGGCTGCTTCAGACCATCGGCCCGCAGGATGCAGAACAGAATTTGTCTAATCTGATCGGCCGTGGTCTTGATCACCCCGACTTTCTGATTGTCAGGGCCCCAAAACCAGCTTTAATGATTACCACAAGCGGTGATATGTTCAGTATACAGGGGGCAATTGAGACTGAAAATGAGGTCTCTGAAATTTATAAAGCATATAACAAGGAAGATAATTTTGGGAGGGTTGAAGATGATGCCGGCCATGCTTCTACAATAAAGAACAGAGAGGATATGTATGCCTTTTTTCAAAAGCATCTTAATAATCCGGGTAATCCATCTGATGAAGAGACAAACCCTTTTGCAACTGAAGAGATGAAGGTTACAAAAACAGGTCAGGTTTCAACATCCCTGGGCAGCCTGACAATTTTTAGTCTGAATCGAAGAGAAGCAGAATCTCTGACAAATCAGCTGAACAGATCCAGAATGTATCCTGATGTGTTTCTTCCTGAGGCGATAAAGGCTGCAAAAAGGCTTTCTGGATACGAGGAACCAACAGTGATCAGCGAACCAGTTTTTTCAGGACGCATTCTTAGAGAGAAGTACATGATTGAAAAGTATTTCATGAAAGGGGAAGGTGACTATATAATCCCTTACCTGTTGTTCAAGCCTGAAAACCCCAATAACAAAGCTATGATTTACCTCCATCCATCAGGTAAGAACACTGAAGCTGTATCAGGAGGTGAGATTGAAAGATTTGTTAATCAGGGCATTACTGTGTTGGCTCCGGATCTTATCGGTACAGGTGAAATGGGACCAGGGTTGCTTCGTGGCGATGCTTATTTTGAAGGTGTTTCTCATAATATGTGGTATGCTTCAATGCTGACGGGCAGGAGTATAACGGGGATACAGGCAGGAGATGTTGTCCGGCTTGCCATGCTTCTTAAAGAGAAATATGAATTTTCAGAGATAAGCGGATTTGCCAGGAAGGAGATGGCCCCTGTAATGCTGCATGCCGCTGCTTTTTCCAAACATTTTAGCAGTGTTGTGCTTTTTGAACCCTATTCTTCATATAAGTCTATTGTAATGAGCAGGTATTATAATCCGCTATTTATTCCCGGTACCGTACCCGGAGCTCTCAGGGAATATGATCTGCCTGACCTTGCGGCAAATTTAGCGGAAGGAAAACTTTTTATTGCCGGTGTAACTGATGGTTTTGGAAGCACAAAGGATATTTCAGGTATCAATAAAGATCTTGGGATTATAAAAAAAGCATACCGGCAACATAATTCTAACGAAAATCTTATAATTTTAACCGGGAATTCATTAAGCAGTAAATATGATATTTTACTTGACTGGTTAAATTAAATAAATTATTCTCATGAAGAATTTCATAAGACGAAGAGAATTTATTAAAACCACAGCTGCGGGTGGAATTGGATTGGGACTAACCAGCAGGTTATTCCCGAAGAGTGGTGAGAATGATACTCAATCGGGAAGAGTTGGTATTATTGGATTAGATACTTCGCACAGCACTGCATTCACAAAAGCGCTTAACGATCCGGATTCCGGACCTGAGTTTGGAGGATTTAAGATTGTAGCAGCTTATCCTAGGGGAAGCAATGATATTAAATCGAGTGTCGATAGAATTCCGGCCTATACCGAACAGGTTATGAAGCTTGGTGTCGAAATTGTAAATTCTATTGATGAGCTTCTGGGTAAGGTTGATTTTGTTCTTCTGGAGACTAATGACGGGCGACTTCATCTTGAACAGGCACTACAGGTAATGAAAGCCGGTAAGAGTATGTTTATTGATAAACCAATAGCTGCCTCCCTTTCCGATACAATTGCCATATTTAAAGCTGCCAGCCACTATAATGTACCTCTCTTTTCATCATCCTCTTTAAGATATATTACTGGTGTTAAGGAGATAGCAGAGGGTAGTATCGGTAAAGTAACAGGGGCATACACATATAGCCCTGCAACACTGGAGCTTACACATCCAGATCTTTTCTGGTATGGTGTTCATGGTGTTGAAATTCTATTCACTGTTATGGGTACCGGATGTAAAAATGTAGTTCGTTCATATTCTGATAATACGGATGTTGTTACAGCCATATGGCAGGATGATCGAATTGGCACATACAGGGGTATCAGATCCGGGAAGAGTGATTACGGAGGAATAGTATACGGAGAGAAGGGAATATCTGTACTTGGAAAGTACAGTGGTTATAACCCATTGCTAAATGAAATTATAAAATTCTTTCAAACCGGAACTCCCCCTGTTACTGCAGAAGAGACAACTGAGATTTTTGCTTTTATGGAAGCAGCGGATAAGAGTAAACAAAGAGGAGGATCGATAGTTGAGATTGAAGAGGTTATGAAGAAAGCAACAAAAGAAGCGAACCAAATTATTTCAAAGATAATTTAATCAATACAGAAATTATTAAAAATTAATCAAGATGACAAAGAGAAGAGAATTTATTAAAAAAAGTGTATTGGGAACAGCCGGCCTTGCAATAGGTGGCATGGGACTCAGTGCGAAAGCTTACAACTCGATCCAGGGTGCTAATGATCGTCTCAATCTGGCAGTTATTGGTATCCGCGGACAAGGTGGCGGACACATTAACACCTGGTGCGGAATGAAAGACAGCAAGAATGTCCGTCTTAAGACGCTCTGCGATGTTGATGAGCAGTATTTTGCTCCTAAATCGAAAGTAGTGTTCGAAAAGACCGGTGAAGCGCCAAAAACTGAATGGGATATGCGGAAGGTCTTTGAAGATAAGGAGATCCATGCTGTTTCTATTGCCTGTCCGAATCACTGGCATGCACTCGCAACAATCTGGGCATGTCAGGCAGGAAAACATGTATATGTAGAAAAACCGGCATCTTATGGGATCTTTGAAGGACGTAAGATGGTTGAAGCTGCCCGGAAATATAATGTAAGGGTTCAAACCGGAACTCAAAACCGGTCAATCAACGGAGTGATGCAGGCAATAAAATTCCTTCACGACGGAGGGATTGGAGATGTCTATCTTGCTCGCGGCTTATGTTACAAACCACGGGATTCTTTTGGTATTGCTCCTAATACCGATCCGCCTGCTTCGCTGCATTACGATATGTGGCTCGGCCCTGCTCCATACAGGCCATACAACGAGAAACATGTCCATTATAACTGGCACTGGTTCTGGCCTACAGGTGGTGGAGATACAGCAAACCAGGGTCCTCACCAGTTCGATATCGCCCGCTGGGGACTTAATAAGAATGAACATCCTGTGACAATTTATTCCATGGGTAATATTTATGGTATTGATCCGAAAGAATGCGAACAGGAGACTCCGAATACACAGGCATCAATGTTCAAATACAAGGATGGCAAAATGCTTGAATTTGAGACACGTGGACGCTATACAAACGGAGAATCAAGCCTGAATGTCAAAATAGGGAACACGTTTTTAGGTACTGAAGGCTATGTAGAAATAGACGGCGGAACATGGAAAGCTTTCAGGAAAAGTGAAAGGCAACCATTTGCAGGTTCTGGTATAGTAGCGGAGGATGCGGCCGCTCCGGCTGCTTATCTTGCAGCTCCGGGTGGATCAAGCCATTATGGTAATTTCATTGATGCAATAAGGTCTGGCAAGGATGAAGATCTGCATTGTGATATACTTGAAGGGTATATGTCAGCTACCCTTCCTGCTCTTGCTAATATTTCATACCGTATGGGTCGCGAACTAAAGTTTGATGGTGCGAAAGAGAAATTTATAAATGACCCTGAAGCTGATAAGTTGCTTACCCGAGATTACCGTAAGCCATACGTTGTAAATAACGTGGTTTAACATTAAAAAGTTATGGTTGCTTGTTACTGGGTGCTGGGTGTAAAAATCCGGTATCCAGTACTAGTAATCAGTAATCAGTAGTAATTAGTTAATTAAAAGTCATATTATTATGAAGGTACAGTTAATTCCCATTGTGCTTTTAAGTGTTGCTTTATCTGTCACTTGTGTTAACTCAGGAAAAGAAAAGGGATCCAGTATTGTATTTCAAAATAATGAGGCCGAAAAAAGGCTTGAAGTAATAATGGATGGTAAACTCTTTACCGCATTCTGCTGGCCCGATGATGTTTACAAACCGATACTCTATCCGGTTAATACTTCAGCCGGTACCACAGTTACCCGGGGATTTCCTTTAAATCCAAGGGAGGGTGAAAGAAATGACCATATTCATCAGGCGGGTATCTGGTTGAACTATGGAAATGTAAACGGATATGATTTCTGGGGCAACGGACACAGGGGAGTAAAGGAGCCAGAAGGGGGTGTAATAAAACATCTTAGGATAGATAAAATTGTTGGTGGTACGGGAACAGGTTCTTTTGTTTCGGTAGAGAGCTGGCTCGATCCAGGGGGAAAGGAGATCGTTTCTGAAGAGACAGAGTATCATTTTACCGCTAAGGGGTCAATCAGGATTATTGACCGGATTACCACCTTAACAGCAGGTGATACAGCAGTGCTTTTTAAAGACACCAAGGAGGGCATGTTTGGCATTCGGGTTGCGCGTCAGCTGGAGCTGCCTTCTGATGAGGGTGTTACATTGCTTGACGCCATGGGCAATCCATCGGCAGAAAAGGACTCATCCAATGAGGGAGTCTCAGGAGACTACAGGAGCAGTGAAGGAGTAACAGGGCTATCTGTTTGGGGTACCCGTGCTAAATGGATGGATCTGTTCGGAGTCATTGGCAATGAGAAAATATCAATAGTGGTTTGCGACCATCCTCTTAACCCGGGATACCCAACCTACTGGCATGCACGGGGGTATGGATTATTCTCTGCCAATCCATTAGGATGGACCGATTTCACTAAAGGAAATGAAGTGCTGAATTTTACTATTCCTGCTAAGAAAAGCGCAACATTCAGATACAGGATAATCATCAGTTCAGGAGTTTATTTGACTGATAGTGAGATAAATCTATATATGGATAATTTTAGTAAAGAATATAAGTAATACTAAAAGTACTGTTAAGAACTGAACACTGAACATCTGTAGCTAAAGCATTGTTTAATCAGTCTCTGATCATATTTTTATGAAATCTTTGTGTGCCTCAAACAACTCATCACACATTTTCCAGATCTGTTCCAGATTTAATATAGATGAGGCAAGCGGATCAAACATAACAGCATGATAGGCATATTCTCTTTTACCTGTTAATGCAGCCTCTGTTGCAAGAAGTTGAACATTAATATTGGTTCTGTTATATGCAGCAAGCTGAGGCGGCAATTCACCTACGAATGTAGGCTGAACTCCATTTTTATTTACAAGGCAAGGGACTTCTACACAACACTTGTCGGGCAGGTTAGTTATTAATCCTGTATTCAGAACATTACCATTTATATTAATATCAGTTCCTGTTTCTATGGAATGCAAAATATAGCCTGCGTATTCTTCACTAAGATCTACATGAAGTTCTTTTCCCTCATTTATAAGAGATTTCATATCATCAAATTCACTCAATATAAGTTTGCATCTTCTAATGTATTCATTAATAGGTATCTTATATTCCTTAATAAGGGCATCATCTTTAATAAAATATGGACAATATTCAGCATTATGTTCGCTGGATTCGGTAACATAATATCCTAATCTGTTTAATAATTCGAACCGGACTTTATCAGTTGCAAAAGTATCAGCAGCACTATCCTTAAAATTCTCTCTGAACCATGTGTCTTTTCCTGAATAGTGAAATAAATGTTCGGGTACAAAATCAGACTCGTTTAAAATCCTCTCTTTCAAGATATTTAAATGAGGATAACAGTCTTCTCCATCATGACTTAATTCAAGAAACCATGCCTGATGGTTTATCCCGGCTACTTTAACTTTTAACTCTTTATAAGGCTTGTTCATATATAGAGCAAGCTGTTTTGTCGTTGTTTGTACACTATGACATAAACCAATATATTTTATTCCGGGGTACTTTTTTAATACATAAGAAGATAGAATTGCCATAGGATTAGTATAATTAAGCAGAATAGCATCAGGACAGAGCTTCTCCATATTTTGACAAATACTATCAAGTACCGGAATAGTTCTCAGGGCTCTGAAGACTCCTCCTACGCCTAATGTGTCGGCAATGGTCTGTTTTAATCCGTATTTTGCCGGAATTTCAAAATCTTTTATGGTAGAAGGAAATCCTCCAACCTGAACAAGACAGATCACATATTTTGCATCTTTTAAGGCTTTTGACATCTCCTCAGTTACTTCAACTTTAGCTATATTCCCATGTTGTGCAATAAACATTTTTGCAACTTTCTCAATCATACCAAGCCTGACCGGATCAATATCCATTAATGAGAATGTACAATCTTTAAACTCAGGTAATCCAAGAATATCAGCCATTAATTGTTTTGAGAAAACAACACTTCCTGCACCTATTATTGCAATTTTTTTCATTTTTGGTCCTCCTGTTTATTATTATAGTATTTATTGTTAATAATTATAACTGTAAGAATATTCTACATCTCCACTATATTCTTCGCTTGGTGGCACGATTAGCAAATGAGATTCCTTCTTGAATCCTCTTGCATTTAAGTTATGAGCATCAGTTGAACATGTTTGCTTTTCAATACAGAAGAAAGGCTTGCCACTTGGCGTATATACCTGCATATGAGTAAAATCATCAGTAGAATCGATAAATATTTTTAAGCCTATCGATGTATAGTCTATCATTACTTTTTCATTCTTATCCATACCGGTAAAGCAATTATCCAGATTTACACTTGAAACAGGAACCGGCTTATTTAAATCGAAAAGTTGCCCGTTTGTCTCAAGTAATCTGCCTGTAGGAAGCAAATCATCTGTTAATTCCATCATATATTTAGCCGGAATGCTAAACATTGTATCTCTTTCGCCTGATAACTTGCTGAAAAATGTATGAAAGGAGATACCGAATGGTAATTCTTTTGAATCTCTGTTTTTAACTGTATATGAGAAGATAAGCTTTTCAGAAGTCAGTATGTATTTAACAATTAAAGTATGGATAAATGGGAATCCCTCATATATCGGGTGATTTTCATCAATCTCTATAAACGTTTCTAAAATAATTTTGTCTTCCTGAATTACTGGTTCATGGTAGCTCCATGTTTCATCATAAACCAGTGAATGTAAAAAAATGGGTATCCCATTTTTCATCTGCCAGAACTTTTCCCCGTTAAATTCATAACGGCAATTACGAACCCGATTCGGAAGGGGATATAGAATCGGATTACCGGTATAATATGATTTTAATTTAAAGGATGGATCATAATGCACAATTTCATATTTTCCTATCTTAAAACAAAACATGTTGTTCCCATTTTCAGGTGAAACCTTTAATAGAAGATTCTTTTTGTTATCATCAGCAGAATAACCCAGCTCGATAACATTAATACCATCCTCATCATATTTTTTATAGAAGAATCTGTTTTTCATGATTTCAATTAGTATAATATTGATTGTTATTAAGAACAGGCATCATATATTTTTAAATATCAATTAGATAAATAAAGTGTTAATCATAGATGTAAGATTTTTATCTGGACATTTATTTGCCACGTGTTCAGCAAGATAGTGGAAAGCAGGCAGATAAAAGATATGTCGAATAAATTTACAATAAAGTTTATTAATATCTTATGATTTTTTTCAGTATTTGAGAATCAGATCAATTTACTCCCCTTGGGGCTGGGATAAATAAATTGATTTTCAAGCAACTTACTATATCTTATGCATGATTGCCGATCCTCATATTATATTTTAATGTATATTTATTGTGATAAAATATTTGATAATTTCTTTAAATCTCTTTGGTAGAGAATTATAAAAACAGTAATATGGAAAATCAAAACAGCAATAGACGCAGTTTTATTAAAAAAGCCGCTTTAGGCGGATTAATGGCAGCTAGTATTCCTAAAATCCTGTCAGCGGCATTGGTATCGGAAAGAGTAAAGAAAAATACCCTGACTAAAGATAACATTATACTTTTCCAGGGTGACTCAATTACTGATGCCGGCAGAAACAAAGAGGATACCACTTTTAACAATCCGGGAGCTCTGGGATCGGGTTACGCGTTGCTGGCTGGCGCCGCCATTATTGAAAAATATGCATCTTTGAATTTGAAGGTATATAATAAGGGTATCTCCGGGAATAAAGTATATCAACTGGCTGAACGGTGGGATCAGGATTGTCTGGATCTGAAACCGGATGTTTTAAGCATCCTCATCGGGGTTAATGACATCTGGCATAAACTGGATGGACACTATAATGGTACAGCTGAAATCTACAGAAAAGATTTTCTTGCTCTTCTTGAAAGAACAAAAAAGGCTCTTCCCAATGTGAAACTGATTATCTGTGAGCCTTATGCAGTGAAAGGGGTTAAGGCTGTTGACGACAAATGGTATCCTGAATTTTATGATTACCAGAAGGCAGCCAAAGAAATAGCTGCTCAGTTTGGCGCTACTTTCATTCCCTATCAGCAAATCTATGATGAGGCACAGAAGCAGGCTCCGGGATCATACTGGACACCAGACGGAGTTCATGCTTCTCTCGCAGGTGCACAGCTTATGGCACAGGCCTGGCTTGAAACTGTACAGGCGTAAAGGCGTAAGGGCACAAAAATGCTATTAAAATGATCACTTTATTTATTGCCTTAACAGTTTTGCTTCTTGGTTATTTCATTTATTCCAGAATTATTGAACGTATTGAAGGAATAGATCCATCACGTCAGACTCCAGCCTATAGATTAAAGGATAATGTCGATTATGTTCCAATGCCCTGGTGGCGGATCTTTCTGATCCAGTTTCTGAATATAGCAGGTCTTGGCCCGATTTTTGGCGCTGTGGCAGGTGCAATGTGGGGGCCAATTGCTTTTCTATGGATTGTACTCGGCTCCGTTTTTGCAGGCGCCGTTCATGATTATTTTTCGGGAATGTTGTCGATAAAGCATAATGGGCTGAGTATAACTGAGATCGTTGGGATTTACCTTGGAAAGTGGGCAAAACAATTTATGCGTGGATTTACTGTTATCCTGATGGTTATTGTCGGAGCTGTCTTTATAATGGGCCCGGCAAAAATTCTTTCTGGACTGGCACCATCCTTTTCTTCCATGACATTCTGGGTATCAGTGGTTTTTGTCTATTACCTTTTTGCAACAATGCTTCCTATCGATAAAATAATCGGGAAAGTTTACCCAATCTTTGGTTTTGCTCTTTTCTTTATGGCATTTGGATTAATTATTGCATTACTGGTTAAAGGTTATCATATACCTGAGTTAACAATTAATAACATCAGAAACTTACATGTTGATTCTGAGAAATTTCCGGTTTTTCCGATGCTGTTTATAACTATTGCATGTGGGGCAATTTCCGGATTTCATTCCACTCAATCTCCATTGATGGCCCGATGCATAACCAATGAAAGATACGGTCGCAGGGTGTTTTATGGGGCAATGATAACTGAAGGTGTGGTGGCCCTGATCTGGGCAGCAATTGGGATGAGTTTCTACGGCGGCGTTAAAGAGCTGAACCAGGTAATGGCTGCTAACCAGGGGAATGCAGCATTTATCGTAAATGAAATTTCAAATTCATTGCTTGGTAAGTTTGGAGGAGCACTGGCTCTGCTGGGTGTTGTTGCTGCGCCAATTACTTCAGGTGATACAGCTTTCCGCAGTGCAAGATTGATTGTTGCAGATTTCCTGAACTTTAAACAAGGTCCTGTGAGAAACAGATTAATGGTCAGCATACCACTTTTTACAATTGGCTTTTTTCTGACACGGATCGATTTCAGTATTATATGGCGTTACTTTGCATGGTCTAACCAGACACTTGCTATGGTAGTATTATGGGCTATAACAGTTTACCTGGTAAGGGAGAGAAAATTTTATTGGGTCACACTGATCCCTGCAGTTTTTATGACAGCAGTTACAACTACCTACCTGTTCTTCGCCCCGGAAGGCTTCTCATTACCCATGAGTGTATCATATTCAATAGGGATAGGGATATCGATTATTTCTCTGGCAGCGTTTCTGGTGTATAAGAAGAAATTAAAAGTATGATTTGCCAGTTGTAATCAATATTCAACTTTTATCTTATCCTTTTAATGATAATTTTAAAGCAATATTTGATATTGGTTATTTGACAGGTAGAAAGAAATTCCTTAAAAATTTGGAATACAGGCATGGTTCTTCAGAATTTACATTAGGAATTGCATATACAGGGTTTCATAAAAATGCTAAAATCACTTCAGAGAGCGAACGTGATTCTTCAAATAATAAGGTTACTGTGACAGTCAAAGGAGGGATGAATTATTCATGGAACAAAGCTCCGGCAGATGGGGGTAAATATTCCGGATATACCGGACCGTCGGTTGGGTTCTCTGTTAATTTTCCGCTCGGGCAGGGTGGCTACTTTCAAACCGGCTTTTCATTTTACAGGGATCAGATTGCTGCAGTCTGCTCAGATCGTTCGATGAAGGAGTTACCTGGGTCAAGATAGAAAGCCCCGGGGATTTAAAAAAGCTATATGTAAATGATAAGGATGAAATTATTATTTGTGTGAGCCCCTTCACTCTTTACAAATCAACAGACTATGGTACAACCTTTAGTTATGTATATGGCATAAATCCTGATTGGGGATCTGTAATGGAAGATATTTTCTTGAAGGTGAACAATTTCTATTATATACTTGTGCCTGGGTGGGGTATTTTAAAATCAACAGACCTGACTAATTATGATATCTATTGGATCAATTTTAACCTGCGAGACCTTTTTATCGATCATAACGGGGTACTGATAGGAAAATACTGGAGCTGGCAGTTCTCTTCCCAGAATACTGTTTATTACAGGAAAAATTCAGAAAACTGATTTTCTGTCGGCAAAAACCTTCAGTACTTCTATTTAGTTTTAAATTATTCTGGTCAGGTAATATATTTATTTAAATTTGTTGAAGTTCTCCAAGAAACAGTTGACTTAAGAGAGTCTGGTATTCCTGCGGACATTAGTACGCGTAAGAGTTACATTTATTAATAATTTAATAATATTATTCATATGAAAAGAATTCTAATCTCATTTGTATTGTGTGCTGCATTTTTTATATCAGCCAAATCACAAACCACGGTTAACCCTAAGCTGGGCAAAGATCCCGTAAAGAAAGTTGTTGCAGCAATGACCCTGGAAGAGAAAGCAGGTCTGGTTGTTGGGACCGGAATGCGTTTTCCGGGAGGACCGGCAATAGGACAAACGCTGGACCTTGTTGCCGGAGCTGCCGGAACTTCTCTTAAGATAGAACGTCTTGGTATTACGCCATTGGTAGTCGCTGACGGTCCTGCGGGAGTAAGAATCAGTCCTACAAGAGCCAATGACATTAACACATACTATTGTACTGCTTTCCCTATTGGCACATTACTAGCTTCCACATGGGATACCGAGCTCGTAAGAAAAGTTGGCCAGGCAATGGGCAATGAGTTGCTTGAATACGGTTCAGACATCCTTCTTGGCCCTGGAATGAATATTCATCGTAATCCATTGTGTGGCAGGAATTTTGAGTATTATTCAGAAGATCCGTATATAACAGGTAAAATTGGAGCTGCAATGGTTAATGGTGTTCAATCAGAAGGAGTTGGCACATCAGTAAAGCATTATGCAGCCAATAATGCTGAAACGAACAGGAATTCTCTTAATACTATAGTGAGTGAACGTGCTTTGCGTGAGATATATCTTGAAGGATTCAGGATCGCAGTACAGGAAGCACAACCATGGACTGTAATGTCATCCTATAATCTGATAAATGGTGTTTCTGCTTCTGAAAATACGGATCTCCTTACAAATGTGCTTAGAAAGGACTGGGGATTTAAAGGTTTTGTGATGACCGACTGGTTTGGAGGTAAAGATCCTGTTGCACAGATGATTGCAGGAAACGACCTGCTTATGCCGGGAACTCCGAACCAGATTAAAGCAATTGTCAATGCTGTTGAGGAAGGCAAGTTAGATGTCGCTATTCTGGACAGGAACGTTGAGAAAATTCTGAATATTATGCTTCAAAGCCCACATTTCAAGGATTATAAATATTCTAATAAGCCTGATCTGAAAGCTCATGCAGAGGTAACTCGTCAGGCAGCGGCTGAAGGAATGGTTTTACTGAAAAATGATAACAAGGCATTGCCATTTGAGTCAGACATAAAAAATGTTTCAACATTTGGGAATACTTCATACGAAATAATTACAGGAGGAACAGGAAGTGGTGATGTGAACGAGGAATATAGTGTTTCTCTAATAGATGGATTATTGAATTCAGGATATAAGCCAAATGAAGACCTTCGTGCACTTTATGAAAACTATCTGAACCTTACAAAAGCAGGTCGCCCTCAATTGAGCGGTTTCATGGCAATGATGGGAGGATCAAAGCCAATCGAAGAACTGAATCTGAACCAGGATATTATTAATGGAATGGCGGTCACTACTGATGCTGCTGTTATAACGATAGGAAGAAATTCGGGTGAAGGTAGGGACAGAACTGATTCAAAGGGCGATTTCCAACTCAACGATCTGGAACTACAACTTATTAGAAATGTTTCAATTGCATTTAAGGAAAAAGGGGAAAAAGTTGTTGTGATACTTAATGTTGGGGGGATTGTTGAAACTGCAAGCTGGAGGGATTTGCCAGATGCTATCTTACTTGCGTGGCAGGGTGGTCAGGAGACAGGCAATTCAGTTGCTGATATCCTAAGTGGAAAAGTAAATCCTTCAGGTAAACTTGCAACAACATTCCCTATGGATTATGAAGATGTCCCATCTTCAAAAACATTTCCCGGAAAAGAGTTGCCTTCTGAAAATACACCTGGACAGGGTGGCCCTTTAAGCTCATTTATGCGTATCAAACCTGCTGAAGTTACTTACGATGATGGAATCTATGTTGGATATCGTTATTATGAGACATTTAAGGTTAAGCCTGCATATGAGTTTGGATATGGTTTATCGTATACCACTTTTGAATACAGTAACATAAAACTTAGTTCTACTAAATTCAGTAAGAAACTTACTGTAACTGTTGATATTACAAATTCAGGTAAAGTGGCAGGGAAAGAGGTTGCAGAACTTTACCTAAGTGCACCTCATAAGAAGCTTGATAAACCATCTATTGAACTTAAAGGGTTTGCTAAAACCAAGCTCTTGCAGCCAGGGGAGACACAGACTCTGACATTTGTACTTGACAGTCATAATCTTTCTTCATTCGATCCGTCTGTTTCATCCTGGATAGCAGAAGCCGGAAAATATGATGTGAAGGTTGGTGCATCATCAAATGACATAAAAGTGACCGGATCCTTTTCTCTGGCAAAGGACATTACAGTTAAAAAGGAAAGCTTTTCATTAATACCATCGGCGAAAGTGGATGAACTTAAGCCAGGTATGTAATATTATTGAATCCTTAACGCATCGCTTGGATTATTACTGGCAGCTTTAATTGTCTGGTAACTTGTTGATAGCCAGCCTATGGCCAATACAATTAATGTAGCCAGAAGGTATATTAGCGGGTTTACTTTCACTTTACTTGCAAAACTTTCAAGCCAGTATCTTGATCCGAAATATGCTATGGGATAAGCAATAACCGAAGCGATCAGAATAAGATTTACTACCTCTCTAGACAGTAACCTCATTACGATCTGGATCGAGGCACCGTAAGTTTTCCTTATGCCTATTTCGCGGGTTCTCTTGTTTGTAATGTAAGTTACCAGACCTATCAGTCCCAGGCAGGCAATAAATATGGCAAGTATAGAGAAGAGAATGAAGATCTTTCCGGTCTTCATCTCTGATTTATACAGATTGTTCCAGATATCAGTGAAAAAATCATATTGAAATGGCTGCTGTGTGGTGTAGCTCTGCCACTTATCTTCTATGGCTTTAAGTGTAGTCTGTACACTATTACCTGTAAGTCGTATTGTTGCAAACTGATCACCACCTCCAGGTCCCATGACAGTGAAGCATACCGGATCAATTTCTTTATGCATCGATGTGATATTAAAATCCTTCATGACACCTATTATTTTCAACTTCTGGAATTGTTGAGGGCCTCTGGGCTGAAGAATATACTTCCCGACAGGATCTGTTAATCCAAGAGACTTAACTGCAGCTTCATTTAAAAGTACTGCCAGTGAGTCTGTGGTATATTCGCGCGAAAAGAACCGACCTTCTTTAAGGTGAACACCTAATGCTTCAGGAAAATCCAGGCTGACTTGGGCTTGCTGAAGCAGGTAGGTCTTCTTTTCAGGATCTTCATCATTAAAAAAGGCATTATTACTGAAATTATAACCCGGTACCTCCCTTGAGATGCCAACCTTTTCAATTCCAGGCATCTGTAATAACTGATTTCTGAATGATTCGAGCTGTCTCCAGAAAGCATCAGGCCGTCTGATAATAATAAGGTTCTCCTTTTCAAATCCCAGGTCTTTCTTGGTCATGAAATTCAGCTGGTTATAAACAATTGTGGAGCCTATGATTATGACAATGGAAACAGTAAACTGGAAGACAACCAGAATTCCTCTGAGGTTTTTTGACATGGATCCGGGATTCAGTGTTCCTTTTAATACCTCGACGGGGTTAAATGAGGCAAGTACAAACGAAGGATAAAAACCGGCAGAAACACCTACAATTATCACCAAAGCAATAAGGAGAAACAAAGACGAAATATTGTTAAAAAGGCTAACCGAAATTTCTTTGCCAATAAGCTGACTAAAAGATGGAGTAAACAGGTAAACCAGAAGTACTGCCAGCAGGGTTGCAAAGGTTACAATTATGAGGGATTCTCCAAGGAACTGAGCTACAAGTCCTGATTTATAGGCTCCTGCGACTTTCTTAACGCCTACCTCTTTCGCCCTTCCGGCTGATTTGGCAGTAGCAAGATTGACATAGTTAATTATGGCTATTATAAGGATAAGGATTGCTATTACAGCGAAAATGTATACAGTTGCAAGTGAACCATTAGGTTCGAGATTATACTGTGTTGCTCCTTTAAGATGAATATCCTTAATTGGTTCAAGGGCATAGCTGAAATCATTACCTGCTTTCCTGAAATCATCAATAGAATATCCGAGAAACTGCTGAATTTGCGGGCCAACATATTTTGTTACCGTTTCCTTTAATTTTTCCTGCAGGGCTGCCATATCAGTTCCATCTTTCACAACTAAATAGGTATAAAAATTATGGCTGAGCCAGTTTTGATTGTTAGCCTGACCCGGATAAGTACTCATGGAGGCCAGCATATCAAATTTTATGTGTGAGTTATCGGGTACATCCTGAACAATACCTGTTACAGTATACAGAATAGTATCGGCTTCAACGATCATTTTCTGATCCATGGGATCCTGGTTGCCGAAATATTTTTTTGCATACTCTTCTGTCAGTACCATGGAGCGGGGTCTGACCAGTGCCGTTTTTGGATCCCCTTTTATTAATTTGAAATCAAGTACTCTGAAAAACGTCGAATCGGCAAATAGAACGCCATCCTCATTGAATTTGTTTTCTCCGAAACGTATCAGCCAGGCTCCCATCTCTGATACCCTGGTTACAGCAAGGACTTCCGGATAATCACTTAGTATTGTATTCGCCATTGGTGCTGCTGTTACTGCCTGATCAAGTGTTCCTCCGGCTAATCTTCCGACAACTTTAATGCTGTAAATATTTTCATAATTTTTATGAAACCTGTCATAACTTAATTCATCGATCACATACAACGATATAAACAGAAAACTCGTAAGTCCTATTGCTAGTCCACTTACATTCAGAATGATGTATCCTGGTTGCTTCCGCAGGTTGCGGAACGCATTTATAAAAAAGTTTTTAAACATTGATCAGATTTTGTAATTAAATAAACCTTATATGCACAAAGACGGAGATTATGCTGTAAAGTTGCATTAATAAACTTAAAACAGAAAAATGAGTTCGAAACAGCCGATTAAGTATTAAAATCCTATATTTAATTTAATAATTTCTTTTATCTTTTATTAATAATTATATCTGAATGTCTCATAGTGCAACATGGCATGAATTTGATCGTCTTTAGAACAAAAAAAACCAGCCTAATGATTAAGAACTTCTTCCACATCGCATTCCGGAATATTTCGAAAAACAAAGTTGTCACATTTATAAATATAACGGGACTTGCAGTAGGGCTTGCAGCATCATTATTGATACTTCTATGGATCCAGGATGAATTAAGTTTCGAGAAATTTAATCGAAATGCTGAAAATATTTACCGGGTCGAAGAGGACCAGTTTTACTCGGGTGAACGTTATCATGTAACAGTAACACCTCATCCAAGCGGACCGGTGTGGATGGAAAAAATTCCTGAAATAAAAGAACAAACGCGTATAAACCGTCTTCCACGCCTTTTATTCAGGCAGGAAGATAATGTTTCCTTTGAGTCTTCGGTAATTGCAGCCGACTCAGGCCTTCTGAAGATGTTTACATTACCTCTTTTGATAGGAGATCCCGAAACTGCAATAAACTCTCCTCATTCAATTGTTCTGACCGAAAAACTGGCCAAAAAATATTATGGGAAGACAAATCCCATAGGTAAAACAATTACGCTGGAAAACAAGTACCAGTTCATGGTATCAGGAGTGATGAAAGATCTTCCTAAAAATTCAATGTTTAATTTTGAGGCAGTAATTCCCTATTCATTTTTAAAAGAGATCGGAGCCATCAGCAGTTCCTGGGGGAATAATTCAATTTATACCTTTGTTCTGCTTGAAAATAATGCAGACATTGAAGCGGTTAACAAAAAACTTACAGATATTGTTCTTGAAAACAACCCGGAAACAACAACAAAATTCCTCCTGTTTCCCCTGTTAGATATTCATTTACATGGCCAATTTGGTTTTCAGGAGAGTAAAGGTCCGGTAATTGTTGTTTATATTTTTACATTAATTGCAATTTTTGTACTCCTCATCGCGTGTATCAACTTTATTAATCTATCAACTGCGAAGGCTTCAGGAAGAGGGAAGGAGATAGGTATTAAAAAGGTTGCCGGTGCAGATCAGATGACAATGATAATTCAGTTTATGCTTGAGTCGCTTCTTCTGGTTACAATAGCAATGGTATTTTCTTTGATCCTTGTTGGATTGTCTCTTGGTATTTTCAATTCAATCTCCGGAAAGAGTTTTAGTCTGTCAGATCTCTTTCATACAGAGTTTATTATAAGTTTTATTGTCGTTGGGTTACTGGCGGGGTTTATCTCAGGTATATATCCGGCTCTTTATCTCTCTTCATTTAAACCAGTGGTTGTATTGAAGGGAGAGACAGTTTCAGGGAAAGGAAATGGTAGACTCAGACAGATTCTTGTAGTAATTCAGTTTACTCTTTCAATATTGATTGCCACCTCAGCCATCTTTATGTATATACAGTTAAGATTTCTGCAGGAGAAGGAGCTGGGATTCAATAAAGATAATCTGATAAGTATACCAATGGCCAGGAATATGAAGGCGAAATATTATGCTTTAAAAAGAGAACTTCAGAGAGAGACATTAATTCAGGGAGTTACTGCATCTATGAGTAGTCCTGTAATGATGGGGAGTAACGCAGGTGGAGCCAACTGGGATGGAAAGGATCCCGAAAAACATGTGCTGATCGGTACTAATGGTATCGATTATGATTATGTAGAAGCAATGAAGATGGAACTCGTATCAGGCCGTGATTTCTCAAGAGATTTTACTTCTGATTTAGCAAGGGACACTGCAGGTAATTTTCTGGTAAATGAGGAGGTGGTTAAAATAATGGATATCGGAGACCCTGTTGGTAAAAATTTCAGGTTTATGGGTCTTAACGGTACAATTGTCGGAGTATTAAAAAATTTCCATTTTAAAGGAGCAGATCAACCGATTGAGCCTATGGCTTTTGCCCTGACTGATACAAGCTACCTAAATGTTATCCTTATCAGGTTAACTCCGGGTAATGTTCCGGCATCCCTGAAAACAGTTGAGAAGATATGGAAAGAGGTAATTCCTGAATATCCTCTCGATTACACTTTTATTGATCAGGATTATGATAATTTATTCAGGTCACAGATGCGACTAACCGGCTTATTGAAATATTTTACAATTCTTGCTGTGATAATTGCTTGTTTGGGACTTTACGGGTTATCGTCATATTCAGCTGAACGTCGTACCAATGAGGTAGGCATCAGAAAAGTGATGGGAGCCGGGTCTTTTATGGTAATGTATACATTGTCGAAAGAGTTTCTTGGGTTGGTTATCATCTCAATAGTTATCGCAATACCTTTAGGCTGGATTATAGTGGGAAAGTTACTCAAACAGTTTGCTTATCGAATTGAGATAAGCAGTCTGGTTTTTGCCGGAATAGCAATAGGAGCTATTCTTATTGCTCTGCTAACAGTAAGCTTTCAGGCATACCGAGCCACCAGCATTAATCCGGCTGAAGCATTGAAGGTTGAATAATGACAGTATATGCAACAAATTATTTTTCCCCTTGTCTTTATAAATGAATTCCGTATATGGTTAGGTTAGCTGAAATTATATAAAAACAATAATTTGAAAATCCCATTTATTCCTAAAAGAAATGTTGAAAAATATCATCAAACATAGTTTACGGTCTTTTAAAAGACAGCGTGCATATATAATTATAAATATCCTTGGCCTCTCTATAGGTATTGCCTGCAGTTTGCTTATTGCAATTTTTGTAATTAATGAATCAAGTTACGACAAGTTTAATGTTAAGAAAGAGAGGATTTACAGACTGATTCTAAATGGTAAAATCGGTGGACAGGAAATAAACGGGGCCTTCACTTCGGCACCAATGGGTTCTGTAATGCTAAAGGAATTTCCCGAGATTGAGGATTTTCTAAGAATGAACGGAAGCGGACCCACAGTAGTAGAGTATAATAATCAGACATTTACAGAGGAGAATCTAATTGAAGCAGATTCCTCTTTCTTTAATTTCTTTTCAATACCTGTCTTAAAAGGTGATCCGGAAAATCTTCTTAATGCTCCACGCTTAGCAGTACTGTCAGAATCAGCTGCGAAGAAAATATTCGGTGATGAGAATCCGATTGACAAAACACTTAAAATAGGGTCAGACACAGTTCGTTTTACAATCTCCGGAGTGATGGCCGATATCCCCGGTAATTCTCATTTCGATGCCAACATTATCACCTCATTCATGACAAACCCACGGTCAGAAAATCCGATCTGGTTAAGCAATAGTTTCAGCACCTATATTCTGCTTAAACCAAATTCAAGCTACGTTACTGTGGATGCAAAAATCCCTGAATTATTAATTAAATATGTCGGACCTGAAATCCAGCAGTATATGGGAATATCGTTGGCAGATTTTGAGGCTCAGGGAAACAAATACAGGTTTTATTGTCAGAATCTTACAGATATCCACCTTGATCCGTCAATTCAACAGATGTTCAAAGAGTCAAGTGATCCAAAGTACCTGAATATATTTGGAAGCATTGCCATACTTATTGTTCTGATAGCTGCAATTAATTTCATGAACCTTGCAACTGCCCAGGCTTCGCGAAGAGCAAAGGAGGTAGGAATAAAAAAAATCGGAGGCTCCTCACGAGGGATGCTCATTACGCAATTTTTTTCGGAGTCTTTTATCCTTTCGTTTATCTCACTGATTTTTGCCCTGATTTTTATTAAGGCTACTCTTCCATATTTTAATAATCTTCTGGGTGCAAGCCTTGTGTTAAATCTTTTTGCCAACTGGTATACAGTACCTGTTCTCATTCTATTTTCATTGTTTGTCGGTTTTCTGGCGGGTAGTTACCCAGCACTTTTCCTTTCGTCGTTCAATCCATATGAAGTTCTAAAGGGCAATATAAAAAACAGCATGAAAAACGGTCGACTCAGGAGAGTACTTGTTGTTTTTCAGTTTGCTGTTTCTATTTTGTTGATCGTTGGCACATTGATTATGTACAGGCAGATAAAATTTATGCTTAATAAAGATGTTGGTTTTAATAAAGAGCAGTTAATTGTTATAAACAGGGCTGAAGCGCTTAATCCAAGAATGAAGGCATTTAAAGATGCTGTTAAGGAGATACCAGGAGTAATTAATATAGCCAGTTCCACAGCAGTTCCTGGTCGCACTAACAATACAAATGGTTATATGATAGAAGGTAAGAAAGATGAGACTTTTCTTATGGGTACTAGCTGGATCGATTATGATTTTCTGGATACCTACGGTATGACCCTTGTGTCAGGAAGATCCTTTGATAAGTCATTTACCACTGATGAGAGGGCATGCCTGATCAATGAAGCCGCTGTTAAGGACTTTGGAATTAGTGACCTTGAAACGACAAGGTTCATGCAGCCGGGTGAATCAGGTGAAATGCAATACCTCCAGGTTATCGGCGTTGTGAAGAATTTTAATTTCGAATCACTTCGTAATCCGATAAATCCGTATGTTTTTCAGTTTCAGACTGATAATAATTTGTGGGGATATTTGTCAGTAAAGTTAACTGCCCAGAATTATTCAAAGGTTATTAATGATATTGAGAACATATGGAAAGAGTTTACAGTAAATGCTCCATTACAATATTACTTTATTGATGCTGATTTTGAAAAAATGTATATACAGGAGAAGCAGAATGCCCAGATGGCAGTTATCTTTTCAATCCTTGCTATATTTATTGCAGCTCTTGGACTTTTCGGTCTTACTTCATTTACAGTTGAACAAAGAACCAAAGAGATAGGAGTGAGGAAAGCTATGGGTTCATCAATAGCTGGAATTTATTTTGAAATATCGAAAGAGGTAATCGTCCTTGTAACTATTTCAGCACTCATTGCATCTCCTATAATATATTATATTGCAGGCAAATGGTTGGAGAACTTCTATTACAGGATCAACCTTGGTGCATTCAGTTTTGTTGCAGGCTTAACTATTGCTCTTGGTATAGCGATTATTACTATCAGCTATCGTATTTTAAGGGCTGCAAGAGTTAACCCGGCTCAATCGCTGAAGTATGAATAGACCTGTATATTCTGATCTGTGATAAAAAGCTATCTGCTTGTTATCTACAGAAACCTGTTAAAAACAGGGTATTTACGTTAATTAACATTTTAGGGTTGGGGATAGCACTCTCGGAGTATATATTGATTTGTAATGTGCTAATACATTCTATTTATAAGTTGTCCTATTTCGTCGCGCTTTTTCAAAGGGAAACTATGAGACTTTCCATCCCTTGTTACGACATTTAAACCTTTGATTCCGAATAACATTCCTTTGCTGAAGTAAATGACTTCCAGTATATTGTCAAACAAAATTTCGAGATTAAATTTTTCTGTATCTTCATTCATAGTCTTAAAATATATTCTCTGGTTTGTTACGATCAACTTTCCATTTACCAGGTTATTCTCTATCACCTGATTTGTGTCTCCTGCCTTAAGAACTACTTCGTTCGCATTTAATTCTACTGTCATGGCTTTGGTTATTTGTAGATCCTTTTTTTTTATTCTTATTTGATATAAAGACGTACAACTAAATAAAATGTTGCATTCAGAACTTAGATAAAACGTAAAAAAATCTTACTTTAGCTGCGTCCCAGTAATCGATATACTAAATTAATAACCTTATAACCATGGATTCTAAAAATTTATTAAAAGCTGTGTTGTTTCTTTTCTTATTGAGTAGTTGCATAAACCGATCATCAGAAAATACAAAGTGGCAACCTCTATTTAATGGTGAGGACTTAACGAGTTGGGATACATACCTGGGACCTAAATACGATACAATCCTGAATAAGAGGGACACAATTCCAACTGGTTTCAATATAGACCCTTTGAAAGTTTTTAGCGTAGTTGAGTTGGGTGGTGAAAAGGTTTTAAGGATCTCTGGCGAACAATATGGAGGAATTTCAACTACAGATGAATTTGAAAATTATCATTTACAACTGCAATTCAAGTGGACGACATTGCATAAAATACGCGGATGCTGAAAAGCCTTCCGGTGAATGGAATACTATTGATTTATATTGTTTCGGAGGTACCAGTATGCATGTGGTAAACGGAGTAGTTACAATGGTACTCAATAATTCCCGTCAATTGGAAGGGGACAAAGAAATACTGTTGACTAAAGGAAAAATTCAATTTGAATCTGAAGGTGCAGAAATTTTTTATCGCAATATTAAAATTTGTTCCATAGATAAAATTCCTGATAATATCCTTAAAGGCTGACTTATGTAAAACTAAGGGCCATGATTTAATCAATTTTAACGGGCGTATTTAGTTGAAAATATTAAAAATGTGTTAAATGTGTCAAAAAAAATGTCTATTTTTTTGACACATTTTGTTTTTTATATCGTCCTTTGATAAAAGCTTTTAAATGATTAATGGTACTCTTCTTATAGTAGATGACAACAAATCCTTGCTCGATGCACTGGAAGTGATTATGCAGACCGAAGTTGAAAAGGTCATTACAATTGCTGATCCAAACAGAATAAACGAGATATTAAGAAAAAATGATGTTGATATTGTGATGCTCGACATGAACTTCAAATCGGGAATTCATAATGGTAATGAGGGACTCTTCTGGATGAGAGAGATCTATAAATATGACTCTAATATCAGTGTTGTTATTGTAACAGCTTATGGAGATGTTGAACTTGCAGTAAAGGCAATCAGGGAGGGAGCAGTAGATTTTATTCTTAAACCTTGGGACAACTCCAGGCTTCTTGCGACCATTAATGTGGCATGGCAGCTCAGGCTTTCAAGGCTTGAAGCGTCTTATCTTAAGAAAGATAACCAGTTATTGAAGAAAGAGATTAATAAAGGAGGGGAGAAGATAGTATTGGGAGCATCTCCGACTATGATTAATGTTATGAACATTGTCAGGAAAGTGGCTGGTACCGACGCTAATGTATTGATAACAGGGGAGAATGGTACCGGTAAGGAACTTGTTGCCAGGGAGATTCATAATCTCTCTAAGAGGGCAACGGAATTGATGGTGAATGTTGATATGGGTTCTATCACCGAAACTCTGTTTGAAAGTGAACTTTTCGGACATGTAAAAGGAGCTTTTACTGATGCAAAAGAGGATCGAAAAGGAAAGTTTGAACAGGCGCAAAAAGGAACTCTTTTTCTTGACGAGATAGGTAACCTTTCTCTTCCATCGCAGGCAAAGCTTCTAAGTGTACTCCAGAACAGGTATGTTGTAAGGGTTGGCTCAAACAAGCAGATCCCGGTTGATATCAGGTTGGTATGTGCAACTAACTGTGACCTGATGCAGATGGTTAGCGATGGAAGTTTCCGGGAAGACCTGCTGTACCGTATCAACACTATAATGATCGAGGTTCCTCCATTACGTGACAGGGTTGATGATATACCTATTCTGGCGAATTATTTTCTAAGGATTCATTCCGACAGATATGATAAGGGTGCACTGAAGATCAGCACTCATGCTCTTGAGAAGCTGGCGAATCATGATTGGCCGGGTAATGTAAGAGAGCTTCAGCATTCAATAGAAAAGGCTGTCATTATGAGTGAATCCCCGGTTCTTAAGCCTTCAGACTTTGTTTTCAGTTCAACACCTAAGAGTGTTTTAACCGCTGAGATCACACTTGATGATATGGAGAAAAAAATGATCACCGACAGCTTAAGAAAATACAGTAATAATATGAGTGTGATTGCTGCCAGACTTGGAATTACCAGACAGACTCTTTATAACAAAATGAAGAAATACGGCATATAAAAAATGTAGGGTCGTTGCATGCGACGACCCTACATTAACAATTTCAATTAATTCAGATCATGCCATTTTTTCTGTAACAACCTGTCCGTCGAACAGGTTTACAATTCGATGAGCATATCCTGCATCTCTGTCGGAGTGAGTTACCATAATGATAGTTGTTCCTTCTTTATTAAGTTCTGTCAGAAGATTTATAACCTCAATACCGTTCTTAGAGTCGAGGTTACCTGTTGGTTCGTCAGCAAGAATGAGCTTGGGATTTGCAACAACGGCGCGGGCTATAGCAACCCTCTGTTGCTGTCCACCTGATAGCTGCTGAGGAAAATGCTTGGCACGGTGTCCGATCTTCATTCTTTCAAGAACATCTTCAACACTTTTCTTCCTCTCACTAGCCTTCATTTTCAGATAAATAAGTGGTAACTCGACATTCTCATAAACATTGAGTTCATCAATAAGATTAAAGCTCTGGAAAACAAAGCCGATATTTCCTTTGCGAAAAATGGTCCTGTCACGTTCCTTAAGGTTGGCAACCTCAGTTCCGTTGAAAATATAACTTCCGGATGACGGGTTATCAAGTAATCCCAGGATGTTGAGAAGAGTTGATTTTCCACATCCCGAAGGGCCCATTACTGCAACATATTCTCCCTCTTTTACATTGAGAGTCACTTCATTAAGCGCAGTTGTTTCTACTTCTTCAGTTCTGAAGATCTTTGTTAAATCATTAGTTTTAATCATGACTTTCGTTATTAATAGATTATTTATTGTTTTTAAGAATCAGTTTTTCATTTTTACCGAAGGTTTCATACCCCGATACAATTACTTTTTCACCCGGCTGCAGGCCGCTTAGTACTTCATAGTATTTTGGATTTTTTCTTCCGATTGATATATTGCGCCTTGTAGCAAACGACTCGGTAGGATCCAGTACAAATATCCACTGTCCGCCTGTCTCCTGGAAGAATCCTCCTATCGGTACCAGAACCGACACTTTTGGCTGCCCTAACTGAAGACTTATATAATATGTCTGTCCTGTCCTGATATTTTCCGGCATTCCATCTTCAAAAACCATGTCAATTTCAAATGTTCCATTCCTTACTTCCGGATATACCCGCCGTACTGTAAGACCAAATTCACTACCCTGTCTGTCAAGTGTTGCTGTAAGCTGGGTTCTGACCCTGTCAATATAATGCTCATCGATCTGGGCTGTCACTTTGTATGAGGTTAAAACATTTATCTGTCCCATATTTGAACCTCGGGATATTGATTGCCCTATTTCAGGTGTTAACAGACCCAGCTGACCATCAATAGGCGCTCTGACATTCAGATTTTCAGCTCTCTGCCTTACCAGGTTCAGGTTTTTGCGCATATTGTCAAGGTTGTTAATCATCGAGTTTATGTTAATCGAAAAGAAGATAGAATCTTGCACCTGGCGTTCAAGCAGGAGTTCCTCTGATTTAATAGCCATTTCCAGGTCTTCTTTCGAGCGAATGAATTCTTCCCTTGAAATGAGATTATCTTTTATAAGAATTTCATTCTGCTTATAGTTACGTTCCTTTCTTTCAATATCATATTTGAGATTAACAAGTTCTCTTTTAATACTGTGTCTTGTCTGCTCCATATTGATCTGGGTATTTCTGAGGAAATTCTCTTTTTCTGCCAGCTGTGCTTCACTATCAAGAATATTCAGGTAAAGATCGGGATTTGAGAGTCTTAAAATAATATCCCCTTTTTTTACCATCGAACCTTCTTCAATAAGCTTATCTTCAACCCTTCCGCCCTCCTGGGCATCAAGATATATTATGGTGATTGGCTCTACAGTTCCGGGAACTGTTATGTAATCGTTGAATTGGTCTTCAATTACATTCTCAATTATAAGTTTCTCTTTGTCAACCTTATATGTTGATGTGCGATCGGTAAAGAAAGCCATGTAAATAAGTAAGATCATTGCTAACCCTATTCCGAAATATCCAATATGTTTTTTCTGAATGCCGGTTTTTTTTGCAATTGGTTTATCCATTCTTTCAAGAGGCGTATCCATTTTTATTATTTTAAATTTATTATTCGTTTTTATTTAATTGTATGCTTCGGTTGCTAATATGTGGTCTTGCAGTCAATTAATCCTTTTTATAGTTACAACCTTCAACTTTTTCAACCCCTTCAACCTTTCAACCCATTCAATTAGTTATTAAATTTTCATATTCTCCCGTAGAGTAAAACTGTATTGTAAGTTTTCTTATCAGTAATTGAAGTTTTGTTCTCAATGCCTCAGTATCAGCACTGAAGAGAGTAGTTTTTGCAGCTGAATAGTCTGTTACATCAACTAATCCGGATTCAAATTTTTTCTCAACTGCATTAAAAGATTTTTTATTGTATTCAAAATTGGCTTCGGCAGCTGCGAATTCATCTTTCCCTCTGTTAAAATTCAAGCAGGCATTTTCGATCTCAGTATACAGATTGTTTCTTTCCAGTTCGAGCCTTAGCTCATTATCATTCTTCCTGATCTTTGCCAACTTAATATTTTTTCCGGTGGTGTAGTTGTTAAATATTGGTACATTGAGGGAAAGGAATACTGCCTGGCTATTATTGTTTTTTAACTGGTTGGAGAAAGATTCCTGGTCAGCCGCACCTTCACTTATTACCTTATAATATCCTGTAAATACAGCTCCTCCAACAGATAATCTTGGAGCAAGAAATCCTTTTGCTGCCGAAACCTGTTTTTTTGAAGCCTTCAGTTCATATTCGATTGCTTTCAGACGTGGAAGAGTTTGGGCAGCAATGTTATAAATACTATCAGAATTAAAGGTGCCATCGATAATCAGCACATTATTAAGATCCGGTAAAAGTATATCAAAATCCGAACCTGGCTCAAGCTGTAGCATCTGTTTCAGAGTTGTCAGAGCCTGGCTGGCAGTGTTCAGTGCAATGGTATAAGCTAGTTTATCAGCAGAAACCTGGCTTTCAATTTCATATTGTCTGGACAATGCTTCTTTACCTGTTTCAACCATTTTCACTATTCTGAAAAGTTGTTTTTCTGAAAGGTCAAGCTGCATTTTTGAGGCATTTTCAAGTCCTTTTGTATATAGAACCTGGTAATATTGACCCATTATATCAACAATAAGGGTGTTCTTTGTTACCTTCTCTGTTTCGAGTCCGGCTTTAAGCATAAACTTATTGGCTGCTATTATATTAAGTGTTGCAAAGCCATTAAAAAGTTCGATATTAGAATTTAACGAGTATGAGTTACTAAGGTTCTGCTTAAATGTAATAAGGTTAGTAACTGGGTCAATGGATCTACCAAATCCGACGCGCGCATCTGATCCAAAATTGAGGTTTGGTAGTACATCCATCTTTGATTTTAGCAGATTTGCTTCTGATACTTCTGTCTGAAGCCTTTGTCTTTGCAGCCCTATATTATTTATAACAGCATAATTAATGCAATCCTCCAGTGTCCATTTTTTTCCCTGTGCCGATATTTCTCCAAAACTTAAGATTAATAAGAGTGATAATATCCAATTTATTTTTCTCATGTTATTTTTTCATTTCTGATTAATCACCGGTTACCGATCACCGGTTACCGATTACCGGATTCTATATGCCAAAGAGTGTGCCAAAGAAGTAACATCCATAATATCAAATAAATAGATAATTGGATATTCTGAAAAGTGTCTAAATATTAGACAGTATGGTGTGTGAAAATGTTACAATTATCTATTTTCGTTATTTCTTTTTGATAGCTAGGTCTATATAAGCTTATTTTTGTAAGTTTGTTAAGAAGAGAAAATACTTACTATGACAGCTATTAATCGCCGTAATTTTCTGAAAACCTCCATTATAGGAGGTTTAGCATTAGCTTATGCCAGACCTTTTGAAGCTTTTGCATCTCCTGTGCAACTGAATGACTTTGATGCCCGAGTAGCACTGACAACTGGTGATAACAGGGCCGACCTTGCATTTCGTGCTCTTCAGCCCTTCTCAAAAGAGGTTGCCAGTGCCATAGGAAATAAGAGAGTCGTTCTTAAGCCAAATAATGTATCAATAGATCTTCCATTATGTGCCACCCATGTCGATACGCTTGAAGGCATACTGGAATTTCTTAAGTCTATCGAAAAACTGGACAATGTCATAATAGCAGAGTCAGCAGCAAACGGTCCGACTTTTGATGGATTCAGTAATTATGGCTATTACAATCTTATTAAAAAATACCCTGTAAAACTGGTGGATCTCGATCAGGAACCCATTGATCTGCTGTATGTTTTTGATGAAGAGGACTTCAGACCTCATGCATTAAGGACCTCTAACATATTGCTTGATTCAAATTCATATATTGTATCTGTGGCCAGGATGAAAACCCACGATCGTGTTCTGGCTACTCTATCGTTAAAAAACATTGTAGTTGGCGCCCCAATAAAAGATAAAGGCTTTACTTGGTCCCGTTCCTCAAAACCAGGTGCAGTAAATGACAAACCTATCATACATGGCAGCGGATTCAGGGGGATCAATTATAATCTTTATGCCTTATCGCGTAAATTGCATCCTCATCTGGCTGTTATTGACGGGTTTGAGGGAATGGAAGGGAACGGTCCAAATAGTGGTACCCCTGTCGACCACAGGGTTTGTGTTGCCAGTACTGACTGGCTTGCTGCAGATCGTGTTGCTATTGAACTGATGGGTATTGATTTTGCCAAAGTTGGCTATCTGAATTTTTGTGCTCAGACAGGAGCAGGGGTTGCCGATTTGAACAAGATTGAGGTTATTGGTGAAAGGCTCAATGATCATATAAAGTCATATAAGTTGAGTGATAATATTAATTCTCAACTGATCTGGATGAATCCGGCTTAATAATATTAAATATTTGTATATAAAATTTCTTAACTTTGGTTAGATTGAATATTTGACAACTTTAACTATAAATTAAGTCTGGAAATGAAAAAGAACTATTTTTTTCTGGAATTAATTAAAAGCCCACCGTTTTTGCTGCTAATAATCCTGGCTCTTTTAATCTTATTGGGGATTGTCCTTTCAAACCATCATCAGAATTCAGTCAAAATGAAAGAGGATGTTTTGTATGTCGCTCCTAAACCGAATAATAATTGAAATGTCAAACCATGATCTTGGGTTTTGTTAGTTCTGTACTAAAAAAACCGAAAGCTGATTCCGGATATTTATAAAAATAAAAATTCAGCCTGCAAAATAATTTTTAGTAGCATGATTTTAACTTACTCATTATCAAAGTTTTTTATTCCATCGCTGGCGGCAGTTGCAACATTATCAGCATGTTCAGGAGGAAGAAACCATAAGAAAAGTGATTCTGCATTAACTCAGAAACCAAATATTGTTTATATCCTGGCTGATGATCTTGGATATGGTGATCTCAGTTGTTATGGTCAGAAACGTTTTAAGACTCCAAATATTGACCGGATGGCCAGGGAGGGGATGCTTTTTACTCAACATTATGCAGGGTGCACTGTTAGCGCCCCTTCGCGTTCCTCATTAATGACAGGAATGACAACAGGTCATACACCGATTCGTGGAAATAAAGAGTGGCAGCCTGAAGGACAGTGGCCCATTCCTGACTCATCCTTCACAATTGCTGAGATGCTTAAAAAAGAGGGGTATGTAACAGGGGGTTTTGGGAAGTGGGGATTGGGATATCCGGGATCTGAGGGTGATGCCAATATGCAGGGTTTTGATCAGTTTTATGGTTATAACTGCCAGCGTATGGCTCATAATTATTATCCTGATCACCTGTGGGATAATCAGGATAAAGTCCTTCTTGATGGAAATACTGGTGATAAATTTGAGGTATATGCACCGGATCTGATACATCAAAGGGCATTGCAATTCATTGAAAACAATAAGGACAGACCATTTTTTCTTTATTATCCGAATACAATTCCACATGCTGAACTGTTAATACCAGAGAAAAATCTGAAAGAGTATCAGGGGAAATTTTTGCCAGAGAAAGCATATAAAGGTGCAGAACCGGGAGATAGCGGATTTAGAAACGGAGCATATGGTACGCAACCTGAAAGTCATGCTGCATTTGCTGCAATGGTAACTATACTTGACCGGCAGGTAGGTGAGGTTCTTGATAAATTGAAAGAACTTGGTCTTGAAAAAAATACTATTGTGATTTTCAGTTCTGATAACGGACCTCACCAGGAAGGAGGAGCAGATCCTGATTATTTTGACAGCAATGGCCCTCTTAAAGGTTATAAAAGAGATTTGTATGAGGGAGGAATCAGAGAGCCCATGATAGCATGGTGGCCGGGGCAGATAGAGGCCGGCTCTGAGTCAGATCATATTTCTGCTTTCTGGGATGTCATGCCAACAATAGCGGAACTGAGTGGCGCTGATCTTCCAGAGAATATTGATGGAATTTCTTTCCTTCCAACTTTAATAGGTAAGGGAGAACAAAAAGAGCATGAATTTCTGTACTGGGAATTTCATGAACTGGGGGGACGACAGGCAGTAAGAAAAGACAATTGGAAACTTGTTTGTAACCAGGTATTCGATTCTTCCAAAACAACAACAGAACTTTTTAATCTGAATAGTGACCTGGCAGAAGAAATAAATGTTGCTGATAAATATCCTGATATAGCTAAAGAGCTTTTGGACATAATGTTCGGAGCCAGAACACCTTCAGAGGCATTTATTTTCGATTTACCCCGCCCCTAAGTACAAAGATTACTTTTAAGTTATTCTGAAAGTTCAATCTTTTTCTATTATTTTCAATAGACTGGTTGGGAATGCAACTAATACATATAATAAATAGTCTGAATATTACATTGAAAGGACCTTTGATTGCTAAGCTGAAGGATTCACTGTGCATAAAATTATTCTATTGTTAATTAATTATCAGGAATAAGCATTACAAATTCCGTATGTTGTGTAGATTAGAAGATTATAAGAACATTAAGATTCATTAGTAATAAGTTAGGAGCAAAAATAAATGCATATAGAAATCTTTTTAGTCCCTTCTCATAATAAGTAACATATGTCAAATTTTAAGGAGTGGCTTTTACTTCTTCTATTTAGTTTTGTGGTATGTGAAACTGGGGCTCAGGTACCTGCATGGGAGTGGACAAAACCGTTACACTCTGATGCTGAGGAATTCTCGCAGGATGGATTCGTATTCAATTATGATTATAATTATCTGTTCGATAATGCTGATTCATACAAATGATTATGCATATAAAGAGGATAATATTATTGTTTGTGGATATTCTGTATCACAGGCTTGGTAACATTTTCACAGTCATATTCAAGCAAGAATAATTATACAGGCGCCTGGGAAACACCCACAAGCTGGATCCCAACATGGCCGGTACCCCAATCTGACTTTAATGGGGACGATATTGCCATTTTTGGGTATATTATGACTACTACTTCTATTTCAATTTCAAATAGTAGCACTCTGACAATTAATGACACACTTGTTATAGAAGGTGATTTATCACTTGGTGATCATACTGTTTTGACGATTAATGATAATGGAATTCTTATTATCAGGGGAAACCTTTTTATCGACGACCATACTATTTTAATAGCAAATGGTTATCTTATCGTCACAGGCGGTGTTACTAAAACCCATTCCATTGATCATGGTTCCTTTACAAGCAATGATAATCCTGTAAAGGTATTCATTGGCGGAACAATCTCTCCTATAACATTGACAGAAAATAATCCGACATCCCCTATATTTAATTGCACAGTACCGCCTACAATTCCTTACCCGAATTCGACCTGTAGTCATGGGAATTTGACAGATTTCCTGAATGATCCCCTGTATCCCTTTTTTCAATCTGCTTGTATAATAGCAACACCAACCATTACAGCCGGGGGGCCAACAACCTTCTGTGAAGGTGGTAGTGTAACCCTGACCTCAAGTGCAGGTTCCACTTACTTATGGTCAACAGGGGCAACCACATCAAGCATAAATGTCACAACATCGGGAAATTATACAGTCCAGGTTACCAATGCCAATGGTTGTCAGAGTCCAATTTCTGGAGCAACTGTAATTAAAATAGATGTTATGACTGTTCCTATTCCTGGGGTGGGCGGTAATGAATGTGACTTTGATTTCCAACTTCAGGCCACACCGAGTGTCGGAACAGGCCCTGGTGTTGCAACATTCAGCCCTTCTATAAATGACCCGAATGCTATTGTGCTAGTAGACATGCATGGTAGCTATCAATTCACCTGGACAGAGACTAATGGAATTTGTAGCGATGATTCAACTATACTGGTTAATTTTTATGAGCAACCAGTTGCAAATGCAGGAATTGGTGGGAATGAGTGTGATCTTGATTTTATTCTGCAGGCAGAAAAATCTGTTGGTAGTGGTTCCTGGATTAAAAAATCCGGGCCCGGGGATGCTGACTTCTCTCCCTCAGCAGATGATCCAGATGCAACAGTATCTGTGAATTCCTATGGAGTGTATGAGTTTACTTGGATTACGAAAAATGGCATTTGTAGCGACCAATCGACAATTGTGGTAACTTTCTTCGAGAAACCGGATGCAACTGCGACTGCACCTGATAATGTTTGCGGACTATCAACAGAATTATATGCTTCCCTGAGTACAGGAATTGGAATCTGGAAAAAAAGTTTTGGTCCGGGAAATGCAATATTCGGGTCAACAACCGATCTTTCAATCAGAAGCGTTACTGTGGATGAATATGGCACATATGAATTCACATGGACCGAAACAAATGCGATCTGCTCTGATTCAGTAAAAGTTATAGTTAATGTCTGCAAGAAAACTCTCAAATAATTGATATTTAATACCTTATTGTTGATAACTTGTTTGAATCTACTTGTGTTTTTCTTTGGTTGTTTTACCAAAAATACAGATATTCAAGCTGTTAAACAAATGAGATTCG
>DATKUO010000199.1:0-19207 GCA_035530515.1 Bacteroidales bacterium
CTCTGGGCAGAGCATGAAGCTCTATGCGCCAGCCTGGATCTGGACATTGAAACACGCATAAGGAATGCACAAAAGGCTACAGGCGCCAGTGTTCAAAACAATCTGAAGGTCCTGCAGGATATAATTAACAAAAAGGCCACTAAGGACAGGGATAAGGTCAGCGCGATCAAGCAATCTACAGACACAACCGGCGAGCGAATGCCGACTGAAGCGAACGTATCCTTGACCACCGATGAAGAGCTTTTGAGTAAAATATTAAATGTGGGTACTACATAGAGTATGCCAGGACAACACATATAAATATTGAAAACTTAAACGTATATATATCAATCACTTATAACTTTGGTTTACACATTGTTTATTATGCGACATCCTACAAGTCAAGATCATTGCAGCAATAAAAAAGTGGGGGCTTTTGTTTTAAAAGCCGGGGGGGGGATCAATATTCGAACTTACCACCCTACCCCGTATATCGGTATTCTAAATAACCCGTCTCTCATTTTTAAACGTCTTGACAGGGGGGAGAATGAGGTTTAGTTTTTTTAATTATTGGAAAAGTTCATACCAGGACTGTGATGGTATTGATATAAATTATTTATCATTTCGGTTTCGGTGTTTTGATATAGAGAGGTGTTGTGTTAGTGGATTTGGTATAACGGTGGTACTGTTTAATTTTGCATTTAACGTCAGGTTTATTTTCAGGGAATTGAGTAGTATTACGGGGGAATAATGGAAGGATTGCTTCTAACTACAGCTTTGGACAGGGAGAAGGTACGGGAGTTTTGTAATTTATCATGTGTGCCGTCATTGTTTGGAAGTTTAGAAATTGATGAAAAGACAAAAGAGTTCAAGGTTTCGCAGCGATATATTGATGGTTGGGAGAGGTCTGAGGCGAAGTTTAAGGATATTATGTCATCACCTGAAAAGATACTTAGAGTGGTTGGGAGTTATACAGATTTTCTTAATAGATAGTGGGGGAATTGATTGATGAAAAAGATCAAGGTTAATTTTTGGAAGTTATTGAGTAAGATGGGTAAGATACGGGAGTTGATAGAGGTTGTGGTAGAGCTTGTTAAGTACATTTTTGAGAAGACAGTTGATCCGAAGTTGGAGTTAATGGCAACGAGGATAAAGAAGTTATTGCGAGAGATATTCGGGGGGGATTTTATTTAATGGATGAATTTACTCTTAAACAGCATGAGAAACTTCGGAAGAAACTCGATAAATTTATAATGCGGCCTGTTTATGCAGGGGCTAGTTTGAAGGTTTTTGCTCGTTTAATGAAATATGCTAAATTAAATCCTTTTCAAATAATCTGGAAACTGTTTCTTCTTAGGTTGTTTGGTACTGTCCGGGTAGGTGCGGTAAGTTTCAGGAGAATTAGATAATGAAACGGCGTAATTTTATATCGATGTTAGCGGGGTTGTTAGCTGTTCCAGCTGCTATTAAGGGGCTTTTTGATAAGCAGGATTTTAGTATTGTTTATGGACAGCACTTTGGGAAGACCGGAAGAGGGCGTTTGAGCAAGGAGGAAATTGAAGATTTTATAAATGATCCTCGTTTAAATAGATTCCACACTTATAATGAGGGTTATGATGAAGATGCGATTGAGGCTATGGTTACAGGTGGTAAAAAGGATTTTGTTCCTTTGCCGACTTTCGGCAAGAATAAGTTACCAAAGCATTTGAAACATTTATGTGCGTAGATAATTAAGTAGTTCTTTAACATAAACGGGCAGTCTATCGGCAAGCTGGCGGGTTTGTCGAAAGGCTAAGAATTAGGGCAATCGTGGTGCCACGTCATCACGGTTGCCTTTTTTCATGCCCAAAACAATACAAGATGATGGAAAATGATTAAATATTCTTTAAATCAGGAATATCTTGATACTTTAAACAACGAAGAGCGCAAAGTTTTGATACGGCGTTTACCTTCGGTGTTCTGGATACCTAACAGGGCTCAGGAGAGGCCGTCTAAGCGGTGGTATGTACCGCCTTATCCCAGGACACATATTATCACCTTTGGTAACCGTACCGGGAAAACGGAGTGGCTTGGAGAGTTCCTGTGCGGTGTAGCGAAGGGTAGCAAGTACATTAATCCAATTTATTGTCATAGTGAGTTTTTTGACGCGCTTGAAGAGAAGCGGAGAAATGGCACGCTTACGATTTGGTGGATTTGTGAAGCTGATTTAATGAAGAGAAATTCTGCTGATTATAAAATCATTTCAAAACACATTCCCGATGCAAGATTTAAGAATCGTACAAATAATGGCGTATTCAGGGAAATTCATATTCCGGTAATTGGTGATGGTGATAAGCCTCGCATTCAGGTTATGCAGGTAAAAACCCATGACCAGGAAACAATTTCCTTTGCCGGAGATTTTGTTGATGTTATCATTTGTGATGAACCTCCACCGGAAAAGCATTGGCCTGAGATTTGTGCGAGAACCGTAACGCCGACCGGTGAAAGCGGGGGGAGAATAATTATAGGCGGTACCCCTTTGAATATCGGAGCCTTTCTTCTTGATATTATTGAGGGCGCAAGTGATGATGCAGACGGCAGGGTTGTTCACGATGAAGGAAGTATTTGGGAAAATTGTGATGGTTCGGAACTTCCTGCAGAAATAGCCGAAAAATACAACATTCCTAAAAATCCCGATACCGGTATATATGAAACGAGAGGGCATTTATCCCTTGAAGGTATAGAAAACGCAATTAAGAATTGGGAAAAAAGTAATGATCCCGATGCTATGGCCGCCCGGGTGGACGGAAAATTTACCCATGTACAGGGTAGAATCTATAAAATCTTCCACCGGCCGGTCCATGTAATAAATCCCTATCCGATACCGAAACAATACCCGATTATTCAGGTTGTGGATCCCCACGATACAAGGCCCGATGTTTCAGGGTGGTATATGACTACCCCGCGCAATAAACTTATCTGTATTGCAGAATATCCTACTCTCCCCTACGAGAATTTAGTATCACGGCCCGAGACTATACCGGAAACTTGTGATATGTGGAGAACGATAGAGGCGGCCCTTGGTATTTCCGGACAGATAGTTGGAAGATATGGAGATCCTAACCTTTTTCTTGATCCAAGTCCGTACACATTAATGACAAAAAAGCAACAATACGCAATGCATGGATTTGATTTTAATGTAAATGTTAATGATAAAATCGAATATGGCCATGAAATTGTAAGGCAATTTTTATGGTATGACCGGGATAAGTGGGAAAGATTCAAGGAAGATCCGGCTTATCAGCCGCGGTTACTTTTCTTCAATACCTGCAGAAACCATATAGCCTTTATGGTTAAATACAGCACTAAGCAGAGCAAGGATATTTCTAAACCTATCAGTGAGCAGGTTGATAAAAAATGGAAAGATTTTCCTGATATTGTCCGGTATGCGGTTGTATCATTCTCTCCATTTGAAGTGGCAGAAGTGCAACTAAGTAGTCATTGTGAAGAGTGGGAAAAAATAAAACGGGCAAGATATCCTTCCGGTTCAAATAATAGATTCCCTGAAAAACGTCATTCAATTACTAAAAATATAATGCAGGTAAGATAAAATGAGAGAAATAGACAACATAAACGAGGTTGATATAGATATCGAGGGCAGGGGCTTTGATGATGAAGAGTTGAGGCTTTTGTACGCGAAAAATCAACTGATACTTACAAACCTGTCTGAATACTGGAAACCCTTGATTGTACAAGGTAAAACATACTTCAACTATATGCACGGTCATATCTTTGATTCGAAAACAAGGGAGATATACGAGCAGGTCCAGCAAAAAATCTGCATTGAGCCAAAACTGATGAAACCGAAAATTAATCGAATTGTCGGTGAAGTGATGAAAGGTAAGAGATCGGGGAAAATTGTTACTGAGGGCGGAATGTCTGCGGAAGAGGTGTCAACCGCTAATTTAATCTTAAAATACTTTGAGAACAAAATCAAGGAGCAGGAAAATCTTTCTGAAATGCTCTTTAACGGTTGCGTAAGTTGTACTCCACAAGTAGCTATGTTTGACCTGGCAAAAACCGCTTACGGCGATCAAATGGCAGGACTGACGTTTGAAGTGCTGAAATGGGACACCTTTGTTCTTAATAAGTATCTGAATAAGACAGATGGATCCGATGCTCATACACTTATTCGAATAGCGCGAAAAAGTAAAAATGAACTTATTAACGAAAACCTAAATAGAAAAAAAGAGATTGACGAACATTATAAATTTCTCGACCGGGCCGAAACCGATTCACAGGAAATGCTCGAACATACAACCGGCCTGACGGTTGAGGATGCGCGATTTCTTTATTATGATATTCTTGCAGGAGCAACACATACCGGCTTAGACGGCAGGATGCTCTGCTGCGAAAGGTTGAGTCCGGTAAAGGTTAAAGCGGAAGTTGCCATTGCGACGGAAACCGAAGGTGATAATACCCTTGATTATCAAATGCGCCCGGGTACATGGAATGATGAACGGTGGGAAGCGTGGAAAAAGCAAAACGCTGATAAATATGTTTACGCTGAAATTGAGATTAATGCACTCTGGCAATCACGATGGACACAAGAGGGGCTCATGCTCCAAAATAAATTACATTGGTTCCAGGAGCATGACGATAAGGGAAACCCGATACTACCGTGCGTTATTTTTATTCCGCAAATAGTTGACGGACTTCCTACTGGCCCGGGCGCGGATATGCAGCAAAAACTTTTGATGAAAGCTATTTCTGAGACTGAGTATCTGCATGATGTAAGGTGCGGGTCCGGTGATTTGTTTGTTTATAAAAAAGGTTCTCTTGAAAACTCTGAGGATCTTCCAACTGAGTTATCGATTGGTAATGGTATTGGTGTTGCCGATCCTAAATTCCCTGGGAAAATAAGGGATAATATGGATTTCCTGAAGCGTACCGCTAACGATTCCTATAAGAACTATTCCGAAAAGGTTGATAGAGATATGGACGATGAAACTCTATTAACAAGGGGCGTTATGGGAGCTCACTCTCCGGAGCAATCCAATGTTGCCAAAACAACAGAAATTTCCCAGGCTCTTATCGGTTACTCGTTTCTCTCTGATAGTTTTAATAAATCATATTTCAAAGCTAAAAACCTTGAATTGATGATGATACCATACGTTTTTACCGAAGAACAGGTAATTGAAATATCAGACGATGAAGAACAGGAAATACAAACAGTCTCGGTTAATCAAAAAGAAAACGATTTGGACGGAAACGAAATAGGAGTAACCAACGATTTGAGCAGCGTAAAATGGCGTTGGAGATTGGTACCGGGTGATGATTCTCCAACAGCGCGTCAACAGGAACTTAATGAAATGCTCATCTTCTGGAATACTGCTGCTCCGACTTTGATACAGGCTGACGAAACTCTTACCCTGTTATCATCGGTATTAATGTCAATGGGCGGGAACAAGACCGCTAAAGAGACAGGAAGTGTCATTGCAGAGAAAGCACAGGTGCAGGCTGAACAGATGAACCAACAGCAAATGGCTAAATTAATGGCAGAGCTCGAGGAAAGAAAAGCTAAAACTGAGGCTGAGAAAATAAAAGCAATGAGATCAGGGTTTTCATTCAGTATTACACCGGAGGATTTGGCATATATACCAGGAATGTACGATATACTCGTTCAGGGAAATTATATAAATACAGGTGGAAATAATCAATTTCAATTGCCACAAGAAGCACAACCCGCTTCTGCGGCTGCATAAAACATTTACCCCGGAGGTAAAAAGTTATGAATAAACGATTTTTAAAACAGATTTTCAGAGCCTTTGAAATGATGAACCGGTGCTATGAGGGTGATGATACTGCCGGTGCACCTGGAGGAAGCGCGGATGATGGCGGTACTGCTGACAACAAAGACGGTGCAGAAGAAAAAGTCATTGCTGATCCTGAATTGTTCGACGGTGCAAATATTTCTGACGAATTGAAGGATGATCCCGACTTCATCAAGGAGATTGAGGAACTGAAGGAGATTGAGCAACCTGAAAAAGACCCGGTTAAGGATCCCGAAAAGGTTGTTGACAAAAATGCCGTTAAAGATACGGAATTGAAATTCGAAAAAGAAAACGAAATTGTCTACAAGGAAAAAAAGGATTCTGATGGCGAAGATGCCATTGTTGAAAAAGTAAATGACGATGGCACATACAATATCAAAGTCGGTGATAAGGTTATTGAAAACGTAAAAATCGATAACCTTGGCAAGCCGGAAGAACCCTCCTACACCTACGAAAATGACGTTACCATTGAGGGGATGACTTTCAAAAAGGAAGTCCTGCAGAAAACACCGGTTGAAATCCTTGAAAATCTCGGAAATCTTATTACAAAAAACAAAGAACTCAATGAGCAGATTACTTCTTCCTCTACCGCTAATGAAGAAATCCTGAATGATCCGATTGTAAAAGAACGGATGAGGCGAATTGAAGAGGGCAAGGGAAATGAAAGTTATGCTACCTATGGAATGTCGAAAGAAACCAGGAAGCTTCTTGAAGAAACATTGGAACTGAAAGAAGATGAAATCATAGAGGTAAATAAAGAATTTGAAAAGGATATGGCGGAAAATGTCAACCTTGCCGTAAAGAGCATTCTGCTCAAAAATAAGACAGAGCAGGAATCCAGGGAAAGGGGAAAAGCCGGTGTTGACGCTCTTTTGGCCCTTGGCGATATTAACGAAGCTTTCAAAATTAAAGAAACAAATATTGAGAAAATTTGGGAGCAAAAAGAAAAACACCCGGAATGGAACACGTTTAATAAGGGTATCGGAAGATACCAGAAACACCTGATGGAGAAATTTGGTTACAAAAGATATGAAGAGCTCGCGAAATTCAAGGATAATCCAAAAGCTCTTTACGCCATGATTGCCGCCGATCTCGGTGAACCGGTCGCGTTTAATACAAAGTCGAGGGATTTTAAAATCAGACAGACGGAACGTGACAAGATGCTGAGTATGTTTAATCCCAAAAAACTTGATAAGGCAATGAAGCAATCAAAGGATACCGTTAAGACTACCGAAAAAGAAGCAACCATTGTTGATTTTGGAGCTATTGATAAGGGAAAGCTGTCTGATCCCGATTATGTTGGCGCGTTAATTGATAACGCAAAAGACGAAGAGGAAATATTTGCAATTCAAAATTTGGTTAAAAAAAACGTAAGATTATAGATAACCGGCATTTCGCGCCTGCCCCGGATTGCGTAAATGCTTGATAATAAACACTAACTATTTTCAGGAGGCTATTTATATGGCTGAACAACTTTATGTTGGAGCTACCGGGGCTGACACCCACGCCTTTACTGTGCAGGCAATGATTGAAAAATCCATTGACAGATTTTCTCAAAGGTACAGTATTTTCGGTGGGTTGGGCGCAAACGGTAAAGGAATAGAAAGATTGGTTAAAACAATGGACGTTGCGGGAAGATCCGCCGATATTTCAACTTCTTCCTGTGTCCAGACCAAGGTAGTAGACAAAGGTGACGAGGTACGTTTCACCTTGCTCGATGATTTTAAGGGACTTCCTACTCACGGGTCGGTTGCTGTGAAAGAAGGTACATATCCGCTATTCTACCATGATGATGTACGCCTTAATATGTTTGATTCCCCGGCGTATCCCTTCTGGTCAGAAATGGATCAGCAAAGATTCGCTAATCTTATTGCGAACCTTGAACCTACTTACCAGGAAGGTATTGGCGAGTACATGGGAAAGTGGATTGACTTTTTAGCTTTTCAGTCTCTTTTCTGTGGCGGGGACAGAGGAACGCTTCTTACTACCGATGGCGGTCTGGGGATGCAGTTGATGAACGCGGCGGCCGCAGGAGATATAATTTCATGCAAAAATACCTATGTCGGCGGTAATGGTATGGTTACATGGAACGCTACCCGCGCAACTTTTGAGGCTTCTGTTGCGACGGCTCTGGACACTCTCACCGATGTAACTGGTGATGGTTTCAGTCTTGCCGCTCATGCGTTTATTAAAAACCAGATTATATCTGTGCTGAGATTTAAAAGTGCACAGGTTTTAGGCAAGCAGTTAAGAGCAGTTTGCCTTATCGATCCGTGGCTTCTTCAAAGGTTGATGGAGAGAAGCACAAACAATGTCTGGTTTACCATGATGAGGGACGCTGATTACAGAGGTGCAGACAAAAACCATGCTATTAATCAGGACCAGGCTGTTGAGATAGATAAGATTCTCTATATACCTTGCGAATGGATCAAGGCATGGAGAGCGTCAACTTCCGGTGGACTTCCCGTTTACGGTGCAGGTATTGACACCGATCCGCAGGTCGCTATTGCAACCGCGGATACCGATTCTTACCTGTGTCCTGCAATTTACCTGGGAGCTAAAGCCCTTCTTCATGCAACCTCACAAAAGGTTTATGGAGCAGGAACAAACAGTAAAAAGGGTGGAAAAACCTGGTTTACTGCTGATTACGGTATTCATGGTAAGGGCGGCTCATGGGCGGCTCACATGAAGCATGGTTTCAAAAGGTATGAACCTATGACCAAAATCGGCGGGACTACTACTTACCTGAACAACCAGAGCCTTATTGCATGGTTCTACGATCCAGGGCCGGGTGTAAGTTTTGCAGCTTAATTAACAGAAAGTAATACGTAAATAATAAATTACCCCGGAAATAATTTTTTATTAACAAAATCAACAAGGAGAGAGAACTATGACTATCGCGAATGACAAATTAGGACACCATGTCCGAATCATCCACTCAAATACACTGGTTAATGCCGGTGTGTTGAGCAGTGGTTTTGCGAATGTAATTTCTGCCGATACCTACGCCTTTCATGGCTCTGGCGAAAGATCGGTTCGTAGAGAGTATGTCGGTGAGACTGCTCCGAGTACCAACTATTCAACTGTTGTTGGTGGCGGTGATGAATACCTGATGCTTACCTATGCCAGTAATGTCGTAACTACTGCACATCGGTACGTGTACCAGTACGATGTGTGGCGTAAGTACCTGACTGACTATATTCCTATTGTCGATTCCATTGCTATTACGGCACAGGCCGGAAGTGCATGGCACGGCATGAGGATTAAGTCGAGGTCTGCAAGCCAGACAATAACTGGTGAACACACCGGTCTGTACATCGAAACGGAAGCTACCGGCACAAGTTCTTCAGGTAATCATACTGGTCTGAAGATTGAAACCTATGTGGTAGCTACAGCGACCATTGGCGACCATTACGGGGCTGCTATTTACACGTATGATGATCGTGTAGGAAGTAACCAGTTACACGTACTGCGTCTTGAGCATAACGGCGCAAATGTTGGTAATGCTTTTCTTGGGTGTTTTGCTGCGGCAAACAAAATGACTTATCTCATTGAATCGTCTACCACAAACGATACCTGGATGAGTGTTACAACCACTCCGACCTGTTCTGGTGTAGGTGGATGGTACAAGGTAAAGCATGGTGGGTATACCCGTTATATCCAACTCTGGACTACTATAGCTTAATCGGAAATTTTTAACAATTAACAAAAGGGGTATGCTTCGGCATGCTCCTTTATAAAAATAAAAAATTAAAAATGGAGGGCTTTTATGCCTAAAGAGAATAAAGAATTTGACAAGGATTTTAAGGTAGTCCTTGTTGAAATACGGTATCCTGACGGGAAAATAGACAAAGTAGCTCCGGCTGCTGCTGACCTACTTTGTCGCAAAGCAGGTTGTGTTGATGTAGCGAAAGAGGCGGCTGAAATAGCGGCGAAAGAAGCTGCTGAAAAAGAAGCTGCTGAAAAAGAGAAAAAGTAATAACAGGGAGTCTTTCGAGGCTCCCATTTCCATTAATTATTAAAACCCCGGAGGTTTTGTATGTCTACAAAAATAAAGATGTCGTGTCCTGTAAGGCTCATGCTGTTGGATCTACTTGCACAAGAACAGGGGCGGCGGTCAAGGCTTAAACTCCTGCGTATTTTGCAGGAAGAGTTAAGCATGGATAAAAAAGAAGGTGAGCTTGTCGGGTTGACTGAAACCGATTTGGGTAATGGTAGAATGGCTAGTAGAATGACTACCCCCCAAAATGACCCGATGAAAGAAATAGAAGTCGGTGAAGTTTACCTTGAAATCATCTGTAACAAACTCAAAGAGCTTGAAACAGGTGAGCAGTTAAGACAGGATCAGATTGAACTATACGATACTTTTGAGCCTGAGATTGATAGGTTGACAGGCTCGGATAAAAAGGAAGACAAAAAGTAAATAATAACTGAAGGTGAAAGCCTTTGGTTTTTTTATCCGGGGTGTTGTGGGGAGTTTCGGCTCCCTGCTTCCCCGGAATTTAACGTTTTAAACCCCGGAAGGTGGATTTTATGAATAAACCAATTTTTGCAGGGAGTATCAATAGTGATGTTGTGCTTTTCGCTTTTACTCCTGCCGTTAAAAGTTTGACATGGTTAAATCCCTATACCAAAGAAACTGTGCCGGAAGTATTTCCCCAAATGGTAAGCCAGCACGGCACGAAACAGTATCGGGTAAAATTACCATACGCGCAAAGGCTTCTCGCGAGACAGCCAAAAATGTATTTCTTATCCCATCCCGATAAAATTTCCGTCAGACGCCCTACCGCTATGGGTGGGTTTAAAGATGTAATGATTACCCGCAAGGTCGAAAAGGTGGGTAAGGACGGGCGCGTTCTTATTGCCGAAGAAGACAATGGCGATAATAAAAAGGGATATCCTGTTTTAATCGATCCCGAAGACAGCAATGAAATAGAAAATAAAGATCCTCTCAAAAAATAGGATTTTAAAATGGCAACATTAACAGTAGTAAAAGCCAGGCAACCATACGAGTTTACTCAAAGATATGCTGATTCGTATTGGATTGTCTGGATGAATGAGCTTCTTGAGGCATTGGCCGGAGAGGGCTTTTTAATGCCCTCCATTGATCATGAAACCGGAGTGGTGGTAGAAGATGATGTCTGGATAGATAAGCCCGACGGTATGCGTACAATCGGCAAAATATACAATCCTGCTGAACCATTAATGCACTATCAGTACAAAGAGGTTGAAAATAAGATAAAACTGCTTAATGTTGAAATTGACGAGAACGATGATCCCGATACCGCCGATGCTTTTCAAAACTACGCGCTCGGTTCGATTGATGTTGATATTGCCGCAGCCGATGAGGATGATTTTAAAGATTACCTTCTTGTAATTGACGGTGGAACCGAAACCGGTAAAACGATTATCATCAAGAGTAATGATGCAGCTGCTTTGGGATATACAAAATTGTACTTCAGGCATGATTTATCTACCGTTCTTGATGCTGCGAAAATTACAAGTTGCTACCTGGTAAGCGAGACTTATTATGTGATAATTGAGCATTCCGGTTCTTATGATGATATTACCGCGATTGGTGATGAGGTTCCCATTGACGATAAATACGAGAAGCGTATCACAAAGGCATGGTTGCGGTTTAAGGTTGAAGAGGCTACCCTGTCCACTTCCAAGGAAACCATTTATTACAGTAAACAGTTTGACAGAGTTTTGTTTGATTTAAAAGCCGAAAGGCGTGGACTTCCAGGCAGACCGCAACCGCGATATAGTCCAGGGTTCGACCAGTACAGGCTCGGTGAAAGCGGGTACGATAAGGATTTTGAAAGTAGTGACGATTAATATAAAGAGGTTATGCAATGCCGGAACTTCCAAGAATAAAAGACAGGGCTCCTATCTATGGAATGAATAGCAGGGACGATCCAAAGGACCTGCGAGAAGGGGAAGTTGTCTCTCTCGTTAATGCCTATCCGGGCAATCCTCCAATACCACGTAAAGGATGCAGACACAATAGAATCCTGGATACCGATGATTACGATTTTGCTTCTCATGCAATCGCGTATATAACCACTTCGGGTACTAAATTTGCCGTTATGTGGGTGAAATCCGGCACTGATTATCTTCTTATTAAAATAAATCTTACTACAAAGTTAAGAACAGTTTTAGGAACTGCAACCGGACTTACCGATCCATCATTCAGATTTATTCACATTTTCGACTATCTTTATACGGTGTGTGACGAAGAAATGTACTGGCGCGAATCGCAAAATCTTACAAGGCACAAGGTGATTGAGATAGGCGATACCGATACCGAAGATGTAGTCAGGGAAATGTGTATCAATGTTGCCGCGAGCATTGCGGATCTTACAGTAATAACCGGCACAACATTTGGCGCCGGTTACTTAAGCTACGCGTTTACTTTTATAAGGCATACGGTTGACGCTGCATTTGATGATGATGACGAACCAATCACTCTGACAACATTTTATCCGGGTGTAAGCGAGGGGTTGGAAAGTCTTGGGAATAGAAAAGCGGTTGGTTCGGTCGGGGCATTTGGTGTTAATTTTCCTTTGTTTTCTTCTGATGAAACTCCTGAAGATTATATGTATGCTCTTGAGCAGGGAGCAACGCATATAAGAATTCACAGGACACGGTTATTAACAACTGAGGCTCTGGCTTCTGCAGCTACTCATTACTTTTGTATGGATATACCAATTCCTTTTGTTCTTCCTACCAAGTTAATACAGAGCATTACTTTAAATTCAAACGATGTTCGTGCTACAACTTCCGGTGCTCATGGTTTTGCTACCGGTAATGTTTTTTTGGGAATAGATGTTGATGATACGGACGATTATGCCTATCCGCATGATTTAATAGGTGTCAATGCTGCAACGGTGGAAAGCGGAACAGTTATTAAAATAAATGGTTCTTCCGATGAAACCTATGAAATATTTAAAGCAAAAAGTACCTATACCGCTTCTGATCCTGCCGGAACAAGTTACGCTTCACAGGATTATTTCAGCATATCTTCTATTGACCTCTTAACGGCAACGAATGTGAGAATAACAACAACTGCGCCGCATGGATTGATTACCGATGAAGAAATTTTAATTGCTGATATAACAGGTGGTAATGGTCAAAACTTATATACTCCGGTAGCTGAAAGAAAAAAATATAAAACTTATTATTATTATACTGCCGGAGGTAATTGGATACTGTACGAGAAATATTGTTCCAGTTATAAAGGATTGAACGATCACAAATATACAGTTACAAGAATCAGCGATACAATAATTGAGCTACAAGATACCGCTTCTGATGAATATGATTATCCATTCGAAAGTCCTGCGGGGGCTCCAACTATTTACAATAAGGCAGACATGGTACCGCCCATGACCGGAGGGTATATAGCCGGAACATTAAAGGAAATTTCAACATTTACTACACCTGAAAACCGTATAATCGTTAATACGACGACGGACCATAATTTACTTGATGATTATTATGTAAAGTTGATTGATATGGAAAGTGGAGCAGAGGAACTCGATGATACTTCGTGGCAGGTTGAAGTAATTGACGATGATAGTTTTTATCTCGTTGGTAGTTCTACTGCCGGTATAACGCCTTATGTTATCGGTGGGAGCATAGTTTCAAGCTCGAAACAATTAGATGTTGAGGATTCTGTTACCGATGCAGCCCTGGCCGGTGAAACCGCACAATTAATTATGACACCTTATTCAGCCGGTCCACTTGCCGGATTCTGCGAATACGCCAAAACAAGGTTCTGGCTATTTGGGTTAGTTTCTACCGAAAAGGGCAGGGCTTATTATTCAGAGGTACCGGGCGGGTCCGGCGGCACTCCGATTGATGCTGCTCATACATACCCTCAAAAATTTCTCAATATGTTTAATTACAACTACTTTATTGATTTCAGTGTTAAAAAGGGATACTTACCAACGGGCATTAAAAGATTGTCTGATGATCTCTTTTTCTTCTTTGAAGGTGAGATATACGCATTATTCGGGAGTGATCCTACTATAGCCAGTCCAACTTTAATCAGTGAAGATATAGGGTGCGCCTTTCCGGACACATTAATTATTGGTGAATTGCCTAAATATGGTGGTCAATGCCTGCTTTATTTAAGCAATTTAGGGCCTGCAATAACAAAGCAGGGCGGGGAAACATTCCTGTTTACCGATTATAGAATAGCTGAATTATGGCCAGAAGAAAACAGGGAGCTTTATGGAGATATTGAAGATCAGAGAGAGCATATAATTCATCATTGCGCTGCTGAGTATTGGGATAATACCTGGTGGATTTCTTACGAAACTTATTCGGGAGTGAAAAGAATATTTGGATATTATTTCAATCCTGAATTAAAGTTTAATCCTGATGCTCCACATGGACCTTTTGAATTTGATATGGCAGAGGTAGGATAATATGGCTGCTCCGGCATTCACGATTGATGAGTACCTTGCTTTTACTTCTGGTAATTATGATGAAGCTCCACCAAGGGCAAGGGTGAATACTCCCTATAAAACTGATTATCATGAAGAAACGGGTGACTTGTTTGCTGTATTTAAAGTTTATATGGTTTCTGGTATTGAATATGAAGTATTCATGGAATCAAGTTATACGTTGGAAGATTTTGACGCTTCTCATGCTTGTTTAATCCATTGGAAACCAAGCGATTTTGTAACCCCGATTGTTGATGATGATATAGAAGAATGGGGGCAGACCTATATGGATGAAACAGACGAAGATGTGGCACCATTTAGCGAACCCTATGATTATATATTGAATTTTGATAGTTTGGGGGATTGGTTAGGCGGTAGAAGATATAAATTTACTCCTGACGAAACAGGTTATCACGTTTTTATGGCATACGATTACACCTTACGATAAGGTAAAATTATGGCATTATTATTTCCAATAACTTATAAATGCAACCTTTCGTGCAGATTTTGTTCTATGAAAGATTCACGAAGGGAACCAGTTATTGACAAGTGTATTAAATTAATAAAATCATCAAAAAATGATTGGGTGTGGTTGACCGGAGGTGAACCATTGATGGTTGAAAATATTGAAAAAATATGTTTAACAATAAAATCATTCGGGAAAAAGATAGGCATAACAACAAATGGCACAATCAATAATGAAAGATTACCTTTGTTTGCTGATAGGGTGGGTGTTTCAATAGATGGTGATGAAAAATATCACAACGAATACAGGCAAGGAACATATAAAAAAGCGGTAGAATTTTTAAGTAAATTGGTGGGGAAGGTTGAAACGGTTTTTATGTTTACGCTATTCCCTGAAAACGAGCATTGTTTGGCTTTTATTGAAAATTTGTCCAATAAATTAAATGTTGACTATTTACAAATTACTAAAGCAAAATGAAAAAAATATACATAGAAAATAAACCTGACAAGTGTGAATGTATAACAGGTAACAGGATAACCCTTGTGCCTGTTAACGAAAACGAGATTTTGTCTGGTGTTCCTATTACTTACGATTTTGGATTTTATGTACGGGCTCCCGCGGGACACTTTGCGGCACTAAAAGCAAAGCCCTCAACTGCCTGTTTCATTAAAATATCAGAGGATGATATGAGATTGATTTGCAAGCATCAACCTGCCGCCAAAGATGTTAGCTCGTTACTGGTAACCGACTTTCAAGGTTACAAAGCAAACGATACCGATATTCATGAGGATATATTTTTTGATCCCGAAGATTAATTTTTAAGGAGGCTTTAAATGAGTACAAGTTTAACCCGTTCTGCTGCTGCAAGAAACGCGGCGGCTAATGCTGTTGTAGATTTGCTCGATGTAAACGCACCGGGGAAATTAATAATTATGACGGCTGCTGATGTTGTATTGTCTGAGCACGCATTGTCTAATCCTGCTTTCGGTGCCGCCGCTGCCGGTGTTGCTACCGCCGGGGCTATTGGTGACGATACTGCCGCAAACGCTACCGGTACGGCTGCATTGTATAAGGTAGAAGATGGTAATGCTCTGGAAGTTTGGAGAGGATCGGTTGGTCTTACCGGAGAGGCTCTTAATCTTAATTCATTGTCGATTGTGGCCGGAACAACCGTAAGTGTTTCAGCACTTACATATACTGCACCTAATCCGTAAAAGGATATTATGGCTGATATTTTTGGTACAGGTGCCGGGGAAGTCCCGGTACCAACAAGTGTTGGGACGGGGGTTTATTACGGAAACCCCACCGGAAGCGGTGCGGGTGTTGTTCCTGTTCCCACTGGCGCGGCTGCAGGTGCAATAGGTATTTCCGGTTCCGGTACTCCAATCGCGGTAATTCCCTATTCTCTCGCGAATGGAGTTATTGGAATAACGGGTACAGGAGCAGGAATTGTTCCGGTTCCAACTTCCGCCGCAACCGGTGGTTCAAGTTCCGGTTCCGGTGCAGGTGTCGTTCCCGTTGCTACTTCTGCGGGATTGGGTAATATTGAAATTACAGGATCAGGGGCCGGTGTTGTTCCCGTACCAAAGAGCAGGAGTGGGATAAGGTATGATATTACAATAAAAAGCAAACCTCTATTTGCCGGACCGGAGCGCAATAACTTTGCCGAAATATTCAGTCTTATTGCCTATTGCGAATTTTATGACATGAATGGTCTGGATATAACCCTTTTAAGCGATTACATGAGGTATACATCAACGGGTGATTACGTTGCCGATGAAAATGTAATAAGCAACCAGGCGGCGGCAGGTCAACCATATTTCAGACACCATCTTAAAATCATTCCACCTGCAGGATTTGTAGGGAGTTTCTTTCAGTATGAACTTGTAAAGGCTTGCCCGACTACCGGTGAATTTAAGTGGTTTGGCGCGGATATGCCTTTTGTTCCTAAACCGCAATTGGGAAGCGAGTTTCTCGCAAAGATGGGAGCGATAACCAATGGCTGGTAATGTCGTAATGGATAGACTTGATAAGCTCGATGAGGCGAGTAGGGATTTTACTAACCGTATTGAGTCTATTGAGGATATCAGCAAGAACATTAAACAGGCTCCTATCATATACGGATACCAGGGGAAGCGATTTGACCTTAATGATAATCTTGATGTTGTAAAGCTTTTGAGCAGGGTAACAAGTGCCGAAGCTGATATCGTAACAAATAACACCTATACAACGACTGTTGTTTCGTCTGGTGGTCATACCCACGATACTGATACTCTTCAAATGGACGGTGTAAATTCCAATGGCGGGGCTTTTCCATTTACCACTACAGGACAGGTTACTTTTAATCAGTCGATTAAAACAGAGGGTGGTTTGGAAGTTGTTGGTGATGCTGAAGTAACTGGTGATGTCGCAATTACCGGAACCTTGACAATGGAAACAGGAACCGCAGACACTATTCCAAAATGGTCTGCCACAAAAACGCTTGTCGCAACAAACTTAACTCATACTGACGCTTTGGGGGATATGGTTTTTACCGCCGGTCCTACCGGACAATTCAGGATAGATGCCAACAGCGTTGTTCATCAAAGAACAGCGGGGGCTTTCAGGGTAACCCAGGATGCAATTCTTGGAAACTCGTATTGTGCGCAAATAGAACAATCTAACGGCGATACGATGGGTAAAAGTTATACCACGTTGGGGGTATCTTCGAGTGCTGGATCTGTTATTACAACTGGTCATTCTACCGTAATTGGTATTAAGTCCCAGGTACAAAAAGGAGGAGCGGATACTTCTGCCGGAACCTTTGATTTAATGGCGGTGTGGGGTCATGCGACTTCTCAGGGATCAACGGATGCCGGGACAAAAAATACCTATGGAGGTCATTTTACCGCTGAGGGAGATACCGCAGGTGCCTCTACTTGTTACGGGGTTTACTGTACTGCCAGTGGTGCCGATACAAATTGGGCCGGGTATTTTGCGTGGAATGTTGGAATTACAGGAGCTATTACTATCTCCGCAGACGTAGCAACTATAACCCACTCCGGCACCACGAGTTTAACAATAGCTTCCACAAGCGGAACAGTTGCGATAGAGAGTGTTACTTTTACCGGAGCGAATGTTACGGGAATGGGAACGCTTGGGTGTGGGGCTATAACAATAGCTGATGGCGGTAGTCTTAATCTCCAGGAAGATATTACCTTCTTAGGCGCAACTACTGAGAATCAAATAGTAATACCAACCAATTTGGCTGATGCTCTTTCTGTTAAAGATGCCGCTGGTACTCTGATGCAGTTTGTGACAACTACGGGTAGCCAAGCGTTAAATATTACTCCTAATACAGTAATTACCGGAACACTTAGATCGGGTCACATGGCAGTTGGTACAAACCCAAATAATGATATTGGTTTTTATCATACTGAAACATTTACGGATACTGACAATTCATCTAAGGCTGGTGTTATTAGTCTTTCTTATTTTGCTAAAACTGCTGCAGAAATGACATCAACAGGTGCAGCAACTGCAGGGCTTGCTTACCTTGCTGCAAGTAACACACAAAATTGGTCTAATGCAAATGCTATAGCTGGTGTTGTTGCTACTTTTGGAACGGTAGCAGGTTCTACTGGTACTATTAATAGCGCAGTAGGATTATGGGCAAGAGGACTAATTGTTGATGCTGCTACAATAACTAATTTTTGCGGTGTTAAAATAGCTGCTACTGAAGCTGCTGGAAATAAACTTATAAATAATTATGGTCTTTATATTGAAGATCAAAATGTTGGAGCTACTTTAAATTATGCAATTTATACAAACGCAGGATTGGTTAGATTTGGTGATGCGGTTACAATGACAAGCACTCTGGGATGTGGCGCGATAACTTCAACAGGAGCGTCTACATTCAACTCAGGTTCTACAGATTCTGATTTTACAGTTAATTGGAATACGGGTGTCGGTTTGTTCGTTCAGGGTAGCGATGGGTTTGTTGGAATTGGAATTGCCGCTCCCACTATGCAATTACATATATACAAGGCGGCTGAAAATTGTGAATTTACTGTTGAAGCTGAACACGCTGCGAAACGACCTGCATTTTATCTAAAACGTGATGGTGGTAATCGTGCAGGATTTTACTATTATGGTTCTGGTGTTGCCGGATCATATACCGGAGACATGCTAATTAACCTTGATGCTGGCGATCTTCATTTTACGGGCATGGGATATACATATTTTACAGCCGCAACCCAATTTAGCCAATTTGTCAAAATTTTATACAATAATAGCACAACACTGGAATTAGAATCAACTACGGGTGCAGGAATAAAACTTAACGATACTGGCGAAAATCATTATTGGGGAATAACAGCGATTGCAGCAGGGCCGGAATTAAGATTTTCTTATGATTCAATGGTTAATGGAAATTGCCTTAAACTACAAAGCGATTTCACGGCAATTTTTGCTGGAAATATCCAAATAGCCTCCGACACTAACGGACTGGTATTAGG
>DATKUO010000200.1:0-3544 GCA_035530515.1 Bacteroidales bacterium
CGAGTTGTTGCTCGATTACATCCGCTTTTTTGTGCTGTTTGAAAACGATGGCGAAATTATCACTAAGAAAATAGCCGGTTATCACCAGTTTCATGCAGTTCGTGAAGCAGTAAATGTAACCTTGATCGCTTCTAAGATGCCGGATAAAGATACGTCATCCGAAGCCCGTGCAACATATGGTAGAGAAGTTGAACCCGGCAGCAAAAAGGCCGGTGTATTCTGGCATACCCAGGGTTCAGGTAAGAGTATTTCCATGTGTTGTTATGCTGGCAAGTTGTTGCAACAACCGGCAATGAATAACCCCACTTTGTTAGTGGTGACCGATCGCAACGACCTGGACGGCCAACTATTCCAAACATTCTCAAATGCTCAGGAGCTGTTCAAGCAAACACCAGTTCAGGCCAACAACCGAAATGAATTGCGCCAGCTGCTCTCTGAGCGGGAATCTGGCGGCATTATTTTTACCACGGTACAGAAGTTCTCGCCCTTTGAAAAGGAAGATGGCCATCCAATACTAAACGACCGTCATAATATTGTAGTAATTTCCGATGAGGCACACCGCAGCCAGTATGGCCAAAAAGGCCGCTATTTAATAGTGAAAGATAAAGACGGTAATGTGATTGGTAGCAAGCTGGTGTTCGGTTATTCCAAATACATGCGTGATGCCTTGCCCAATGCCTCATTTATTGGATTTACGGGTACACCGATCGCTCTTGAAGACAAAGACACACGCGCAGTGTTTGGTGATTATGTTTCAATTTATGATATTCAGGATGCTGTAGATGATGGTGCCACAGTGCCCATTTATTACGAGTCGCGTCTGGCAAAACTCGATCTAAATCATCCCGAAATTGAAGCGTTGTCTGCTCAGGTTGAAGAAGTGGTGGAAGATGAAGAAGATGTATCTAACCGCGAGAAAACCAAGGGCGAATGGAGCCGCTTAGAAAAACTGGTTGGAACTGAACCTCGCATTCAGCAAGTGGCTGCTGACTTGGTAGCACACTTTGAAACGCGCACAAATGCCACAGACAACCCAGATATGATAGAAGGCAAAGCCATGATTGTAGGCATGAGCCGTGAGATTTGTGTACATTTATACAATGCCATCGTGGAATTGCGCCCGCACTGGCATGACCCGGACCCTGACAAAGGTGCGATTAAAATTGTTATGACCGGTTCGGCATCAGATCGCAAATTGTTACAACCACACATCTACAACAGGCAAACCAGGAAAAAATTGGAAAAACGATTTAAAAATATTAACGACCCCTTCAAGCTGGTTATCGTGCGCGATATGTGGCTCACAGGTTTTGATGTGCCATGTTGTCATACAATGTATATCGACAAACCCATGAAAGGTCACAACCTGATGCAGGCGATAGCGCGGGTAAACCGGGTATTTAATAATAAACAAGGCGGCTTAGTGGTAGATTACATCGGCATTGCCAGTGAATTAAAAAAAGCGCTAAAAAACTATACCGATGCCAAAGGAAGAGGAGAACCAACTCTGCGCGCCGAAGAAGCGTATTCTGTGCTGCTGGAAAAAATGGATATGGTTCGTGGGCTATTCCATGGTTTTGATTATATCGACTTTGAAAGTGAAGCCTACAAACTGCTGGTACCGGCAGCGAACCATATCCTGGGACTTAATGATGGTAAAAAACGCTTTTTAGATGCAGTACTGGCAATCAACAAGGCCTATTCATTATGTAGCACCCTGGATGAAGCAAAAGAGTTGCGTGCTGAGATTGCATTTTTCTCAGCTATTAAATCCGCCATTAGTAAATTCACCTCAGTCGATAAAAAGCGCATCCAGGAAGAGAAAAATTCAGCTCTCAAGCAGATTCTGGATAATGCCGTGATTGCCGGAGGTGTTGCCGATGTGTTCGCACTGGCAGGATTGGATAAACCTGATATTGGCCTGCTGTCAGAAGAGTTTTTGGAAGATGTCCGGCAGATGCCCTACCGTAACCTGGCAGTAGAGCTGTTGGAAAAACTGCTTAAAGACGCAATAAAATCGAAATCTCGCAATAATGTTGTGCAGGAGATGAAGTACGGCGACCGCTTAAAAGAAACCTTACGTAAATACAACAACCGTGCCATTGAAACCGCACAGGTGATCGAAGAGCTTATTGAACTGGCCAAAGAGTTTAAAGAGGCACTGAACCGCGATGTTGAGCTCGGGTTGCAACCGGATGAGGTGGCTTTTTACGATGCATTGGCAAATAACGAAAGCGCCGTGCGTGAGTTAGGCGATGAAACTCTCAAAAAGATTGCTGTAGAAATTACCGAGAAACTACGTAAATCCACTACTGTGGATTGGCAAGTACGCGATAGTGTAAGAGCTAAATTACGCATTCTTGTCCGCCGTACATTGCAACGCTATAAGTACCCGCCTGATATGGCAGCGGAAGCTGTTGAATTAGTACTGAAACAAGCCGAAGTGCTTTCAAATGCGTGGACACATTAGTGAATATTGAGAATGGTAATAATTGATTTTTCAGTGAATTGGGGCATTTAATTCCTTTATTTTTTTGTTTATTATTTTGAATTCATTCAATGCATTATTATGAACATCAATCAATTCCGGTAATTTCTTTACTATTGGCAATCTTGGCGTGTAAATTTTTAGGGGGGTCATGTTATTTTCAGGATATCTTGTAATAGATACATGGGGAAGAGTAATAATAGCGAGACAATAAAGAGATATGGAAAGAGACATGCCTAGATAAGTTAATCCAAAATAATTTTTGATATACTTTTCGATATACTTTTCGATATTTTTGGAATCAAGCTTATCAAAATCATTTTTTAATTCTTCTGCATATAACGGATTATATTTGATAGAAACATTATATAATTCGATGAAATTTTGATTCATTTTTTTCAACTTTTTATCATTCATTCTAAAATTGGATAGTTTCTGCATTTCTTTTTTTACATCATTTTTGCCTTTTTCCATTTCTTTTAAAAATCTGCGAATATCCCAAGAAGACATATGAATTAACTTATTCTTATAATGTCTAATTTCATCGATATATGATAAGGAGAAATCGAATTGCCTAATCTCTCTTTTATTATTAAAATTCTCAAGAAATTCAATTTCTCCAAGTTCTGGAATAAGTTTCAAATGCTCATTAAATTGTTCATATTTAGCCTTTTGTCGTTTAACTGCCTTTTCATGTATCTTGATAGCTTCATGTCTAATATTTCCAGATAATTCCTTTTCTGTTACGTGTTTTGTAACTAATGCAAGTGATTTATTTGCTTTTTCAACACTTTGCTGAAAATAGAAGATGGCCTGGGGATAAAGTTTATTTTCATAGAGAACTCTGCTGGCCTCTAAATCTGATTCTGCAATATTCAATAGTTCTGTACTTATCATGATTTTTCAATTTGAATTAGTTTATCATAATCATTAATATATTTTTCATAAACAATACTGCTCCTTAACCGGCTCCGTTGGGTGCAGGGTAACCCCGATGCAGATCAATAGAATCAACAGGACCGCCACGATAATAATCCATCGTCTCACCGTACCACC
>DATKUO010000201.1:0-9164 GCA_035530515.1 Bacteroidales bacterium
GTATCACCACCAATAATTGTCACCCCGCCAGTTTCATGGTCGGCGGTAATAACTACAAGAGTATGTCCATCTTTTTCGGCAAAATCAAGGACTATACCAACTGCTTTGTCAAAATCGAGTGTTTCGTCAACAAGTGTATCAACGGTATTGGCATGCCCAGCCCAATCAATCTGAGACCCTTCAATCATCAGAAAGAAGCCTTTTGAAAGAGACCATATTAACCAACTTAACAGGTACTTGACAAATCAGTTTGGCAATTTTGGAATTATCTTCACGAGAAATAGAACCCCGAAAAGTATCTACAAAAACACTCTTGATCTGTGGGCAGGGCAAAGAAAATGTATTCTTATTTTATCAGATGATGAATTAAAACTGATGTGTCAAATGTTCCAAGGCAAACAAAGACTTCCAATTGATACTATAAAAATGAAGTATATTGAATTCACAAGAGATTGTCCATCATAAATAATAATGCAATGGCTAAAAAACAAACAAACCAAAATCTTCCAACAGAGGCTAACATTATAAAATATGAAATGTTAGAGAAACTTCTTAATTCTAGTTTCCTTGAGATGAAAGAGTTTTCTAAGAAAAAACCTGACGAACTATTGAATAAATTTAAGGTAACATCACTCAATAGAATTTTAGGACCTATTAAGGATCTTCTTAAAAATGAGCCTACATTTTCATTTTTAGATTTACTTGATGAGGACACAATTCCATCTTACAGTGATTCCATTTTAATTATTGCTCAATTTCAATCTTCAATGGCTCAATTCAAAAGCACTTATAAAGGCCGAACTACTGAATTTGAAAGTAGTAGAAGATGGTTCACTCAAGGAAATCCAGGGAAACATCATGGAACAAAGGACTGGTGATAAAAAGTAAGGCAGCAGAGAACAATCGGATTTATGAAATTTGTTGTTACTGTATTTGCGTGCCGCGCTTCTGTCAAGCCAGAAACATTAAACAGGTGATAAAGCCGGATCGCACCATGGAAACTGGCTCTGGTAACGCAAACACCTGAGCAATAAGATTGTTAAAAAAATCGTCCTATTAGTAGAAAAAAAATCATTATTTTGTAAGAAAAAATAATGGCAACCGCGGAACAAATAAAAACCCTTTTAAAATCACACTTTGATAATAATTCAGAGCGGTTTAATACAATTGCCCTTCAGATTGCCGCCAATGAATCAAGGATAGGTCACTCCTCTCTGGCAGATGAAATCAAGGAGTTAGTTGATAAAAATAAACATACTCCTGTTCGGATACTTGAGTTTTCCCCGGATTTACACGATCTGATAATTTCGGCAACACCAAGAACACATATCCAGGAATTGATTGTTCCAAAAAGTTTTCACGATAGGATTGACAGAATCTTAAGAGAATATAAGCAAAAGGAAAAGATCAGAAAATTTGGATTAACTAATAGAAGAAAAATATTACTGGCAGGTTCTCCGGGAACAGGCAAAACTATGACAGCCTCCGTAATTGCAGGTGAACTTTCACTCCCTCTATACACTATACTTATGGATAAGCTGATAACAAAATTCATGGGAGAGACCAGTGCAAAACTCCGTCAGATTTTCGATTTTATTAAAAAGCATAGAGGGGTTTACCTTTTTGACGAGTTTGATGCAATTGGAACAGAAAGAGCTAAAGATAATGATGTTGGGGAAATGCGACGAGTCCTAAATGCCTTTTTACAATTCATTGAGCATGATGAATCAGAAAGTTTTATTATCGCTGCAACAAATAATATAAATCTTTTAGATCAGGCTCTTTTCAGAAGGTTTGATGATGTCATACTTTATGATAAGCCGGACGTTAGTCTTATAGAGAAGCTTATTAAAAACAGGCTGGGATCATTCCAGGGTAAGTTTACAATAGTTAGCGTAGTTTCTCACGCGAAAGGTTTGAGCCATGCTGAGATTACTCAAGCTTGTGATGATGCTATTAAAGAAGCAATTCTGATTGATAAAAAAACTGTCACCAAAAGCCTTCTGATTCAGATGTTAGAAGATAGATTCTTAGCTTATGGCGGAAAATGAATACTCCCATATTTTTTTAAAGGATTCTAAAAACTCTATCCCATTTAGTCAAATTCCAGGAGGAGGCTCTGCCAATATACCACAAAGAGATAGAAAGACCCATTCTGAATATCTAACAAGTCGATTTATAACTATTTGGAAAGAACAAGCTGACCTCAAGTCCGAAAGGATTGCTGCATCAATTCCTACCAAAGAGGGTTTTTATATCCAGTTTAAAGGAAAGGTTGGCTGTGATTTGATTACAAAAAGTCTTGAGAACATAAAAAAGGGTATCCGGTTATTGAATATAAAAACCATTGAACAAACTGAAGGAGATGAGACTTATGCAACTGTATATGTTCCAAAAGGACAAACCGATTACTTTTTGAATAAAATCAGGGAGTATGCAGACCCTTCTAAAGATACCAAAAAGGGTAATTTTAAAAATCAACCGTTTGTTAATAGTATTGAAGATGTTCTGATTGCATCTCAGTTAGAATCTTTTTGGCAGGATTCTCTAGAACTAATTCCATTACAAAAATCAGAGTGGTGCGAGGTATGGCTTCTTTATCCGGAAAACATAAATAAGGGAGATGTAATTACCAAATTCTTTGACATTTGCGTTGCTATTGGGATTGAATTCAAAAAAGAATCACTTCATTTTCCAGAAAGATTAATAGTACTCATCAAAGCTAACCGAGTGTTTCTTAATGAGCTTATTGAACGATGTGATAATATTGCTGAGTTTAGAAAAGCTCAGGATACTGCAAGTTTCTGGACAAGCCAAAAACTACAAATGAAAATCCATATGAGCACTGGGGTGCAATAACGGCTCAAGCTATTAGTAATGCAGAAATCTCCAATCCTGATTATAAAAGGGTATTCTGTATGGCTGTTACAAGTTCAATGGGAACTGATAAAGGACGTCCTTCATCATGGTCAGCGGAAATAGATTCTTTAGCATCTGGTGCAGATGATGGGATATCAAGATTATTTGTCATTTCAGCAGGAAATGTTAAAACACAGGAGGATTGGTTATTATACCCTGAATCTAATAAAGACAATCCAATTCAAAGTCCTGCTCAATCCTGGAATGCTTTAACGGTAGGTGCATTTACCAAAAGAATTCAAATCAATGAAGAAAAATATAAGCTCTATAGAGCATTGGCTTCAGTTGATAGTTTATCCCCTTATAGTACTACCTCTTTTTCTTGGGAAGACCATAAATGGCCTATTAAACCAGATATAGTAATGGAGGGGGGAAATCTGGCTGTAGCACCAGATGGTTTTATAGCTAACCATGAGGACTTATCTTCATTAACAATTTCAGCAAAAACCACAAAAAATCAGTTTGATATCATCAATGGCACAAGTGAAGCAACTGCTCATGCTTCATGGCTGGCTGGTCAATTACAGGTTAGATATCCGGATGCTTGGCCGGAAACAATAAGAGGTTTGATTGTCCATTCATCAGATTGGACTAAGGAGCTGATTTCTCAATTTGATATTGACCTAAAAAAGAAGGGTAGCATAGCTGAATTAGTGAAAATCTGTGGCTACGGCGTCCCCGATTTAGGGAGAGCAATGAATAGTCTGAATAATAGCTTGACGTTAATTGCTCAAGAAGAAATTCAACCTTTTTGCAAGCGAGATAGGGACAGTGGCTATAAATCAAAAGATATGCACCTGTATAATCTTCCCTGGCCAAAAGAAGAACTTTTAGGTTTGGGAGCAGAAATGGTTAAACTTCGAATAACTCTCTCCTATTTCATTGAACCTGGTCCGGGTGAAATTGGATGGAAAGATAGATACCGTTATGCTTCTCATGGTTTTAGATTTGAGTTAAATAATCCATCTGAATCTGTTGAAGATTTTAAGATTAGAATAAATGCTGCAATCGATCGTGATGAAGATTTTCAATCAGTCAAAAATGATACTGATAGATGGTCCATTGGTAGCGATTTAAGACATCACGGATCGATACACTCTGATTATATTGAGAAGACAGCTGCTGATATAGCTTCATGCAATTTGATTGGGGTATATCCTGTAGTCGGATGGTGGAGAGAAAGAATAAATTTAGGTTTCATGGAAAAGAAAAGTAGATATGCCTTAATTATTTCACTTCAAACAGCAGAACAAACAATAGATTTATATACTCCGATTATTAACAAAATAAAAATACCTGTCGTTATAAAAACCTAAATCCAAAAGTCCTAATTACTCCTAAAAAGTTTGCATGTTTTAAATATTTGGTATAAATTTATATCACAAAAGTGCTAATTATTAAAAGTATAAGTTCTCGCAGATAGCTTTTTACTAATTATTAACCTTAATTTTTTTTACCAATGGCAAGTACCACTGAAACAGGCCATGCAAAGAACGTGGCTAACTTCGATGAATTAATTTCATCAGTCTTAGGTTATGGAACAGCTTACAATCCTTCAAAAGGATCCATTAAAGTAGAAGCATTACAATCCCTTTCAGACACTGCTAAAAATGTAATTAGCGGGGTAAATGCAGCCAGAGAGGCAGCATTCGCACCATTGAGTAAGTTGGTCACTCGTGTATTAAACGCCCTTAAAGCAACCGATTCCACAGACCATGTTGATGTGAGTGCTAAAACATTATTAATTATGCAAGTTTAAAAATAATTTGACATCTGTAATGGATTGACAACATGTACGTTGAGAAAACCGTCAACAACCCTGTCAACAAGAAATTTAAAAGACCGGTGCAAATCATTGATCTACAGGAGCCTGCGATTTTAAGAAGTGGTGCCATCAAGACCGGAATTTCCAACGTGGCTTAGGGTTTATAGATTTTGAGTCACCAAGAAGGACCTTAGCAGGAATAGAGATAATCCATATGATCAGAAAGAATCAGCTGAATACTCAAGAGCAAAGTATTTTCAAATCGTTTTATTCCTTAACTGCATAGAATGGGATTTAAATGAAAATTATAATGAATAATTTAATAGATGCGATAGAACCTGTAATCAAAATATTAACACTTATTTAACATATATTTTATTACGATTTATTGATTTAATATTACTTTTGGTGCAATGAAAAGAGGAAGATTATTGATTTTTAAAATTACCTTTTTACTGACGTTTTATTTCTGCGTAGGAATTAATACCTTTTCATTCCTCAGCATTAAAACAATTAATACAGAACTTTCTTCATGCACCTGCAATGATGAGATTTGTGTTTATCTGGATTGTGATTCTATAAATGAGTACCCGATTGCCCAATCATATAATCCATTTATATCTCATCAACTTTTTTGTCAAATTCCTCCTCACCAAAAAAGCTTCCCAATTAAGGGGTATTACTCTTCTGTCTGGCAACCGCCAAAGTTTTCATAAAATATTTTCCGATCACGTCTAAAGTTATTTATGATTTCAAATCTTCAAGAATACTGGATTTGAGCATTAATAACTATTGAATAATTAATGGTTCCATTAAATAGTCATAATACAGAGTATTATAAGAAATTAAGCAATGGATATTTTATATCAGATATGATATATTTATTTTCCAGATTTAAAACAAAGTTTATTTTAAGATCAATGATTTTAACTATTTAATAATCAATTATTATGAAAATTATGAAATCGATTCTAACAAAATTACTTCTATCATTATTATTCTGCACAGTATCTGTGAGTATTGTTTACTGCCAGCTTTATGATTGGCGAGGACCAGATCGTACAGGGATTTATAATGAAACTGGACTACTAAAAAAGTGGCCTGATGGCGGACCTGAACTTATATGGGAAACTATAAACATGGGAGATGGTTATTCTTCTCCTACAGTAACCGATGATGCTATTTATGTTACCGGAAGAAAAGAGAGCAACGATGTTCTTACAGCTCTGACTCTTGACGGAAAAAAGAAATGGGAAACAGTCTATGGTAAAGCCTGGATGACAAATCATACAGGATCGAGATGTATTCCAACATACTACAACGGAAACATATTCCTCATAAGTGGAAGCGGAGATATCGTCTGTGTAGGTTCGGACGGAAAAATAAAATGGTCAAAAAATCATTATAGCTTGTATGAAAGTAAACCGATAATGTTCGGAATTTCAGAATCTCCGCTTATTATTGATAATATGGTTATTGCATCGCCTGGTGGCAAAAAAGCGTCGCTTGTTGCTTTCAATATTAATGACGGGAAAGTGTTATGGGAAACAGAACCACTTAACCAGGAGCCACAATATGTAAATCCTAAACTTATTGAGTATGCCGGTAAAAAAATGATTGTTACTGTAATGGGAACAAATATTTTTGCCGTTAATGCGAAAGATGGGAAAATCATATGGAAAGTCGATTACGTTTCGGTTAATGCTGCAGAAGGCAGGTCCAGAAAGAATCATGCCATAACTCCTGTTTACAGGGATGGTCATATTCTGATTGCTAACGGATACAACTGGGTGGCTCTTAAACTTAAGCTTTCTGCAGATGGAAACTCGGTTGAGATAGTCTGGGAAAACAGAAATTTCGACCCTCAGCATGGGGGGGTTGTACTTCTTGGAAATAATATATATGGTGCAAATCATCAATCAATCCCTGCTGACACCTGGGTTTGTGTAGACTGGACGACAGGAAAAACCCTGTGGACCACAAAATGGTACTCCAGAGGATCAATAATTTCTGCCGATGGTATGCTTTATCTATTTGAAGAAAAGTCAGGTCATGTTGCCCTTGTTAAGCCTGACAATTCAAAACTTGAAATAGTGAGTGAGTTTCAGATCACAAAAGGAGAAGGACCCTTCTGGGCACACCCTGTAATAAGTAAAGGGAGGCTATATGTAAGGCATGGAGATGTACTAATGGTGTACAAAATAAAATAAATGAACAGGTCTTTAAAAATGCTCCTTATGAGATCAAATATTCAAAAATTAGTTTTGTCAACATTATTCTACGCCGCCACTGGTACTATTGTTTACTGTCAAAGTTCTCAATGGCGTGGACCAACCCGCAATGGAATTTATACTGAAACAGGTTTGCTTCAAAAGTGGCCTGTACAAGGTCCGGAATTATTATGGTCTTTTGAAGGACTTGGCGCAGGACATGGAAATGTCGGAATCGGTAAAGACAAAATGTTTATTCTGGGAATGCCTGATACTATCGGGGTCTTGTACGCTTTTAATTTCAATGGGAAACTCCTTTGGGGAAAAAACTACGGACTTGAATGGCATGAAAACTATACAGGCCCACGATCTACTCCGACAATAGTTGGCGACCTTGTTTATTTCATAAGCGGACAAGGAGTCGTCTACTGCTACAAAGCCAATAACGGTGACCTGGTATGGTCAATAGATATGGTGAAGAAGTTCACTGGAAGAAATAATACATGGGGTATTGCAGAGTCAGTTCTAATAGATGGAGATATACTCTTCTGCACACCCGGAGGTATTGAAAACAATATTGTTGCTCTTAACAGGTTAACCGGAACAACAATCTGGACCAGCCCGGGAAATCGCCAACCTTCTGCCTATTGCTCACCTATATTGGTCAAACACAATAAAACTCAACTCATTGTGACAATGACAGCCGAATCGATTATTGGTGTTGATGCCGGAACAGGTCAGTCCTACTGGCAAGTGCCTCAATTTCAGAGCAATAAAATTCATGCTAATACCCCGGTATATCTGAATGGAACACTCTATTGTTCGAGCGATAATGCTAAAACCAATTCTGGCCTGGTTGCTCTGAAACTGTCTGATGATGGTAAAAGCGTATCTACTTTATGGCGAAATGATACTTTTAAGAACCTGATGGGAGGAATAATTGTAACTGATGGACACATTTACGGGTCCATGTATCGAAAAGGGTTATGGAACTGCATTAATGCTGCATCTGGTAAGATTATATACTCTACTGATAAATTTGGTGACGGTAATATAATAATGGCCGATGGCCTCTTATATTGTTATAGTGAAAAAGGAGAAATGGCGTTGATTTCTGCCGATCCATCATCGTTCAGTATATTAAGCAATTTTATAGTGCCGCTTGGTTCTGACCAACACTGGGCTCACCCTGTAATAAATAAAGGGAAGCTATATATCCGGCATGGCGATGCACTAATGGTATACAAAATTATATAAATAGTCATGATAATTGCTGAAAAAACTTCTATCCGGGTCTCAATCAAAGAATTGCTACCAATGAAAGTGGCAGCATATAGAATAATTAGCTCAACTCCCGAAAGTGATGCTGCAACTTATTTGGATCTCTATTATCCAGTGTGTATATCTGATTTTGCAAATTAAGTTCAACGTAAATTTTTGAAATTATGATGACATATTTATTAATTTTTGGTGTATTTATGTTGGCCAGTTGGCTCGTCAGCCACCAGCTTAAATCGAGGTTTAAGAAATACTCATTATTGCCAATGAATAATGGATAAGACTATTAGGTAAAAGAGTCCCTTTAGGACTTAAAGTATTTCTAATTGCATTTGCTATTATAGATGACATTAGTGCCGTACTTGTAGTCGCATTTTTTTTTAGTACAAGTATAAATTGGTTATTATTAGGGTATGCCTTAATTCTTATTTTATTTCTCTCTTTTCATTCATATCGTAGAGTATATGCAAAATATTTCGTTCTATTTTTTGGTGTTATTATCTGGTTTTTGTTCCTAAAGGCAGGCCTACACCCAACAATAGCAGGAGTATTGGTGGCTTTTACAATTCCAATTAGACAAAAAATACCTGTTAAAACATATATAGATAAGCTATTTGATATTACCAATAAAATTAGAACTATTGATGATGACAAAAGTCCGATTCTATCTAAAGAGCAACTGATACAGATAGCCAATTTGGAAACTTGCACTATTAAGGTTAAGTCACCTCTGCAATATTTAGAGCAAAGGCTTCATGGTTGGGTTGCATATTTTATTTTGCCAATTTTTGCATTGGCGAATGCAGGTGTTACTTTTAATTCGGATATAAATTTAGATTACTCACTAATAACTAGTGTCAGAAAGAAAACGCATCATTTTTCAAAAATTTCATATATACGACTTCATTTGCCAGGGATAGTTCCGTTTAAGACCTTCTCAAATTAATGTTTTTCCCTGATTCTCAATTTTTCATAGCAGATTTCTGAAGATA
>DATKUO010000202.1:0-23514 GCA_035530515.1 Bacteroidales bacterium
CTGTTTGGCACTAAGGAACAATACGATAAAAGCCTGGAACAGATGAAAATAAGGCATTATAATAGACAAAAAGATATTGATAGGTATTACAGGTATGAAGATTTGTGGGAAACAAAAACTAAAGTCGTAAAGTAGAATTAAGTGGCTGCAGTAAATCAATTACCTGCTTCCCGTACCCGCTCCATGCTTTAATAGCAAGTGACAGTTCACTGCTTTCCTTTTCAGAAAGTTTTGCAGGGAAGGAGGTGACAGAGGTCTTATCAGTGAATTGCCGGTAATCTATCTGTATAAATCGCATTAATTTACCCTTAAAAATAATCTTGCAGGAACTTTGGTAGGGGATTGGCAGATAGCAATAGTATCCACCTACCTCGTTCCCGACAATTGGTCTGGAAAACGGATAGATATCTCCTGTAAAGAGTTCAATGAATTTTATGCTGATTCTTGGTTTGTTTTCTCCATCAAAATAAAATTGAATTGTATCCTCTGTTGGTGTAGGTGTCCAGATTCTCTGAATCACACCCGAACCTTTCATATCAGCAATTACAAGACCATTATCTTCTTTACGTAAATATGAATACTTGCCAGAAAAACCATCATCATTTCCACCGGTAGTATCATAGCTTGAAATTTGATGAACAGTTGAATTGCTTCTATACTGCGATAATAAATCTATCCTCGACAAGGATGATAATTCTTCGTAAAGTCCCACCTGTGAAATTGCCGGCTTTAGTAAAAACTGAATTAAAATCAGTGCAAACAGGGTTATTTTGAGAAATTGATTTTTCATGCTATCGATCATTTTACCATCATGAATTAAAAGTGAAATTATTCATATAAAAATCCGTACAGGCCATAAACCATAATTATTTTGACAGCTATTTCTGCGGTTGGGACTTTCTTTCATTACCCCATAATTTCATATCATTACCCCTGTCCTCACTCCATGTATTTCTCCACATATTTATTTGTGACGGTCCGATTATCGGTTTAGGCTGACGTTCTTCCTTTGTAAATGATCTTGGTAAACCCGAAGCTTTATCCTGGTACCAGTATGCGACAGAAGCGAGATCGAGAGCAAGATTGTTATTAGTCCCATGTTCGATAGTGAACTTACACGATTTATCAAAGAAAACAGGGTCGGCTATGAAGAAACGGTAAACATGTGTACGCCCGAGATAACCTGTTTCATTGTTAACACGCGCATAACCATTATAAGGGTGTTGCCATAGAACTTTGGGACTCCATGAGGTGTTAAAGAAGTCTTCTGTCCCGGTACCATTAAGTGTCGGAAGCGTATCGCCATCCAAAAAGATCATGTCATCCCCTTCGCCATACCATATTGTTGTAGGACAATTTATGTAATAATTTACACCAACGAATTGTCCCTTTCCAGTTATGTCTGCGAACGCATAATTGTTTTTCCCATTAACGTTCTTTCCGGTTCCCGGAGGATGGGCTTCGGTAATTTCACGATTATACCACGCATGAAAACGGCCTGAGTTTTTCGGCAATTGATACATTTCTACATAGTCGATATAATAATAGAATGCCCGGATTTCAGCGCCGGTTTGATTTTCTATTTCAATCCTGGCACCATTTGAAAATGGCATAGCAAAGTAACTGATGTAAGATTTCCCTGATCCGGGTGCAACAGTCACCGGAACACTTATAAAATCATAAGCTTCATTCCATCCATTCCCAAAGAAAGGCCCCAGTGGAGATTCGACTGACGGAAAAGAATTTCCATCCCAATACATTCGGAGAATTATATCGTTACGACTTGCAGTTGCTGCGTCGGGTGCAATTGTGATCCAGATATGATTAATAACACCAGCACCTTTTACATCCATTAGTGTTGCTTTTGAGCCATCGGCAATACCGGTCAGACGATCACCGTTACCACCGGTATTGTCAAAACTGCTTATCCGCTTCGATTTCACATCACGTCTGATTTTAGAAAGCGAATACATTTCACTTTCAAAATCCTGTGAAAAAAGGATTGCAGAATAAAACGTAATCATTATAATAGCTAGTATCTTTTTCATCGTATTTTGTAATTATTAAGGTTATGTTTTAGAAAGTTGTGGAATACCCAAATCACTATATCGATCTTCAATTGATCGGTAGGTATTAATAGCCTTAGCATTTGCTGCAACATTCTTTGCCAGATCCAAAGTTTGGGTCGAAGATTTTTTTACTTTTCTAAAAACACGAACCAATTTAGATATTGACTAAGATATTTGGTTGACACACCATAAAATCGTTTAACCCATCTTTCATAAAGGTTGTCAATAGAGTTTACATGCTGGACATGATAACATTTATCCTTAATGTGTTGCCGTGAAGCGACAAAAGTGTGATGTTCTAATTGCTTTCCCTTTGCCCATGCAATAATTGAAGGATGAGCATCCGAGCAAAGTACGTTTTCTGAACCAATCAATCCACCTATTGTCTTTTCAATGCTATCTGCATCAACTCTACCTATTTTCGCCACTTGCATGGTTGGATTTCCATTTCTGTCGGTAGCAACCATAACTGAAACCTTATCGTTACTCACACCTCTTCTTGTTTCCCTATCGCTGGGCCTCTTGTAAGGTTTCCTATCTAGATTTCGATCACCTTTATTGTTGATGTCCAATTGTTTATCATCACATTCAACAATCCCGGAAAATGCTTGTCCATTCACTAATGCCAGGGAAGAAAGTAGCTTGTGCCTCCAATCAAAAATCGTTTTTACATTTACTCCAATTATCGATGAGGCTTTCCTTATGGTTACACTCTCAACAACAAGACTAAGATATTCCTGAAACTCATTAGTTTTTTTAATACCGGCTATTGCAGTACCGGTGAAGTCATTAAAGGTCTTTTTGCATGCCTTACACTTATAGCGCTTCCGCCCTTTGTAAACGCCATGCCCATATATATCGTTGCTATTACAATGTGGACAAAGAATCAATTGATCCCTATTTATTGCTGACCATATAATGTCAATCCTTGGTACATTTAAGTCCTGGTGAAGCAAGCGTACTAATTCGGCTTTTTCATCCTGGCTCAGTGTTTTTATGATGCTACGTAAGTCCATGCTTGTTTATTTGGTTATGCAAAGATAATCATTTCCACATTATTCTAAAACATAACCATTATTAATAATAAATATTTTATTTAGCGTAATAAGCTAAATTAATAGTAATTAATTGTTTTTCTTGATTTTAATAGATTCGTTCAACCCAGATTGGATTGAATTTGTCTTTGCAAGAGTAGTTGAACCAAAACCTTCAATTGTAACTTTAGAAATGTCAATTTTCCCGTTCAATAGGTTCAGAGTTAATAATCTGTCACCGTCTTTCCGAGAAATTTCTACAGTCCCATATGCATATCCGTTAGACCAGAAATATTTTCCGGGTTTGTCTCCAAATCTTAGCTCTTTACTTACTCCGGAATAGTGAAATCCTGTTTCAGCTAAAATTGCAGACCAGCTAGCCATGGCTCTACCATAATGATGACCACATTCAGCTTCATCGAAAGGACTTCTTTTCTGACCATCATATCTATTACGAATGTTGGAAATACATTTCAGTCCGGCTTCAGTCTGACCTTCAAACAGCATGCCGATAGCTGCAGTGTACTCAAATCCAGTCATTACTTCAGTGAAGTACGGAAACGGATTAACCGGTCTTGATTTTGGGTATGACGCCATAAGCAAAGCAGCCTCATTGCCCAAGGCATAGCTTCTGAAACAATTAAAGTGATCTGAAAGGTCAGCTACATAATTATATTTCATAATACTTTGAAGAGTTTTGGCAACATTTTCTTTTTTAACAAGGTAACCCAATCCACATACATGTGCTAAGTATTGACCAACTAACTGGTCAACAAGACAACCTTCTCCAAGCTGATAATCGGGATTCCCATAATCTGTTGACCCCATTCCAACCAGTTGCTCCTTCGGGATATCTTCTTTTTTTGGAACCACTATTTTTTGAATATAATATTCACCGTTGAACAGGTTTTCATCCGTCCATTTGCTTCCGTTCAGGAATAGCTTTCTGCATTTTTGCGACATTTCCTCATCTTTCATATAAATTGCCATTTCTTCCATTGCGCGCAATGCACCTAAATACCAGATTGTCATCTGAGGATTTGGCCCGTAATACTCAACATCCATCGTATTATGCTGAACACCTTCCATAACTCCGTCCTGATCCCCATCCCAACCACCTTTTATCCAGGCATAGCTCAAAGCGCTTTTCGCTTTTGAATACAACGCTTTTAAAAATTCAGTATCGCCTGACAGTTGCCATTCTCTATACAGTTTCATTATACAACCCATTTGACCATCAGCAGCAGCTTTGGACCAATTCGGTATCTCCTCAAGAGGTAATTTTACACGGAAGTTCATCAGGCCGTTATCATTGGTTGCAAACCCAAATTCAATATTTCGTTGAGTTTTTGCCAAATCTCCGAAAAGAAAAGGTATAGCTGTCTCATAATTCCATACATGGGTACACGATCCGAAACAACAACCAGAATTATCATTGCAACCTTCCCATGCAAAAAAATTACCATCCGATAACCTGAAGCATGTTTGCGTACGTAACGTGCTTACATTAAACAGTGCTGCTTCTTTTACTTCCGTTGGAATATCACTATTGCAAAATGCATCAACGAATTCAATTGTTTTATTTTCAAGATATGGTAAATTGGGAACTGTTTTCGTTATTACATCCCATGCTCCAGAATATTTTGTAGCATAGTAGTTTTTTAATGGTTTTGTAGCCCAGGCAGTCCTGTTTGGAAAATACCACGTGATTAAAAATCTGACAGTTTTTGTTCCATTCGGCGGCAATACCTCGCTAACAGCAAGAGATGCCATAGGTTTATTTGACAGAGTATCTGTTCTGTTTTCAAGTTTTCCATCTTCTGAAAGATCATCCCAAAAATCCAATATTGATGACCCCCACCGCATAGGCGACCATGATGTACGGTATGATAAATTGCCATTTGAATTACTGACCAACGCCATTTCTCCCCATTGATCAATTGTTTTATCACCTTCTTCAGAAGTAAATAAAATTCCGCCAAATCCCTTCTCCTGAAGATAACTATTCTTGTTTTTTCCTGTCATTCTTACTGAGCCATCTTCGCCTATGAAGTTTTGCATTGTACCACAAATACTGAAAGAAATCTCCTTATTTGATTTATTAGTCAATTCAAAATCAATAATTGCCATTGGGATACTGCTATTATCTATGTCTCCGGGTATCAAAGGATTGAATGACTTAATTTTTACTTCAACCGGTACTTGGGGTGTCGTTAGATTTACCTGACCAAAAGGATAGGCTGTCTCGAAAGAAACATTACTAAATCTTGGTAACCCATGATTGGTAGCTATGGATCCTGAGCTGCCTTCATATAAGTAGAATGGCACAGGTCCTTCCAGCAAACGAAGATCCTTTTTACCATCAACATTGGTAAACAGAGTGAAAAAAGCGGAATTTTCTCTTCCTGAGCTGGGATTAAAACCCTTGGCAGGTGTATTCATAATTTCCCAATCCTGTAAATTTCCCCTGCCACCCAGAGATACTGTACCTGTGCCAATCCCTCCTATCGGAAGAGCAATCTTATAGGTATGTTCTTGATCGTACTTTTTAAGTACAGGCCAATCAGTCGAATAAGCGGACTCAAATACATATAAAAACAAAATGAGTGTTAAGGAAGTTAATTTAATTTTCATGACTTAATTTGTTAATTAGTTTTTAATAATACAAAGTGTTCTTCGTGAATTTTCAGAGAGTATTCAAACAATCATTTCCTTAACCCTTGACAGGTTTTCAGGATATATGTCATTATTAAAATAATTATCGTGTTATTTTTCATTTTTATATTCTTAATAATTAGTATCATATTACTCCGATCACATTTTAAAGTGAATTCTGGTCAGACAATCCAATTAATAGTTTTAATGGATTGTTAATTTGGATATTCTGCTCTTCAAATTCCACGATCAAACTATTCTTCTTTAAATTAAATGAACATGGCAACTTATCAGCCCCTATAAATAATTGTACTTTATCAGGTTTTTTTAAAAGTTCGACGGTTATTGATTTAAGATGAACATCACCATGTGTGACCGAAAGAGTGTTAACTTGACTCTTATCATTTCTGGTTTGTTCAATATTTCCCCATCCTTCTGCAGCTGTGAAAAATCCATTAAAATTACTTTGTTGTACCTTTGGTGCAAATTTTATACTTTTTTCAGGGCCATCATAGAAAAAATCCTCTAAAGCGATCAATACACCCCATGAAGCTAATGCTCTTGCATAGTGGTCACCACATTCAATTTCATTCCATGGATTATGTTTTTCAGGTGAATACCTTTCATGGACAGCTTTTATGATGGATAAGCCTTCTTCTATCATTCCTTCATAAATCATATTTGTGGCTACTTGGTATTCAATACCTGTCCAAACCTCATCCCGGTATCGTACACCATCCTCTCCCATATGTTTACTTTTGGGCCATGTACAAATCAGCAAACCTGCTTCGCCGGGATCTGCATAAACACGTTCAGGCGGATGATTTTTATTTTGTACCTCAGCATCAGGTGCCCAATTATATTTCCAGACTGATTCCATGGCTGTTTTCACTTTATCTCTTGGGTATATATATCCAAGGTTATTGAGATGTGCCCACGTTTGCCCAAATAATTGATCACTTAGGCAACCTGTAGCATATTGAAATTTAGTGTGCTTTGTGAGGTCCACATCCTGAATAAAGTATTCTCCATTCCAGAGTTTTTTGACTGTAAGTCTCTTACCACTTTCAAAAATCCTGGTACATTTGCTTAAAAAAGATGTATCATTCATAATCCTTGCCATTTCAGAAGCTGCTTTTAATGCAGACAGATACAATCCTCCAACATAAGTATTAGCTCCAAAAAATGCTATATCATAAGTATTTGATTGTTGCTTTTCAATTAATCCGTCTTCATTTTCATCTTCTCTTATAAGATATTCGGTTGCTTTCTTGATTTTATTCCAATTTCTGAAAAGAAAAATATTGTCTTTTGAGATCAGATGCTCTCTGTATGCTTTTAAAACTGCTCCTGCGTGTCCGTCAATTAAAATGTCTCCCCATCCATTTCTTGCATAAATGGCACCGTCATCACGAAAGGAAGTCCCGAAATCTGTCTTTTCTCTTATATTTCTTTCCAGGTCGGGAAACAATCTGGCAAGAGCCTGTTCATAGTTCCACACATGTGTACAAGTTCCCACACAAGAACCAACTCCTTCCCATGCCCAAAATTTATCAGTCGCCCACCATTGGCATGTTTCAGTAGCTAAAGTTGAAACCGACATCATAATCCTCTGTTTCAGCCAATAGGGTAAGGAACTATCTTCATAATAAGATTTGTGAAAATTATATGTCTCAGTCGTCAATCTATCAAGGTTATTGTATAACCAACTGGCAACATCGATGGAGCTATTATACCAGTTTGAGTACATATTCCCGATTATAGTACCTTCTACAGGGATTCTTTTATTCCAGTTCCCCCCTGTGCCATAGTTCATCGGACGGTTTGGGAAATACCAAGTTAAAAGAAAATATATTTCCCTGCTCTCACCAGGTTTAAGGTCAACTGTTGTTCCAACTGATCCTGTGATTTTTTCGCCGGTTTTTCTTTCTGCGGATAATTCCGGGATGTTATCCGTATCACCAAGATAATCTGCATCAGCAAATGCATTATCAGATAAGACACTCAAAGCTATATTCCCATTATAAGGGTGCATTTCCGGAAAATATTTTTCCCTTATATAGGACATATTGCTGAAAAGTAATTGATCAATAGTCACATGACCCCAGCCAGCAACAGCATTATCAACAATTTCTAAATATCCTTGTTTCCCTATAAGATCTTTTACATCCCAGGATTTATACTCTAAATCTTCACTTTCAGACCCCGTTTCTGTTCTTACAATCTTATTGTTTACTACGAGGTTGATACAGGTTTTACCTTTGTGAGATCCCCCTCCTATTCTGAAATGAATGAAATCCTGATCAATTGTGAAAAGTGAAGAAGTCATTTTGCCAATTGATTTATCACCATCATGAAATGAATTCACATAAAAAACGCCTTCGTATCCTGATACAGATTGTTGATCAGATAAATATCTATCAACGGGTGCTGTTCCAAACGCAGTGCCTGTAACAGTCCAGTTTTCAAATGAACCGGATTCAAAGCTTTCAAAAATTTCAATTATACGGTTACCATCATTTGAATCCAGACCTTTGAAAATATCGGAAAGAACAGAAGTGAATCCTTCATTTCTAAGAGCCCGGTTACGGCTATTTGCGTTAATTTCATCTTTAATCTCAAGGCAAACAGAATTTTGCAGCCAACCAGTTAATGTAACTGACAATGGAATTTTTGAAATATTCTTTAACCTATATTTTATTATAGTTCCCGGAGTGGCCGATTCTTTTGCATTTAAGGGAATAAACGGGCTAAATATATCCGTTTGAATTTCTACAGGCAGAGGATTATTTACAGAAGCATATTTTATTGATGCAATCGGGTACTCACCAATAAAAGAAATATCATCAAAATCAGACTTATTTAATTTACGTGTTACAGATTCCTTTTTACTTTTTATGGTAATGGAAAAACCCTGGTCAATATAGCTCAAAGGTTCAAAAGTCTGATAGCATACTTTCCATGGACCAAGTGCCGTATTAAAATTCAGTAAATGACTGATGCCATATCCAGTATTATAAGCATTATTGGCGATCCACCAGTTAGCCAGAGTCCCGTCGCCACGAACATAAAGCTGCCCGGCTGCGATTCCGCCACACGGCATGCCTATAGTTAATAACTCCTTCCCTTTGTACACCGTGGGTTCATCCTTCATTAAGCTTTCTTTCCATTGTTGGGAAATATTCTTATGTAGTGGGACATAATGACTGGGATCAGTTACTATTTGCGAGAAAATATCAAGGGAAAACCAGTTTAATAATAAGATAATAATTAATCCAGATCTTAGATAAGTGGTTGTTTTAAATACTTTAGACTTTAATAATTTCATATCAATTATGATTTTATCAGTCTGAATTTCAGCTGATTTATTCATTTGAACAATATTATCATTAGTTTATTTTCCCGTTTTGCATTAGTATGACCCTGTCAGCATACTTGTCAAGTGTACTTCCGTGTGAAGCCATAACCAAAGTTAAATTGTGTTCTTTTCTTAGTAACAGAAGATGCTGAATAATCACTGATGCAGTTTCATCATCTACTGAACCTGTTGGTTCATCAGCAAAAATTATTAAAGGTTTTTTTGCCAGAGTCCTTGCTATGGCAACTTTTTGTTGCTGGCCAATACTCAGTTCTGTTGGCAGAAAATCCACCTTATCTGTCAATCCAAGTTGCTCCAGGAGAGGCAAAATAATTTCTTTGTTATGCACCCTCTTATCCGTAACAGTATCTATAGCAATTTCAATGTTTTCAAAAACCGTATAAGTTGGAAGTAAATTAAAATTTTGAAATATTATTCCAATTTTTTTTGATAATAACCGGCTCAATTCTTGATTTGAAAACTTATCAATTGCCTCATTTTCAATTTCAACAGATCCGCTCGTCGGTTTGTCCAATCCACACATCAGATTCAATAAAGTTGATTTACCTGCTCCGGAACGTCCTTTAATTAGGATAAATTCATTCATATTTATTTGCAGATTGACGTTGTCAACTGCTTTAGTAATCTGATTTTTCCCAGTAAAATATTTACATACTGAAATGCAATCTATTATTGGTGTACTCATAATCAATGTCATTTAACTTTTATAAATAACTCCTCATAATATCTCCGGCACTTAATCTCCAAATTTTAATGATAGGGAACAGGCTGGCAAGTAAAGCTCCGACTAAAGCTAAAGAACAGACAAATAATAACTGCGTGAATTGAATATTCAAAACTGAATTATCAACGAGCTGTATCTGAAAATAATTAAGTATAGACAGTGTTATCAGAGAGAGTACACACCCAAAAATGCTGCCGACAAGGGCCTGGATCAATGAGCCAGCAACTATCTGTCCACCCAACCTCCTGTTTGACCATCCCATAGATTTAAGTATTCCAATTTCTCTTAATCGTTCCATTAAGGATGTTGTTTGTGTTTTGGCAGCAAAAACAATCAGGAACAGAAAAATAATTCCGTACAGGATTGCAGATGCTTTCCCGATAATTGACATAACATTTGCAGATGGTTTGTAACAGTTATAGCTTGATAAGGAAGCATATTGATTTTGTATTTTTATTGCTTCCATCACTTCAGCCTGGTTGCGTGAATCCTCAACTTCAACTAAAATCACATTCAAATCAAATCCCGACATATTTAGTTTCAACTGGTCTTTGAGAATGTATTTCAAGTTGTCAAAGGTGGTATATAGATCTGCTTTACCTGGCTTCACTCCGGAATTGATAATGCCAACAAGCCTTAATTCTTTATCACAATAGTATAACGTATCGCCAATATGGAGATTAAAAGCCCTGGCAAACGATTCTTCAGCGACAACTTCACTGGTGTCGGAAGGAAGGAACTTTCCTTCAATAATGTCGTTGGGAGCACATACATTATTCTGGGTAGCAATGCTACCAGGATCCATACCTCCTATTGATACATCTGCTTTATAATGGTCCTCAAATCTTTTATACAGAAGGTAGGGTGCTGCATCTCTTACTCCTTTAACCTGTCTGACCTGATTAAGAAAATTCCTGCTTAACAATTTTGTGTAAACTCCATCAGAATATAAGCTTCCGTTCCTGAAATCGACTGATGATTGATTTTCACCCGATACAATGATGCAGAATTCCGGCTCCGTACAGCATGTAGTGTCGAATGGTACATTATTATATGGCATACCCGAAGGGACATATATGGTAAAATGCGTGCCAATCCCCATAAGAATAGTGTCAGTATCTTTTTTGTTATTGTGGGTTACAGCAATAATGAGTATAATAAACAAAGTTGCAATTATATACCCACTGATACTTAAAACCGTCCTCCACAGGTGCCGCCTCAATTCTTTAAATACGTATTTCATATGTTACCACAATTTTGTTACAAGATTATTTTAAATATGTTCAATTTAACGATATTAAGTAAAGTATTTGAAATCCTGGTAATCTTAGATATTTATGCCCTATTTATTTATTTTGAAGTGATTTTGATTACTCAGTATGATATCCTTATTATTTATTTTCAAATGAGGAAATCCGGATTTATCTGTTGTCAATATTTTTCCAACATACTCATTCTCATAATTCTCAATTCGATTAATAGTTAAGTTGATCTTTTTTTTCTTAAAATCAGCACTGTTAACTACAATACCATTAATCCCAAGAGCATGATTCAGCTTCGGATTAATAAATAGATCTCCATACTTTTCCTGTAAAATAATACTGGTACATAAAGCACTTCCCGTTCCCCAATGAAATCCTGATTGACCTGAACGACAATCACTTCCACAGTGTCCATAGTTTTCAGCCATAGCTCCATGTATTTCAAAATTTCTTGATGTTCCTTTATAGTTAATCGGCGCTACATCTTTATTCTCATCAATGACCATCAGGGCAAAAGAGGCGCGTGCGGCAGCAACCGCACGTTCCAAATATTCAATTTTTCCAGTGAGATCATAGAAGTTTGCTAAAGTCTCTGCAAATTGTGCCTGTCTGGCATCATTCCACTCTGCATCAGTGTTCATTACACCAAATCCACCAAAAGCATAAAAACTTAAATAACTCGGATTCCAAACCTGCTGATATAAGCATAAAAGGTCTATGCAATATAGTGCGTTTTTAAAATCCTGTTGCCGTTTAAATAATTGGTAACCAGTCCTGAATGCCTCAGCACACCATTGTATACTGAGTGTATTCTGACCATACATTTCAGAGATAGAATCATAGAAATTTAACGGTTTACGGGAACATGAAAAGTACAATTCGAAATCCTCAAATTTTTGCCGTGGAAGTATTTCTCTCCTAATATGATCCAACCCTTTTTGGATGGCTTCATCAACTGCTTTTTTTGAATTTTCAGGAATCAGATTTCTAAGTCGCATTTCAGCCAGGTACCAGATAGCCAGACCTTCGGAAGCTGAACCGTCCAGTACAGGATCTGTCTCAAGGTTTCCCACAAATACCCTTGTCGGAAAGCTGCCGTCAGGGTGCTGGATAGATAAAAGTGCATTGGCAAAATTGACTGTCAGAGTAGTTATTCTTTTATCACTTTCGCATTCCTGGTTAAACCTCATTAACCAATAGGCAGTCCATGCGTTGTCTGGCAAATGATATACATTCTCACCTCCACCCTGACCTGAAGCAACCCATGTGTTGGTCTGGAAATTGTAAATTGTTTTGAAAAACCCTTTTTCAACTGGTGAATTTAAAATCAGATTTTTTACCTCCAGAGCCTTTTGTTTCCACTCCGGTCTTGAAGATTTATCACCCCACAGATATAGACCATATGCTGTCCGCATATTATTGAACCAGCTATGGAACCAAAGATCATTCGGGTATGTACGTCCACCCCATTTTTTATTTATTTTATTATAATATGTCGAGAGCGTTATGCCTCCGGAATTAGGATAACCAGCATTTATCCATAAACTGTCCAGAGCCATCCTAAAACCATATTCAGCATATTGTTTGAATTGAACTGTCTGAGGCTCCATTTGAACTATATAGTCCTTCCCAAATTCCTTCCACAGGAGGTTGTTAACTTCCCTCAATAAGCTATTCCTGGAAATGTTCTGGTTTACAATTAAATAAAATCCAAAACTTAATTTCCCTCCTTCAACTGAAAAAGAGTCACCTCTCTTCACATAATATACATGAGAGTCTGCCTTGCTATTTGTCAGGCCGTAAATAATTTTGGGAGCTTCATTCTCAGGGAACCTCATATCAAGGTAATATGGAGCCGGCCTGTTTTCATTAAGAAGATCCAGATCAGGGATAAGTGCGGTCCCAATGGTTTCGGACATCATCATTACTACAGGTGAACGAAAAACATGGTCAGAAGCGATATGCGAAGGTTTTGATTTGATATTTGGGATCCAGTGGAAATCATGTCTGGATTTGGACCACAAGGATGGATTTTGTGGGACAAAATCAAATTGCACAAACATATCCTTCAATGCAACAGAAGCATCTGTTTGCAAGTTTATACCAAGATGATAGATGTTTTCAGCATATTCAGAAATTTTTAACTGAACTTTAATTTTTCCCTGTCGAAGATCATTCCAGTTGTCAAATTTTATTATTCCGATACTATCTTCAATTACTAAGTCAGAAAGAGATAAGCTCAAGACCGGCTGCTTTCCAAAATATATTGTTTTACTGTTATTATCAAACCTGACCTTGTCATTTTCCAGATTTTTACTAATCAGTAACTGGGCATTGCATCTCAATACTGATATCAAACTAAATAAAACGATAGAAAAAAACATAATCTTTCTCATGACCTATCTTTTAGACTTTATTGAAAACTTACTTCATTAGAGTTCTTTTAATCTAGAACTGGATGCTCTTAAGAAATAGTTTCTATAAAACTTCCGATCTCGGAGTACTTTTCAAATAATGCCGGATATTTCATAACATTTTCAGGTATAGGATTATATTCAGTATCAAATCCTTTACCCATGCTACTCTGTGCCTCTTCGATAGTTGGATAAACTCCAGCAACTACGGCTGCAAACATAGCAGCACCTAAAGCGCAAGTATGTTCAGAACGGACAACTTTAATAGGCATGTTAAGAACATCTGCAAGAACCTGCATAACATAGGGAGACTTTTTCGCCACACCTCCGAGGGCAATAATTCCTTCTATTGTCAAACCCTGTTCTGTGAACCTGTTTACGATCTTTTTTGCTCCAAAAGCAGTCGATTCAACAAGAGCTTTAAATATTCGCGGAGCATCTGAGCCCAATGTCAGATTGCCAATCACTCCTTTAAGGTGTGGATTAACATCAGGAGTTCTTCTTCCGTTCATCCAGTCAATAGCAACTACATCATTGGTACTGAAAGGAATCCGGGATGCTTTTTCACTTAATTCTGTTAAAAGTTTGGATTTTATTTCAGTATAAACAGGATTGTCCTCAGTTAAGAAGGTTTTAAGAGGCCACATCAGAAGATCACGGTACCACGCATATATATCACCAAAAGCCGACTGACCAGCTTCCATTCCAAGCATATTCGGAACAATTGAACCAGCTACCTGCCCACTAATTCCATTTATTAATTTATTACCTATTTCCTTCAATGGAGCTATAAGCATATCACAAGTTGAAGTTCCAATTATTTTGCTCAGGTAATTGACTTTAATTTCTCCGCCAACGGCACCAATATGAGCGTCAAATGCACCAACTCCTACTATAACTGATCTATTCAGTCCGAGCTTATCAGCCCACTCCTGAGACAGTGTGCCAACTGGAATATCGCTGGTTGCCGTTTTCTGATATAAGCGGTTGCGTAGACCTGCCAGTTTTGGGTCCAGAAATGATAAAAATTCCTCGGATGGCAAACCATTCCATTCTTCATTCCACATTGCTTTATGACCAGCAGCACACCTACTTCGTTTGATCTTAAGGGGATCGGTATTCCCGGTAATCAAAGCGGGCATCCAGTCACAATGTTCAACCCATGAAAAAGCCGCTCTACGTACTTTTTCATCCACATTTATAACATGAAGGATCTTTGCAAAAACCCATTCTGATGAATAGGTACCTCCGGAATATTTAGTGAAATCTATCTTCCATGAATGACTAAGAGCATTAATCTGGGCAGCCTCATGAATTGCAGAATGATCTTTCCAGAGAACAAACATGGCATTCGGATTTTCTGAAAATTCATGAAGCAGTGACAATGGTGTCCCTTCTTTGTTCACTGCAATTGGTGTCGACCCCGTAGTGTCAATTGAGATTGCAGCAACCTCCTGAGATGCATTTGGATCAGCTTTCAGGATCTCTTTGATTGTAAATTCCAGTCCTTCGATGTAATCAAGAGGGTGTTGACGAAATTGATTTTCAGCAGCATTACAATATAATCCTCTGTTCCATCTGGGGTAATTGAATACCGAGGAAGCGATTTCATTTCCGTTTGCAGAATCAACTAAAACAGACCGTACTGAATCAGTTCCAAAATCCACTCCAATGACAAGTTTTTTAATCATTAATATATTTATTTCTTATAGTTTTCTTCAGCAAAATCGCATTCGGTGAACATATAGCATACAACCGGCGTTCTTTGAATCTTTTTACACGTGTATACCTTAGTTATCCTTTAATTCCAGATTTAAATCTCTAAAAACACATTCTAACCAGCTCTTTCAACCAGTATTACCTTTCTAAAGAATCTATAAACATCTCCGGAGCGGCAGGAGTAACTCCGAAAACAAACTTAGCTCCGTTTCTGAAAGGTTCCTTCATTTCAAAATTTTCAAAAGCTATACCTCCTGGTATTGGAGATTTACTGGCCCAGAAAACAACTCGCCCATTTACAAGTCCAAGTAGCGATTGATCCGGTTTTTTACTGTACCAGTATTGTGTTGCATATTTGCCTTCATATTTCCAATGATTATTGGTACCAGGAGAATATTCGATATTCTGAGGATCCTTTTCATCAGGGGCAGAGATGAAATAATAGTTCCCTTTATTATCCCTGATCATTTCCTTTAATTGAAAACTTGCATGAGACGTGAACGCATCACCTGAATAATCGGGCCATATTTCTGCCGCTGATTTTTTATTATCGGTAAGGTATAGGGTCCGTAACCTGGCAAGGTTTCCCATAGTTGCTGTGACAATGCAATTTGCCAGTTTTTCTGAATCCTCTCGTGCATAAGTAGCGATTTCAACTTCATATGGGCGATCAGAATAGAACTTCAGTCGGAGATATACTTTTGCCCCATTAGCGAACGGCTCCACAAAGACAAAAACGGAAAGTGCTTCTACACCGTTTTCCAATGTAATTACACCACTAGCAGGAAATTCCTCCTTACATGGAAGAATAGAAAGAGAATCATTTGAACTCCAGAATCTTTTACCACGGCGATTATCAAGTTCGCTCATTTCCAGTTCTGAAAAACCTCTTTTATCCATCCCATCCGGAATGGGCTCCACAGCAATAAAATTTATCATTCTGCCTTCTTCAAGTCCAAGATATGGCGTATATATCCGGAGCAAACCTCTCGGACCCGGCATTGGGGCCAATCCTACCCTCATTCCATTTGCATGGCCCCAGATTGGTCTTGCTGACTTGCCCTGGGCAGGTGAAACCCAAAGTACACCAACTTCAGGTGGGGCTAAATCATCCCATGCCTGACCTTTTGTTTGTCCAAAACCCAAACTAAAAACTAAAAATAAAATCGACGCACAAATGAATTTCCTCATGAGCTATAGAACTGATTACTATTCAGATACACTTAAATATCAATGAAAACCTGCCAGAATTACTGAATCCCGGCAGGTTTCATCAAATAAGAAAATTACATAATTACTTCTTTGCCTGAGACAATAACTTTTTTAATATTCAGGTTGCCAACAACTCCATTATAAAAAGGTTTACCAGCTTTTAATCCAACATTTCCGAATCCGGATTCAGTCGATAGGAAGCTTGTAAAATCGCCAACCCTCGAATCAATATACAGAATCTGGTCAACTGCATCGTAACGAACACCGGTAAGACCCTGTAACATTGCATAGCTTGACATAGCCCGTGCATACCAATGACCACATTCATATTCATTAAAAGGATTTTTTACTCTTCCATCATAACGGTCGCGGCATGCGCGAACTATATCCAGTCCTTTTTCTACCTCTCCCTCAAGCATCAGATGAGATGCAACTGAATACTCAATCCCGGTCCATACTTCATTGCTATAAACAAAAGGAAGAGAAAGTGCGCCACCTTTTGGCCATGAGCATAGCAATAATCCACCTTCGTTTCCCCATGCATAAGTCGGGCGTTGTGGATTAGCATGATCTTTTAAATCTTTTATAAAGTTATATTTATGAATTGAAACCAGATGGCTTTTAAGCTTTGTATTATCCACTACCGCATTCAAACCACTAACTTCAGCGAGCCAGCTTCCAAGAACACCGTCTGACAAACATCCCGTACCATATTGGTATTTTGGACCTTCTTTTTTAAGTAATTCTTGGGCTTCAGGAGAATAATCTGTACGAAAAGATGCAGATGGTATATTGGCAGCCTCAATTGGATTAGGAGCATTAAGACCTTCCCATTGAATCTTCTGAATGAAATATTCTCCATCCCATAATTTGGATTCCATGGCTATTTTACCTTTGTTATAAAGGGATTCATATTTTGAAACATCTGCTCCAACAGCCTTACCCATTGCTTGAATGGCTTCAAGTGCTGCCAGATAGAAGCTTGTGCACATTGGATCCGGCCCCCAGAATTCAATATCATAGGTGTTGTGATGAGGTTCTTCTAGAGTACCCGTACTTCGTGGGTCCCATAATCCAATACAATAATCCATACTCTTTGAAACAGATGGATACATATTTTTCATCCATTCAGTATCACCGCTTATGCGCCAGTCGCGATACATTTTGACAATTCCTCCAAGCTGCCCATCGGATGCAGCGACAGATTGTTGATCCAAAGGTCGGATTGGAAGAGCGGCCCGGAAGACCTGATGTCCCTCCGGGCTTTGGTCAACAAGAAATTCCGTTTCTCTGAGTGTTCTTTCGAGTTGTGGGAACAGATGAGGAATTGCCTGAGCATAATTCCATACATGCGTACAACTGCCTGAGCAACATCCACTATTGTCGCTGCATCCTTCCCAACACCAAAGGCGTCCATCAGGCTGTCTAAGAACAGTTGGTGATTTCAGAATTGTTAAATTTGCAGCAACTGCTTCAGTGACTTCTTGTGGCAGTGTACTGGCATAAAATGCTTTCGTGAATTTCTCTGATTTCGAAAAAAGATCATCATAGGTTGATCCCCAAAGATTTACCACTCCCTGAATATCCTTAAATTTGCTAGTATACCATGGTTTATAGTATCTTCCCACGCTTGGATCAACTTCTTGAGATCCTTCAGGATCTTTTCCTGAACGCACCATGGTATTGGGAACATACCATGCCATCATCAGTCGTATAGTTTTTGTTTCTCCTGGTTTCAACTTAAATGGCACATATAGTGATGCTCCTGGAGCTCCCATATCAATAGGAGGATTACTTTTGGTTTCCCCATTTTCAATTGTTTCCCATGCCATTGTTAAACCATCAAACCATCCACCTCTGAACCAACAATAATCAACCACGGTATTTGGTTCATTAGTGAATATAGCAAAATCACCCTGATCAGAAGGAAGGTCTTTCGATCCTTCTACTGATAACACAAATCCATTTTGAATAGGTTTAATCGATTGTTTGCTGGGTTCTGGTCTGGGGGATCCTGTACCAGGTACTCCCCGAACATTAGCTACTCTCATGAAATTTTGGGAATTATATGAAAATATAGCATCAAGCTCAGAGTTACCGGTATTTTTAAATGAGTATTCAATTGCTCCTGTTGGCAGACTTGAATTATCAGCATCATTTGGAATAAAGGGACTCCATCCTTTAAGATGAACTTCCAAGGGTAATTCTTTATCTTCTAAATCAATATAGGCGAATGGGAAACGGGCAAGAAATTTTACACTGTCAAAACGTGGAAGTCCCCAGCTAGTTCCACCCGAACCATTTCCGGAATTAGGCTGGCCAAATTTTTTCCACTCCGGAATCTGGCCTTCCAGTACTTTTGCCCCATTTTTAATTCCCTTTAACGAAATGGCCGCAAACATACATGGTTCATTAAAGATATCAGGATTATTTCGAACCGACATGTGAGAAATGGCCCCAGTTCCTTCCAAACAGAACATTCCAGCACCAATCCCACCTATTGGAAAAGCAACTCTATTAAGGTTTAAACCTGTATAAGAATCATTATAATTGTGATTTTTAATAGTAATCGGTTTATTTGAGTCGCACGAATTCAAAAAGACAAAAAATAAGAAACTTAAGAAAATAAATTTTAATACTTTCATTGTTTTAAACTTATTAAATTTGATTTGCAAATTATTATTTATACAGCAATAAACCTAAGATGTACTTTAAATTATATGTGGCTGTGTGAATACTATTTCAGAACACTTATTTGATAAAGTTCTTTACGAAAATTGTTTAAAATAAATCACAGCAGCCACATACATTTATACTTCATCTAAACTACTTAGCTGAATATCCAGGATTTTGAACCAATGTTCCGTTTGATCTATCTATTTCTAATTGAGGAATTGGGAATATTTCATCTACCCCATCAATAAATTTGAAGTAGTCTCCTTCATATTGCGGATTAAAAATTAAACTATTTTGCCATCTTTGAGAAGATCTTAAAAATGTACCAGCAATACCCCATCTGCGTAAATCATAACCTGTTTTCTGCTCAAAACATAATTCAACTCTTCTTTCATGTCGAATAGCTTCAAATACCTCAGCTTTAGTCAAGGTGGTTGAGAGTGGAGGCATATCAACAGACGGTCTTGCCCTGACTTTATTAATCCACTCAACTGCAGAAGGAGATTCCCCTAACTCATTTAAAACTTCAGCATACATCAGGCATACTTCAGCGTATCGATAAAGTATTATATTAGCTGAAGTATGGAATGGCCAACTTAATTCACTTCCCATTGCTGCTGAAATAGTAAATTTTCGCAGTCCAAATCCTGTTCCGTGAACTTTATCTTCAAATACTTTACCTTCAAAAACATCGCCTAACCTAAAAATAGAAGCACTTAATCGTGGATCTTCTTTAGGCGATACTTCAAATTCATTAACAATATCTTGAGTTGGTCGTTGCCAGCCCCAACCACCATTAGGCGTAAAACCCTCTCCGTTAGGTGAAGAGGTTACAGTGTTAAAATTGCCTATGCCTAAGCCTGTATTAGCAGTAAATTGAATTTCTAATATCCCCTCTTTTGAATTATCGGCTTTCCCGGTAAATAAATCAAGATAGTTATCGACTAAACCATATATTCCAAGTCCATTTATATCCTCAAGTTTTACTTTCGCATCTGCCCATTGTTTTTGAATCATATATAGCTCAGCCAGATAAACTTTTGCAGCACCTCGAGTAACTCTTCCTATATCAGTTCCACTATATGTTATAGGCAATGCCTTTTCTGCCTCCAATAAATCGTTTTCGATTTGTGCATAAGTTGTCTCTTTTGGCACTTGTGGCGGATATAGCTGATCGACTTCTAAGGGATTAAGAATTAAAGGAATATTCCCAAAAAACTTGACCATTCTCAAATACCAGAATGCTCTCATGAAATAAGCTTCACCCATTAATCTGGCTTTAAAAGTTTCATCCATTTCGATATCGGGAATCTTCTGCAAAGCTATATTAGCTCTTAGGATTCCTTTATATCCTAATATCCATAATTCTCTGACAGATTGATTGTTTGGAAACAAAGTATATCGTTGAATTTGCATATAGTCAACAATATCTGCATGTGGTTCAACATCTGAACTCCAAATATCTCCCATGACAAGATAACCAGGATTTATATAATAACCTTGCCCCTCCATTATAAGTAAAGAATTATAGCAAGCATTTATTGAGGCAATCGCATCGGTTTGTGTTTTATAAAAGTTTGTTGCTACGATTGATCCTACCGGTTGGAGATCCAGCTTATCACTGCATCCAAAAGCAATGAAAGCAAAAATTATAAAAATGAATTTTAATTTTTTCATAGTATCATATTTTATTTTAAATTAAAAACCAACATTTATTCCAAAATATATTGAACGAGGGATAGGATAGGTATTAGTCCCAAGTTCAGGATCATATCCTGGAAAACTATCAAACGTAAGTAGATTCTGTCCTGCAACATATACCCTAAGACTCTGAACTTTTATCTTATTAATAAGGTCTGTAGGGAAATTGTATCCCAATTGTGCATTTTGTATACGTACATAATCCTGAGATCTCAACCAGAAAGTTGACATCCTTGTGTTATTATTAGGATCACCTGCAACCAGTCTTGGAACATAATTGCTAGTACCAGGTCCTGTCCAGCGATCATTGTACATAGCTGACGTAATTTCGCCCATCCTAACTATATTAAATCCAGCTGTCATAATATACATATTTCTACCAAATTCTCCATTTAAATCCATAGAAAGGTCAAAATTTTTATATTTAACACTTGCATTTAAACCTAACATTTTTTGAGCAAGACTAGATCCAATATATTTTCTGTCATCGCTATTTATTACTCTATCATTGTTTAAATCTTTAAACTTCATATCCCCGGGGGCAGCATTCGGTTGAGTTGGCCAGTTGTCAATTTCATCCATTGTTTGAAAAATACCTTCTTGAACATAACCATAAAACTCATTAATCTCATGACCTTGCTCTGTGCGATATTCCCACTGAGACTGAACGCCACCCTGAGTGATTATTGTAGCATCGGTGGTAAGTTTTATTACTTTGTTTCTGTTTGAGGTTAAATTAATTCCAACTTGATAAGTAAAATCCTTTTTTTCATTCATGTTACTATATCCCAAAGTAAATTCAATTCCTCTGTTTCTGACGCTACCAATATTCTGATACGGATTACCTGTTAGCCCTGATAATGCAGGTAAAGCAACACTCACTAAAATATCAGAGGTGATTTTATTATAATAATCAACAGTAAGATTTAATTTATCATTAAAAAATCTGACGTCACTACCAATGCTGGAGGTGGCTGTTTTCTCCCATGAAATTTTTGAATTTACATTTGATGTGGGAGCAGTACCAACAAAAACAGTACCATCAGAACCTCCCCCAAAAGAATAATAAGCGGATGAACTCAATGTACTTTGATACGGATAATTGCCAATATCCTGATTCCCTAATAACCCATAACCTCCTCTAAGTTTCAAAAAGCTTACCGGTCCCGTATTGCCTTTTAAGAAATCTTCTTCTGAAAGAACCCATCCTAAAGAAAAAGAAGGGAATACCCCCGTTCGATTTTCTTTAGGAAATCTTGAAGACTGATCTATTCGTATATTGCTTGTGAAAAGGTATTTACTCATATATGAATAATTCAAACGACCTAAGTAGGATTGTAATGCCCACTCAGAATAAGACCCTCGTGCCTGATCATTACTTGATCCACTATTCAAAATTTGCAGCAATGGATCATTACTTGCAAAACCTTCCCGATAACCCTGAAAATTTTCGTACCTGTCTGTTTGGAAAGTATAACCTCCTAAAAGATCAATAACATGTTTTACATTAATAATTTTAGAATATGTCAGGATATTATCCCACTGTATGTTTTTATCACCATTTGATTGCCTATCAAGTGATGCGGTCAGGTTATTATTACTTGTACCATAGTCATAAGTTGGATTAAAATTAGTGAGGTCGGTATTGTAATATTCCAAACCTACACTGGTTTTGAATTTCAACCCCTTTATAATTTCATATTCGGCATAAGTACTAATCAATGCACGAGTGTATGTGGATTTGTTTTGGGGCATTAAGGCAGAAATAAGCGGTGATCTCATAGTAACAGGTTCTCCTACATGATCAGCAATTCCAAAATCGCCATTTGGTAAATAAGCAGGAACACATGGTGGGTAAATCATTGCTCCATGTATTGCACCCCATGGGTCACCTTGTTTAACGGTTCCAGAGCTCAACCCAATACTAGTTCCAATCTTTATCCTTTCGAATGGCTTAAGATCATTATTTAGTCTTATATTATATCTGTCATATTTATGATTAATCACAAGACCATCTCCTTTGTAATATCCCAGAGAAAGTGCATATAAATTTTTCTTAGTCCCTCCACTAGCTAAGAGCTCATAGTTTTGTTTACCTCCCGTATGAAAGATCTCATCTTGCCAATTAGTACTTGTGTTATATGATGCAATTTCCGCATCTGTAAATGGAGCATCTTTTCCTGAATTGACAAAGTACTCGTTCATCATATTTGCATAGGTTTTTGCATTAACAGGTGTATTTATTCGTTGAACATTATCAAAACTATGATAAGACGAAAATTGAAGACTTTGTTGTTCTGAACTTCCTCTTTTAGTTGATACCAGAACAACACCATTTGCTCCTCTTGAACCATAAATAGCTGCGGATGATGCATCCTTAAGAATTACAATATCTTCTATTGAGTTAGGATTAATATCAGTTAGCCCTTGGTTAGTAATCATACCGTCTACCACTATTAGAGGGGACGAATTAGCGCCAAATGATCCTACACCGCGAATTTTGATTGATACACCAGCACGAGGGTCGCCACTAGTGTCATGACAATTTAATTATGAAACGTAATATTTTGACAGTTTTCGATCAGCTTTATATTTTGTGAAGCTCCAGTAAATTTTTCGTTTATCGAAATTATTTTGTTTGCACCACGATTTAACTTCATTTACAATTT